>NZ_CP134223.1:3088888-3706666 GCF_031599675.1 Paenibacillus pedocola | reverse complement strand
TGAAGCAGATGATTCGTATCATCCGGAGAGCAAGCTGTTTCCGCCGCATAATCTGCGGGACAGCCGCGGCAGGGAATTGTACGGCACTTTGAAAGACATATATGAGGCTAACCGGTCTTCGATCTATTGGATGGACAAAACGCGCTACAGCGCCTTTAGCGGGACCGATCTGGAGCTGAAACTGCGCGAACGCGGCATTACGGAGCTGCATCTTATCGGCGTATGCACCGATATATGTGTGCTGCATACCGCAGTGGATGCATACAACAAAGGGTTTGATCTCATCATACACGAAGACGCTGTGGCCAGTTTTAACCCGGACGGGCATCTTTGGGCACTGGGGCATTTCCAGGGCAGTCTTGGAGCGAAGGTTGTTACCGCCGCACAATAGAGAGAATTTAGGAGATGAGGACTTGAGGAGAGAGCTTGCTCTACATACCGATAAATATCAGATCAATATGATGTACGCCCACTGGGTGAACGGAACGCATAAACGCAAGGCAGTATTCGAAGCCTACTTCCGCAAACTGCCGTTCGGGAACGGCTTTGCCGTGTTCGCGGGTCTGGAGCGCATTGCCCAGTATATCAGTGACCTGCGCTTTACCGAAGATGATGTCCGCTATCTATCCGAGCAGGAAGAGAATTATGCGCCCGCGTTTCTTGAGGAGCTGCTGCAGTTTCATTTTCAGGGGACGATCCACTCCATGAAGGAAGGGGCGCTCGTCTTTCCGGATGAGCCGCTCGTACGGGTTGAAGGAACAATTATGGAGGCCCAGCTTGTCGAAACGGCGATTCTCAACTTCATGAACTATCAGACACTGATTGCTACAAAGGCCTCACGGATCAAGCAGGTGGCTCCCGGCGATATCCTGCTGGAATTCGGAACCAGGAGAGCGCAGGAGGCGGATGCGGCGGTATGGGGCGCACGGGCGGCTTATATCGGCGGTTTTCATGCTACCTCTAACATGCTGGCCGGAAGAATGTTCGGCATTCCTACCAAAGGAACACATGCACACTCCTGGGTGCAGAGCTTTGCAAGTGAGCAGGAAGCCTTTGATGCCTATGCCAAGGTAATGCCGGATGGCGTTACCCTGCTGGTGGACACCTTCGATACACTGCGCAGCGGTGTGCCGCATGCCATCAACACTGCCAAGAAGCTGGAAGCACAGGGTAAGCGGATGAACGGTATCCGGCTCGATAGCGGAGACTTGGCCTATCTGTCTATCCAGGCGCGCAAGATGCTGGATGAGGCCGGCCTGGACTATGTTAAGATTGTCGCCTCTAATGATCTGGATGAGAATACAATCATGGACCTCAAGCTGCAGGGTGCAGCCATCGATACATGGGGGGTGGGAACACAGCTTATCACCGCTTCCGACCAGCCTTCGCTTGGCGGCGTGTATAAGCTGGTTGAAATTGAGTCGCCTACAGGTGAAATGATACCGACGATCAAAATTTCCTCCAACCCCGAGAAGGTCTCGACTCCCGGCAAAAAAGAAGTGTTCCGCATTGTCGGAACCAATGGCAAGGCGATGGCGGATTATATCAGCTTCCCTGAAGAGGAGACTCCGCGCAGCGGCGGCCGCATTAAGCTGTTCAATCCGCTGCATCCGTATTTGCGCAAGAACGTCGACAAGTATGAGGCGCTGCCGATGCTGGAGCCGATATTTGTGAACGGATTCCAAGTCTACAAGCTGCCTGCGCTGGATGAAATCCGCAGCTATCACCAGGAACAGCTTGATTTGTTCTGGCCGGAGTACCTGCGCAAGCTGAATCCTGAGGTGTACCGTGTAAATCTCAGTGAAAAGGTATGGACGCGGAAGCAAGAACTGATCGCAGAGCATATGCAGCAGGATATTGAGTAGAAGTTTTGTTGTCAGAGGCTAATTAAAGGGGCTGTCCTTCCGCAATCAAGACATGCAGTGAAGGACAGCTTCTTTATGCCATATTCTGGACGTTTCATATATTGACAGGAATAAAATGGAAGACTATATTTAGCATGTCAGCAAATTTATTTTTTTGCTGTGAAAGTTTAAACGCTTTAACTTTCAGGATGGTTAAGAAAAACCCCATTCCGAATAGAGGGAGGTGTGCGAATCCGGTTTTGCCTGTTTCATTGCTTCATGAATTCTTTTGCTTAAGCATTTGCGTTCACAGCCGATACCCTGTGGTGCACGAAATACCCCCCGGAGGCTGACCAAACATGAGGAGTGAATCGTTATGAACAAGCAAAACAAGTGGAAGCCGGGCTGGAAAAGCTTCATTATCTTATGTCTGGCGCTGTTCATTCTGCCGGCCGGTTCTGCACTGGCTGCCGTCAACAAGCCGTTTCCGCAGCACACCACCTATACAAGCGGTACCATCAAACCGAATAATGTTACGCAGACAAGTATGGACAATTCGGTCAAGGCGAAGTGGAATGAATGGAAAGCTGCATATCTGAAACCGGCTGGTACCGGAAAATACTATGTTAAATATAATTCAGACGGGGAAACCGTGTCCGAAGCCCACGGTTATGGCATGCTCTTTACAGTGCTGATGGCCGGGTATGACACCAATGCACAGACGTATTTTAACGGTCTATATAATTATTACACCGCCCATCCCAGCTCCATCAATCCCTATCTGATGTCCTGGAAGCAGAACAGCAGCTTTCAGAATATAGAGGGGGAGGATTCCGCTACTGACGGGGACATGGATATTGCTTTTGCGCTACTGCTTGCAGACCGGCAATGGGGCAGTGCGGGCACGGTCAATTATCTGCAGGCTGCGAATAATGTCATTGGAGCCATCATGGACAATGAGATCAATCAGACGCAGTGGACGATCCGTCTGGGAGACTGGGCCAACAGCGGCTCTTACAACACGGCTACACGGCCCTCGGATTTCATGCTGGATCACCTGAAGGCATTCAAGGCGGCAACCGGTGATGCGCGCTGGACCAGTGTAGCCGATAAAACGTACACCATTATAAACAGCCTGTACACGGGCTATAGTGGGGGCACTGGTCTGCTGCCTGACTTTGTGGTCTATTCCGGAGGTGTCTATAAACCGGCAGCAGCCGGCTTTCTGGAGGATGCCAATGACGGGAATTACAACTATAACTCCTGTCGTACGCCATGGCGGATCACTACAGATTATCTGATTTCCGGTGATAATCGTGCGCTTGCCCAGCTTACGCAGCTTAACAGCTGGATCAAGACCAAAGTAAACAGTACGCCTGGAAACATTAAAGACGGTTATAAGCTGAACGGTACAACGTTTGGCAGCTATAACAGCGGAGCTTTCTACGCTCCCTTTGGAGTAAGTGCTATGATCTCTTCAAGTAACCAAAGCTGGCTGAATTCACTCTGGAGCCATACGGCCGGCAGTGCTGCTGAAGATTACTACGAGGACAGCATTAAGCTGTTTTCAATGATCGTGATGTCCGGCAACTGGTGGACTTATTAGAGTCAGAAAAGACCCGCTCGGCAGCCCATCTCCGGATGGGCTTATTTATATTTCCGTAAGTTAACAGACCCCTACTGTGATATAAATCATGATTAATGTGATAAATTTAACATCTTAATTTTTAATTTTATTGCTAAATTAAGGTTGGTCTTGTATTCACGAAACCCTTGGGAATTGAAGGATTACACACAATTTTCACATTTTGCCATTTCTATGACAGATTACTTTCTCTCTAAGTAACGCCGCACTGTCGCATATAAAGAAACCAATTGAAATCCATAAATAATTGTGATTCCCAAGGCGTGGAAAATGCAAGATTTATCACATTCGCAACAGTTATTATCACGTTACAATCAATGAAAAAGTCAAAAGGATGTTATTATTCTTGACACTCAGGAAGGGGTTATGTCGGTGGTACAATTACCAAAAGTAAACGATCTCGGATTTTTTGAGATCCGGCTGGAGTCCATTGGAGGACTCGGCGCTAACCTGGCCGGTAAGATGCTCGCGGAAGCGGGAGTCGTCGGAGCAGGACTGAACGGCGTCAGCTTCTCGTCTTACGGTTCGGAGAAAAAGGGCTCTCCTGTAAAGGCCCACATCCGGTTCTGTGATTTGAATACGCATATCCGTGATACTTCGCCGGTAGAGCGTCCCCATGTGGTTGGTGTATTTCACGAAGCGCTTGCCAAGACCGTCAATGTGACCAGCGGAATCAATGAAGACAGTACTGTTCTTGTGAACTCGGCCAAGACGCCGGAAGAACTCAAAGAGCTGCTGAAAATGAAGGCTGGTACCATTGCCGTGATCGACGCGACAAGCATCGCACTGAAAGAGAAGAACCGTGTAAACATGGCCATGCTAGGTGCGCTGTTCCGGCTCTGCCCGTTCCTCGATACCGAAACTATGAAGGGTGTTATCGAGAAGTCGCTCGGCAAAAAATATCCGCAGGCCGTGCAATCGGCGATTACGACCTTTGACCGCGGCTATAACGAAGTAAAGTTTATGCACTTCGAGCTTGCGCCAGGAGACAGCATGCCTGAATATGTACGTTCCGACATTTCGTCGCTTGGTTATGAAACCCAGCCGATGGGCGGTACGATTATCAATCCGGGCAGCAGCTTCCTGAAGAACCTGAGCATTTCCCGTTCCGGCATGATTCCGGCTTATGAGAACGAGTCCTGCATCAACTGCGCACAGTGTGATACCGTCTGTCCGGACCAGTGTTTTGTCTGGGAAGAACGGCTTGACCGCAAGGGACGTTCACAAATGTTCCTGCTGGGTATCGATTATCAATATTGCAAAGGCTGCCTGAAATGCGTTGGCGCCTGCCCGACCTCGGCACTGTCCAGTATCCGTGAGAAGGAAGGCTACGCTGACAGCCACACTGTGCATCATACATTTGATCTGGTCACGCAATTATAAATCTGGTAAGAAAGGCGGAATGAACAATGGCTATTGATTATGAAAAAGAAGTAGGCTCTGCCAAAGTAGAGCAGAAATTCCTATATGAATCAGGTAATGAGATGGCAGCCTACGCTGCGCATCAGATCAACTATCATGTCATGGGGTATTTCCCGATTTCACCATCGACGGAGGTTGCCCAGTTCCTCGATACGATGAAAGCCAGCGGCCAGCATGATATTATGCTTGTTCCATCCGACGGCGAGCACAGCTCAGCAGGGATTTGTTACGGCGCCTCTACCGCAGGTGGACGCGTATTTAACGCAACCAGCGCGCAAGGATATATGTTCATGCTTGAACAGCTGCCTGTACAAGCCGGTACGCGCATGCCTATGGTCATGAACCTGATCTGCCGTTCGATTTCGGGACCGCTGAACATTCACGGTGATCACTCCGATTTGTATTTTGCACTCAATACCGGCTGGCCGATTCTGATGTGTCGTGATCCGCAGTCCGTCTACGACATGAATCTGATGGCACTGAAGCTGGCAGAACATGCGAAAGTCCGTCTTCCGGTCATGGTAGCTTCTGACGGCTACTTTACATCCCACCAGAAGCGCCGTGTGCAGGCTTTTGCCCACCGCGAAGATGTTCACAAATTCGTAGGCGAGCAGCCGCCGGTTGGCTTTACAGATACATTAGACCGTAACAATCCGGTCACAGTCGGTCCATATATGAATGAACCGGATTATATCAACAACCGTTATCAGCAGTCGGTGGCAATGTACAATGCCGGAGAAGTATTCGAAGAAATCGCCCAGGAATTTGCTGAGCTGACCGGACGCCACTATCCTATGATTGAGCAGTACCGGATGGAGGATGCTGATGTGGCGGTCTTCCTGATGAACTCTGCGTCTGAGATTATTAAGGATGTCGTGGATCAGCTGCGCCTGCAGGGAATCAAAGCCGGAGCCATCTCACCGAATATGATCCGCCCGTTCCCGCAGAAACAAATTGCTGAAGCATTGAAGAATGTCAAAGCAATCACTGTGGGTGACCGTGCGGATTCTGTCGGCGGACACGGCGGCAACATGGTAAATGAGATTAAGGCTGCACTATTCACCTACGGCAATACAACCACTAAGGTGATCAGCCGGATTTACGGTTTGGGCGGTAAGGATTTCTATGCCGAAGACGGTCATCATTTCTTCCAGCTGGCTATGGATGCTGTCGTAGCTGACCGTGTAGAAGTGCCATTTGATTATTATGGACATAATCCTGGCGAACCTGACAAAGCACCGCAGCGCCTGCTGAAGCCGATGAATTTCGACTTGCTGAAGACAGGGCTGATTACAGTTACTAAGAATGAAGAAACTGGCAAGCTGGCCGTGAAGGTTCCTCCGGTCCGCAGCCTGATGAAGAAACCGAGACGTCTGTCTCCGGGTCACGGCGCATGTCCGGGCTGCGGGATTTTCTCGGGTCTTGAATTATTCTTCAAGGGAATTGAAGGAGATATCGTCGCGCTCTACCATACAGGCTGCGCAATGGTAACCACGACCGGCTATCCTTATTCATCGCATAAATCGACGTTTATCCATAACCTCTTCCAGAATGGTGCAGCAACGCTGTCCGGTGTGGTTGAAATGTTCTGGGAACGCAAGCGCCGCGGTGAGCTGGACGGGCTGGGCCTGAAAGATGACTTTACCTTCGTCATGGTAACAGGTGATGGCGGTATGGACATCGGGATGGGGCCAGCCATTGGTGCTGCTTTGCGCGGACACAAAATGATCATCGTCGAGTACGATAATGAAGGTTATATGAATACAGGTGCACAGCAGTCGTATTCGACACCGCTCGGCCACCGTACTTCTACTTCAAGTATCGGTAAGACCCAGCAGGGTAAATTAACCCAGCATAAGGATACAGCCCAGATCATGGCGGCTACCAATATTCCTTATGTGTTCACCGGCTGCGAAGCGTATCCGCAGGATCTGCTGAAGAAGGCTGCAAAAGCCCAGTGGTATGCACAGAATGAAGGCCTCGTCTACGGCAAAATTCTGATCGCCTGCCCGCTGAACTGGATGTCCGAGGACAAGGATGGCACGGATATTGTATCCTTGGCTGTTGAATCCTGCTTCTTCCCGCTGTATGAGGTGGAGCATGGCACAACGAACATTACGTATAATCCGGAAGACAAGGACAAACGTGTTGAAGTCTCCGCCTGGCTGAAGACGATGGGCAAAACCCGCCATCTGCTTAAGCCGGAGAACGAACCGGCACTTCGCAGCTTCGAGAGTGAAGTTCAGCGCCGCTGGAGCCGGCTCAAAGCGAAACATGAGCATCCGGATCTGTAAGCTGGAAGCCAATTAGACTAGCAACTCTATAATATTGAACTCAGCCCGGCAGATATTTGCCGGGCTTTTAAATGTACTCGAAAAAGTTAAAATCGCCTATTTATTAAAACACTTTTATAAAGTATTATATAAAGCGGGGTGAACAGGATGAAAAATATTGGCGGCAATGCGCTGGTTATCAGAGAAGTGAATATTAATCTGGTACGTAAAGAATTGAAAGAGCAGGGGCAGGCGACGAAGCGCCTAATAGCCGAGAACACGGGGCTTAGCATTGTTACAGTAGGTACAGTGCTGCAATATTTGGTGGAGCAGCAGGAAGTGAGGGAGGGGGACATGATTTCCTCCAGCGGGGGCAGGCCGGCTCAGCAATACATATATAACGACGAACATTCACTGGGCCTGATTCTATTTCCTTATGAAGAGGATAGCGGGATTCAGATCCGCAGAACGGTCGTCACCTTGTCGGGCCGGCGCCTGCAAGATGTAAGTATACCAGTGACCCGGATTGATCTTAGCAGCTTTGAAACGCTGATTGACGAGGCTATGCAGCAGTATTCATCCATACAGGCGATAGGTTTCGGTCTGCCGGGAGCGGAGATCGACGGGAAAATGCTGGTCTCTGACTATATCGCTCTGCGCGACATTTCTGTAACAGAGCACTTCAGGAACCGTTACGGCAAACCGGTTGTTCTGGAGAACGATGTTAATGCTGCAGTCATCGGGTACTGTAACAGATTGCAGGAAACCAGAGAATCTTCTGTAGTGTATATGTATTTTCCGGACCGTTTTGGACCGGGGGCAGGAATATACATCAATGGCAGACTGCATAAAGGCAAACGGGGCTTCGCCGGTGAGGTAGCTAATATTCCGCTGGGTATTCCGTGGGGGGATCCCTCGCTGATTACCTCGTTCGAGCGGATTACCGAAGCAATTGCCAAACTGACAGCTGCGGTCAACAGTGTGCTGAATCCTGATCTTGTGGTGCTTTACGGAAGCTTTTTAACGGATCATCATCTGCGCTCGGTAGTTGATCAGTGCAGCTTATTTTTACCGGACAGTACCGTTCCGGACATCCGGATGACCGAAGATTTTACGGCAGACTATTTACAGGGCATGATCGTGCAGACCCTTCGGACACTTGAACCGGGCCTGCAATTAACCAAATCTGAAACGTAGGTGGGAGATCAAATGGCAACATTCTTTCTAATCATAATTTATTTGGCCTTTATCAGCTTAGGACTGCCGGATTCGATGCTTGGCGCAGCCTGGCCGATTATGCGGCTGGATTACGGGGCACCTGTAGAAACTGCGGGGCTGCTATCGATGGTGGTTGTGGGGGGGACGATTATCTCCAGTTTGGCCAGCAGCGCTGTGCTGCAGCGTCTGGGCACGGGCAAGGTTACTTTTATCAGTGTCGCTGTAACAGCTCTTGCGTTATTGGGATTCTCATATTCCTCTTCTGTTATCTGGCTGGCTGTGCTGGCTTTGCCGCTGGGACTTGGAGCCGGTTCCATTGATACCGGTCTGAACAATTATGTGGCGACTCATTATAAAGCGCATCATATGAGCTGGCTGCACTGCTTCTGGGGAATCGGTGCCATGCTCGGTCCAATCCTTATGTCTGGCTATATCTCGAACGGAGATTCCTGGAGAAAAGGCTTTTTAACAGTCAGCCTGATTCAGTTTGCATTAGTGATCCTGCTGTTTGTAACCTTGCCTTTATGGAAAAGAACAGAGAATATTGGCCAGGAAGCGGCAAAATCTGGAGAATCTGCTGAACCCGCGGGTACGGACCGCAATGTTTTGAAGATCAAAGGCGTAAAACTGGCAATGATCACCTTCCTGTTCTATAGCGGCGTTGAAGCAACGCTTGGATTATGGGGGAGCAGTTTTCTGGTCAATGCCAAGGGTCTGTCTGCAGCAACTGCCGCCGGCTGGGTCTCACTCTATTACGGGGGAATCACTGCCGGGCGGCTGATTACCGGATTCATTACTTTTAAATACAGTAACCGTGTTTTGATTCGTGCAGGCCTGGTGATTTCACTGTTAGGTGCAGTGGTGCTGGCGTTGCCGCTTCCGGCGGTATTTTCGTTAATTGGCTTTATTCTGGTTGGTCTGGGGTCGGCACCGATTTTCCCTTGTATGCTGCATGAGACTCCAGCCCGGTTCGGCAAAGAGAACTCCCAGAAAATTATGGGCTATCAGATGGCGCTGGCTTATACAGGCGGGGCCTTCCTGCCGCCACTGCTGGGGTGGATTGCTGCACGGAGTACCTTCATGATTCTGCCGGGCGCCATGATCGGCTTTATTGTAGTCATGTTGATGAGCTCAGAGCAGATCAATACGCTGATGAAAAAGAAATTGCAGCATTTTAGATAAAAAAAGGTTAAACTGGAATCGATTTCTGACGAGTCTGACACGAAGGGGTGCAGTAAGATGAAGAAGCCGGTGAATTGGCAGGATGGGGTATGGAGCAATCAGCCGCAATCCATAATGGAGCAGGGCGGGAGCATGGTTGTTGAAGCAGTAGAAGGCAGTGATTATTGGGAGAAAACAATGTATCAGTTCCAGCATGACAACGGGCACGCGCTGCTTGCCGCCTGGGAGGATTCGTGTGCGGTTGAAGTCAGTTTTGCAAGCGGGAGTCTTACAGCGTTATATGACCAGGCTGGGATTATGCTGTGGCATAGCCCCACAGAGTGGATAAAGGCCGGAATTGAGCTAAATGATGGCGTGCCGCATGTCGGTGCCGTTGTAACGGATGAATACTCGGATTGGTCCTTGTCCCCTGTACCTGAATGGACTGGAGAGAATATCACCATCCGTGCCTCACGCTTAGAAGATGCCGTTATCCTCAGAGCCAGAACGGATATACATCCTTGGCGTACGATTCGTGTTGCCCGCTTTCCGTATAAGACGGGTGTGCAGGCTGGTCCGCTTCTCTGTGCTCCGACGAGGGCTGGGCTCAGCGTTGAATTTACACGCTGGGTGACTACCCTGCCTGATACGGATGTTCATGAAGAACCGCCGAGGGATTAACTCTATGAACAAGTGAGGCTGTCTGCCGGAAGTTAAGCAAAGCCAGCGGCTGCATACTATAGCTATTACTCAGCCATCCTAGAATAAGAGGATTTAACATTATTCTGGCTGAGAGGTGGATATTCATGAGAAATCAAATGCTACTATTACTCACTGTTGCATTAACTGCTGGAATCCTATTTAAAGGCAGCGGCCAGCATGATCGAATCATAGAAGTGCATAGGCTTTCTTCCAGCAGCCACGCCGCTCTGCTCCATACCTCCATGAAAAAGGAGAAGGGCAAATACACCAGGCAAGCTAAAGAGCTGTTTGGCGGACTGCTGGATCACCTGGAGAGTCATTAAGCTCAATTGATCACATAAACTTCACGATTTAAGGGATTGATCTTTAGCAGTGTGTTAGGTATATTAATACAAAGTAAATCAATTGGTATTTGTTAGATTAGCTGAGCGGTTAACCGCAGGCCGGTAATAGCATCCGTACGATGCTGTGCCGGCCTTTTCTTATATTAGTGAATGTGAATTTTCTCACAATACTGTTGCAGCTGCCACAGCGCTTAACGACATCAGGAGAATATACAGCTACCACAGGATTGGGCCGACTGGACCACAATCCGGAGGTCAAACCATAGGCACCTAAGAGGTGGCGGTTTGGCCTCTTTGTGTATTGGAAACAGCGGGAGGGGATGGAAGTGACATGGAGAGTTGCTGTAGGCAGCGGGGATGATTATATGATTGATCAGCATTTTGGGCGGTGTGACCGGTTCCTGATTTATGAGCTTGAAGCTGATGGGATGTTCTGCTGTACTGAAGACCGGAACTGTGAATGGCATTCTACAGCTCAAGGAGGACATGAGGAGTCAAGCCTGCAGGCCAAGGCGCAGCTTCTAAGCGATTGTTCGATTGTGTTGGTGTGCCAGATCGGGCCTGGAGCGAAGGCGCTGCTGCACGAAAATGGAATTGTGGCGATGGCTGTTCGGGCACCAGTCGAGCAGGCACTCAGACGGCTGAATCAATTTCTAAGGTCGGGGCGGGAATCCATCCTGCAATAATTCTAATAACAGCAAAGGAGCATCAGACATGGCAAAAAAGATCAAGCAAATCGCGATTTACGGCAAGGGGGGAATCGGCAAGTCGACAACGACTTCCAATATTAGTGCGGCCCTATCTATAGCAGGCTATAAAGTTATGCAGTTCGGATGCGATCCGAAAAGCGATTCCACGAACACCCTGCGCGGCGGAGAATACATACCGACAGTGCTAGATACGCTGCGGGACAGTCATTCCGTAAAGGCTCAAGATGTAATCTTTGAAGGGTTCAACGGCATTTATTGCGTAGAGGCAGGGGGACCTGCACCCGGTGTCGGCTGCGCCGGACGCGGCATCATCACGTCGGTTTCACTGCTGAAGCAGCAAAGAGTATTCGAAGAGTTGGATCTGGATTTTGTAATTTATGATGTGCTGGGCGATGTGGTGTGCGGCGGATTTGCCGTGCCGGTGCGCGAAGGGATCGCTGAGCATGTTTATACCGTGACCTCAGCGGATTTCATGGCCATCTATGCAGCTAACAACCTGTTTAAGGGAATTCAGAAATATTCCAGGGAAGGTGGGGCGCTGCTGGGCGGAGTCATTGCCAACTCAATCAATGCGCCCTATGCCAAGGAGATTGTTGATGATTTCGTGAAGCGGACCGACACACAGGTGGTGGAATATGTCCCCCGTTCCGTAACAGTAACCCAGAGTGAGCTCCAGGGCAAAACCACGATAGAAGCGGCTCCCCAGTCAGAGCAGGCAAAGGTATACCAGCGGCTTGCGCAAAGAATCGCGGAGCATACCGAATCGAAGGTGCCAGCTCCGCTGGATACCCATGAGCTGCGACAGTGGGCGGCGGATTGGGGCAAGCAGCTGGTTGCGCTGGAGTCCGGACTGATTGCTCCGGCGGCAGCAGGAAATCTGTAGCATACGGGCTGAAGAGAGGAGGGAACAGCTTGGCGGATGTTCAGCGGCATCCCTGCTACGACGAACTGGCGCATGAGGTTTTCGCCAGAATGCATGTAGCGGTGGCTCCGAAATGCAATATCAACTGCAACTACTGCAACATCAAATACGATTGTGTGAGCGAAAGCCGCCCGGGCGTGGTCAGCCGGGTGCTTAGCCCGGAGGAGGCGTACCGGAAAGTGCAGCTGACTGCGGAGGTACTGCCCCAGCTGACGGTTGTCGGCATAGCCGGGCCCGGTGATCCGCTGGCCAATCCAGTGCAGACCTTAGAAACCTTCCGGCTGCTGTCTAAGGGCATGCCGGATGTGCAGCTCTGTCTCAGCACGAATGGCCTTAAGCTTCCGGACTATGTGGAGGAAATTGCCGGATACGGCATCCGGCATGTCACCGTGACGATGAATGCAGTAGATCCTGGAATCGGCGGGCAAATCTATCACTCGATATTCTACCGGGGCAAGGCATACCGGGGAGCAGCTGCGGCAGATATTCTGATCTCCCGGCAACTAGAAGGAATCCGCTTAACGGCGGCGCAGGGTATTAAGGTTAAAGTCAATTCAGTGCTGATTCCTGGTGTGAATGACAGGCATCTGCTTGAGGTGACCCGGGCAGCAAAAAAAGCGGGGGCTTTCTCGCATAATATTATGCCCCTGATCATTTCACCAGGCAGCCGTTTTGAGCAGGACGGAAGAGTTCCGCCTGATCCCAGGCTGACACTACAGGTGCAAGAGGATTCTGCCGACCTGATGCCGGTCATGCGGCACTGCCGCCAGTGCCGTGCCGATGCGGTTGGTCTGCTCGGTGAGGATCGCATCGGGGAAGAGATTCTTACCAAACAGACCGTATACTCTCCGCAGGAGCGGGAACTGGAGCTGGTAAGGCTGGACAGCAAACTACAAAGCCGCCGGGAGCGGCGCGGGCGCAGCAGCTCCGGCGGCGTAGTAACAAGGATAGCGGTCGCGACCAGAGGCGGCGGCAAGGTGAATGTGCATTTTGGGCATGCCAGGGAATTTCTGATCTATGAGGTTGACGGGGAAGCCTCCCGGCTGCTTGGCGTCCGCAAGATCCAGGCGTACTGCAACGGGACGGCAGCCTGCGGTGAATCTGAACCTGACACTATTCTTAAGGAAACGGTAGATCTGCTGGGGGATTGCAGCATGCTGTTCTGCTCAGGAATCGGCGCGCTGCCGCGGGAAACCCTGCGTAAAGCAGAGATTATTGCTGTGGTGACCAAGGAAGAGATTGACACCTTGCTATTGAAATACGGAAGGTTACTGTCTTATTTTTCATCGGGGGCCGTTCATTAAAAAAAGAAGAGAGAGAAGGAGAACGATGGCTGAGAAGAAACTGGGTTTTGACACGTTGAAGGTACGCGCCGGTTACGATTCAAGGGAGCATAATTATTCAGTGGCTGTACCGATTTATCAGACGGCCTCCTATGATCTGGGCAGCGTGGAGCGTGGAGAGAAATTATTCGGCATGACGGAGGCCGGGTATCTGTACACCCGCATCGGCAATCCGACGGTTGCTGTGTTGGAACAGCGGCTCGCCGCACTGGACAAGGGCACGGGAGCGGTAGCTGTAGCCTCCGGTATGGCTGCGGTGGCCTACACGCTGCTTAATCTTGCGGAGGGCGGGGGCAGGATTTTGACCACTCCGCGGCTGTACGGGGGTACGTTTGATGCACTTAATCATCTGTATCCACGATTTGGGGTACATGTGGATTTCGTGGAGGATTCGGATGATCCGGCTTCCTTCAAGAGCGCGATTAAGAGCGATACGAAGGCGATTCTGATCGAAAGTATCAGCAATCCGAATTCGACCATACTCGATATCGAGGCTATCGCCGAGGTTGCGCATGAGCAGGGTATTCCGCTTGTGATCGACAACACTTTTGGCACACCGTACTTGTTCGATTCCTTTGCTCATGGAGCCGATATTATCGTTTACTCTGCTACCAAAGCTATCGGCGGTCATGGCACTACGCTGGGCGGCGTCATTGTAGAGAACGGCAAATTCAATTGGAATAACGGCAAGTTCCCACATCTGGAGGAGCCGCAGTATTTACTCAGGGATCAGGAGAGCGGGCGGGAGCGAAGCATTCTTGAGGTTTTCCCGGAGGCCCCTTTTACAGCGAGGGTCCGGCTCAGCTATCTGGCTTACTTTGGAGCTTCACTTAGCCCCTTCGATGCCTTTCTGTTGATTCAGGGGACAGAAACCTTGTCGGAGCGGATATCCAAGCAGGTGTCGAATGCGTTGCGGATTGTCGATTACCTCCAGAAGAGTGATAAAGTCAGCTGGGTGAGCCATCCGGCGGCGGAAGGTAATCCCTATCAGGCCTTGGCGGAAAAGTATTTTCCTAAAGGTGCGGGTTCGATTTTCACCTTCGGCTTCAAGGGCAATGAGCAGCAGCTCAAAAGCTTTTTGAACGCCGTGGAATTGTTCAGTTATCATGCCAATGTAGGTGATGCGAGATCGCTGATCATTAATTCTCCGAAGACGACGCATGGCGAGCTGAATGCCGAGGAACAGGCGGCGGCGGGAATTGCTCCGGAAACGATCCGTTTGTCAATTGGGCTGGAGGATGCCGATGATTTGATTCAGGATTTGGAGCAGGCGTTCGCCAAGGCTTTTGTTGAAACTTTAGTATAAGAGAAGCTTGAAACTGGGGAGGAAGAGAAACGGTTATGAATAATAAAAAAAAGCTGCCGGCAATCCTGCTGGTTACCTCGGCATTGGTGGTAGTAACCGCCTGCGGCAACAATACTGCAGAGAAAAATAATTCAACTAACAACCATAATCATACGTCTAATACGGCTGCCGCGACAGCGAAAGCTCCGACAGGCAATGCTGCGGCTGGTAACAGCGGAAATGCGGCCAAGGCCAGCTATAAATACGGCAAGCTGAAGATTCAGGCGCTGAGCGGAGCGGTGTGCGGTGCACCGAGCTATGTGGCGTATGAGAAGGGCTTTTTTGCTGAGGAAGGCCTTGATGTAGAGCTGGTCAGCGGTTCGATGGATACAATGAAAACAGGGCTCACAACAGGTGAATTTACAGTGACCAACGGTGACTTTGTCTGGTTTACATCCATCCAGCAAGGACTTGATCTCAAGGTAATCGGCGGACTGCATCACGGGTGCATTAAGCTCGTCGTTCCGCCGGGTTCGGACATTAAGACTGCTGCTGACCTGAAGGGCAAACGGATTGGGGTTGACGAAATCGGCGGTGTGCCGATGGCGGTTGCCAGTGTCGTTCTGACCAATGCCGGTCTCGATCCGCAAAAGGATGTGCAGTGGCTGGCGTATCCGTTGGATCAGCTTCAGGAAGGCGTCAAAAAAGGCGAGATCGACGTCTACGCCGCTTGGGACCCGTTCGGTAAGCTGGCTGAAGTGAATAACGGTTACACGGTTCTGTCGGATATCTCCACCGATGCCAATTTTGCCGGCAAAAGCTGCTGCTTCCTGTATGCCTCGGGCAAAAAAATCAAGGAAGACCCGGAGCGCGTCGCAGCCATCGCCAGAGCCTATCAAAAAGCAACCGCCTGGATCGCCGAGCATCCGGAAGAAACTGCCAAGCTGGAAATTGAGAAGAAATACGTGGCCACTGATGATGTGAAGCTGGTGACGGATTTGATCGAAAGCTATCATTTTAATTTCACTACGGATGCTGCCCAGGAAGATGTGCGTTACTTCGTGAAGCAGTTCAGTAAGACCGGCTTCCTCAAAAAGGATACCGATCCGGAGGAATTCCTCAAGACCGCTTATTATGATGTGTTCGGGGCTGTGAAGTAGCAATAAACTGCGATAGACCTTTAAGGAGGTTAGCCGATTTATGAGCATTGTGGACCACAATCTGGCGCTGGTTGAACCTTCGCGGGAGATATTGCGTCGTCCTGCCGGGCTCCGCACCGGCTTGCCGATTATCTCCTTCGGGGTTGCGCTGGCAGTCAGTCTGGTGATTCCGGCGCGGCAAGAGGTGGAGCTGCTGCCTTACCGGATCGTATTGCTCGCCTTTATCGTTTTTTTCGCGCTCCGCATCCCGGTTGCCAGACTGAATGATAAAAGATGGAACAAAGCGCTGTATGATTCGCCGTTTTATTTTGTACTTGGGCTAGTACTATCGCTCTGGGATGTACTTAGTACGAAACTGAATTTGTTGCCGCTGCCGTTCGTTCCGGGTTTGGCGCAGATTGTCTCAGTGATGGTTGAGGACGCCAGTACCCTTTTGCTTAGTACAGCATATTCCTTGCGGCTCTTAGTCATCGGTTTTCTGATCGGCAGCTTCCTGGGCATTGTGCTTGGCGTGCTGATCGGCTGGTACCGTAAGTGGAGCTACTGGCTGTTTCCGGTGCTCAAGGTGATGGGAGTTATTCCGGCAACCGCGCTGATTCCGATTGCGATGATTCTCGTTCCGTCCAGTTTCTATGCGGCTGTGCTGCTGATTGTGATCGCGGTCTGCTTTCCGGTCGCTTTTATGACCAGTGTCGGCATTGCAAATGTACAGAATACGTATTTTGAGGCGGCACGGACGCTGGGAGCGGATGAGCGGTTTCTGATATTCCGGGTGGCGATTCCCGGAGCAATGCCTTCGATCTTCAGCGGAATCTATACGGCGACCGGCATTTCTTTTGCCACACTGGTGGTGTCTGAAATGATCGGGGCGAGAGCGGGGCTCGGATGGTACATTAACTGGGCTAAAGGCTGGTCCAATTACGCTAAGGTCTATGCATCGATTATCATTATGGCGGTGACCTTCTCGATCGTTATGGCGATTATTTTCAGGGTCAGGGACCGGGTGCTGAAATGGCAGAAGGGGCTGGTGAAATGATTAAGAATGCCGTGGAAGCGGCTGAAGATGCGAAAGAGGCGGAAGGTACGAAAGATGCGAGAAACACGCAAGACGCAAAAGGCGCGGTAAATATCCGCCGGGTCAGCCGCATTTATGAAGAGGAGTCCGGTCATAAGGTAGAAGCGCTGAAAGAGGTGAATCTGGATATTTTGCCGGGCACGTTCGTGTCCATTATTGGTCCGAGCGGCTGCGGCAAAACAACACTGATGCGCCTGATCGCCGGACTGGACGAATGTGCAGCCGGTGAAATCACGCTCGACGGTGCCCGGATTTCCGGCACGCATCATGAACGGGGATACGTATTTCAGCAGGCTAACCTGTTCCCCTGGATCACCATCCGCCAGAATATTGCCGCCGGGCTGAAGGCCCGGAAGGTGTATAAGGAAAACCGCAGCAAGCCGGATGAATATCTGGACATGGTCGGGCTGCAAGGATTCGGTAATGCCTACCCGCATCAGGTCTCGGGCGGGATGGCGCAGCGCGCTTCCCTGGCCCGGGCCCTGATTAACGAACCCAAGGTGCTGATGCTCGATGAGCCGCTGGGGGCGCTGGATGCTTTTACCCGGATGAACCTGCAGGATGAGCTGCTCCGGCTGTGGCGGCTGAGAGGCACGACAATGATTCTCGTAACCCATGATGTGGATGAAGCGGTGTACTTAAGCGACCGGATTGTTATTATGTCGGCAAGACCGGGACAGATCAAGGAAATTGTAGAGGTGGGAATGGAGCATCCGCGTGATAGAGGCAGTTCGGAGTTTATCCGCCTGCGTTCCAAAATCCTGGAGATCCTGCATTTTGCCGGCAGCAGCAAGAGTCTGGAATATTACTTGTAGGCCTGGAGGTCAGGAAAGGAGAGAATAATGAGCAAAGTGAATTTGAACACCCCCGAAGTTCCGGTCCGCGAGCTACGTCTGGGGTCGATTACCGGTTTCTCCGGCACCGCTGCCGGGTTGGTAAGCTGTTCGAACGCCGGTGGCTTAAAGGACGGTACCCGCTCCTTCAGCCAGTGCATGGGCTGCAGCTCGGGCAATGCTTTTTGCCAGCTGTCGATGATTACGGACGCCGCGATGGTGAACCATGCTCCGGTGGGCTGCGCCGGGGATTTCTTCGGCTTTAATTTTGTCTACCGGGTCGGACAGATGGAGCGTGATCTTCCACCGGTTATCGGCAGATATTTCAATACGAATCTTGAAGAGATGGACACGGTATTCGGTGGAGCCCGCAAGCTGGAGGCTACAATCAGACTGGCTTTTGAACGTGCCAAGCCGAAGGCGATATTTGTAACTACTTCCTGCGCTTCCGGGATTATCGGTGATGATGTGGAGGGAGTAACGAATAAACTGACCCTGGAGCTTGGTATTCCTGTTGTCACCTGCTTCTGCGAGGGCTTCAAATCGAAGATCTGGACCTCAGGTTTCGATTCAGCTTACCATTCCATTGTCCGTAAAATCGTTAAGCCGCCGGAAAAGAAAACGAACAAGGTCAATATCATCAACTTCTGGGGCAGCGATGTCTTCTCCGGCCTGCTGAACAAGCTGGGCTACGAGGCTGATTATATCGTGCCATTCTCCACCGTTGCCCAGCTGGAGACCATTTCTGAAGCGGCGGCGACCATCCAGATCTGCCCTACCCTCGGGACCTATCTCGGCGCGGCACTGGAGCAGGTCTATGATGTTCCGGAGATCAAGGCACCGATTGCTTACGGGCTGGCCGGAACCGATGCCTGGATGCGTGAGCTGGGCCGGGTGCTGGACCGTAAAGACGAGATTGAGGAGATCATCGCTGTGGAAAAGGCAGCGGTGCTGCCGAAGCTGGAGGAATACAGAGAAAAGTTAACGGGAACCACCTGCTACCTTACCGCCGGCTCCGCGCACGGCCATGCACTGATTGCGCTGTTGCGCGAGCTGGGCATAGACGTACAGGGGGCGGCGATTTTTCATCATGACCCTGTCTATGACAACGGCGATCTGGCAGCGGATATGCTGGATCATACGGTCAAAACGTACGGGGATGTTCCCAATTACAACGTCTGCAATAAGCAGGCCTACGAGCTGGCGAATATCCTGAACCGGGTTCGTCCCGATCTGATGATCGCCCGTCATGGCGGGATGACGCATTGGGGGGCTAAGCTCGGCATTCCGACGCTGCTGATCGGCGATGAGCATTTCAGCTGGGGATATCAGGGACTGCTGAATTATGCGGAGCGTATTCTGGAGACGCTGGACAACCGGGAATTCGTAACGAATCTCGCCAAGCACAGCACGATGCCCTACACCAAATGGTGGATGGAGCAGGAGCCGTATACTTTCCTGGGAGGCAACGTCCATGTCGAAGCTTATTGAACAGCCACGTTATTCCTGCGCCCTCGGCGTGCAGCAGTCGGTGATTGCCATCCACCGCGCAGTGCCGGTAGTTCATGCCGGTCCGGGCTGCAGCACGAAGATTCATGGTTTTCTGGGTCAGGGGGAGGGGTACGCAGGTGGCAGCACCATTCCTTGCACGAATTCAAGTGAAGCGGAAATTGTCTTCGGCGGTGAAGGGAAATTGCGCAGTGTGATCGACGGTGCCTTTAAGGTCATCGATGCCGATCTGTATGTGGTGCTGACCGGCTGTACCTCCGATATCGTCGGTGATAATGTCGGCCAGGTGACCCGGGATTTTCAGGTACTGGATAAGCCGCTGGTCTATGTGGAAACCGGCGGTTTCAAGAGCAATAACTATGTCAGCCATGATCTGGTGATCAAAGCAATTGTGGAACAGTATGTCGACAAGTACGCTGAGGAGAAGGAGGACATCATTCCAGGGCTTGTGAATGTATTCGCCTCCGTGCCATATCAAGATCCGTACTGGATCGGGAATCTGCAGGAACTGAAGCGAATCCTGACAGGTCTCGGGCTCAAGCCCAATGTGCTGTTTGGACCGGAGTCCGGCGGCGTGACTGAGTGGCTAAGCATTCCCCGGGCGGAATTCAATATCGTGGTGTCGGCATGGCCAGGACTGAAAAGTGCGGAGTTGCTGAAGAAGAAATACGGCACGCCGTATTACCATTTCCCCTATCTGCCGGTCGGCGGGATTGAAACGGGCCGTTTCCTCCGAGAAGTGGCGGAATTCAGCAGTCTGGACAAAGAGCAGGCGGAGGCTTTTATACTAGACGAGGAACGAAAGTTCTATGCCCACATTGAGCGGACTGCTGACTTCATGCTCGAATTCCGCTATGGATTGCCGCGTGTATTCTATACCATGCTGGATGCAACCTATGCCGTTGGTTTCTCCAAATATTTGCTGAATGAGCTGGGGATTCTCCCGGCGGAGACGCAATATGTCGTGGACAATACTCCAGAGGAATACCGCGCGGCTATCGTGGAGCAGTTCAGCCACATTTCCTCCAGGCGTTCAGCCAAAGTGGAGTTTGTAGAGGATGGTGGAGCCATCCAGGAGGAGATCTGGGCAAGCAGGCCGAAGCAGCGTGCACTGATTCTGGGCAGCGGCTGGGAGCGTGATCTGGCTGCGGAGCTGGGTGCCGATCTGCTACCGGTCAGTGTGCCGGTTACCTACCGGCTCATTCTGAACGGTGGGTATGCCGGTTATAACGGCGGCCTAAGGCTGATTGAGGATATTTATGACCGGGTGCTGGGGACATACCGCTAACGTGAGTGGAAACCTTCATACTGGCTATTGGTTGAAGCCACCAAAAAAGGACAGCTGAGAGCTGTCCTTTTAGCGGTTTATTCCATCTATTTGAACAACTCTATCGCCAGTTAACCCTGTTTATAAATCTCGCGCATGACATGGCGGAGCTCAGGAAGGATCAGCCGGCTCATGGCCAGCTTGACCGCTCCGGTGGAGCCGGGCATCGAGAAAATAGCCGTGCTGCCGATAGTGCCGGCAATGGCCCGGCTTAGAATGGCGGCGGAGCCGATGTCTTCTGTGAAGCTGAGCAGGCGGAATATTTCACCGAAGCCCGGCAGCGATTTGTCCAGCAGGGAGGCAACGGCCTCATAGGTGGTGTCGCGGGGAGATATTCCCGTACCGCCGGTCAGCAGCACGGCTTCGATTCCGGAATGGACGGAGCTTTTGTAGATCAGCTCGCGGATCTCTTCATAGTCATCTTTAACGATCTTGCGGCCCACAACCTGATAGCCAGCCTCTTCCAGCATGGAAGCGATCAACGCTCCTCCGGTATCAGTTTCCATCGTTCTTGTGTCCGAGACCGTAATAATATAACAGGATACCGTTTGCGGTGCTTCGCGGCGGTGTTCATCAACGGATGACATGGGACCACTCCTTATAAGTCATTTTACCCTCATAATAGGTGATGAAGAGAGCAAAGACAAGCCGGGGGCATCAGAGGGCGGGGGCAAGTCCTCCGCAGCTGCTCCTTGCTTGTGTATACATATTTGTAGTAAACTCGCTACCATAACGGTATTTTTGGGGAGCGATGAAACATGAAACAGGCATTGCCGGTATACATATTATCAGGATTTCTGGGCAGCGGCAAAACAACCTTACTGCAGCGGCTGCTGGACCACTGGAAAGCCCAGGGTCTGCGCCCGGCAGTGGTGATGAACGAATTAGGGGAAGTTAATCTGGACGGGCTTCTGGTAGAGCAATCGGTTCCTATGGCAGAGATGCTCGGCGGCTGTATCTGCTGCACCAGCCGCGGCGACCTCAGCACAGAGCTGACAACGCTGGTGAAGAAAGAATCACCGGATGTTGTGGTCATTGAAGCCACTGGTGCTGCGAATCCGCTGGAAATCGTCGATGCGGTTACTGAAACCTCACTCTATCAGCTGGTGGAGCTGAAAGGTCTGATTACTGTCGTCGATGCTGCGCATCTGCTTGAGCTGTACCGCTCACAGCAGGGTTCAACCTACCGGTTGATGCAGGAGCAGATCCGCTGCGCATCCGTGCTTATTTTGAATAAGACGGACCGGGTCACAGCTGAAGAAGCTGTAGAGATATCGGATGTGCTGCGCAAATGGAATGCTTATGCGGAAATTTTGCCGGCAGTGCGCTGCGGTCTGGAACCGGAAATTTTACTGGGAAGCCTTGGCGGGGTACATCTGGAAGGCCGGGACGATGAGGAAGCAGAGGAAGGGATTAGGGAGGGCGGAGAGTCTGTCCAAGGGACTGCGGATCACACGGTTCATGCCCACCCTACCCATGATCATGTTATGGCCTATACCCATTATTTTAAGCGTGCCGTAAACAGTGAGGAATTCGAGCAGTTCGTTAAAGAGCTGCCGCGTGATGTATACCGGGCCAAAGGGATTGTTACGTTCAGCGACACTTCGAGCCGGTTTTTGTTCCAATATGCTTATAGAGAAGCTGATTTCATGAAAATCACCCCCCAGGGTGAGGTGCCTGACGTAGCGGTATTTATCGGGGAGCACTTCTCGTCCGGTGAGCTGCGCACTCAGCTTCTACAGCTGGAGAAGCGCACACTGATCCGGCCGGGCACCGTCCGGAGAAGCCTGTAATACAGGCTTCCTATGTCCAGGATAAGGACTACATCCGTAAGGCTCTTGCAGCCCAGGCAATAATCCTTATTACGGTCAGCACATCCGGTCCTGCCTGAGTCGCTTGGTTCGTTCTTTATCTTGCAGGTTAATACATAGGCATAACCTATAATGATTGCAGGAGGTATAAGGCTATGACCCGAATTCAATATCAGGAATGCATTGACGCATGTATCAAATCTATGAATGCCTGTAACTATAGCTATGTCTCAAGCCTGAAAGAATATGATCTTGCTACCCTGCGGGAGAGCATCCGTCTTGACCGGGAATGTGCGGATATTTGTTCTTTTGCCATCCAGGCAATGACCCGTCAAAGTCCGTTCGTGGTTGAAATCCTGCGCCTGTGCGCGGAAATCTGCGAACGCTGTGCCGATGAGAGCAGCAGGCATAAGCAAACACACTGTCAGGAGTGCATTGATGCCTGCCGCAGTGCTGCAATGGCTTGCCGCCTGATTAGCGGTGCCGTAGAGGTATACGCTTAATACAGTGAACTGATAAAGGCTATACAAAGCCAGAGCCGCCTTCGGTAAAGTGACTGAAGCGATTCTGGCTTTTTTGTTTGGATTCGTCAGTCAAACTCTCAGCTCCAAGAGGAAAGCAAGGGTAATCCGGCGAATAGTTTAAGAAGTAAATGAGGCGGCTTCTGCTGCCGCTTCTATCATCATGAAATTTGCAGGTAAGCTTATCTCTGAGGGGGAGTCAGCGGAATGACACTTCAACAGCAGCACTTGTTACATTTATCCGGGGCAACCAAGCTGTATAATGGTCACCCGGTTCTAAATGATATATCCATGACAATAGATACCGGAACAGCCACAGCTCTAATCGGACGCAACGGCTCAGGCAAAAGCACGCTGCTTGCGATTCTAGCCGGGCTGCTCAAACTTTCTTCCGGAAGCCTGCTCCCGGCGAAACAGAAGCTAAGAATTAGTTATGCGCCTGAGGCGTTTCCCGGGCTCAAGATGTCAGCGGAAGAGTATTTAAATAGCATGGGCCGGATTAGCGGAATGTCAGCGGCGCTGCTTAAGAATAAGATTGTTCAGCTGCTTGAGGCTTTTCAGCTTACGCCGTTTCGTAAACAGGCCATGACAGGGTACTCCAAGGGCATGCTCCAAAAGGTGAATCTGATTCAGAGCCTGCTTGGTGAGCCGGAGCTGCTGCTGCTGGATGAACCTTTGTCCGGACTTGATCTCCCGGCACAGCATACGCTTATAGAACTCCTGAAGGAATTGAAATGCAGCGGTACAGCCCTCGTCTTCTCCGTCCATGAACCATTCTGTGTAGAAGCTCTGGATGCCGGAGTACATGTGCTTCAGGCGGGCAGGACACTGATGATAACAGATGCAGGGAAGCTTCGGGATAAGCCTTCATCATACATATTAAGCACAGCGTTTACGCAACAGGCACATACAGCAATGACAGAACTAACCGGCTATATTTCCTCCCAGTACGTTCATCATCGCTACACTGGAGAAGAGTGTATGGAATGGGAAGTGGAAACTGCCTGGACGGACGAATTCTTGCGTCATATCCTGGACTTGGGCGGATCGGTGCTATCGCTGGAACAACGCAGCGGAAAGTGCGGACTTGAACAGTGGATGGATCCAAAACAGAGCGGGGAGGCCACCGCATGATGAGACCGCTTATCACCTATATGCTGAAGAGTTATACGTCATCGCAGCGGTATTTTGCACCAGTAGCCTCCATTGTAATCTCCGTGCTCTTTCTCTATACCTATAAGCCTAATCCGGTAATGAGCAGCTATGCGGCTACCGCCGTCATTCTGTTTATCGGCTGTGCCTGGATGGGACTCAGCTTTCTTAACCATGAACAGGCGGTGCAGCGGCAGGTAACCATTGTTCATTTGCGGAGTAGCGTGAAATATGGTCTGGGAGGGATACTGACGCTTGCTTTGCTTACACTGGTGCTGGCACTGCTGACGGTTGTTTATCCGGTTATGACCGGGAGCTTCGCTCAGCCTGCCGGGCTTTACCACATGACACTGGCTCTTGCCGGGCATATGCTGCTGGGCATGCTCGGTATATCCATTGCCCTCTATTTACAGACTTCCTGGGTTCCCAAAAGCAGCTATGCTATTGGAATTCTCTTGATTATTCTGATTGTGTCCGTCGGCGGCAAGAAGCTGGAAGAGCTCATTCCAGGTCCGGTGGTACCTGTGTTCTTACCTCCGGCAGCACCGATGATGAATGCGCTAATGAACGCGGACGAGCTGTCCTTTATGAGTCTGCTTGGCTCTTTTGCCCATGTTCTGGTGTACATTATACTGTTGTGCGGGTTTTATTTGTACCGCTCGGGCCACATGGATTACGGTAAGAATTTATGAGACAATAAAAATATACAGATAAAGAAGGGGAGGAAAGATGAAGGATACACAACTACCGGAGAGTGAACAATCCAAAGAGCTATTTGCTTATTTCGGACTGGCAGTCTATTATTGTCAGGCTCTGGAACAGCAGTTGACCAACCTGCTGCTGCTCACGAAGCTGTCTCAGGGGAAAACGCCTACAGAAGCGGATCTCTCAGATTTGTATCAGCGCAAACTCAGCAATTCACTCGGCCAGCTCATCAAAGAAATCCAGCATCATTTTCCATTCTCGGAAGAAGAGACGAACCAGCTGCAGGCCGTATGGAAGCAGCGCAACCACATCGTTCATGACTATTTCAAGGAGCGTATCCAGGAGACCTTTACTCCGGGGGGCAGGGCGCATATGATCCGCGAGCTGAAAAGATTTAAGAACAAGGCCAGCAGACTGGAAATTAAATTGCAGGGGTATTGCACGGAGATGTATACGAAACTGGGGCTGGAAGAGGAGCGGTTTATTGAATGAAGGGAATATTAAGCGGATTCTCTTTACAGGCATCGGACGTATAGCTAGAATAGCCATTTAAGAAGATATGGATATACATAACGTCCATTAGAGACTCTCTATACACAGATTATCTGTGTATAGAGAGTCTCTTTGTTTATAGAATAATTACCATAATCTATGCTTGTACATTGCACAGGTCACTTACCGCATCCGACAACTCCTGAAGACCGCAGCCTTGGATGACTTCAGGTGAAAAAGCTACGCTGACCGCTCTGTTACAGCGGGCCAGCGATGCGATAGCATCAGCGATCACCGGAATCATTTCGGCGGTAAGGGTTTCGCCGGGCTCCCACCACCAGCTGTTGATCGACAGAACACCGTTTTTCCGGTTCATTACCGGCTCAAATCTGGCCGCAAAACGGTCGCCGCAGAGCAGAGGCAGCACATAATAGCCGAATTCCCGTTCTGCTGCAGGTTTGTATACCTCCCAGCGGTAATGGAACCCGAACAGCTGCCGGATCAGCTCTCTGTCCCACAGCAGATTATCAAGCGGAGCCAGCGCAGCCGCGAACGTGCCTCCATTCTTGGCTCCGGCCGGGTTATCGGCTCCTTCTGCTTCCCGCAGCAGCACAGCTTCAAGCTCCGGTGCATCTTGACTCCGCATATACAGCGGAAGCTTAAGACCCTCTACATATACCTCACGTATACTGTCATTCAGCAGCAGGCGCTGTACAGCCGCAGTCCGCTCCTTGCTCTTCAGGCCGGAAATACCGAGCCAGCCGTCACCGGATTTATTCCATTGCAGCCCGATACTGCCGATACGCCGCAGCACATACCAGTCATTATATTGCTCTTGTGTGGGATTAGGCTCATCGGCGTTTAGAATACGTTCCGGCAGCAGATTGGCGGTGAAGTCGTAATAACGGCGGGTATGTACACGGTGGTGTACGGAAACTTCGCCCCGGAAATACATCGTTTCCAATGCAGCCCGTGTGATTCTGGCCGGGGCCCAGGCCCAGTTCATTTTCTCTTTCCCTTCCAGATCCAGAGAAGACAGCGGCCCGCGCTCGATTAGCGCTTCCCGTACTTGCATTATCGTCTTCAGCAGAACTTCATTTCCATGTTGCCGCGCTAACGCCTGGTCTCTTAACCGGCGAAAATAGGGCCAGTCCTCTGTGCAGTAGATCGACATATTCTTGTCCCAGCCGTCGTACAGTATTCTGTCTGTGTACAGCAGTTCATTCGCCAGCCCGGGGACAAAACCCGGAACACGTGCCTGAAGCACAAGCTCATGATTATGTCCGGCAATGCTGAGCGGATCATATTGAATACAGCCAACATGACGGACATACTCAACGATACTCTGCTTACCGCCAGGAAGACCACCAGGAACCAGACGCTGGTGATGCAGCAAAAACATCCGGGCCTGCTGCTTGCTCAGTCTATAGGTAATCACATTAGTTTCCTCCGTTCATTTATGTATTGTTTACCATTATATAGAACAAATGTTCCATCTTCAATGTAATTCTTCTGCAACAACGGGCGGGGCATGATTAGGTTCGCTTCTCTTCAAAAAAGACAGTAAAAAAGACAGTCCTCATTAACTGAGGACTGTCTTTTTTGGATTCCAAGCTATGGGCAGTGTGACTTACCCTTGCTTAAGTGAAGGCTGCAGTACCGCAGCTTCGGAAGGCTCTGCAAACACAGCTGGAGTTTCCGCTGCACCCGCAGCGCCGGCCCCGAGCTGGAGCTGATACATCCGGAAGTAGCGGCCTCCCAGCGCCATCAGTTCATCATGGCTGCCGCGCTCGACGATCTCTCCGTGGTGCAGCACCAGAATCTGGTCTGCGCTGCGGATGGTCGACAGGCGGTGGGCGATGATAAAGGTGGTGCGGCCTTTCTTAAGCACCTCCAGCGCTTCCTGAATAATACTCTCCGTTTCAGTATCGATATTGGAGGTCGCCTCATCCAGAATAAGAATCGCCGGATCGAACGAAAGTGCCCGGGCGAAGGAGATCAGCTGGCGCTGGCCGGCGGAAAGTGTACTGCCTTTCTCTACTACCGGTTCATCGAAGCCGAGCGGCAGATGGGACAGCAGTTTATCCGCGCCGACTTCACGCAGCGCCCGTTCTACCCGCTCCCGGCTGATGCGTTCATCCCCGAGACTGACATTGGAAGCGATGGTGCCGGTGAAGAGATACGGGTCCTGAAGCACGATCCCCATGTGGCTGCGCAGCCACTGCTTGGGAATGGAGGTAACCTCCTGGCCGTCAATCGTGATTGTACCCCGCTGCGGATCATAGAAGCGGAACAGCAGATTGATGATCGAGCTTTTTCCCGAACCGGTGTGGCCGACCAAGGCTACCGTTTCACCCGGACGCGCTTCAAAGGATATATCACGCAGGACGAAGTCTTTTTTGTAGGCGAAGGAGACGTTATTGAACACCACATTGCCCTTGTAGCGCGGCATCGTACCGTCTGTAACCGGCTCACCCGGCTCATCCATCAGTGTAAATACGCGGCCTGCGGAGACCATGGAGCTATCCAGGTTCGCAAGCTGGTTCACCATACCGGTAATCGGCTGGAACATCCGTCCGAGCACATCGACAAAAGCATAGAGGACGCCAAGCGACACGAAAGTGGAGCCGCTTAGACTGCCGAATCCGAAATACCACAGCACCAGCACAAAGGAGAGATTACGCAGTGAATTCACGAGATTGTGGGAGGTGAGGGCATTCAGATTAAGCATTTTATTCTGATATTTCATATAATCATCGTTGAGATGCTCGAATTCTTCGCGGCTCTGCTTCTGGCGGCGGAAAATCCGGATGATCGACATTCCTTGGATCGACTCGTTAATAATGGCATTGATTTCACTCAGCCTTGAACGGATGATCGTATTGTATTTAGTCGCTACTTTACGGTACAGCACGATCCACAGTACAATAATTGGCACAATGAACAAGCTGATCAGGCCAAGCCGCACATCGAGCAGGAACAGGGCAACATACACACCAATGATATTAATAATGCCTGTGCTGAAATTGGATAGTACTGCAATAAACAGGTCTTTCACTGCTTCCGTGTCATTGGTGACCCGGGAGACGACCTTGCCCGCAGGCAGATTGTCAAAAAAGTATACCGGAAGCCGCTGGATATGAGCGTATACGTCGGTCCGCAGCTTGCGGATCACCTGATTGGCTGACGATTGCAGCCAGTAGGTTTTGCCGAATTCGGCCAGAATTGAAATGACCAGGAAGATGGCATACAGCCCAACCAGCTCATAAATCCCCGGAAATTCAGGCTTATAAAAAGCAAATAATTCGTCTGCGGACAGCTTTACGGCCGGATAGACGGAGATTTGATCCCCGTACTTGATCTGCAGCTCCCCATCCTTGAAGGAACGGTCCCCTTCGGGCTGGCTGACTGCTTCATTGATGAAATAGAAGCTCTTGCCTACCTGCAGCAGGCGGATCTCCTGGCCTTTGGCTTCATCCCCGGTAAATCGGTCGCCGCGTTTATAGAAGTTATTCTTATATTCAGCCGCATCTTCGGAAGAGGAGGTCTGAAAGTATGGCTTCTCAATCCCGAGCAGATGGTTGTCGATCATGTTCTTGGCGATAAAAGGACCCGCCAGCTCAGCCGCTACGCCGATGGTCAGCAGCAGAAGCGCTGCGATGAAGGTTTTTTTGGCAGTCAGTGCGTACTGCAGCAGACGTTTGCCTGTACTCTGTGTCAACGGTGACACCTCCCTATATGTTATTCATGAATTAGTCCAGATTGTTCTCCACCTGCTGGCGGTCAAACTGCTCACGGTACCATCCGTTCATGGCCAGCAGCTCCTGATGTGTTCCGCGTTCAATAATATGCCCGTTATCCAGCACGACGATCAGATCGGCATGCTCAACAGCAGAGAGGCGGTGGGTGGAGATCAGTGTGGTTTTGCCGGCGCGTTCCTCGCGGATATTCCCGATAATCCGGGCTTCGGTACGCGCATCAACGGCAGACAGCGCATCGTCCAGAATCAGAATGTCCGGATTCGCGATGAACGCTCTGGAGATGGAGACGCGCTGCTTCTGTCCTCCGGAGAGGGAGACGCCGCGTTCGCCGACCAGTGTATCCAGACCGTCAGACAAGGTGCCCAGGTCATTCTGGAAGGCGGCTGCAGTGATCGCTTGCATAATCAGTTCATCACTGGCGTTATGGTGGCCGAACTGGATGTTCTCACGCACCGACTTGGAGAAGAGGATCTGCTCCTGCGGCACATAGCCCATCCAGCTGTGCAATTGATCAAGCGCGATGTTCTGAATAGGAACATCGGAGATCCTGATTTCACCTTGGCCGGCCGGATACTCATGCAGCAGCTGCTTCAGCAGCGTCGATTTACCGCTGCCGGTGCGGCCGACTACACCCAGTGTCTGCCCCTGGGACAGAGAGAAGCTCACTCCGCTGAGATTATCGACGGTTGAAGTCGGATAGCGGAAGGTTACATCTTTTAGTTCAATACTGGTAGGCTGGGCCACCGGAACCGGCTGGGCGACATCTTCCACATCCGGACGGGTGTTCGTGGTTTCATCGATCCGCTCAAGTGAAGCGCCGCCCCGCTGCATAATATTGATCAGCTCACCGATGGCGAACATCGGCCAGACGATCATCCCGAGGTACATATTGAAGGAGACAAGGTCACCAAGTGTAATTTGATTACGGAAGACAAGATAGATTCCATAAGTGAGGGCAATTATGTAGCTCAGTCCTACGCAGAAGCGGATAGTCGGCTCAAAGAAGGCATCGACCCGTGCCACCGCCATATTTTTGCGGTATACATCATCCGTAATGTCGGCAAAACGTTTCTCATCAAGTCTTTCCTGCACATAAGCACGGATTACGCGCACCCCGGATACCGATTCCAGCACCTGGTCGTTCATGTCACCGAAGGCATCCTGTGCCAGGCTGTAGCGGTCGTGGATAGCCTTGCCGTAGAAAATCATCGCAACCGCGATCAGCGGAAGCGGCAGAACCGCCGCAAGCGTCAGCTTCCAGCTGACCAGAAATCCCATCGCCAGCAGCACCACGGACAGGTAGACCGTTGAGTCCACCAGCGTCAGCATACCGAAGCCGACGGTTGTGGCTACAGCGCGGATGTCATTGGTTGCCCGGGCCATAAGGTCACCGGTACGGTTTTTTTCGAAGAAGGAGGGAGTCATCGTCATCAGATGGTTCATGAACCGGGAGCGCAGCAGGCGTTCCACCAGGTTGGAGCCTCCGAACAGCTTGTGCATCCAGATGTAAGTGATCCAGTAAATAATGAGCATCATTAGAACGATAAGTCCGATGTATTTCATCAAGGAACCTGAGGTGATCGAACCGCGTACAATTTCATCGATGGCATTGCCAAGCAGACGAGGGGGCAGCAGTTCCAATACACCAACTACAATTAATAGAATAAGGCCAACAGAATAGCGCCTTTTTTCCCGGCGGAAAAACCAGCCGAGATCGCGGAGTACGGAGAACAAGGGGAATCCCTTCCTTTCGTGTTAAGGTGTTTTGTCGGTTTCATTGCGTGCTTTCGAATCTGGTCAATAGTGGACAGCTCTTTAACAGCATACAAAAAGGCATATCCTCCGCTAAACGGATGATATGCCTGTAAGATACAGCGATTATCATGTCCACGGTGCTATAATGCAGCACATAAGACATGGAAGAGATTAGCCTGACTGAAATCAAGTACGGCCGTGCGCATGATTCAGTGGGTTTCCACTACTTGGGCTGCTTCGGTATGCTGTTGTGTGTAGTTGCCGACAATGTTATTAAAATCAACTGGTACAATGGTCAACACCGCGCTCACCCTTTCATTGTTTTTTGGTAATAACTTGAAGACGCTTCGTTATGTTCCGAGTTTATCACCAGTATCTAACGGATGTCAAACATAATTTTGAACAAATTACGAATAAGCAGTATGATAAAATAGAGCGGATGATTTGGATTACCGCCATCTTTTAAGTATGATAAGAAGAAACGGAGGTGCATCAAGAAGGATGGATATGGTCATTAGTCCGGAAGCCGCTGCCTGGTTCAAGAAGGAGCTTACGCTGCAGACAGGCGATTACATCCGTTTATTTCCGCGTTACAGCTCAGGCGGAGGGCTGCATCCCGGTTTTTCGCTGGGAATCGCTACTGAAGCGCCTGCGCGTCCTGCCACACAGGTAGAGCAGGAAGGCATTGTTTTCTATATGGAGGAGCAGGATCTCTGGTACATGGAAGGTTATAGCTTATCGATCATCTATGTCGAAGCTGAAGATGATATTGAGTATAAGTATATTCCTCTGCCAGTGGCCGGTAATGTTTCGCAAGTATGAGGCTGAAATCCTAGTCTGACACAAAAAGCCCTTGCCAAGAGGCAGGGGCTTTTTGTGCAGGAAAAAGAACCGGTAAGGCTGCCTTGCCGCATTCGGGGGCAGCATCATTGTGAACGGTGAAAGGTTTCTTCCTCCATTGCAAAATCAAAATCGTCAATGTCATACACCTGTACCGGGATTCCGCCTTCGATGATGCGCTGGATCAGCTCGAATTGGTCGGTCAGAATCGGTACCTTCTCCCGCTGTGAAGTTAGCAGCAGTTCGGTCTCGATCGGGTCGAACAGCTCTCCGTAAGCCGCATTGTCAATGCTGTTGATGATCGTAATCTGCGCTTGCCCGCCGAGCAGAATGCCCGAGCTTTTCGCCCAGGGAACAGACAGGCAACGGTTAATCTTCTTGGAATTGAGCGGCTCCTCAAAATAAGCGATCAATTCACGGATCTTGAGTTTGACGTGCAAATCATCGTCTGCCCGGTTCATGAGCGGTTCTTCGCTGTCCCGCAGTTCATATAATTCCATTACGGTCGTATAGGGCACAATATATTCCACAGGGCTTTGCGGTACGAGAAGCTGGCCGTAGATCGCCATCATGACGGCTTCCGTCACAAATTGTCTAGACATCATTATCCTCCTGAAGTTCGGGTACTGCAATCGTACTTATGGACTTAAAAATATAAAAACACTGTAGAGCGGAAATGTCAACAGTATCCAAGCGTGCTTGGGAAAAGAAAGGGCGTAACCTTTTGTGAAGCAATGGAAATCTTATTATACTTTTGTCCGTCCTTATATGAAATGGATAGTGCTGACGCTGATTATCGGCATGATCAAATTCAGTATTCCGCTGACCTTGCCGATGATTCTGAAATATGTGGTTGATGATTTGCTGACGAATTCAGCATTAACTGTCCCGGAGCGGGTGTCGAAGCTGATGATTGTACTCAGCGGCGCATTTGTGCTGTTTGTCCTTGTCAGAGGGCCGGTAGAATATTACCGCCAATATTTTGCCCAGCTGATCACCAGCAGAGTGCTGTTCGACATGCGCAATAAGCTGTACAGTCATTTGCAGCGCCTGTCATTGCGGTATTATCAGAATACGAAAGTCGGCGAAGCGATCTCCCGGTTCATTAATGACGTGGAGCAGTCCAAAAACCTTGTCGAAGTCGGAATGATGAATGTGTGGCTGGATATGTTTACGCTTGTCATCGCGCTGGCATTCATGTTCTACCTCAATCCGGTTTTGGCTCTCGTATCCATTGCGGTTCTGCCGCTTTACGGCATTGCTGTAAACACCTTATACAAACGCCTGAAAGTGCTGACCAAGGACCGGTCACAGGCACTGGCAGCCATTCAGGGATATCTGCATGAACGGATTCAGGGCATTGCCATTATCCGCAGCTTTACCATGGAACGTGTGGATCAGAACCAGTTCGAGGGCATCAACGGTAAATTTCTGGAAAAAGCAATGGCCCAGACCCGCTGGAACGCGGTAACCTTCGCTATTATCAATACGCTGACAGACTTGGCCCCGCTGCTGGTCATCGGATACGGCGGTTACCAGGTCATCCACGGAAATCTGACTCTTGGCACCTTTGTCGCTTTCTTTGGCTATCTCGACCGGATGTATGCGCCGCTGCGGCGGCTGATCAACTCGTCAACGGTCCTGACCCAGGCTTCGGCATCACTGGAGCGGGTTATGGAGCTGCTGGAGGAGCCTTACGATATTGTTGATCAGCCGGGGGCGAAGCCGCTTAAGAATGCAGCAGGAGCAATTGATTTTGACCAGGTATGGTTCAAATACAACGATGAGCACGATTGGGTGCTGAAGGGGATCAACCTAAGTATCCGTCCGGGACAGACGGTTGCTTTTGTCGGTATGAGCGGTGGAGGCAAGTCTTCGCTGATCAGCCTGATTCCCCGTTTTTATGACATCACTGAGGGACGCCTGCTGATGGACGGGCAGGATATCAGAGGGTTGACCCAGGAGAGCCTGCGGCGGACAGTGGGGATGGTGCTCCAGGATAATTTCCTGTTTAGCGGTTCAGTACGCGATAATATTCTGTTCGGGAATCCTGACGCGAGTGAAGCAGAGATCATCTTTGCAGCACAGGCGGCTAATGCCCATGATTTCATTATGCAGCTGCCTGACGGTTATGACACAGAGGTCGGGGAGCGGGGAGTGAAGCTCTCGGGGGGGCAAAAGCAGCGTGTGGCAATCGCCAGAGTCTTCCTAAAAGACCCGAAGGTGCTGATCCTGGACGAAGCAACCTCGGCGCTGGATCTGGAATCAGAGCATCTGATACAGCAGTCGCTGCAGTCGCTTTCCTCGGAACGTACAACGCTGATCGTTGCTCACCGGCTGTCGACCATCACTCACGCGGATCAGATCGTGGTTCTGGAGAACGGGGAAATCACTGAACGCGGAACGCATGAAGGGCTGATGGCTCTGGAGGGCAGCTATGCCCGGTTATTCAATGTCCAGCGGCTGGATGGCTGACAGCAAAGTTGACAACTATAGACAGCCTTAAAGAATAGAGCAAATGGTAATAATAAGCGGTTCCTCAAGAGTCCTTGGGGAGCCGTTTTTGGTTGCATTTATACTTTGGTTACAGTAAAGTGTAACTATAACATTTGACTGTAACTTAAGCAGAGAGGAGCTGGGAGGAATGAATACCTATACCGGCAAACAGCTGGCGGAACTGCTGCAGCAGGAAGAACCGGCTATGAACCTGAGAACCGTGCGGTACTACACACAGATCGGACTGCTGCCTGCGCTGGAGCTTGCCGGAAATAAGCGTGTATATACAGACCGTCATCTGATGCATCTGCGGGCTATTCTAACCTTGTCCAAGAGCGGGGAGAGTCTGGCAGAGATTCAATCCAAGCTGGCGGAGTTGTCAGAGGAAGAGGTAGCGAAGATTGGCGGACGTCTGAGATTTTTTCAGCCTGAGCAGATTCTGTCGGGTGAGACGCTGGTGGTCAGTGAAGATGTGATGCTGACAGTAAGTTCGCGTATCACACCGGAGCTCAGGTTAGAGCTTAAGGAAACGATCGCCAGAATGCTAAAGGAGGGCCAATAGGATGATTAAAGCGCGTTTTGCCAAATCAGCTATCGAGAATGAAGAGGGTCTGAATCACTTGTGGATTCAAATCGGTCCGCTGGAGGCAGTGGAGCATGCTGAGGTCAGGCTGCAGCTTCCGGCCGGTGTCTACCAAGGGCAAGCCTGTGGTGGCTCTCTGAAAGAAAACTCTGAGGGATTTACTCTACTTGAGCCAGCCCGGGTGAATGAATGGCTCGTGGAGATATATACGCGGCACCCGATAGACTGCGGATGGGTAAGTCTCGGGATCACTGTCACTTATACAAATCAGCATAGCTGTGAGCTGAGCGAGGGGCTTATGGTCCCGCTAAGCATCGTTGAAGCAGAAAGTGCAGAGGCGGAGGAGATTCATCTTGACGAAGAAGTCGTCTGTAAAGTAAAGGAGGCTGTGTGGTCTCCGACGGATTTGGTGACGCCATCAGGCAATCCCGGTTTTCTCGACTGTACTCCGTCCAAGCAAATTGTATATGACCCGAACTACCGTTCTGAGCTGGAGAAACAGTACCGGGTAGAAGGCGGGGATTACTGATACAGAGTTATTAAAAGTGAACTGCGAAAAGGCTGCCCCTGCTCGTCTAGAGCGAATAAGGCAGCCATTGCAGTGATGTGAAGCAAGGAGTCTTACCCCCTGCCGATAATCAGCGAGAGGATGCCGGCCGCTATCAGCGGACCGACGGGAACTCCCTTGAATAAAGCTACGCCGAGCACGGTTCCAATCAGCAGGCCGGCAACAACTGTCGGCTGGCTGCCCATCAGCACAGCGCCGCGCCCGCCGAGGTAAGCAACAAGCATCCCGATAGCGATGGCCGCCAGTGATTTCCAGTGGAAAAAGGAGTGCCAGATACTCTGAAGCGAGATTTTTCCGCTGGCCAGGGGGGTCATCACACCGATCGTGAGGATGATGATCCCAAGCGTTAAGCCGTACTTTTCCAGCCAGGGAAAGGTCTGCTGCAGCCCAAGCACTCTCAGCAATAGCAGTACGACCATGGCAATTGTGATAGGTGAATTACTGCTGATAACGCCGAGCGCCGCCAGGCCAAGCAGCAGCAGAGAGGTGATATCCATCTACAAGAGGACTCCTTATCTTAAGTAAGCTGTTTTGTAACGATATGATCCGCGATCAGCTTGCCGTGCCCCCGACCGGTTTCGATAAAGACCTCGTTGGCATTGCGGCCGGAAGCAATAACTCCTGCGACATAGAGACCGGGGATGTTGCTCTCCATGGTGGCAGGATTGAATGCCGGTTTATCCAAATCATCGTTCATATGCACCCCTGCGGAAGATAATAGCGTCCGGCTGGGGCGGAACCCGGTCATGGCCAGCACAAAATCATTTTCGAGCTCGGTGCTTTCACCGCTGTGTCTGGTAACGGTAACTGAAGCCGGCGTAATTTCTGTAACCCGGGACTCCAGGTGGAGTGTGATTTTCTTTTTGGTAACCATGCTTTCAAAAATCGGCCGGACCCAAGGTTTAATGTTCTCCGAAATGCTGGCTCCGCGATAGACCATATCCACGGATGCACCGACACGCATAAGCTCCAGCGCTGCATCTACAGCAGAATTGCTGCCGCCGATGACGGTCACTTTCATTCCGGTGTAAGGATGGGCTTCACCAAAATAATGTGTAACTTTCGGGAGCTCCTCCCCGGGATTCCAATTAAATTGGGCTGGTCGAAATATCCGGTAGAGATAACCACATTGGCAGCTTGACGGCTCTGGTGAACGCCCCGTTTGTTAACCGTATGTACAGTAAAGCTGCCGTCCTCCTTGCGTTCAACACTCAGTGCTTCTTCATAAGCAGCGATTTCCAGACCGTGCTGCTCAGCGGCTCGGCGGTAATAGACCAGCGCTTCATGGCGGAAGGGCTTGTCATTAGGCGAGGTGAACGGCACATCTCCGATTTCTAACAATGCCGTTGTGCTGAAAAATTGCATGCTGGTCGGATACAGAAAAATGGAATGAACGATGAAATTTTTCTCGATAATTAGACTGGATAGCCCTTGGCGCTGACACTCTATAGCTGCTGAGAGCCCGCAAGGACCTGCTCCGATAATAATGACGTCTTTCATAATAAACTGCGACCTCCTGAAAGATAATTTCTATCCTAAATGGTACCTTAAATTTAAATTTTACACCATCTATGCGGAAAGATCACGAATCGCAGTTGCCGGACCTTCATTCTTAAGATATAATTAGATATATATCTAAATGAATTTCATCTATATTTGTAAGCTTATGAACTCTACAGGAGCGTGACCCCAGTGCAGCTTGATAAAATTGTGAACTACCATAAAGCGTTATCTGATCCGACCAGACTCCGCATTCTGCTGTTGTTATCCAAAGGGGATGAGATCCACGGACAGGCGCTGGCAGAGCGCTTAAATCTGTCACAGCCGACCGTGACCCATCATGCTGCTAAACTGCGGGAAGCCTCGATGATCATGGAGCGCAGAGACAAGAATACCGTGTATTTTAAGATGAATCCAGAGTTTATTAAGGCCGGCTCGAGTGCTTCACTGAACTTTATTTTTTCCAAAGGAACAGAAGAGATGGAACAGCAGTCACCGGAAAACAGCCTGAAGGAATCAGTGCTGCGCAACTTTTTTGCCAAAGACGGACGGCTCCGCCAGATTCCCGCACAATACAAAAAAAAGCTGATTGCCCTGCAGTATATTGTCGAGAAGCTGGAACCGGGAACCGTTTATACCGAGAAGTCGATCAACGAGTTCATCCAGCAGTTCCATGAGGACTTTGCTACGATCCGCCGCGAGTTTATTATGCATCAATTCATGTACCGGGAGAACGACAAATACGAACTTAACCCGCCCGAGATGTGGACGCATTGGGAAAATGTGAAGTAACGGGAGCTGCAGTATGGCAAAATAGGCCAAAATTCAGGTTTGGCGGTTGCTTGTTTAAAAATGTCACTTAATGATCTTATAGATGGGGAGAATTTGTGACAGTTGAATGGTCAGTTGATTAAATGTCCGAAAAACGAATAAACTGGAATTGTAAGCGTTATCTGACATATACTACGAGAGGAGACTTTCAGTATGATATTCAAACGCGCTAAAAAAAATACAATCCCTGATTCGATCACAGTGACCTTGCCGCAGATTAAGCAGGCTGTCAGGCAATTTGAAGAAGACATGCCAGCGCCGATTAACCGTACCGCACTGATTCTGGAGGATAAGAGCATTGATCTTTCGCGGCTGAAACGTTATTTAGGCGGAGTGCCGCAGCAGAAGTTCTATATGTCTCGTGAGACCTTTGAAATTTTCGAGGAAGATGACAAGCTGGTACCTTATTACCTAGACCTGGTTCAGTCTGCTGTAGATAATTACATTAGCGATACCGGTAAGCTGCCGCTTATTGAGGACGCCTGGCTGCCTGAAGTGCATTACCGTCTATTGCACACTGAACGATATCTGAAGGAAACACCACCGTTTCCGCTTTACATCACTGAGGAAGAAATGATGCTGACCCACCGGCCGGAGCATTTTGAATAGATATAGCGTAATGAAAGACTGCTTTGCAGCATGAAGTCCCGGACTTCTTAGCTGCAGGGCAGTCTTTTCTTTGCCCGGGGGGACATAGTACAATGAATCTCTAGAAATGCAGTAAAGAAGGAGATTTAGGGGATGAAGGAAAAGCAGGCCTTGCTGTTTGATTTGGATAACACACTAATGGACCGCGATCATACCTTCCGCAGCTTCAGTACGCAGTTTGTAAAGGATCTGCTGGGGCATTTGTCTGCGGAGGAAGCTCAGCGTGTTGTGGAGGATATGATTGTGCGGGATGCTGACGGCTACCGGGATAAAGACGGATTTTTTGCAGAGCTTAGTGAAGTGCTCCCCTGGAAAACGCAGGTAGTAGCTGCGGACATCCGCGCATATTATGACGAGACTTACACCAGCCACGGGGCACTTATGAAGTATGCGGTGGAGACATTGGATTATTGCCGTGACCGCGGCTATATCCTGGGCCTGGTTACGAACGGAAAGAAGCATCTGCAGAACGGTAAAATCGACCTGCTCGGGTTACGCGGCTATTTCAAGGCCATCGTGATCTCAGGTGAAGCCGGAATCAGCAAACCTGATCCGGATATTTACCGGCTGGCGCTGGAACGTCTCGGGAGTACTGCGGAAAATACGCTGTTTATCGGAGATCATCCGGTTAATGACATCTGGGGGGCAGGCAAGGTGGGAATGGAGACGGTCTGGCTCAAACGAAATCATCCTTGGGACAATAACCTGGATGTGCATCCATGGAAAACCATTGATGAACTGGATGAGCTGAAAAATTTGATCTAGGATAAATCCTGGTTATAGAAAAATTTTACTGCTAACAGTTGACAATTTACGGCAGGAGCGTTTATAGTTACAGCATATTAGTTCGGAAGGAGACGATGTCATATGACAGTTTATACAGTACGTTCGCTATCGGTAATAACTGTTGTGGATACGTGTCTTCCGGGAACAGCGGCTGCAGTGTAATGTTGACGCAGCTTAGCGGGTAAGCTCTTATGATGCCTTTTAGAGCCGTCTTGGAACCGTATTGAGTTCCGGCGGCTTTTTTGCGTGGATTGGCATGATGATATACGATTCATGTATTCGTTATGCCTATATCACCTGATTTCATTTCTTTGGATCTGAAATCCGCCGCCGGAACACATTGTTCCGGCGGCTTTTTGTGTTCCCGGAAAACAGATGGAAGAAGAAATAAATGAAGCAAAACAGCACCAAATCACTCACAACTATTCAGGAGGAACCAACCTACAATGACTATTGAACAATATGGATGGAATGAAAACTGGCAAAGCAAGTGGAGCGAGAAGCACCAGGAACAGGAACAGGAAGGCAATAAACGTATTCCCGGCAGAATTACCGGTGATTTCGGAAGCAAATACCGGGTCATGACGGAGACGGGGGAAACCTGGGGGGAACTGGCCGGACGGCTCCGGCATACCCTCACGGACTCGGGAGAATTCCCGGCAATCGGTGACTGGGTCACCCTTGCAATGCAGGATGGCGGAGAACATGCCGTCATTCATGGTGTACTTCCCCGTCACAGCGTTATCTCGCGTAAAGTAGCTGGAAATACACAGGTAGAGCAGATTGTAGCTGCCAATGTGGACACTTTATTTCTCGTTAGTGCACTGAACGATGATTTTAATGTACGGCGGATGGAACGGTACCTGATCATGGCCTGGAACAGCGGAGCCAATCCGGTAATCCTGCTGACCAAAGCTGATCTATGTCTGGATGCTGATCGGAAAATTGCGGAGATGGAGCGGGCCGCGCCCGGTGTACCTGTTCATGCGGTCAGCGCTTTGCTCGGTGACGGACGTGATGAGCTGCTGCCGTATATCCGCAGCGGGCAGACCGTAGCGCTGACCGGCTCCTCCGGCTGCGGCAAATCGACGATGGTCAATTGGCTAAGCGGTCAGAACCTGCAGCTGACCCAGGATGTCAGAGAAGGGGACAGCCGGGGTAGGCACACAACAACCCACCGTGAACTGTTCGTCCTGCCGGACGGAGCGATTATTATCGATACTCCCGGAATGCGTGAACTGCAGTTATGGGAGGATGATGGCGGACTTGACCTTGCCTTCGGAGATATCAGCAGCCTGGCGGCAGATTGCCGCTTCAGTGACTGCAAGCATGAGCGGGAGGAAGGCTGTGCGGTGCTTGAAGCAGTAGCCAGTGGCACCTTGGAGGAGAAGAGGCTGCTAAACTACCGCAAAACACAAAAGGAGTTGCGCTACCAAAACAGCAAAGAGGTAAAGCAAAAACGGAAGACGGCTGCCACAGCAGTAAAAGCAGCTCCACGGATACGTAATTCCGGATGGCAGCGGGTGCTCGATGAGTATTGATCAGGCACGCAGCCTACGGTCGAGAAAAGGAATCATGTGCAGACCGGATTTCATTGACCATTAGCGCATGAAATAGAAGAAGGCCATCAGAAACCCTGCAGCTGACTGCTCAGGTTTCTGATGGCCTTCTTATGTGCAAAGGCACGGCCCTCGGGAGCTGTGCCTTTGCTATATATAAATAAAAGTCCGGTTTCTATAATACAGATGCCTGATGGAAAAGCTGATTTCTAAACTGCGTACCGGACCTTTAACGCTGGCGCTGTATTAGAACGATACAGCAGCGGATTTGGCAGCTTCCAGACCTTTGGCAATGATCTCAGCGGATTGCTGCGGATTCTGGTTGTGTCCTTCGATGATCACCTTGGTGATATCTTGAACACCCCAGAAGTTCAGAAGGCCGCTGACGAAGTTGACAGCCATTTCTGCACTCGCAGCAGGACCTTCGGAGTAGATACCGCCTCTGGCGTTCAGAACAGCTGCTTTTTTGTCGGTGAGGAGACCTACTGGACCTTCAGCAGTATATTTGAATGTGGTACCTGCCTGGCTCAAGTAGTCAATGTATGTGTGCAGTACAGCAGGAACAGTCATGTTCCAGAGCGGGAATCCGAATACAACTTTATCAGCTGCAACGAACTGGTCCAGATATTTCTTAACAAGTGCAGCACCGGCAGCTTCTTCAGGGGTTGCTTCGTATCCTTGGGCTGCTTTGTAGATACCAGTGATCAGGGTATTGTCGTAGTAAGGAAGTTGTTCAGCGAACAAATCAAGCTCCGTGATTTGATCCTCCGGGTGGGACTCTTTGTAGCTGGCGAGGAATGCGTTGTAAAGTTGAACACTTACAGCTTGTTCAGCAGGACGGTTGTTTGCTTTGATGAAAAGTACATTAGACATTATGATTTCTCCTTAAATATATATTTAATATTAACTATCGATAATATAGCATTTAATATTTAGTTTGTAAATATCCGTCGAAACAAAAATTTTTTTTAGCGACAGCAATCCCCTATTCTTTGCGGGACTACCATATCTTCAGCTGCATGGAATCAATATGAAACAGAACATCAATATGTAGTGAATATGCTCCGACACCGGCCTTTTTTGGCCTTTTCGGGCTGAGTTTAAGGTTCCCGGGTCACGGTTATATAGGTGTTACAAGGGGGAAGGGAATAATTTCCTAACCGCTCTTGCAGGTAATAGAATCTGGAAAAGGAGCGAATGACATGTCCATCGACCGTTTTATCATTAAGAAATTGGACAACTGTCACGAAGAGCAGACACGGCTGAATTTGGTGAAGTTGTTCAAGCTGCGGATTCAGAAGGCTGAAAAGGAAGAAAACAAAAACCACCGGATAAGCTGATGCCTGCCGCTGACGTACAGCAACTCGGCCAACATATAGAGCGGAGCACCTTCTTTCTGCGTAAGGAGAGATTGTGCTTTTTTTCTGCGCAAAAAAAATCCCTCTATCAATAGAGGGATAACGCGAGTGAATCATTTTCACTGTAACTGTGCAATATAGCTTCAGAGCCTTTAATTTCGATGCTGATTAGTGAATTCAAACATTTCTGCAGAGCGCTTTTACCCTTCTGGATCTTGAGTTCAAGTGTACTGTTCAGGAGCCGGAGCACCTTTTGTGTAGGTTGTTTGTTTTCTGTAGTGAAGTAAACCGGTACCAGCTTGTTCTGAAATGTGATGAGCATTCTCATTTTGAAATCACCTCGCTACAAGTATTTCATGCTATGATCATACCCTTCATTTCTTAATTTTACCTTAAAATTAGCTTATGATAACATAAAGATTGCAAGTTTAGTAGATTGAAGCTTTTTATTGCTGGCGATTCCTGTGCTCCTGGGAATCCGGGAAGGAAATAGGGCTGTGAATAATAATGAGAGGGCATATTTGGGACGTTTTCTGTTCCCTGAAGCTTTAGAGGGGAAGGAAGTATCGGATTTACTGCAAATGGCAGTATCTGCAGAACGGATATGCCGGTTGAAATACTGCGAGGGAGAATATACCCATGACCTTTGCCTGCAAGTACATAAAGAACGGACGTATATTTACAGCATTCACGATCCGGACTCCTTCGGCTATGAGCTTACGGAGCCCGGAAAGGTGAAGCGGGCATGCTATTACTTATTTAATTGTTTTGATTATACGGAATCAGTGCCGACGAATGTGCCTGCTCTGCAAATGTCCAAACGGAGGTTCGAGGAGCTGAAGGCGAAGGCCGATTCTTACACCTTGTATTTTTTAGCAGAATGCCTGATTGCAGAGACAGGCGATCTGGCCAATTCCGCACAGCTGGCCAGAGTATTGAAAGGCCGGACTGCGGACGGGGAATTAAAGCTTTGTTCCCGCAGCAAGGGCGGCTGGACATTACAGCATGCCTGTTATATTGAAGACGCCGGCGGCGGCTGGCTGCTGCGGATGAGCAGCGTGTCCACTGAAGACTGGATGATTGCGATACCTGCCACCAAAGCAGAAATGTGCTCCGCATTATGCCAGTGGATGTTATGTTCTTCGCATGCAGTTACTCCAGAATGACTGTTGTATACGGTGGAAGTGTGAGCGTTTCTCCTGTTAGTTTCGCTTCCCCCGGAAGGGCTTTTATGATCTTGGAATAGGAGTAGCCCTTGTCTCCGTTCTGAAGGGTGAGGGTTTGGGGCTTGGCTGTCAGATTGAGGGCAACCAGCACCTGCTGACTGGCTGTAATACGTTCAAAGGCCATAATCCCCTCATTTCCGGAGACGAAATCACGTATTCCTCCACTCTGGAGCGCCGGTACACTGCTCCGGAGTGCAATAAGCTGGCGGTACCAGTCCAGCAGTGAGCTACTGCCGTGCAGCTGGCTTTCCACATCACCGCCCGGATTACCGGCATTATTGCTGCTCTGCTCCCACGTTGTCTGACCCGTACTTTTCCCGTCCGCAGACCACTGCATCGGCTCGCGAATCCCCTCATCTGGTTTCTGACCCAGCATGCCTATCTCTTCCCCGTAATAAATAAATGGATTACCAGGCAGTGTCAGCAGCATAGCTGCAGCCATTTTGGCATGATCCGGATTGTTCCCCAGCTGGCTCATCACCCTGTTCTGATCATGATTGGTCAGAAAGATAGCATCCGAAAAGCTTCCCCCGGAAATCTGTGAATACAGCTTATAAGTACGCTCGAGGGTAAAAACAACCCCGCTGTCTTTTTCCGTCTTGGCGGAATTGACCAGCGTCTCGGCCAGGCCAAAATTGAAGCCTGAGTCAAAGGCGTGATCCAAATACGCGCCAACAGAAACCGCTGAATTCTCCCAAACTTCCCCTACGATATAGGCTTTCGGGTTAACCTCGTTCATCGCTTTGCGGAATTCCTGCCACCAGGTAACGTTCTTTGCTGTTGTAGCAGCGCTTTTGTCAGATAAAAGGTCTTCATATATATGCTTGGCCGCATCCAGACGGAAGCCGTCTACGCCTTGTGTCAGCCAGAACTTTCCGATATCCTCCATTTTGCTCCGAACCTCCGGATTGTCGAAATTGAGATCCGGCATTCCATCCCAGAAAGTGCCCATGTAATGGCTGCCCAGCAGGGAGTGCCACGGATTTCCGCTGCCGGCAGCACTGGTTCCGCTAACCGGGCGGTTCTGATCTTCTGCCCAGACATAGAAGTCCCGGAATTTACTGTCTTTATTCTTAGCGGATTCCACAAACCATGGATGTTGCTTGGAAGTATGATTGACAACCAGATCCATGATGACTTTAATTCCCCGTTTATGAGCCTCCTGCACAAGCTGCTGCATATCCTCCAGCGTCCCATAGTCCGGGTTAATGCTCCGATAATCGGTGACGTCATAACCATGATAGCTGGGGGACGGGTTAACCGGCATCAGCCAGATCCCGCCGATACCCAGATCGTCTGTAGTGTCAGGATTTCCGTCATTTAAATAATCGAGCTTTTCGGTAAGCCCGCGCAGATCGCCGATACCATCTCCGTCAGAATCACTGAAGGAACGGACGAAAACCTCATAAAAAACGGTGGAGGGCTGTTCATCCACAGCAGTGCCGGAGGCTGCAGCTGTCTGCGGGGATTGCTCGGCTGCAGCGGAGCTAGGGGATGGTGAAACCTGCGGGCTGGATACAGCGGTCTGGCTGCTGTTATTAAGATTGTCCTGCCCGTTATTTGAGCAGCCGGCCAAGACAGCGGCAGCAAGCCCGGTCACAGCCAAAGAATACCAAATACGGCGTCCCGGGAGCCGGGTAAGTTCAAGATTCATTTGCAATAACCCCTTTTAATAAGTTTCTTCAATAATATGTATCTTGGTAAGCGTTTTAATAATTATAGTAGTGGATTATTTGGTTTAGGTAAAACGTTTGCACATCCTTAAAATTATGAAATAGGAGTAAATAAGTCCAAATTTAAATGATATTCAGTGTATTTCTTCGATATACATTGTTTTACTTCCATATAATACGTATATGACTGTATATGTCTTTGTTCAAGCATGCTGTCCTTTGGGAATGGGTTAAACGACCCCGAAATATAGCTGAAATTCATGCGCAAACGATATTATTTAACACCTTTAACCATTCCATAGGCATGTGCATATGCTTTAGGTAAGGGCAAGAGACCCGGGAAGAAAGGAGAATGAAGGATGAAAAACAAGATACTGGCGCTCATGATCATCATCTTGTGTTTCTCAGTGCTCGCGGGCTGCGGCGGAGAGTCGGCTGCGGTAAAGGTGAAGGTCGGCGAAGTTACCCGTTCTGTCTTTTATGCGCCAGAGTACGTAGCTTTATCGCAGAACTTCTTCAAGGATGAGGGGCTGGATGTCGAGCTGCAGACCATTCCAGGCGGCGACAAGACGATGACTGCCTTGCTCTCCGGAGCTATTGATGTGGCGCTGGTCGGATCGGAAACATCAATCTATGTATACCAGCAGGGAGCTGATGATCCGGTAATCAATTTCGCACAGCTGACCCAGCGGGATGGCACATTCCTGTTCGCCCGCAAGGCAGAGGGTGAATTCAGCTGGGACCAGCTGAAGGGGGCAACCTTCCTTGGACAAAGAAAGGGCGGAATGCCACAGATGGCCGGTGCATTTACCCTGCTGAACAAAGGCATTGATGCCGGGAAGGATCTCACACTGATCCAAAATATTGATTTTGCCAATATCGCCGGTGCGTTTGCCTCAGGTACAGGTGATTACGTGCAGCTGTTCGAGCCGCAGGCATCGATTTTTGAAAGTGAAGGGCGCGGTTCAGTAGTCGCCTCGTTTGGTGTAGAAAGCGGATATCTGCCGTACACAGTCTTTATGTCGAAGAAAAGCTACATTAATAAAAATAGCGACACCGTACAAAAATTCACAAACGCGATCCAGCGGGCGCAGCTGTGGGTGAAGGAGCATAGTCCTGAAGAGATTGCTGATGCAGTGCTGCCGTATTTTGATAAGACGGACCGGAATATCGTCATCTCTGCGATTAAGCGCTACAAGGAACAGGACACTTATGCAGTAAATCCGGTTATAGATGACAAGGAATGGAACAATCTGCTCGATGTGATCGAGAATGCCGGAGAACTGCAGGAACGGGTTCCGGCTGGCAAAATCGTCGATAACAGCTTTGCTGAGAAGGCTGAAGCGGGCATTAAATCAGGAGCAGCCAAGTGATCCGGAAGGATGCTGCAGCTAACAAAACGAAGCGTTTGCTTCCGAAGCGAGTTTTGTACGAAGCAATTCGAAGAAGCAGATGCTCACAAAACTTTTAGGAGGGGCTGATATGCTTCCAGTTGTGCAATTGAAGGGAGTAACGCACGCCTATCTGGGTGACCGCGAGGCTTCTCTTGCCATCGAGGACTTAAATCTAAACGTGGAAAAAGGTGAATTTGTCAGCCTCGTCGGACCGAGCGGCTGTGGGAAAACGACGCTGCTGTCCATCATCGCCGGGTTGCTGCAGCCTTCACGCGGTGAAGTATCGGTCTGCGGGCGGTTGATCCAGGGACCCTCTCCCGAGGTAGGGTATATGCTCCAGCAGGATTATCTGTTTCCGTGGCGGACCATCCTTGATAACGCGTTGCTTGGACTGGAGCTGACCGGAAACCTGAATGCAGCTTCCCGCTCAAAAACCTTGGAGCTTCTGGCGGATATGGGCCTTGCAGGCAAAGAGCAGGCCTACCCGGCCCAGCTGTCCGGAGGGATGCGCCAGCGGGTAGCACTGGTGCGCACACTGGCCACGGATCCGGGTCTGCTGCTGCTGGATGAACCATTCTCGGCACTTGATTACCAGATCAAGCTGCAATTAGAGGATCTGGTATCGGAAACCCTGCGCCGGCGCGGTACGACAGCAGTTCTAGTGACCCATGATCTGTCCGAAGCGATCGCTGTCAGCAGCAGAGTAATCCTGCTGCAGCGCAATCCGGGGCGGATCCGCAGAATTTTTGAGGTGCCTGAAGACATCCGCAGCACACCTCCGCTGTATGCGAGGGATTTGCCCGGTTTTGCGGAGCTTTTTCATGAGGTATGGAAGGAAATGGAGCTGGCAGGGAGGGAAAGCCCGTGAAATCAGACGAACGGAATGAGAATCCGGCTCCCCGGGAGCAGTGGCTGCAGCAGAAGCATCTGGATTATAAGAAGAAAAAACGGAATTGGCGCAGCAGGGTTATGGCCGTCCGCGGCAGCCTGCTAGTCCTTTTCTTCCTTGTGTGGGAAGTAGGAGCCAGGCTTGGCTGGATCGATGAGCTGCTGTTCAGCTATCCGACTAAGGTCTTCCGGCAAATCTGGGAGGATATGGCCAGTGGAAGCCTGTGGCCGCATTTAGGGATGACCGTAGGAGAAACGGTAGTCGGCTTCGTGCTGGGAACCCTGCTCGGCACCTTGCTGGCCGTCGTCATCTGGTGGTCCCCCTTTTTATCCGCAGTCCTTGACCCGTATATGGTTGTGTTCAACAGTATGCCGAAAGTGGCCCTCGGGCCAATTTTCATCGTGATGTTCGGAGCAGGCTTTACTGCGATAGTAGTCACCACTTTATCCATTACGGTAATCATTACTACGCTGGTGGTTTATAACAGCTTTTGCAGTGTTGATCCCAATCTGGTCAAAGTCGTGCGTTCGTTCGGGGCATCGCGTGTGCAGGAATTTTTCAAAGTGATCCTTCCGGCATCTTTTCCTACAGTTGTCTCTACATTGAAGGTAAATGTGGGCATGTCCTGGGTGGGAGTGATTGTCGGCGAGTTTCTGGTGGCTAAATCGGGACTCGGCTATCTGATCATTTACGGCTTTCAGGTGTTCAATTTTACGCTCGTGATGTCGAGCCTGCTGATTATTGCAGCAGTTGCTACAGCAATGTATCAACTGGTTGTGTACGTGGAGAAGTTGCTATTGTCGAGGATTTGAAACTTATGTCATATTGTGTCTCCTTGCAAAATCTTGTACCATGTCTATATCTTACCCTGCAAAATGAGGCAAAACATTCAAGGAGAGGTATTTTCATGGGATTTCGGATTATCAAAACAGCGGCTGCCACGCTGCTGTCAATTCTGCTGGCAGCCGCCGCGGGTATACCTAATGCGCAAAGTGCCGGCCTGCTCGCGATTCTCGGGGTAGAAACAACGCGTAAAAGGAGTCTTCGAACGATTACGGCGCGTTTTTCCGCCTCGCTTGTGGGACTCTTAATAGGTTGTATTCTTTTTTATGTGCTGGGTTTTCATTATTGGGTGCTGGGGCTTTACGTTCTCTTCGGCTTTCCGATGATCGTCAAGTCGGGCTTCAAGGAAGGGATTGTAACAAGCTCTGTTATCGTGTTCCGCGTGTTTGGACAAGCTGAGCTTTCCGTGCATGTCCTGCTCCAGCAGATCGAACTGTTGGCAATCGGACTCGGATCGGCCGGTCTTGTGAATCTGATTTATATGCCGGAGACTGGAAGTGTGATTTCCGGCATCCGCAAGGAGGTCGACGGGTATTTTTCAGTGATTTTCAAACAGATGGCTACAACGCTGCGTGATCCTTCCTATTTGTGGGATGGCAAGGAGCTGATCGGTGCGAATGAGGCCGTGCAGCGGGGATTGACAGCAGCGTCACGAGAAATGGAGAATCATGTGATTCATCCGGACGAAGCATGGAATGTCTACTTCTATATGCGCAAGGAACAGCTGGAATCAATCCAGAATATGATGCAGCTGCTCTCCCAGGTCTACCGGCAGCTTCCGCATGGGGACATGGTGGCAGAGCTGTTCGACCAATTGAGCGGGGATGTGCTGGCGGAGGAATACACAGGCCGGACAGAACGGCTGCTGGAGGGAGTCGAGCAGGAGTTTCAGCAGATGGAGCTTCCGGATACACGGGAGGAGTTCGAGGTCCGTTCTGCGATTTTGCAGGTATGCCGTGAGCTGGCGCTGTATTTAAAAATTGCCAAACGCCATAAAGTTCCGGTTGAAGTGAAGCCGGTGAAACGCCTGTCCTCCTTCAAGGGCAATTGGTAATACATACATAGTAGGAATTCAAAGACAGGTATTCACATTACTGTGTAAAATAACGATAAGATATATAGCAACAAAAAGTGAGTTTGGATCGTCCCCCGTTCAGTTTTTGTTCTATTAAGTCGATTACTGTTATTGTTATTAGAAGCAATAGGGCTGAAGAAGTTCAATTCTGCAGATCGTTCGCTCACGTGAATTTCTGCTCTGGCAGGTGAGAACAATAAACAACATCAATAATGAACAATATCTCGGCAAGCAGCTTGTAGACAATCTTTTTAATCATAAGGGTGTATTTGTTCTGCCCGCGAAGACACTATTAACAGGTGACCATATCCGTCTGATCAGCCAGCATAGGATTATGCTTCAGCCTCAGGATGTCGTTCAGGTTGATAGTGCGACCTTTTACCAGATTGCTGTCGATGATTGTACTGCTGCAATGGAGAGTATTTTTGAACAGCTGCGCTATAACAAAAGCAAACGTCTACCGATGATTGAGCTCAGAAATGAAGTTATTCCTTTTATCCAGCAGGTCAGCGAGAAGAACGATTTCTTTGGAATACTGGCTGCATTGCAGCCGAAAGACGATTATACATATAGACATAATGTTGCTGTCGGGATTCTGTCTACACTCCTCGGCAAATGGCTTAAGCTTAAGCCGGAAGAGCTGGGTATGCTGACCATCGCGGCAACCTTGCATGACATCGGGAAGATTATGATTCCATCGGAAATACTGACTAAAGCCGGACCGCTGGATGAGGAAGAAATGGCACTGATGCGGAAGCACACTACGTACGGATATGAACTGATCAGAGATACCGTAGGTACGAACCATCAACAGGCACTTGTGGCCCTGCAGCATCATGAACGGATGGATGGCAGCGGCTATCCCTTCGGCGTACTTGGACACCGGATTACCGATTTTAGCAAAATTGTTGCGGTAACTGATATTTTCCATGCCATGACCTCCGAACGGTTCTACCGTCCTGCAGCGCCGTTATATGAGGTTTTGAGGCAGATGGAGGATAATGCATTCGGTAAGCTTGACCCGTATATTTGCAGTGTCTTTATTAATAAGCTGATGCAATCCATGTTAGGGAATGATGTAGAGCTGACAGACGGCCGTGTCGGTAAAATCATCCTGATTCTCGCCCATGACCCGCTGCGTCCGCTCGTTAACATTGAGGAGGATTTCATTGATCTGAGCAGACACCGGGATCTGGGGATTGTTCGGGTCATCCCGCAGTAATACTTTGAGGCAGCATAATTGAAAATTAAATAGACATCAGCGCTCTCTGGAATGGGGGTGCTGATGTTTTTTTGTATAAATATGGATTTATAAGTGATACGTAATACATTTACCCTCAATATAAGCTGAACTAAAGAACTATTTATAGGCAAAAGCAGCAGAGGGGTTATATTCATGCAGTCCCAACCTATCAGCCTCCGCAAGTCCAAACATTCCCCGCAGACAATGCACGATACCGATTATGTAAATCTGAAGTTCAACTTTTATATTTCTGCCAGAAACGGGCTCCATTTCAAAATGGACTGCAAGGCGGTTTCTTCTTGGTAAAACCATTTAAGCTATGTATCATAACTGCGTGATTTCAGCAATAAAATGAACTATGAATCTTATAACGGGGCGGATGGAGGGCTTACCCAAATTTATTTCTACTCTAACAATCAACAAATGCCCAGAACGTGCATACACTTGATAGTGAATGATTGTATGGAGGAGGTTCAAAGATGTCATTAAGCCATAAACGTCAAACAAGGGAGATCATTACGAAGGCAATTTGCGGCAAAGGTCGTAAGTTCTCTACCGCAACCCATACCGTGACTCCGCCACATCATCCGACTAGTATTCTGGGGGCTTGGATCATTAACCACCAGTACGAAGCGGTTGCCGCCGGGAACGGAATCGAAGTAATTGGTACTTACGATGTAAACATCTGGTACTCGTATGACAAAAACAAGCAAACCGAGGTAGCCAAAGAAACGGTTTCCTACGTGGAGCTTATTCCGCTGTCATACCTGGATCCGAGACACCGCGCTTCCACGGTTGAGGTCTCTGCGGAGGCAACGCAGGAACCAAACTGTGTGGAAGCGGGAGTATCTCCAGGCGGCGGCAGTGTTACGCTCCGTGTGGAACGGGAATTTGAGGCGGAACTGGTGGCTGAGACCAAGGTCCGTGTGTATGTTAGTGATCAGGCCGACGATCTGGAAGACAAGGATTATGATTTCGATGGTGAAAGCTTCGATTATGATGATCTGGACCCTGACGCCCTGGATGATGAGCTGTAAGAAGGGAAGGCGCCGCCGCCGGCTGAATACTGATGGGTTATGGTCCATTATATGTAAAGAGGGCGGCGGCGAAGAGGGCGAATGCCCTCCTTTTTTAATTTTATTTTTGTGCAGGAAATACCGGAAGGTAAGAGGTCAGGTGGATACGCCTTGATGATTACCTTGAGGCTGGCAAAGGGCGGTGGCCATTGGATTACGGCGAAAAGGACTGGGAAGTATGAGGAAGCTATGGGGTAAGAGTTGGGTGAATGAAGGGTGGTGCGGAGGGAAGGAGTCATAGGGGGATGAATGGGGCAATGGCGGGGAGGAGTAAGGTGATGAGTGAATGGATCGAAGGTGGGAAGGAGTTAGGTGATGAGTGATTGGAGCAATGGCGGGAAGGAGTAAGAGGATGAGTGAATGGAGCGATGGGGGGAAGGAGTAAGAGGATGAGTGAATGTAGCGATGGTGGGAAGTAGTCAGAGGATGAGTGAATGGAGCGATGGCGGGAAGGAGTAGGGCGATGAATGAAGGTCTTAACGTGTTCGTCGGGTTAACGCCGGGTCAGCGGGAAGCCAGACTGCTGCGATGCGGGCTCCATGCGGCTATGATTCCTGCGGGCCGGGCAAAGCCGCGGCAAGCGGAGGCTGGCAACTCTAATAAAAAGTCAGTAAATACATATGGTTCAGAGCCTGAGAGCATTACTCATAAACAACGTTACCGGGTTAGTGTGTTCAATCTGGAGGTCATCCGGCTCCAGGCACTTGGTACAGGACAGGCTATGAGGAAGGAACGGCATAGCAGAGGTCGTCGAACCGCTGTAGAGAGGGAGACAGGCAATGCGGGATTTACAGCCGGTGACGGGCTTGGGAATGCAGGAAACGGCTTTGGCGCATGGGAAGGCGTGCAGGAGGGTAGCAGTCTTCCGGTCATGCGGCGTGGAACAGCCGGATTGCTGCGGGGCACTGCGATCCGTGCGCTTTACAGTTTGGGGCTGGATAGTGGAGAGGTGTGGTTAACCGCTATGGGCGACCGGCATTACGCAGTGGAGGATGTTATTCCGCTGCTTCACACACCCGGCCAGCCGCTGCCGGCCCCATTCCAGGCCGCTTTCCAGGCGCTGGCCTTGGCACTGGCCCGGGAGCAGCAAGGCCGCCCCGGTCTGCTGATGGGCATGGACCCGGAGTTCCTCCTGCTCCGGGGAAGCTCCGGCCGCGTCGTGCCCGCGTCGCGGTTCCTGCCCCTGGATGGCGTCGCGGGCTGCGACGCCGGGCCCCCGGGAACGCAGGGCCTGTTCCCGGTCGCCGAGCTGCGCCCTGCGCCGCACGGGGAACCGCGTGCGCTGCTGGCGCAGCTGATGTCCGCCGCCCGTGCAGCGGACCGGCTCGTCGCCGACCGCTCGCTAAGCTGGCGTGCGGGAGGGATGCCGCTGAGAGGCTGGGCCCTCGGCGGCCATCTGCACTTCAGCGGCGTGACGCTGACGGCGCCGCTGCTGCGTGCGCTCGACAACTACCTCGCGCTGCCGCTGATGCTGCTCGAGGACGCCAGGGCGACTGCGCGGCGTCCGCGTTACGGCGTGCTCGGCGATTTCCGGATTCAGCCGCATGGCGGCTTTGAATACCGGACCCTGCCGAGCTTCCTGGTGTCCCCGGTCATCGCCAAAGGCGCGGTCTTCCTTGCTCACCTGATTGTGAGCCGCTACGAAGACCTTACGCTGCGCCCGCTCGACCGGGAGGATCTGCATGCCGCTTATTACAGCGGCAATAAAACCCCGCTGCGCGCAGCATTTATCCCGCTGCAGGCGCAGCTAAGGTCCCTAAGCGGCTATTCGCAGGCCGCCCGGTATATTGAACCGCTGCTGCACTACATCGCAGCAGAACGGACATGGGATGAGTCGCGCGATATCCGCATGTTGTGGCAGAGCAAAGAAACCTATACAGACTAAATGAAATGTATCCCGCCGGCGCCGAAATCAATGGTATTTATCCCTCTGATTTGCTCACAAAGCACGCCATCGCCGAAATCAAAGGTATTTATCCCTCTGATTTGCTCACGAAGCGCGCCATCGCCGAAATCAAAGGTATTTATCCCTTTGATTTGCTCACAAAGCACGCCGGCGCCGAAATCAAAGGTATTTATCCCTTTGATTTGCTCACAAAGCCCGCCGGCACATAAATCAAAGGTATTTATCCCTTTGATTTGCTCTCAAAGCCCGCCGGCACAAAATCAAAGGTACATATCCCTTTAATCTCCTCAGCCGCTTTTACCCGGTTCATTAGTTCATGTTATAAACAAATTAAAACGCCTGATTTAAATACATCATCGTCCATGAGCCGATGTCGCGGAAGCCAAGCCTTTTGTAGATCAGGCCGGCTTGAGGATTGTTGTAGAAAAGGCACAGGGATTTGCCTTCTGCCAGCATATCAGCGCACAGCTTAGCCATTAAGTGGGACGCGAGCCCTTGATTCCTGTAGTCCGGATGAGTAGCCACTGCAACGATCATCGCCGACATGGAATTCTCTGCAGAGGTGGATGCTGAGGCAATAATCTTCCCGTCCTGCTCCACGAAATAGGTTCGGCCCGTACCGCTTTCCAGCGTTTTGTGCAGACTTTTCCGCGAATCTTCAGGTCTGCTGAGAAATTCCTCAATCTGATCTGTCAGCGTACAGATGGCATCGACATGTTGTACCGTCGCCTTTTGGATGTCAATTGAAGCGGCTGCAGCGGGGCGGGTTACTTCTCCCAATTCCTTCAGCTCCGCGAAGTACATTTGCTTTTCATCCCGGATATTCATTCGTCCTCTAAAAGCCTGCACAACATCTGTAGCGCCGGAAATCATTTCAGCCTCTTTATTCATGCGCACCAGCCCGGCAAAACCGTCAACGTCAAACGGGCCTTCGCCATAAGGCAGATAACTGTTATAGTAACGGACCAGTATCGCTTTTAGCGGACCATCCTCAGAATCACATTCACCCCACAGCTCCAAAAACTCCTGATCAAAGCCGAAATTCTCCACGTCCCCGATAATATACAGGTTGATTGCCGGATTGCGGCCAACGAGCTCCATCAGCCGTGTCCGGTCAGCTTCATGTAATTTTCGTATCATCCCAAATCCGCTCCTTGTCTGCGTTAGAAATTGTTGTCTGCCCATAATCTTACATTATATTGTATGGACTGGTCATTTGTCTGGCGTCTTTTGCACACCGGACTACTGGTAATAATGGTTAATGATTTGGCAGAGTAACTTTGCTATGCGAGTTTCTGGTATAATAGAGAATACAGAAGAATTTGCATGGAGGTTAACAATGGCAAAATATACGCCGATGATCGAGCAATATTTAAAGGTAAAGGAAGGGGCGCAGGACGCATTCCTTTTTTTTCGGCTGGGCGATTTCTATGAAATGTTCTTTGATGATGCGCTTCTTGCCTCGAAGGAGCTTGAGATAACATTAACCGGCCGGGAGGGCGGCGGTGATGAGAAGATTCCGATGTGCGGAGTGCCCTATCATGCCGCCGAAGGTTACATACAGCGTCTGATTGAAAAAGGCTACAAAGTCGCGATCTGCGAGCAGCTGGATGATCCGGCCGTAACCAAAGGTATGGTGCGGCGCGATATCGTCCGTGTGGTGACACCGGGGACCGTTATGGACGGGAAGATTATTACGGATAAAAGCAATAATTATCTCGTGTGTGTCACTGAAGATGACGGAATGATGGCACTGGCCGCCTGCGATCTGACGACAGGGGAGCTGTACGTTACGTCAGTTCTGTCAGGAGCAGAGTGGCTGCGTGACGAGATTGGTATTTATGAACCAGCGGAGATTATCGGGGATGCCGCGCTGCTGGAGCAGCTCCGCAGTGAAGCTTCATTGCTGGCCAAGCCTGTAGTGTACACCCCTTGGGATAAACGGGAAGAAGAATTAGCCCGCCGCCAGTTCGGAGAAGCAGCATGGGTGCGCCTGGAGAAGGAGCGGGGCCAGTGTCTGGCGCTCCTGATCTCCTATTTAAGCGAAACCCAGCGCCGTTCGCTCGGTCAGTTAAGCCAGATTTCACCTTATGAACCTGGAAACTATATGATTCTTGATCCGTTCACCCGCCGCAATCTGGAATTGACCGAGACCGTGCGAGAACGCTCCAAAAAAGGCTCACTACTTTGGCTGCTGGACCGCACCGAAACCTCAATGGGCGGCCGTCTGCTGCGCCGGAGAATTGATAAGCCGCTGCTGCAGCGCGCTCCGATTGAGCGGAGGCTGGAAGCTGTCGATTATTTATATAACCAGTTTATCGTACGTGAAGATCTTCGCGGAGCCCTCAAAGAGATTTATGACCTGGAACGGCTGGTCGGACGCATTGCCTTCGGCAGTGCCAACGGCCGCGACATGAACGCGCTTAAGCTGTCATTGGCGCAGATTCCGGCACTCAAGGACATGTGTATGACTTCCGGATCCGCGACGCTGCGGGAAATCGGAGCTTCGATGGATGAGTGCGCCGAGCTGCGTGACGATATTGATATGGCCATTGTTGAAGATGCGCCGGTGTCGGTGCGGGACGGCGGGATTATCCGGACAGGCTACCATGAGCGTCTGGATGAGCTGCGTGAAGCCAGCACGAGCGGCAAACGCTGGATTGCTGAGCTGGAGGCGAAGGAGCGGGTCGCAACAGGCATTAAGTCCCTGAAGATCGGTTATAACAAAATCTTCGGCTATTATATTGAAATCACCCGTTCCAACCTCTCTTCGCTGCCTGAAGGGAGATATGAGCGTAAGCAGACGCTGGCTAATGCCGAGCGCTATGTTACACCGGAACTCAAAGAGAAGGAAGCTTTAATTCTGGAAGCACAGGATAAGATGACAGATCTGGAATACAGTCTTTTCACCGAACTGCGTGACCGCATCGCCGCACAAATTCCGCGCCTGCAGGCCTTGGCTGAGAAAGTCGCGGAAATCGATGTCTATCAATGCCTCGCAGCTGTCAGCGCCGAGCATCGTTTTGTAAAGCCTAAGCTGTCGGACGGATATGACCTGCGGCTGGAGGGCGGACGTCACCCTGTTGTGGAAGCGGTGCTGAAGGATTCAGCCTTTATTGCCAACGGCAGTACACTCAGTAAGGACGAAGGGAACATTTTGCTGATTACCGGACCCAATATGGCCGGTAAGAGCACATATATGCGCCAGGTAGCTCTTATCTGTATCCTGGCACAAATCGGCTGCTTCGTACCGGCTACGAGTGCTGAGGTGCCGCTGATCGACCGGATCTTTACCCGGATCGGAGCAGCGGATGACCTGATCGGCGGGCAGAGCACCTTCATGGTGGAGATGGCTGATATTCAGGTCATGACCGAGAAAGCAACCTCGCGCAGTCTGATTATTATCGACGAGCTGGGCCGGGGAACCTCGACCAGCGAGGGCATGGCGATTGCCCAGGCGGTTATCGAGTATGTGCATGATACGATTGCCTGCAAAGCGCTTGTCTCGACGCACTTTCATGAGCTGGCTCATCTGGAGGAGAGTCTCCAGGGGCTTAGCAATTATTCAATGGCTGTCCAGGAAAGCGGCGACAAAGTGAACTTCCTCCGCAAGCTCGTGCCTGGAGCGGCTGATAGCAGCTACGGCATCTATTGCGCGCGGCTGGCAGGACTGCCTGAAGGCATTATTGACCGGGCATACGGATTACTCCAAAGCATTGAGCAAGCGGCTCCTCCGGGCAGCGCAGTGCTGAATTATGGTGCCGGTTATGAGGGCCGAACTTCCTCAGGAGAATTAAGAGAGGTTCAGCTGTCTTCCGGGCAGCCGCAGGGCAGCGCTGCTTTGTCTGCAATGGACACTCTGCCAACAGGGAATTCACACTCCGCTTCTGCAGCTCTTTCCGGCAGTACGGCTTATGCCGAGTCTGCCGTTTCGCTGGCTTCCTTTGAAGCTGCACCGGGACAGGAAGTAGTACAGCTGTCGATTTTCGGGGAAGAAGAGCCGCCCAAGAGCCGGAAGGGCAGTGCGGAAACCGCAGCTGCGCCTACAGTGAAGGAGAACCCTGTGGTGAAGGAGCTTGTCGCTGCCGTGCAGGGCGCTGACCTCATGAATATGACTCCGCTGCAGGCTATGAGCCTGCTGAACGAGCTTAAATTGAAAGCAAAGGGACTATAATAGTGCGGCAGACTGCCGGATTAAAAATGCTAACCGCGAGGTGAATGATTCATGGCCAAAATTCATGTACTGGACGAGCATATTGCCAACCAGATTGCTGCCGGGGAAGTGGTGGAGCGTCCTGCTTCTGTTGTGAAGGAGCTGGTAGAAAATGCGATTGATGCCGGCAGTACCCGCATTGAGGTTACGGTAGAAGAGGGCGGCCTGCAGAGTATCCGGGTTAAAGACAACGGCTCAGGCATCGAGCCTGAGGATTGCGAGACCGCCTTCTACCGCCATGCAACGAGTAAAATTGCCAATGGCCGTGATTTGTTCCAGATCACCAGCCTCGGGTTCCGGGGCGAAGCATTGCCCAGTATTGCGGCCGTGTCTAAGGTATCACTGCTGACTGCAAGCAATGATGACGGTAAAGGCAGAGTGATCGATATCGAAGGCGGTAAACTGATCCGGAATGAAGATAATCCGTCCGGGAAGGGCAGTGATCTGGCTGTACGGGAATTGTTTTATAATACCCCGGCAAGGCTGAAATACATGAAGAGCATCCAAACAGAGCTGGGGCATATTTCGGATGCGATGTACCGGATGGCCTTGGCACATCCGAATATCTCTTTTACACTGCATCATAATGGCAACCAGCTGCTGCATACCCTCGGCAACGGCGATCTGCTTCAGGTCATCGCTGCCGTCTACGGCACATCCGCTGCTAAGGCGATGCTGCCGGTAAATGCAGAGGATCCGGATTACCGGATCTCAGGCTACATCAGCCGGCCGGAATGGACCCGTTCCAACCGGAATGCGGTCACCACGATTGTGGGCGGTCGTTATATCCGCAGCAACGGCCTGAACGCGGCGATCCTGCGGGCCTATCATACGCTGCTGCCGATCAACCGTTATCCGCTGCTCGTGCTGCAGCTTGACATGCATCCGTCGCTTGTTGATGTCAATGTGCATCCGGCGAAGCTGGAAGTCCGCTTTAGTAAGGAAAATGAGCTGTATACCTTTGTTGAACAGGAGCTCCGCAAGGTCCTTCTCGGCCAAAGCCTGATTCCCCGCCCTGGTAAGGAAGTGCTCGGCGGAAAAGGCAGCAGCTCCTTCATCCAGGAGCAGTTCGCTTTCACCAAAGGAACGATACCGCAGCCACCGGAGTCTGCTGCAGGAACTCCAGTATCACAGGACATGCCTGTCCCTGGAGGAGAGCCCTATTCAAGTGTATCCGGTAGCGGCTACGGATCACCGGCTGTGAGCCGTGGCGGCGGAGAGAGCAGTGCGCCGCTGTTTGGCAGCGCCCGCGATCAGCGGCCCGGACAGTTACAGTCCTTCCAGCCGCAGACCAGGGAGAGTGCGTCTGCCTATAGCGGCAGCTATCCCCAGAACGCTGCGCGTCCACGGACAAGCGAAGGTAACGGCAGCTTCCGGCAGCCGGCAGCCACGCCCGGACGAGGAAACCTGCCTTCGGCAGAGGAGCTATACGCTCCAAGCGGCAATACGGATCCCGGTCTTCCGCAGTTTCCTGAGCTGAACTATATCGGCCAGCATCACGGCACATATATTATTGCCCAGAATGACAGCGGACTGTATCTGATTGACCAGCACGCTGCACATGAACGGATTAACTACGAATATTACTATGAGAAGTTCGGTCGTCCGGAGGATGCCTCGCAGGAGCTGCTGCTGCCTATTACCCTGGAGTTTACTCCATCGGAGAGCCGCCAGCTCAGCGAGCGGCTTCACTGGTTCCAGCAGGCTGGCGTCTTTCTGGAGCATTTCGGCGGCCAGACATTCCTGGTCCGCTCTTTGCCTTACTGGTTTCCTGAGGGGGAAGAGAAGGCGCTGGTAGAAGAAATGGCAGAATGGGTACTGAGCGAGCGTTCGATTGATCTGGCGAAGCTGCGCGAGAAATCCTCCATACTCTGCTCCTGCAAGGCTTCCATTAAAGCTAACCAGAAGCTGACGGAGCCGGAAGTAGAAGCGCTTCTCTCAAGGCTGGCAGCCTGCAAGCAGCCCTATACCTGCCCGCATGGACGGCCGATCGTTGTATCCTTTTCCGCCTATGATTTGGAGAAGCTGTTCAAACGTGTTATGTAGTAAAGATAAAGAAGGCAGACAGATCGGAGGCATCATGATTATAACTACGGGCTTTGACCCGATACCGGAAATTGTTCAGCGGGCTGAAGGCCTGGCAGAGCATACCGGCACAAGCTTTAAGCCGCGGGGAAAAATGTCCATGAAGAAGCTGGTAGAGCGGTATGGGGATCAGGAAATCCTGGTAGTGCTCCAGGAAGCAGTCCGGCTGATTACACCGGGAATGCCGCCGATGGAGTTTCATCCCAGCATGGGCTTTGTCCGGGCGAAACGGATATTGAAAGGCGAACCTGATCCCATGATTGAAGCTGCGGGAATGCAGCCGGGAGACAGTGTGCTGGACTGCACCGCAGGTCTTGGCAGTGACTCCCTCCTGTTTGCTGTACACGGTGGAGCCGAGTCGGCTGTAATAGCGCTGGAGAGCTCACTGCCGCTCTATACCCTGCTCCTTGAAGGAATGAGGCATTATACCTCAGGACAGATTAAAGTAAATGAAGCGCTGCGGCGTATCCAGGTGGTGCACAGCGAGCATTTACAGTATTTACGCGCTATTCCGGACAATAGCATAGATATTGTTTATTTTGACCCGATGTTTAGGGTCCCCCTAATGGACTCCTCGGCGATCTCGCCGCTGCGCCAATTTGCCAACACGGCAGCCCTTTCGGCTGAGAGTGTCGCAGAAGCGGTCCGGATAGCCCGGAAAACAGTCCTGCTCAAAGAGAAAGCATTAAGCGGCGAATTTGCCCGGCTTGGTTTTGAGGAGCTGCTCCGGGGGAGCGCTAAAATATCGTACGGGGTGATACGCATTGACAACTGAGACAAAACGTAAAGTACTGGTGCTGCTGGGACCGACTGCAGTCGGCAAAACCAGGCTGAGCCTGGAGCTGGCAGCGGCTTATAATGCCGAAATCATATCCGGAGATTCCATGCAGGTGTATCGCGGAATGGACATCGGCACAGCTAAGATCACCACCGCCGAAATGAAAGGCATTCCCCATCATCTAATCGATATTCATGATCCCGAGGATGCCTATTCGGCTGCAGAATTTCAGGAGCAGGGCAAAAGACTGATAGAAGAGATCAGTGCCAGAGGCAAGCTGCCCTTTATTGTTGGCGGAACAGGGCTGTATATTGAGTCTCTGTGCTACGGATTCCGCTTCTCTGAGGCGGTTGCGGATGAAGCGTTCCGGAGTGAGCAGGATGCGTTTGCAGAAGAGCACGGGGCAGAGGCGCTGCATGCCCGGCTTGCTGCCGTAGACCCGGCCAGTGCTGCCCGGCTGCATCCCAATGACCGACGCCGGATTATCCGCGCACTGGAAATTCATCACCAGACCAAGGTCACCCTTTCCGCTGCGCAGGCAGATCAGAAGAAAGAATCCCCGTACGAGCTGTGTCTTATAGGTCTGACTATGGACCGAAAGATCCTGTATAAGCGTATTGAGGACCGTATTGACCAGATGCTGGAACAGGGGTTAATCCAAGAAGTGCAAGGGCTGCTCGACAAAGGCTACAATAGAAGCCTGGTAGCAATGCAGGGCCTGGGTTATAAGGAAATAGCGGCATATCTGGCTGGAGAGCTGACGCAGGAAGAGGCAGTTACATTGCTTAAACGCGATACCCGCCGGTTCGCCAAACGGCAGCTATCCTGGTTCCGTCATATGAAGGAAATACAGTGGATTGAAGATTTTAATGAACAGAACTATTCGGAGAATCTTGTGAAAATACGTGAGATTATCTCCCGCCGTTTTGAGGGTACACTTTGATACAATAATTTTTACTAATATTATCTGCAGCTATAAGATGCCTGTAAAGTGTATGTATGCGCACTCTAAGGCATCTTTTTTTTGTTTTTAACAAAATAAATTCAAAAGTATCTTTATTTCTCTGAAATTTGCCTAGCACTAACAATTACCTTTTTTAATAGAATGCTATTGGAATTCATAATTGTAAGGAGGCGGGCACAGGATGCAGAAGCGAAGTTCTACTCTTAAGCAAAAGCCAAAATATCCGAAACGGGCTCAGCGGCATGTGCATGAATTTGAAGGCAGTACGAAACTGGCCGAAGAAGGCGCGGATCGGCATAACCACCGCTTCGCAGGAGTTACCGGGCAGGCAATCCGGGTCGGTAGCAGTCATGTTCATGAAATTGATCTCAGCAAAACAGATTTTGCCGGCCATTTTCACAATCTTAAAAAGATCCGGACAGGACCGGCAATATCTGTAGGCAATGGAAAGCACGTTCACTTTGTAACAGGCCAGACCACACGGAACGACGGGCATGTCCATCCTTTTAATTTTGCGACGTTGATCCAGTCTCCGCTTATTTAACCTTTGAATGGAGCCCCGCCAGTCCATAGACAGGCGGGGTTATTGCCGTTTCAATAACAACCAAAAGCGGCGAGATTGACGGGAAGGGGGCCGAAGATTTAACATATACATGAGAGAACAGGCTATGATCACACAATTGTACACATCGAACAAACCAGTCCGCACTATTTACTTAATTGATGTAACTGCATATTACGTGGTATAATAGCAGGAAAGTTTCTCTCAGGTGTTGAATATACTTCTGAACAATCTAATTGAACCATTGGGGGTACGTCATATGAACAAGTCCATTAACATCCAAGATACGTTCTTGAACCAGCTGCGTAAAGAGAATATCCCTGCTACAGTATATTTAACCAACGGTTTTCAAATCCGGGGAATCATTAAAGCGTTTGACAATTTTACAATTGTCATCGACAGTGACGGGCGCCAGCAAATGGTGTACAAGCATGCGATCTCGACCTTCACACCGCAGCGCAGCGTCTCTTTGATGCAGGATAGCGGCAACGAAGAATAACATTTACTGTTTTAAAGCGAAACTTTTTTGTTTATAAACCGTTTGAATAGAGTGCGCGAGAGCAACCTGCGAAGGTTGTTCTTTTCATTCGTGCCGACAAATTTGAAGATATTTCCGAAAGGGAGTCAGGAGGCAGCATGTCCAGAGACGAAATATCCAGGACGAACAATAGAAACAGACAACCGAACCAGTCGAATTCCAAAGGGAAGTCTAAGAAAAAGAAAAAGTTTCTAACCAAGAAACGTGTGCTGTGGAGTTTGTTTTTTGCAATGGCGCTGGCGATTTTTTGTGCGCTTGGAGGCTATCTGTTCATTATGCTTAACGGCCAGAAGCTGTTGAATGAGAATCAGGACAAACTGACGGTGAATCCGCCAACGCAAATTTTTGACCGGAATGCGAACCTGATCGGAGAGCTGTCGCTCGAGAAAAGCGATCCGGTCGAATACGAGGACATTCCTGAACAGGTGATTAACGCCTTCGTCGCAACAGAGGATAAACGGTTCTTTGAACACAAGGGTGTAGATTTCTGGTCGATCGGCCGCGCAGCCGTAAAGGATATTGCAGCCCGCAGTATGGTGGAGGGCGGCAGTACCATTACCCAGCAGCTGGCAAAGAATATCTTCCTTACACGCGATAAGACCTTTTTCCGTAAGGCGACAGAGGTATCAATTGCTGTAGCATTGGAGAATACAAAGACCAAACCTGAAATTATCACGATGTATCTTAACCGTATTCCCTTCGGCGGAACGGTGTATGGCATCAAGGCAGCGTCAATTCGTTATTTCGGCAAGAGCAATCTGAAGGATCTGGAACTGTGGCAAATTGCAACCCTGGCAGCGATGCCAAAGGGGCCTTCCCGCTACAATCCGCTCCGCAATCCGGAGCTCTCCAAAGAACGCCGGGGAGTAGTGCTGCAGCTCATGTATGATCAGGGTTATATCACCAAGGAACAGATGGATGAGGCTAAAGTGGTAGATTACAACTACAAGCCGCCGGAAAGCAAGCAGCGCTATCAGGCATTTATAGATTTTGCCATTGATGAAGCAGAAGAGAAATTCGGACTGACAGAGGACGATTTGAACATCGGCGGCTACAAAATCTATACCACGATGGATAAGCATGCCCAGGAAACGGTGGAGGATGCTTTTGCCGACAGCGATAACTTTGAGGAAAGTGTAGACGATGAGCTTGTACAGGGCTCTATGACCATCATCAATCAGGAAAATGGCAGCATTGTCGCCCTGATGGGCGGACGTAATTATGAGAAAAAAGGCTTTAGCCGTGTTAACGGCAGCCGTCGTTCTCCGGGTTCATCCTTTAAGCCTCTGGTTGCTTATGCGCCGGCTCTTGAATCAGGCAAGTTTACCAGCGAATCCATGCTCAGCAATGAGAAACAGTGCTTCGGCACCTACTGTCCGAACAATCTGCACGGGTACTCGTCAACGATCAGCATGAGCGCAGCGATTACGAAGTCAGAGAATATTCCGGCAGTCTGGCTGCTGAATGAAATTGGTGTGAATACCGGCTTCCAGTTCGCGAAAAAGCTTGGTATTGATCTGAGTGATGATGACAAGAATCTGTCGCTCGCGCTCGGTGGTATGAGTAAAGGTACCAATACACTGGAAATGGCCCAGGCCTACAGTTCTTTTGCCAACGGCGGAGAACTTAGGGAAGCCTACTCGATTAAGTCAATTGCCAACAGCGACGGAGAAACAGTCTATAAAGCGAACACAACCCCTGAACGGGTAATGAGTGAGAATACGGCCTATCAGATGACACAAATGATGCAAGAGGTCGTAACCGACGGAACAGGTAAAAAAGCAAAAATCAACCGTCCGGTTGCCGGTAAGACCGGTACCACACAAAGCGGTTACGAAGGAATCAGCTCTAACCGGGACGTCTGGTTCGTCGGGTATACACCGGAATGGACCGCAGCTGTCTGGATGGGGTATGACAAGCCCAACAAGACCCACCTGCTTAAGAACAGCAGCCCGCTTGCTGCTGCCTTCTGGGGGAAGGTGATGAAAGAGGCGCTGGAGGGAGTTCCAAGCAAGTCGTTCCCTACACCTGAGGGTGCAGTGAAGACTGAACCAACAGCAACACCTGAAACGGTGCAGCCTGTCAACGGCTTGACCGCAGCTTATGATCCATCCACGATGACCGTTAACCTTAGCTGGGAGCCTGCGCAGACGGAAGGCGTGGAATACCGCATCTACCGCCGCGAGACTTCAGAGGCTGATTATAGTCCGTTACTTAACACGATGTCTTCCAGTGTAGGCGACATTAGCGCTATGCCTGGATTGACGTATGAGTATTATGTGACAGCATACTATCCTGAACTGGATACGGAAAGCGAGCCTTCCGGAGCTGTTACTGTTGCCGTACAGGATGAAGCCCCTACTACGGAGCCGGAACCGACGCTTGATCCCAATCAACCGACGGATAACCCAGGTAACGGTGAAAATAACGGGAACGGGAATGGTGCCGGAAACGGTGCTCCTGGCGGCAATAACGGCGGGGGCAACGGGAATGGCAATGGCAATGGTGGAGGGAATGGGAACGGCAACGGCAATGGGAACGGTAATGGTGCGGGGAATGGAGCCGGCAACGGCGGAGCACCTACAAATCCCCCTGAGAGTACTACCACCCCGCCTCCGGCCACCTTGGCACCGACTGCTACTCCGGTAGTTACACCGGGCAGCGGCAACACCGGGCCGGATGACGGTACCGAAGCGGGAACGGATCCGGCAGCTGCTTTGTAGAATTAAGTAGTAACAAGTATTAGAATGGCTTTTGCCAGTCAGGCATAAATCCGGCGGCCGTACCTCTGAATCTGTGGAGGTAGGGCTGCCGTTTTTTTGTGTACGGGGAACTAGTGGTACAGACGGCAGTCGTATAATGTAAGTCTTGTTTTGAGTGTGTCTGCCAAATGTGTTAAGCTGAATACACCATTATTCGAGAGGGTTATTCATATGAAACGTAAATTCGGAGACCGGGCCAACTGGCGCCGGATTACGCGCCGCCATTTTGCCTGCCGCTATGTGGAAACCCGGGAATTCAGCGGTTATATCACACTTTATACTATTTACGGGCTGAAGGAACCTCTGTGGAAGAGCTACGGCAGACATACATACCGTATCGCGGACAAAGGCTATTCATGGCTGCAGTATTTTCCCAAGGATAGCCATTATATTGTCACGGCCATGTTTGATGAACGGCAGAATATTGTACAATGGTACATAGACACCTGCAAGGTTCAGGGGGTTACAGATCAAGGTGTCCCCTGGTTTGACGATCTGTATCTGGATGTTGTAGTACTGTGGAACGGTGAAGTATTTTTACTCGATGAGGATGAGCTTGAGGAAGCACTGGAGCGGGAAGATATTACGGACAGTGACTATAATCTGGCCTGGGCAACAGCCAAGAGTATTCTGCGCAGCATAGACGCACACGCCTTTCCTTATTTTGCTCTTTCTCTGAAGCACCGTGCCGAATTGTTTCACCACGGAGAATTCAGGAGGAAATAGAAATGGAATGGTATGTATACCAAAAAGGCTCGTCTCCAATCCGAAAGGTATCCCGGAGAGGGCGCTCCCACCTCAAACGCAATCTGCTGATCGTTTGTATTTTTGTAGCGGCAGCAGGTCTGCTTTGGTGTGCGGTTGCATTTAACCGTATTAATAACACCGCAACAACTGCTCCGATGACGAAGGCGGATGCCGGTATTATCCTCGGGATGGCTATGTGGGGAGATGAACCCAGTCCGGGTCTCAAGGAGCGCCTGGATTATGGACTGAAGCTTTACAATGAAGGGATGTTCAGCCGAATTATTGTTTCTGGAGGTCTGGACAAGGCAGATTATCAATATACCGAGGGTCAAGGAATGCGGAATTATCTGGTGGCGCAAGGTGTACCCGAAGACGCAATCTTGATGGAGAATGAATCTACCAGCACCTATGAGAATCTGAAGTTCAGTCAAAAGATTATGCAGCAGGAGGGAATGACCTCTGTTGTGATCATTACCCACACCTATCACGGGCGGCGGGCGCTGGAGATCGCCAGGGAAATCGGCTATGCCTCACCGCAGCTGGGTCTGACAGAGTCTCAAACCATGTCCATGCTGAAATATAAGACCCGAGAAATTCTGGCTTATACCAAATGGAAGATGCAGCAGCTGTCCATGTAATGAACGCGGCAAGCATAAATATCCCGAAACTGCTAATAAGACCTCACTAGCCGGAATAGACTTGAGTTAGAGCAAGTCAGCCCTGGATAATGAGGTGAACAAGGTGAACGGACGCGTAGCAGCGGCAAGCGGACGGGAGGAAGGCAGACCGTCACGCCAGATTAATATTGTGCTGCGGAATCAAGAGCCACCTGCGGTAAACATTGCTGCAGGTGAACACAGCAGCGGGGCTGTGCCCACCAAAAATCACGGCCATAGCGGACTATTCCAGGAATTAAGCCGGGAACTTGATGCCCTTGTCGGCCTGGATAATATCAAAGAACTTGTATTTGAAATCTACGCGCTCCTGCAAGTCGCACAGATGCGCAGCGAGGCGGGGCTGGCCAGTGGCGGTCAGGCGTATCATATGGTTTTTAAGGGGAACCCCGGAACCGGTAAAACAACCGTGGCAAGGATCGTGGCTAAGCTGTTTCAACGGATGGGTGTATTGAGCAAAGGGCACCTGATCGAAGTAGAACGTGCGGATCTGGTAGGCGAATATATTGGACATACCGCACAAAAAACACGAGATCTGGTGAAAAAGGCGCTTGGCGGCATCCTGTTTATCGATGAAGCCTACAGTCTAGCCCGGGGTGGAGATAAGGATTTTGGTAAGGAAGCGATAGATACACTTGTTAAATCTATGGAAGATCACCGCAGCCAATTTGTGCTTATCCTGGCCGGGTATTCCGGTGAGATCGATTATTTCCTTATGAGCAACCCAGGCTTGCCTTCGCGTTTTCCGATTCAGGTAGAGTTTCCCGACTATACGATCGATCAGCTGCTGCAGATTGCCGAGCTGATGGCCAAAGAGCGGGACTATATTTTAATGCCGCAGGCTATACTCAAACTAAAGCAGCATTTGCTGATCGAGAAGACGGAAAGTCTTCATGCTTTCAGCAATGCCCGCTATGTACGTAATTCCATTGAGAAGGCCGTACGGTCACAAGCGGTGCGGCTGCTGAATCAATATGAGAGCAACAGCCCCGGCAAGCAGGAGCTAATGACGCTGCGGACGGAGGATTTTAAGCTGTAGGCCGTAGATGTTAGAGTAAATCGCAGGTAATGAAAGCTAAATCCCAAGAGGTAAAAGGATAAGGAGTACTACATTCATGGCAATAACACATGATACACAAACGGATGTTCAGGACCGGGCCATTCTGGTCAGTCTGGTCACAGACAAAATCAAACGCACGGGCATCGATCCTGAGCTTTCACTGCAAGAATTGGTTCAACTGGCTGAGACGGCCGGGGTGGAGGTGCTGGATGTACTCCGCCAGAACAAGGAAACTCCCGATTCGAAATGGTTTATCGGCAAAGGCAAGGTAGAAGAGCTGCGGATGGCGGCAGACGGCCTGGGAGCCAATACGGCGATTTTTGACCAGGAGCTGTCCGGTGCCCAGGTCCGCAACCTTGAAGAAGCACTGGATCTGAAGATCATCGACCGTACGCAGCTGATTTTAGATATTTTTGCAGGGAGAGCTAAGACGCGGGAAGGCATCATCCAGGTGGAGCTGGCACAGCTCTCCTATCTGCTGCCCCGTCTGTCGGGTCACGGCAAGAATTTGTCCAGGCTTGGCGGCGGAATAGGCACGAGAGGTCCAGGTGAGAGCAAGCTGGAGACAGACCGCCGTCATATCCGGGATCGGATCACTGAACTGAAGCGCCAGCTGGATGATGTCGTCAAGACGCGTGAGCTGCACCGCGAACGCCGCCGCAAGAGCGGCGCTGTTCAGGTAGCACTGGTCGGCTATACCAATGCCGGCAAATCCACGCTGCTGAAGCAGCTGACGGATGCCGATGTTTATATTGAGAACCAGTTATTTGCTACACTGGATCCGACTTCACGTGTCCTGCAGCTTCCTGCGGGCAAGGAAGTCGTACTCACTGACACGGTAGGGTTCATTCAGAACCTGCCGCATGATTTGGTAGCCTCCTTCCGGGCAACCCTGGAAGAAGTAAACGAAGCCAATCTGGTGCTCCATGTGGTAGATGCCTCATCTCCGATGCGTGAAGAGCAAATGGAGGTTGTGGATTCAATTCTCCAGGATCTCGGCGCTGCCGGCAAACCGAGGGTCGTTCTGTTCAATAAAAGCGATCTCTGCCAGCCGGAACAGCTGGAGATGCTGCCAACCGGCCAAGGCTATCTGAAGATCAGCGCTTTTAGCCCCGAGGATCTGACCCGTGTTACTGGACTGATCGCCGATGAATTGGCTGGAGATACGCTTGTCTTTCGGATTCCCGGAGACCGTGGTGACCTTTCTTCACTGCTGTATCGTGTAGGTGAAGTGCTTGAACTGAATTATGAGGAGAATGATGTACTGTACAATGTCCGCTTGAATAAAGAGGATTATGAAAAGTGGGGATACAAACTTGCTGAGTTTGTGGTGCAGTAACAGCAAGTGTTAAGTAAATGTAATGTTAGGAGAGAATAAGGGGAAATGGCTGTTTTTGCAGAGGATATTTTACAGGCGGCAGAGGCCGCCGAGCTAGAGATTGAAAGGGCCGTTAAAGCGCTTGATAAGATTGTGGACCATAACCAATGGAAGGTGATTGAGGCGTTCCAGCGCCAGCAGGTCAGCGACTTTCATTTTGCCGGGTCTACCGGCTATGCCTATAATGACCGGGGCCGGGAGGTCCTGGATCTGGTGTATGCCGATATCTTCGGCGCAGAAAGCGCACTGGTACGCCCGCATTTCGCTTCCGGGACACATACCATCTCCACGGCACTCTTTGGAGTGCTGCGTCCAGGAGATGAGCTGTTGTATATCACCGGACGCCCCTATGACACGCTGCATAAGGTAGTGGGCAAGCCGGGTGACGGAACAGGCTCATTAGCCGATTTTGGGATCGGCTACAAAGAGACGGCGCTTACCTCTGACGGAAAAATTGACTGGGATGAAGTAGCGCTGTCCATTAACGACCAGACAAAAGTCATCGGGATTCAAAGATCCCGGGGTTATGACTGGCGTTCATCCTTTACAGTTGCTGAAATCGGAGAAATGGTGACCAAAGTAAAGGCTTTGAAGCCTGAGCTTATTGTTTTTGTAGATAATTGCTATGGTGAATTCACCGAAGTGCTGGAGCCGCCGCAGGTCGGAGCGGATCTTGTTGCCGGCTCGCTGATCAAAAACCCCGGCGGCGGGATTGCAGAGACCGGCGGCTATATTTGCGGGCGCAGTGACCTTGTAGAACTGGCAGCGTACCGGCTTACCGCACCGGGTATCGGCGGTGAAGTTGGTGCGATGCTCGGCACGACCCGCGGTCTTTTCCAGGGGCTGTTCATGGCGCCGCATACAGTCGGACAGGCTGTGAAGGGCAGTGTCTTTGCCGCTGCTGTATTCGAGCGCTGCGGTTTCACAACCAAGCCGGCCTGGAACGAACCGCGTACGGATCTGATCCAAGCGGTCGCTTTTGACGGTCCGGAGCATCTTATAGCCTTCGTACAAGGCATTCAGCGTGCAGCGGCCGTGGATAGCCATGTCGTTCCGGAAGCATGGGATATGCCGGGCTACGAGCATCCTGTCATTATGGCGGCAGGAACGTTCATCCAGGGCGGAAGTTTGGAGTTATCTGCGGATGCACCCATCCGGGCGCCGTATATCGGCTATATGCAGGGCGGATTAACCTACTCTCATGTGAAATTCGGCGTGTTGATGGCATTGCAATGTATGCGGGAGCGCAAACTCTTATAGCAGGTCATTTTGTTTTATGGGAATATATGTTATATTATCAGTAAGAATGGAGCTGATAATTATGACAGCACTTATAAGTATTGGCATTTTGCTGCTAACTGTTCTCCCTATGGCTTGGTATTATGCTGCTCTGGGCAAGCGGATTTCCGCTGAGGAGAAAAAAGCCGGAAGAGACCTTACGAATGAGGTTAATCCTTTTACAGGCGGAAGATAATACTTAATAACCCTGCTTATTGAAGCGGGGTTATTTTTTGTTCAACCAGGCTGTACGCTTATTCTGTACTTCTGCCTGCTTTTTTGCTTCTGGATTGTTCGATGTGATATACTGCGATAGTCTTCATCCTTTGTAGCTAACACCCAGTTCACCTTCTGTTTCGCAGTAATCTACTAATGTTGTAAAGAAAACTAACATACCATTGACACGCCAAATTAAGAAATGTACAATGAGATGAGAAAAAGATCATTGGAAGGTTGGATGAGTCATGGGTGATGAAATCCGCAGAAATATGGCATTATTTCCTATAGGAATCGTAATGAAGCTAACCGATTTATCTGCTAGACAAATTCGTTATTATGAGCAACACAGCCTGATCGTGCCCGCACGCACTTCCGGCAACCAGCGTTTGTTCTCATTTAATGATGTAGAGCGCCTATTGGAAATCAAAGCATTAATTGAGAAAGGCGTTAATATTGCCGGCATTAAGCAGGTAATGAACCCTGTCTCGAAGGAATCCGAAGAAGCTACGGTAATTACCCCTGACACAGAGGTTCGCCGTAGAGAGTTGTCTGATTCACAGCTTCACCGTTTGCTTAAGCAGGAACTGGTTTCGGGTAAAAGACCGGGACAAGTATCTCTTATTCAAGGCGAGCTATCCCGGTTTTTTAATAAATAAACAACAACCAAAGAGAGTTGAAAGGGAGAGGGTAAAGTGAGCTTTTCTAAAGAGGATATTATCCGCATCGCCAAGGAAGAAAACGTCCGTTTTATTCGCCTGCAATTCACCGACCTGCTCGGAACGATCAAAAACGTTGAGATTCCTGTAAGCCAGCTTGAAAAAGCGCTCGACAATAAAATGATGTTCGATGGATCGTCCATTGAAGGTTATGTGCGTATTGAGGAATCTGACATGTATCTCTATCCGGACCTCAGCACATGGGTGATTTTCCCTTGGGTGACGGACAGCCGGGTAGCACGTCTGATTTGTGATGTGTACATGCCTGATGGAACACCGTTTGCCGGCGATCCGCGCGGCATTCTCAAACGCTGTCTTGAGGAAGCAGAAGAAATGGGCTACACTGCCATGAACGTTGGACCAGAGCCGGAATTTTTCCTGTTCAGAACCGATGAGAAGGGTAATCCTACTACAGAATTGAATGACCAGGGTGGATATTTCGATTTGGCGCCGATGGATCTTGGGGAGAACTGCCGCCGCGAAATCGTATTGACTCTTGAAGAAATGGGCTTCGAAATTGAAGCTTCTCACCACGAAGTGGCTTCCGGCCAGCATGAAATTGACTTCAAATATGCGGATGCGATCAAAGCCGCTGACCAAATTCAAACCTTCAAGCTCGTTGTGAAGACGGTTGCCCGTCAGCACGGCCTGCATGCTACTTTTATGCCTAAGCCTCTATTTGGTATGAACGGATCCGGGATGCATGCCCACCAATCCTTGTTCAAAGGCAATGAGAATGTATTCTATGATGAAAGTGATACGCTCGGCCTGAGCAAAACTGCACGGTATTACATGGCTGGTATCCTGAAGCACGCACGTGCTTTTGCCGCCATCACGAATCCGACAGTGAACTCTTACAAACGTCTGGTTCCCGGTTATGAAGCCCCTTGTTACGTAGCCTGGTCTGCGAGCAACCGCAGCCCGATGATTCGTATTCCGGCTTCCAGAGGACTCAGTACACGCATTGAAGTCCGCAATCCGGACCCTGCAGCTAACCCGTATCTTGCACTTGCTGTAATGTTGAAGGCAGGTCTTGACGGAATCAAGCGCCAGCTTGATCTTCCGGCTCCAATCGACCGGAACATCTATGTGATGTCTGAGGAAGAGCGGATTGAAGAAGGCATTCCAAGCTTGCCGTCCGATCTGAAAGAAGCACTAAATGAAATGATCCGCAGCCATGTCATCACTGAAGCCCTTGGTGAACATGCTTTGGCTCACTTCTATGAACTGAAGGAAATCGAATGGGACATCTATCGTACCCAGGTTCACGAGTGGGAAAGAGCTCAGTACATGACTCTTTACTAGTTGCAAGCAACCCCTGGCGCCTCTGGCGTCGGGGGTTTTTTGTGTGGGCGTAGGGGGTGCTATGAGCCCTTAATATGACGGTGCCCACAAATTGCCCGCAAAATTGTGAGGACTATTCGAGGATGGATTTCATATAAAGTGGAATTTCATATCCCGCTTAAACAGCGGAGAGGACGGACTGATTGTGGAAAAGCGGTAGCGGCCGCCTTGGTCACCGGATTTTCACCGCTAAGGGGAATGAGAAAAATCTGGAGACCAAAGCGATTGGAACAACGGCCCGTTTGCGCAGCGTCCACCTAAGTGCACAAGCCGATCCTACTCAAAAAAAGAGGTGTCCCAGAAAAGATTATATGGCTATTGGTGCAGGACCTTTTGTTTTTGCTGCCTAAGAGGTACCTCATTCTTTTTTTGGCGATTAGTTACAATACATAGAAAATTATAGAGATTTATGGTAAATTTACTGCACTTAGACTTTGATGAGACTTTAAACGGAGAGGCGCGGGATAAATGAGTAAAAGCCCATTTGAACAATTTCCACGAATTGAATCTGCAGCAATTACATTAAGAAAAATAACTGATTCTGATCTCGACGAGCTGTTTGACATCTATAGCAATGAAAAGCTGTTTGTGCATTCACCAGTAATGCTGAAGAAAAACAAAGAGACAGTGGCCAATATGATAGGACATTTTGAAAGAGATTTTCTTAAGAAGAAGACGATTTTCCTGGGAATCTGCTTGAACAAAGAGCCTGAACGTATTGTTGGCGTGGCAGAAATATTTGATTATGTGCAGGACGTAAATATGATCACCATAGGTTACAGGCTTGACGATAAATTTTGGGGTCAGGGGATTGCCACAGAAGCAGTTCAGGCGATAACGGAATATTTGTTCAAGGAGTTAGGGATCAATCGTATTCAAGCCTTTGTAATGCCGGAGAATATCAAATCCCAGAAGGTGCTGCTGAGGAATTATTTTAGACAAGAAGGCACGATCCGGCAAGGTCAGGTCTGGAAAGGACATGGCGTAGTGGATTTAGAGGTGTTCTCACGGCTGGATAGCGATGAGACCAAATATTAACTTAACGAAGCAGCGTACGCTTTCTTGACCATAATTTAACCCAAAGCCTTAGCTCGTCGTCCCGAAAAAACTTGATCCCAACCAACTTTAGAGGAGTCCATATTTCTTTAAAATAATAACTGGGCATAGAGAAATCCTCCTGATAATTTTTATTATATTATAATCTATTATGCATTATTTCCAACTTAAGATAGAATTGTTGCAGTTTATAAAGATTCCTAAAAATGGATGTATGCTTTAGCAACACGATTCTACTTTTTTCTGTCACTTAAATTGGAAAAATTGAGTAAATAAAGTTTGATTAATGTCAGATGGAATGGTAAGCTAGGCTGATAGTAAGGCATTTCGCAGATAGCTGCGGAGTGCCTTGCTGTTCGTTTGGATGGATTTTACATTAAATGTTAGCCAAGGGGTGATGAGCCATGTGCATTTCGTCGCTTTTAAATATAGGGATTCCCATATGAGCTTGATGCAGTTAAATGAATGCAATTAAAGGAGGATATTATGATACAGGTAAAAGAATTTGTGGACGGCGATAATTTTTATGCGGAGAACAAGGCGAATGAATTCCTCAAGGGGTTACGTGAAGAGCAGGTAGTTAACATCTGTTATGGCTCAGTAGTCAAATCTTCGCGTGACGGTGCAGAGCACCAGCGGAGCACAATATTGGTGGTATACAAGTCAGATGAAAAATAACTACTGGAAACATTTTTTTACGTGGTTGTCGTTCGCCTCATCCTTGACCATCGTGGTTTTGATTCTTTTCTATGCTATAGTTGAATGCGGTTTATAGTTTGCGGAGTAAATTCCGGAACGGATAAAATAAGGCATTATCAGAGGGGTTCCTTTAACGGGAGAAGCTCATGGTAATGCCTTTTCGTATACATGGGTTAGTTGATTTCTCATTTACAGCCATTCACATTTGGATTATATTGGAATGGCTGAGAAATAAGCTTCACATCATGTGAATAAACGGTAGGGACAATAGCCTGTAATTTAGAATGGGAGTGGTAAGGATGCCTGCAGGAATTGCCTGGTTTATGACCGCGTTTCTTGTACTTTGGACGGGAACGGCGTTATTTGCTACGATTAAACCGCGCTATTTTTGGCAGATTACCCAAGGCTGGAAAGCTTTCAAAGAGCCGCCACAAGCATATTTTATCTTTTCTGCTATCGGCACAGGGATTTTTGCAGTTATTGGCCTTGCACTATTGTTATTTCCTTTCTATCATGGCCGTTAGACGAACCATGGCTATGTCAGATAGATATAAATATCATTTACAGGCCATTGTATGGCTTGCCGAAGGAGTAGATGAACGATGAGTGTAACCCCAGGGGCTTATTTTCTGAGTGGATTCGGAGTGTTTGCCGTGTTGATCTGGCTGGTATCTGCTGTGGCGTGTATCTACGCTTTTGTGTTGTTTGTTAAGCTTGCACGCAGAGGGATAACGGCCCTTGACCTGTACAATTATTCCAAAAACCTTGAAATCCGCGCTAAATATGAATCAGCCAATAAGGAGGGACCGTATTGAATGCGACTTATAAGGTGCTGGTAAGCGATGCGGACCTTTTCACTGCTGCGCTCGCTGAGGCGAATATATACGTAGTACAGATGCTAGACGGAAAGCCGCATGTTATCGCTGATTACGCAGGACCTCTGCAAAAATGGACACCAGATTATATCATGCTGGCGGGAATGGCCTATAAACGTACGGAGTATGAATTCCGGGTGCGTCTGCCCAAAAAATAACAAATGCCAGTTCACACAAACCGATGAAGCCAGAATTGCATCTCTTATACTATCAAACGTAAAAGAGGTGGAATTATGACAGAAACAGAACGGTTAAGAATCCGAAGAGCGATTCGAGCATTGTTGGCGCAAAGGTCCATTTTATTGGAAAGACTTGAAGAGATTAATGAGAATCTGCGCAGAGTACCCAATCCAAGCCGGGCCAGACGCGAATTGCTGGCAGCTCGTGTATCGATCCGGGAAGCATTGCGCCTAAACCGAATCGCGATCAGACTCTTGCGCAGTGTGCTGTAGCCGGAGCTCTTGTTGGGGATAGCCCTAATAATCTGTTTGCACATCATATGAATAAATGAAGAACACCTCTTCCCGTACAAGCGCGGGTAGAGGTGTTCTTTTGACATGGACTAACGTGCGAATTATGAATAGCTTTACTCCCTAATCGTTACACGCGTGCCAATGGGGACTATACGAGATAAAGCGAGAACATCAGTATTATACATCCGTATGCAACCGTGGGAGACCCTATGACCGATCGAAGCAGGGTCATTCGTTCCGTGAATGCCGTAATGCGGTTTAGACAGCCCCATCCAAAAGGCGCCAAAAGGCCCGCCGGGATTGGGCTGCTTGTTAATGATGGTATACTCGCCTGTAGGTGAAACTGTCAGCATGGTGCCGATTCCAACGGGAAAACCACGGGTCACAATGTCGTTATCCAGTAAATACAGCATGCGCTGCGACAGATCAACAATTATCCGGTAATTGGGCAAAGTCATCAGCACTCCTTTGCTACCAGGATATGTGTGGAATGCTGCGGGGGTTCCCGTTATAAGAGATTAGTGGTGACGAATTTCCTTATAGGGAACAAGGGTTCTTAGAGGATCGAGGGGCATAATAAAATGGAAAAAAGCTGTTCCACCTGGAAGGCGAAACAGCTTTTGGGAGGGGTAATTCTAGTGGATATCACGGAAAAGTCCAATGACTCTGCCTAAAATGGTAACACGGTTCAAGCGGAGCGGTTCATAAGCCGGATTCTCCGGCTGCAGGCGGATATGGTCTCGTTCTTTGTAGAATGTCTTAACAGTAGCTTCATCTTCTTCAGTCATCGCAACGACGATATCTCCATTATCTGCTGTCTGCTGCTGGCGGACAATAACATAGTCGCCGTTCATAATTCCCGCATCCACCATGCTGTCTCCGAGTACAGAGAGCATGAAAACTTTGTTGTCTCCTACATAATGGCTAGGTAGTGGAAAATAGTCTTCAATATTCTCTGTAGCTGTAATAGGCACCCCGGCGGTGACTTTACCTACAACAGGAATACGGGTTACTGTTTGTACAAATTGATGTACATTCTCAGAATCTTCCTGTCCAAGCAGTTCTATCGCACGCGGCTTCGTAGGGTCACGACGGATAAGGCCCTTCTTCTCAAGACGATCCAAATGACCATGTACTGTGGAGCTGGATGCAAGACCGACAGCTTCCCCAATTTCCCGGACAGACGGAGGATAACCCTTGCTGCGGACTTCGTTACGTATAAATTCCAGGATCGCCAGCTGACGACTCGAAATCTTTGACATTGGAATCAACCCCATATAGTATGTTTGGGAAAATTATAACATAGAACTTCCGTTCGTACAAACATAAGTTCTAAAATTTTCAAAAAGGCATAGTAACAGGTGAAAATGACCCTAAAGCTGGCTAATAAATTTAGGGGAACAATTGTTCGAAAAAACTATTGATCAAAACACTTGTTCGTGTTATATTATTTTTGAAATTAAGAACAAGTGTTTGGAGGTCGATGATAATGTTAAAATACAGTACATACCGCAGCATCTACGATGAAGCCCGTGAGGTTCAGTCTGCCGGAGATGATTCTGCTTCAACTTATGTTTCAAGTCTAAAGGATTCTGCAGCGTCCTTATTCAGTATGCTGATGAAGGTATTTGTGAAAGATAACTTTATAAAGCTAGCCTTAGTGTTTATGCTCGTAGTTTCAGGTTTTACAGTTGTAGGAAATGTTTTTGCCGGATCGGTGTCCTCTATGACAGAAGGTAAGCGGGTAGTTGTTGAACGCGGTGACACGCTTTGGAGCATTGCACGTGAACATAAACCGGATAACATGAGGACTGTCGTATATATAGAAGGAATTAAAGAAACAAGTGGACTGAAGAGCAGTGACATCCAGGCCGGAGATGTGCTGACCTTGCCTGTATATTAACTGTAATTTCAACACGATAGAATAACATGAAGAGCTTTCAGGGAGGAGACCTTGACAAGCTCTTTTTCTCATGGCAAAGTTAGAATGAATTTATAGGGGAGGGGAAAGCATTGAATATAGACGAATTGGTCGCACGCATCAATGAATTGGCTCGCAAACAGAAAAGCAGCGGCCTGAATGAAGAGGAATTAGCAGAACGCGCTAAGCTCCGCGAGATCTATCTGGGCAACATCCGCAGCAACTTCCGTGCACAGCTTGATACGATTGAAATCGTGGATAACGATGATCAAGGCAACAAGGGGCTTAAACATTAGTCCGGTGCCTTTGTCATAGATATTTTAGGACGACTAGGGGGAACTCACATGGCCCGTTCTTGGGAAAGAATGGTTCAACGCAACACACAGCAAGTCAATAAGCAACGGAAGAAGCAAGGTAAAGAAACCATCTATGCTTCAAAATCAGCGTCAGCTGCCAAAGAGAGCGATATCTTTAAAGGCCGCAATATCGTATTTCCAATAGTTCTGCTGCTCCTCGGCATCATGTTTTGGGTAGTCGGTTCTGTTGATGATGCTAGAGGCAGCGGTGTTCTCGCCAACTGGCTGGGTGTTGTTCTTTACTTTTTACTGGCTGCACTTCTGTTCTTCCGCCGTCCATACCTGAAGGTTGAACGTGCCAGGGTTTCTACTATTAAATATAATCGTGAACGCTGGCTGCAGGCATCAGAGATTGAGAAGATTATTGTGTCCCGCAGTATGGTTTCCCTTAAATATAAAGGCAAGCGCAAGCAATGGGTGTTCTCCAGATTCCTGAACCGTTATGACACGGCGGCAATGGGTGAACGCCTTACAGAGTTCGCAAAAGCTAATAATATTGAAGTAGTGTACGAGTAGCAAGATAGACCAGCATAGGGAGAGGGAGCGTTATTATGCCGATTACCGCCGTACTATTTGACCTTGACGATACACTGCTCTGGGATGAACGGAGCGTTGAAGAAGCTTTTCGCGCGGCCTGCGAAGCAGCAGGAAACGATGTTGACCCTTTAGAGCTGGAAGCAGCTGTCCGCAGGGAAGCCAGAAGCCTTTACGAGACTTATGAGACGTTTCCATTTACGAAGATGATCGGAATCAATCCTTTCGAAGCGCTATGGGCGAATTTTACAGCCGGGGAGCAGCCGGAATTCCGGCAACTGGAGCAGCTTGCTCCGGCATACCGCAAAGAATCCTGGCGCCGCGGCCTGGCTTCCGTTGGAGTCAATGATGAAGCACTGGCTGAACAACTAGCCGCCAAATTTGCCGAGGAACGCCGGAAGCGGCCTTATATGTATGAAGAAACGCTGCAAGTGTTGGATGAGCTCCGCGGTAAGGTGAAGCTGTTACTGCTCACAAACGGGTGTCCTGCTCTTCAGCAGGAGAAACTGGACGGTGTTCCGGAGCTTATCCCTTATTTTGATCATGTGGTCATCTCAGGGAGCTTTGGTAAAGGTAAGCCGGACAAGGATATTTTCGTACATGCGCTTGATCTGCTGGACATTGCTCCGGAACAAGGAGTTATGGTCGGTGATAAGCTTACGACGGATATTCTAGGCGGTCTGACTGCAGGTCTTACCACGGTCTGGATTAACCGGACGGGTAAAAAAGCTAATCCGGAGATTCGGCCGGACTATCAGATCGGGCATCTCTCCGAGCTTCTTCCGCTGGTACAATCGCTATAACAATTCTTTCAGAACCGGTCTCCCGATAGGGAGCCGGTTTTTTGTATGCTATGAATATGTGTGAAGAGGTAGTCATTCTCTGAAAAAGTGAATATTATGTGTATAATAGAGAAAGAATGGATTACTCGCGCTGTAAGCTTCATAAGGAACCCGACTATCCGACTGGAGGATGCCCGATGATCAAACCTAAGCAGTTCATTGCAATATTATTTATTGTTATGATGTCAACACTAGGAGGATGTTCCGAAAACAGTGCAGAGCATAACCATATGCACGCTGCAGACAATGTCTCTATGGAGCCCATTAAGGTCGAGCTGAGCTGGAGTCCGGAGCAAGGCAAGGTAAATGAGCCGGTGAGCTTTAAAGCGGTGGTGACGCAGGCGGGTGAAGCGGTAGATGATGCCAAAGAAGTGCTCTTTGAAATCGTGAACACAAACGATGGATCTATAAAGCTGGAGCTGAAAGGAACATCCTCCGGGAGCGGTACATATGAGGCTGAAGGCAGCTTTGCTCAAGAGGGCGAATATAGCGTTACATCGCATGTAACGGCCCGCACACAGCATTCCATGCCGAGAAAAGAACTCACTGTATTACCTTGATAATGTTCAAGAGGATAGCCTACAAATAATAACAATTATGCAGAGTGGAAAGGAAGGCTTTCCGATTTTGCTTTATTCTGCTAAACTTACTCTAACGTTTTTCTGGGGGGATATGAAGTGGCTAAATATACACTTGCTGAAAGCTTGCAGCAGCGCATACTGATTTTAGATGGAGCAATGGGTACAATGATTCAACAAGTGCCCCTTACCGGTGAGGATTTTGGCGGAGAAGACTTGGATGGCTGTAATGAAATGCTGGTGCTTACCCGTCCTGAGGTGATTCAGGATATTCATGAGAAATATCTTGAAGCCGGCGCGGATCTAATCGAGACAAACACATTTGGGGCGACTTCTGTGGTGCTTGCTGAATATGATATTCCTCAGCGGGCACGGGAGATTAATCTGGAGGCAGCAAGACTTGCCCGGAACGCCGTAGACAAATACGATACGCCTGAACATCCCCGTTATGTGATCGGCGCAATGGGGCCAACCACGAAGACGCTCTCCGTGACCGGAGGTGTGACTTTTCAAGAGCTGGTTAGCAGCTATCAGGAGCAGGCTGTTGCACTTATTGACGGGAAAGTGGATGCTCTGCTGCTGGAGACTTCCCAGGATACATTAAATGTGAAGGCAGGCAGTATCGGGATCAAAAATGCTTTTGAGCAGACGGGAATTACACTGCCTGTTATGATCTCGGGAACGATTGAACCGATGGGAACAACCCTGGCGGGTCAGAATATTGAAGCCTTTTACATCTCGCTTGAGCACCTGAAGCCGATCTCCATCGGACTTAACTGTGCGACAGGACCGGAGTTCATGCGCGATCATATCCGCTCACTGTCAGCGATTTCTTCGGCGGCTGTGAGCTGTTATCCGAATGCCGGATTGCCGGATGAGAACGGGAACTATCATGAATCTCCGGATTCACTGGCCCGTAAGCTGGCAGGCTTTGCTGAAAAGGGCTGGCTGAATATCGCCGGGGGCTGCTGCGGAACAACTCCGGATCATATCCGGGCAATGGCCGAACTGCTAACAACCTTCGAACCCCGCAAGCTGGATGGATCTCACCCTCCGGCATTGTCAGGGATTGAGCCTGTGTATGTAGAGAGTGACAATCGTCCTTACATGGTCGGTGAACGCACGAACGTGCTGGGCTCGCGGAAATTCAAACGTCTGATCGTGGAAGGCAAATATGAGGAAGCTTCGGAAATAGCCCGTGCTCAGGTTAAGAGCGGTGCGCAGGTGATCGATGTCTGTGTGCAGGACCCGGACCGCGATGAGAGCGAAGACATTAAGCAATTTCTGGAACTGGTAGTCAAAAAGGTAAAGGTTCCGCTGATGATCGATACCACCGATCCCAAGGTGATCGATCTTGCGCTGCAATATTGCCAGGGAAAGGCGATTATTAACTCCATTAACCTTGAAGATGGTGAAGAAAAGTTCGAGCTGGTAACTCCGCTGATCCATAAATACGGGGCGGCAATTGTCGTTGGGACGATTGATGAAACCGGACAGGCGATCAAAGCGTCAGACAAGCTGGAGGTTGCCAAACGCTCCTATGATCTGCTGGTGAACAAGTACGGACTGGCTGCAGAGGATCTGATCTTTGATACGCTAGTGTTTCCTGTGGGTACCGGAGATGAGCAGTATATCGGCTCCGCCAAAGAAACGATTGATGGCATCCGCCTGATCAAGGAAGCTTTACCTGCAGTGCATACGATTCTGGGGATCAGTAACGTTTCGTTCGGGCTTCCGGAAGCTGGACGCGAGGTCCTGAACTCAGTCTTTCTGTATGAATGCACCAAGGCCGGACTGGATTATGCGATTGTAAATACGGAGAAGGTTGAACGGTATGCCTCCATTCCGGAAGAAGAGCGCCATCTGGCCGAGGAATTGATCTACAACACCAATGACGAGACGCTGGCGGCGTTCGTTGCTGCTTTTCGTGAGAAGAAAGTGGAGAAGAAAGAGAAGATATCCAATCTTTCGCTGGAGGAACGGCTCGCCTCTTACGTTGTTGAAGGCACCAAGGAAGGTTTGATTCCTGATTTGAATGAAGCCTTGACGAAAAACGGCCCGCTGGATATCATCAATGGTCCGCTAATGGCCGGAATGTCCGAGGTTGGAAGATTGTTTAATAACAATGAATTGATCGTTGCCGAGGTACTGCAAAGCGCTGAAGTGATGAAGGCTTCTGTCGGACATCTGGAGCAATTTATGCAGAAGGATGAGACCTCTGTGAAGGGGAAGATTATGCTGGCCACCGTCAAAGGGGATGTGCATGATATCGGCAAAAACCTGGTGGAGATTATCCTGTCCAACAACGGTTATGAGATCATCAATCTGGGTATAAAGGTACCACCGGAGAATATCATTGAAGCATTCCGGCGGGAAAAGGCCGATGCGATTGGGCTCTCGGGCCTCTTAGTCAAATCGGCGCAGCAGATGGTCACCACCGCTCAGGATCTGCGTTCTGCAGGAATAGATGTGCCAATTATGGTAGGCGGTGCGGCGCTGACACGTAAATTCACCAAGACACGCATCCGCCCGGAGTATGATGGCCTTGTCCTGTACGCCAAGGATGCCATGGATGGATTGGATATCGCTAACCGGCTGATGAATCCGGATGAACGGGTCAAGCTCGAGGAAGAAGTGCGCCAGGAAGCGGAGGCGGCTGTGGCTGTGGCTCCACAGCAGGAGCTTCCGGTGCTGACCCGGGCTGTCCGTTCGAAGATCTCAGCAGACGCGCCTGTGTTCACCCCGCCGGATCTGGAACGCCATGTACTGCGCAGCTATCCGCTGGGCCATATTGTGCCCTATGTAAATATGCAGATGCTGCTAGGCCATCACCTGGGTCTGCGCGGTTCCGTGGAAGCCCAGCTTGCCGCCGGGGATCCGCGTACGGTAGAGCTCAAGGAAACGGTGGACGATATTCTGCATCAGGCAATCCTTGAAGGTACGATTACGCCTCATGCGATGTACCAGTTCTTCCCGGCACAGTCCCGGGGCAATGATATTCTAATCTACGATCCGCAGAACACCGCCAATATTCTGCATACCTTTACATTCCCGCGGCAGAATGTTGAGCCTTACCTTTGCCTCGCCGATTTCCTGAAGTCCGTGGATAGCGGCATTATGGACTACGTCGGGTTCCTGGTCGTGACAGCGGGCCATGGGGTCCGTGAAATGTCGACAGAACTGAAGGATAAAGGCGACTATCTCCGCTCCCACGCCCTGCAGGCCGTGGCGCTGGAGGTTGCCGAAGGCCTGGCCGAGCGGGTCCATCATATGATGCGGGATACCTGGGGCTTCCCTGATCCTGCCGATATGACCATGAAGCAGAGACATGGTGCACGCTATCAGGGGATCCGCGTATCCTTCGGTTATCCGGCTTGTCCGGATCTTGAGGATCAGGGGCCGCTGTTTAAGCTCCTCTCCCCGGAGGATATCGGCGTTCATCTGACTGATGGCTTTATGATGGAGCCGGAGGCTTCTGTCTCGGCAATGGTCTTTGCCCATCCGGAAGCACAGTATTTTAATGTGGAGAAGCTATAGTCTCTTTTGATGATACACAACTGATCGGAGGGGGAGAGACCCCCTTCGCAGCGGACCTCCCGTAACCGGGAGGTTTTTTGCTGGAGTATTAAGCCATTTTGGGGAAGGATGAAGGTAAAGATGATTTCCTCTTCCAAAAAGGGTAAAATTCATTTCAGAGATGCAGCGGCAAAGGCCGCTTGTTCATTTGAAGAAACAGGAAGGGAGGATTTAGGATGGAAATTTATTTTCTCGGCACCAATGCCGGTGTTCCCACACTGCAGCGCAATGTAACCTCAATTGCCCTCAGACTGATGGAGGAACGCCGCAGCTTCTGGATGTTCGATTGCGGAGAAGGGACACAGCATCAGGTGCTGCGTTCGCCGCTGCGGCTGGGGAAGCTGGAGAAGCTGTTTATTACCCATTTGCATGGTGATCATCTATTCGGCTTGCCGGGGCTGCTGTCGAGCCGGGGATATCAGGGCGGCACGGCTCCGCTAACCGTGTATGGGCCTCCGGGACTGAAGGCTTTTCTGGACGTATCCTTGTCAGTAAGCCAATCACGCATGCCCTACAAGCTTGAGATTGTGGAGCATACAGGCGGACTGGTATTTGAGGATGAAACCTTTAAGGTTGAGGCGGGTCTGCTGGAGCACCGGATTGACAGCTATGGATACCGGGTAACTGAGAAAGACAGCCCGGGCAGTCTGAACACGGAGCTGCTCCGGAGCTATGGATTGAAGCCTGGCCCGTTATACGGCAAGCTGAAGAAGGGCGAAGATGTGACTACGGAGAGCGGAGTAGTAATCCGGGCTTCCGAAGTGGTCCATGAGCCCAAAAAAGGGCGTATCGTAACCATTCTGGGGGATACCAGACCTTGCCCGGGGAGTCTGCCGCTGGCGCAGGGGGCTGATCTGATTATCCATGAAGCAACCTTTGCCCATGATCTGGCGGAGATGGCTTACCAATATCACCACAGCACTGCTGTCCAGGCTGCAGAACTGGCCCGAGAAGCGGAAGGCCGGGAACTGCTGCTGACTCACTTCAGTTCGCGTTATGTGTCACAGGAAGAGCTGACTCCATTACTGGATGAAGCACAGGCGATCTTCCCTCAAACCCTGCTTGCTGAGGAGTTCTGCACCTTCCCCGTATACCGGAGAAAGTAAGCGGAAAAGCTGGGAAATCCCCGGGGAAATGGCTGGGGAAATCAAATTATTTTCCGGGAAAGCGCAGGAAATGACAGGGTAGTGTCAAAAATAGCCTGACGCTGCAGCGGTTCGCTAACGTTCGACTAAGGATGTTAAAATTTAAGCAAAAGAACCTTGGCAACCGTACGAAGCAGCGAAGATTATGGCGAAATTAGGACGGGGTTACCCTGCCTCATAGCAACATATAAACCTGTGTTCTGTAAAGGCACAGCTGAAATTAGAGCGGTAATAAAAGCTGTTTTTTAAAATTAATGAGATTACTTATTAATAGTATTAATTAAATATCCGGAGGAACTGGAGGGGGATTATGAAGGATTTCGGAGGCTTACTCATTGATCTGGACGGAACTTTATTTCACGGTGGCCGGATGATCCCCGGCGCTGATAAATTGATAACAGGGCTTCGTGCGGCAGGTGTACCTTTTTTGTTCGTAACGAACAATTCTTCGCGGACACCCGCTAATGTAGCCGCACATCTGAGCGGAATGGGCATTGAAGCCAAGGCGGAGGAAGTCTGCACTTCCTCGCTGGCAGCTGCACGCTATATCGCTGAGGAATCACCGGAAGCAAGGGTGGCGATACTTGGAGAAGAGGGCCTTATCGAAGCCTGCACCGCAGCTGGCTTGACGATTGTCACAGATGACCCGCAATATGTTGTACAGGGCATCTACAGATCTTTTACATATGATTCACTGGCACAGGCTTCACGCTGGATCATGGGCGGAGCGAAATTTGTGCTGACCAATCCGGATCTGATGCTGCCGTCGGATGACGGAGTAATGCCGGGGGCGGGAACGCTTGGTGCTGCCATCGAAGCTGCAAGCGGTGTGTCGCCAGTAGTTATCGGCAAACCGGAATCATACCTGATCAATTATGCCGTGTCGATGCTGGGTATTAAGCAGCATGAGGCTGTTGTGGTCGGCGATAACATGCGGACGGATATTTCAGCCGGGGCCAATGCGGGCTGCCGGACGATCCTTGTGCTGACAGGCTTGACTACACAGGACAATCTTGAACACTATAAGACGGTCACCGGCGTGACACCGGATGTAATTTGCAGCGATTTAGCTGAACTTATATCGATGCTCGGTGTATAATGGCAAAGGTGTGAGTTTTTTACCAACCTAGAAGGGACGATGAACAATGCCGGAACTGCCGGAAATGGAGAATTACAGAAAGCTGCTCAGTCAGCATCTTATAAATGTTCCGATTACAGGTGTGACCGTGAACAGAGAGAAAACCATCAACATGGAGGCCGGGGACTTTAAGAACGCATTACTGGGTGCCCGTATCGTTTTTGTGGAACGCCGGGCGAAGCATATTCTGTTCCACCTGCATGACGGGCGCAGATTACTGCTTCACCTGATGCTGGGCGGCATATTGTATTACGGCACGGAAGAGGAGCGTCCTGAACGGAGCACACAGGTGGAATTGGCATTTGGTGACCATATTCTATACTTCATGGGGCTGCGTCTGGGTTACCTGCATCTGTTGTCGGTGAAGGAAAGTGAAGCGGCCATGGGCAAGCTGGGACCTGAGCTGCTGGACCGCCGGATGACCGCGGAGCGATTCGCTGCGCTGCTGAAGGGCCGGAGAGGGGCGCTAAAAAGTCTGCTTGTGAATCAGCAGGTTATGGCCGGTATCGGCAACTGCTACGCGGATGAGATTGCTTTTGAAGCCAGACTGCTGCCTTCCACGCTGGTGCAGAATCTGTCGCCGGAGGCCGTCACCCGCTTATACGAGAGTATGCGCAAAGTACTGACGGAAGCAACCGAAATCGGCGGCTACATGGAGATGCCGTTTATGGCCGGCGATACCGTTACCGGCTCGTATAATGATCAGTGTAAAGTATATGACCGGGAAGGCGAACCATGCCTGCGCGGCGGGGGAACCATTGTCAAAACAGAGCTGACCGGACGCAAGGTGTTCTATTGCCCGGACTGCCAGCATGAAGGGTAGCCCCAAAATCGGGGCTCATGTCAGCATCCGCGGCGGATACGGCCGAGCGGCCCGTTTTGCCTGGGAGAGCGGTGCGGCATGCTTTCAATATTTTCCGAAAAATCCGCGCAGTCTGAAGCCGAAACCGCTTGATAGGCGGGATGCGGAGGACTGCGCCGCCTTTTGCCGCAAGCACAATATGGCCTCCATTGCCCACACCCCTTATCCGACTAATATGGCGGCTGATACAACTGGTGCTGCATCCAGATCGGTAATGGTGGCGTCACTGCGCAATGATCTGGAGATTGCTGAGGCTTGCGGCTCGCTTGGTATTGTAGTGCATTTTGGACATTTTGCCGGAATGGAGCCGTTACAAGGCTACCAAAATATTATACAATGTATGAATGATACCCTTAGCTCCTGGGATGGCCGGGCAAAGCTGCTGATTGAGAATCAGGCCGGTAATCACGGAAGTGAAGGCATGACACTGGAAGAGCTGGTCAAAGTCCGTGAGCTTAGCCGCTTTCCGGAGAAGATCGGGTTCTGTTTCGACACATGCCATGCTTTTGCCGCCGGGATCTGGAATCCGGACCAGACAGCGAAGCTGCTGCAGCGGGGAACTGAACTGGATTATTGGCGTAATCTTACTGCAGTTCATCTGAACGATTCATTATTTCCCTTCGGTTTGCGGAGGGACAGGCATGCCGGGGTCGGGGAGGGGTATATCGGGGAGTACAGCCTGCGGGAGCTGCTGCTCTCAGAGCCCATCCGTCATGCGGTTGTTGCCTTGGAGACCGCCAAAGGGCCTGACGGCAGCCACCGTCAGGAAATTGCAGCCGTACTGAAATGGTATGAAGCGGAGGAGTAGCCGTTGATTAATATATTTATGGACGATTGCCGCAAGCTGCCGCAGGGTTTTACGCTGGCAAGAACAACTGAAGAATGCCTGCTGCTCTTGCGTGAGTGCGAGGTTAATATATTGTCGCTCGATTATGACATGGGGCCGGATGATTACAGCGGGGATGAGGTATGCAGACGTATGGTGCTTGAGGGGCTGTTTCCGCGCCAAATTTATCTGCACACCTCAAGCAGCTGGGGCCGCAAAGAAATGTATGAGCTGCTCTATGCCGCTAGACCAGAGGGAACCGAATTGTACAATGGCCCGGTTAATGATGAAGTGCTTGCCGGGATCGCTGCAGGAGCGGCCGGCAAATGACAGAATTTATAAGCTTGAACGAGCAGGAACTAATGAAGGCTCTGCTTCAGTCCGGTGAGCCCTTGGTTGTATTTCTGCATACACCGCTGTGCGGTACCTGCAAGGCCGCCCGGCGTATGCTGGAGGTAGCGTCCCATCTGCTGCCGGCTGGGCTAGTTATTGCCGAAGCTAATGTGAACATGCTGCCGGGGCTGGTCAGCCGGTACCGTATATCAAGCGTGCCTGCACTTCTGGTGGCCCGTGCTGACCGTAGCGTAGAACCGGAAATCTATTATTCAATGGGCTCTGTAGAACGGATGCTGGAATACATAAGGAGTGTGACCTCATAAATGATATCATTACAACATCTAACGCTGCGGAGAGAACAAAGCCTGATTCTTGACGATGTATCGCTGGAAATGAAGCAGGGCGAGAACTGGGTCATTCTTGGGCGCAACGGTTCCGGCAAGACAACAATCCTGGAGATGATGACCGGGTATCTGTTCCCGAGCAGCGGGTCCGTTGAGGTGCTCGGTTATAAATACGGCCAGTGCGATCTGCGTGAGGTACGCAAAGAGATTGGTTACATCGGCCCTTCGCTGATGGAAAAGCTCTCGCTCAGCGATCCTGTATGGGAAGTGGTTGCCACCGGCGCCTACGCCTATCTTCGCTTCTATCAGGCGATTCCGCAGCAGGTACAGGAGCAGGCGGTTAAGCTGCTTGAAGATATGAATCTGGGCGAGCTGGCCTATCATCCGTTCGGTACCCTGTCTCAGGGTGAACGCAAAAAGGCAATGCTGGCGAGATGCCTGATGGCCAACCCTAAGCTGCTCATCATGGACGAGCCTTGTGCCGGACTTGATCTGTACGAACGTGAGAAAATGCTTGCGGAGATTGATAAGCTGAAGCAGCGCAATGTTTCGGTAGTCTATGTCACGCATCATGTTGAGGAAATCGTACCGCTTTTCTCCCATGTGGCGCTGATCCGTGACGGAAAGCTGGCGGGCTCAGGCCCCAAAGAAGAAGTGTTAACGAAAGATATGATCTTGGCTACTTTTGATATTCCCGTCGATGTTGAATGGGATAACGGTCGTCCCTGGATTAAAATCAGACCTGGAGGCAGATGATTTGAACGATTTAACACAAACAACCGGAGAGCAGGCTGCTGCTCCGGAAGAAAAGATTCTTTCACGTTATATCTGCACGGCCAATCACGGCTTTGCCCCATACGCTCAGGAAGAGCTTCGCCGCCTGTTCGGGGCGGTGAAAAGCACGCTGCTGCTGCCGGGGGAGATTTTCCTGGCCACGCTGGAAGGTGAACCGGAAGAGGTATCACGGGTGCTTAGCGCGAATCTGCCGATCTTCCTGCGGCATATTCAGCCGGTACAGTTTCAGGATCAGGGAGATCTCTCGGCGCTGGACCGGTTGGCCGTATATTTAAGCCGCCGCAGTGAACTGGAAGGTGAGAAGGTGTCGCTGCATGTCCGCAAGGGAGCAGCCTCGTTCTGGCAGGACAGCCCTGGTGAGCTGCGCGAGTGGCTGCAGGAGCGGCTGCAGAGCCTGGAGGCTGATTTCACCGTACAGGACCCTGCCTGGGTGATTTCCGTCTATGCGGACGGAGATGCGCTGTATGCCGGGGTGTCCCGGCCTGAGGACAATCTGTCCAGCTGGAACGGCGGCATGATCCGTTTCCGCAAGGAAGACGGACAGATCTCGCGGGCAAAATTCAAGCTGATGGAGGCGGAGAAGGAATTTGCCATTCCGTTCTCAAGCTTCCGCAATGCTGTTGATATTGGTGCTTCACCCGGCGGATGGACCTCATTCCTGCTGGAACGCGGTCTCAAGGTAACGGCGGTTGATCCTGCGCTGATGCATGAGTCGCTCCGCAATCTGCCCGGACTGAAGATCCTGCGCAAAAATGCCGGGGAAGTCAAATTCCGGGATAATGAATTTGATCTGCTGGTCTGTGATATGAGCTGGAGTCCCAAGCTGATGGCGAAGCTGGTCACCGGCCTGCTCCACAGCCTTTCACCGGGCGGAACAGCAGTGGTCACAGTGAAGCTGATGCACAAGAAGCCACTGGCTGTAATTAAGGAGATTATCGCCATGTTTGAAGGTGAGCGGATGCAGGTTCAGCGGGCGAAGCAGCTGTTTCATAACCGTGACGAGATAACACTTTATATGATTAAATATTAATCAAATGAAATAGTCTCACTCAATTGTATCACCTAAAGGGAAAGTATCCCGTTGTCTGCACCACCGGCCTCGTGCCGGATGGTATCAACAGCGGCGTGCTTTCTCTTTTTTTGTTATAAAGTAGGGTTTTGTATGAGTTTTATTAGGGGGATGTTGACGATGATCTTTCAAACAAAACTGGCACCCGGACAGTTAATTGGAGAGCGGTACCGGATTATGAGCCTGATCGGCTCCGGCGGAATGAGCCATGTTTATCTGGCCGAGGATACGCGGCTGCCAGGGCAGCGGTGGGCGGTGAAGGAAAGCATCAGCCATCATAAGACAGCGGGAGCTGTGGAGGCGGAGGCGGAGCTGCTGATCTCTTTGAACCACCGTCTGCTTCCGAGAGTTGCCGATTTTTTTGCGCCGGATGAAGAAGGCTACTGGTATATGATCATGGATTATATTGAGGGGGTGACGCTGGCGGAAGCTATAAAGGCAAATACAGAGCCGATGGATGCGGGACGTATTATTTCCTATACCCGCCAGCTGCTGGAAGTGCTTGCGTTCTTGCACGGGCAGCAGCCGCCGATTATATACCGCGATCTGAAGCCGGCTAATATTATGCTGACCGGAGCAGGCGGGCTGATGCTGATAGACTTCGGAATCGCCCGCAGCTATAGAAAGGGAGCCGGAGAGGATACAGAGAAGCTAGGTACCGCCGGTTTCGCGGCTCCCGAGCAATACGGCAGCGGGCAGAGCGGACCTTCGTCGGATCTGTACGGCCTGGGAGCGATTATGCTGTATATGGTTTCCGGCGGGTTGTACAGCCGCTGGGTGCCGGGAATGGAAGCCAGGCTAAACGCCAAAATTCCGGAGGCCTTAATTCCTGTTATCCGGCGGCTTCTGCGCTATCATCCGGAGGAAAGATTTCAAAGCGCGGAAGAAGTATTACAGGCGCTTGAGCCTCTTACAGATTCTGTAGATGAACCGTCTAAAAGCGGGATGCGGCCGGCATTATCCGTAAAGCGCCACACTGCTGTTGTTGCACTGCTCGGCGTATCCGCTGGTCTTGGAACGACGCATACCTCTCTGGCAGTAAGCAGCGGGCTGGCCCGAAAGGGGACCACCGCATGGGTTGACTTCAGCCCGGAATCTTCCGTGTATGACCGGATCTGCAGCCTGCTTGATTATCCGGTACATCCAGGGCAACCGGGCCTGCCTGAGGCACCGCTTAGCTGGAAAGGAATTGATTACTGGCGGCGTCCGGTGCAGGGTGATTTAACAGACCTGCTAAATAAAAACTATGCATACCTCGTGCTGGATCTCGGAACCGGCGGTTATGAAGGTGCGCTTGAAGCATTTACAGGCAGTGACGTACCGTTGCTGCTGGCTTCCGGATCAGCCTGGCGGCTGGAGGATACGCTGCACTGGCTGCGCCGGAGCAGACTCCCGCTTCATGCAAACTGGCAGATTTGCCTGCCGCTGGCGAGCCGCTCGGCCGCGGAGCTGCTGGCTGCAGCATTGGGCGGACAGGTGGAGGTGAGCAGCCTGCCGCTGCAACAGGATCCTTTTGAGCATAACGGCAAGCTGGTTCTGGCCCTTGGGCAGCTGCTGAGGAAGACTGGCAGACTCCATATTTCTGCAAAACGCAGCGGATTATTTCAGAAAAAAATGTAAAAATATCAAATTAATTTTCTTGCAGAGCACGGAACAGGTAAATCCCTATTTCAGTGAGGCCCTGACTTGTGTTAAAATGGTCGTTATATGTACTGACAGAATATTGGCCTCATGTTAAAAATAGATAGGAGCTTACTGAGAATTTATGAGTTTACTTACAGTAGAAGACGTTTCCCACAACTTTGGAGACCGGCAGTTATTCACGAATGTGTCCTTTCGGCTGCTGGCCGGCGAGCATGTTGGACTGGTGGGAGCGAATGGCGTCGGCAAGTCGACGCTGATGAATATTTTGACCGGAACCTTGCTGAAGGATAGCGGAAAAGTAGAATGGACACCGAGAGTGCGTTACGGTTATCTGGATCAGCATACGAACCTTACACCCGGTAAAACGGTGCGTGACGTGTTGAAGGATGCTTTCCTGCCGCTGCTTGAGCTGGAGAGTGAAATGACAGAGATTACCGGTAAAATGGGCGATGCCTCACCTGAAGAGCTGGAACTGCTGCTTGAGCAGATGGGTGAGATTCAGGAGCAGCTGGATATGGGTGATTTCTATCTGATTGATGTTAAAGTCGAGGAAATGGGTAACGGTCTGGGTTTGTCAGCAATCGGTCTGGATCGAGATGTAGCTTCGCTGAGCGGAGGACAACGGACGAAGGTTCTGCTGGCCAAGCTGCTGCTGGAGAAGCCGAATGTACTGCTGCTGGATGAGCCTACCAACTACCTGGATGTTGAGCACATCGACTGGCTGACCAACTACCTGAAGCAGTATCCTTATGCTTTTTTGCTGATTTCCCATGATACTGAATTTATGAATAAAGTCGTTAATGTGGTGTACCATCTGGAGTTCGCCAAGCTGACCCGTTATACTGCGAACTATGAGAAGTTTCTGGATATGGCGGAAATGAACAAGGCCCAGCATATCGAGGCATATGAGAAGCAGCGGGATTATATCAAGAAGCAGGAGGATTTCATCCAGCGAAACAAAGCGCGTGCTTCCACTTCTGGCCGGGCGAAAAGCCGTGAAAAACAGCTCGACCGCATAGAGCGGATCGACAGGCCGGAGGAGGCAGCGAAGCCGAGCTTCTCGTTCAAAGAGAGCCGCTCCAGCGGCAAAACCGTATTCGAGGGCATTGACTTCGAAATCGGCTACGACCGTCCGCTGCTGCCCAATCTGAATATGACGATTGAACGCGGGGACAAGATTGCGATTGTCGGCTGCAATGGTGTCGGTAAATCCACGCTGTTGAAGTCGATTCTGGGCGTAATTCCGGTATACAGCGGTAAAACCTACCTGGGTGATTATCTGAATGCAGCCTACTTCCAGCAGGAGGTTAAGGCAGCCAATATTACACCGATAGACGACGTGTGGAACGAATTTTCCAGCCTTACACAGAATGAAGTGCGCGGCCATCTGGCCCGCTGCGGTCTGAAAAACGAGCATATTACCCGTCCGCTGAGCATGCTGAGCGGGGGGGAGCAGGCTAAGGTGCGTCTGTGCAAGCTGATGATGCGCGAGAGCAACTGGGTTCTGTTCGATGAACCTACGAACCACCTGGACATCGTTGCCAAGGCTGAGCTGAAGCGTGCATTGCAGGAGTATAAAGGAACGATTCTGCTTGTCTCTCATGAACCTGATTTTTACGAGGATTGGGTTACGAAGATTTGGGATGTTGAGCAGTGGTCAGCACAGGTACAGACGGTATAGTTTAATTTAAAATCCGGGGAAGAGCAGTGGACCAGCTGCTGTTTCCCGGCTTTTCAATATGGGGGGACTGTCAGGAATGAGCCATAGTGAAGATATCAATAGTTCAGGTAGAGACGGCCGCTATTCGCGCCAGGTTCGCTTTGCGCCATTTGGGGCTGAGGGGCAAGAGGGCCTCGCCCGTTCTAGTGTGCTGATTATCGGTGCAGGTGCGCTCGGTACCGGCATTGCTGAGACACTCGCCCGCTGCGGTGTCGGAAGATTGATTCTTGCCGACCGGGACTATGTGGAATGGAGTAATCTACAGCGGCAGCAGCTATATACAGAAGCAGATGCCAGCAGCAGGATGCCTAAGGCTGCGGCTGCAAAAGCCAGGCTGGAACAGATTAATTCCGGGATCGTGATCGAGGCCCATGTGCTGGATGTTCGTGCGGAAGAGCTGGAAGGTCTGCTGCCCGGAGTGGACCTCATTATGGACGGTACAGATAACTTTGATACACGGCTGATAATCAATGATATGGCTCAGAAACACGGGATTCCCTGGATTTATGGAGCATGTGTAGGCAGCTACGGGATAACCTACACGATTCTGCCGGGAGAGACGCCTTGCCTGAACTGTCTGCTGGGCACCGTTCCGTTGGGCGGAGATACCTGTGACACTGCGGGCATTTTGCCGCAGGCGGTGCAGCTAGTTACGGCTAACGGAACAGCTGAAGCGCTCAAATTGCTTGGGGGGCGGCAGAGCCAGCTGCGGGACAAGCTGCTCAGCTTTGATGTGTGGCGCAATGAGCACCAGGAGATTGGGGTAAAGGCGGCGAAGAAGGCGGATTGCCCGTCCTGTGGCAGCCATGCGATTTATCCTTACCTGACCGCGGCCAATACGGAACGCAGTGATGTGCTGTGCGGCAGGGATACTGTACAAATCCGGCCGGCACACCGCCAAAAGCTGGATTTGCAGGAGACGGCTGCCCGGCTCTCCAGGCTGGGAAGCGGAAGGGTCGAGAGCAATCCTTATCTCGTTTCGTTTACGGAGGAACCTTACCGTCTGGTGATTTTTGCCGACGGGCGGGCTCTGATTCATGGGACCAGTGATGTAGCCGCCGCCCGCAGCGTTTATCACCGGTATTTTGGCTAATGTGGTAGAACTTAATGTGGAGACCATTCCCATCTGGAATGGTCTCTTTGCTTTGGGGGAATTCTAAGCTTGATCTGCGGCGGGTATACTGCCGCAAGGCTGAAAAGGATGCAGGGAGGGGAGATCCATGAACGAAATCATCGCCTGGTACATATCTGGGGCTGCCCGTGAAGCCGGTGGAACACAGGAAAGCATCCGCAACAGGGAAAAGGTACATTTGCAGATTGAAGAAGCTCTCGGCAGGCTGGGGCTGCAGACGGCAATAAGCGAAGATCTCGAGGATCTTCGCTTATTATTAGCCAGAGTTCATCCCGTTCTGCTTCTGGCGGAGCTGCTAAATGCCGGGGAATGGGCCGGTTGGAGCATCGTTTCGGAGTTCCGGGCTCAGGGGACCTTTTTGCCGGTGATGGTTATTGCAAGTGAGGGTGCTGGCGAAGATGCCGTTGCGGTATTTGAAGCGGGTGGAAACGAATATATGCAACAGCCGCTGCACACAGGTGAATTCAGATGCAGAGTAATGAACCTGCTCTGGCTTACGGGACGACGGCGCGGCCTCGAATCTCTGCTTAAGGTTGATGGCCTAATGCTGGACTCCAGCCGCCGGCTGGTCAGCCGGGATGGAATCCAGCTCATGCTGACCCCCAAAGAATTTGATCTGCTCTATTATCTCGCTCTGCATCAAGGGGAAATTTGTCCCCGGGACGAAATCTTAAGGCAGGTGTGGGGGTATCACTTTCCTGCGGACACCAATGTGGTAGATGTCTATATCAGACATATCCGCATGAAGGTTGACAAAGGCCATCGCAATAAGCTGATTCATACGGTGCGCGGAACCGGATATATAATGAGGGCGCCCGAAGGCGGCCCTGCAGGCTGATTGTCCTTAATAAGGAGAAGTTCTACAGTACGCGGCGTGCTTTCAGGTAGGTTCTTTTCCAGTTGCCGGAATTCAGGTTTGACACTGTGACGCCGGGGGAACCGTACGTGTGTAGAATCTTGCCGTTGCCGGCGTATACTGCTACGTGGGTCACGTTTTTACCATTAGCTCTGCTGCCGCTGGAGAAGAAGACCAGATCGCCAACACGGAGATTCGCTTTGGATACGGCTTTTCCGACTTTTGATTGAGCAACAGAAGTACGCGGCAGGTTAATGCCATATTTGGCAAAGATATATTTAGTAAAAGAGGAGCAGTCAAAATATCTTGTAGTAGAAGTAGATGCGCCAAACTGATAACGCACACCCAAGTATTTTTTGCCTAAGTTTACAATGCTTTGTCCAGTAGAGGACGATACAGATGCGGCAGCAACAGGTGCTGTGCCGGCTCCTGTAGCCATCAGAGTGCTCAGGCCAATTGTAGTGCTTATCCCCACGATAATCGCTTGTTTGAACCATTGTTGCTTATTCATGTTGTAGTACCTCCCAGGTTTGTATCTATCATGTATTCTTCTTTCTCTGTTTCGTAGTATATCAGTTTATTAGCCGCCTATATTTTTCCATAACTGTCTTAGATTCAGGCTGGGCGTGGGTTGGAAGCGTTTTATTAAAAAATCATTAAAAGTTACAAAAAATTAATATTTTGCGGTCTGATGAGCGCGAAAAAACCGGGAACTCCTTTACTGGCAAGGGATTCCCGGTTTTTAAGTTTTGAAACAAAGGTTACAACGATGTCTCCGAATTTCTATGTATTAATCCCTGCTTTGGATGATCAGCAGCAGTCCGCTTTGGATAGTAACCGTGCCGGACTCCCCGATCAGCCGGTTGCTGACAGCCAGGGATTGGCCCAGTTTCAGCGTGGCATTCTCCAAAGGATATTGAAAGCCCTGCAGGGTGATTCCTGTTACTTCCGGTGTCAGGGGGAGCAGGGAGACATAGGTGAATCCGCGTTCCTGAACAAGAGCTTGCGACCCGGTAAGGGTGATATAATTATGTGAATCCATCACAGAACAGCTCACCTGCCGCTGCATTGCTCTCGTCATCATCTGGATGCCGGCCAGAGTGTGGTCCATTCGTGTGCCTGTTACACCCATCAGCAGGATGGATTCAGGCTGGGTGCCTAGTGCCAGGTCAAGCGCCATTTCACTGTCGGTCAAATCCTTGTCGATCGGGTCGCAGGTAATTGTTTGTTTACTGCCTGCTTGAATCTGTTCCAGCGCTTCCGGGCTGACGGAATCAAAGTCACCAACAGCAATATCCGGTGTAATACCATGGGAGACAAGGAACAAAGCTCCGCGATCAGCACCGATTATAAAATCATCTTCGTCTATTTGGTGCAGCAAGTCCTCGGACAGCGCACCGCCGGCGAATATAACAACTCGTTTGGATGGCAAAACAATCCCCCTCCTTCTTCTGATGTATAGTTTGTCATCCTGAACAAGTATAATGCAGATCGAAAAGTTGTACAATTGGACCAGGCAGCGGTAAAATGTATAGAGCGGGTTTCTTCTATATAGAAGCCGCACAGTTTAGCTGGCCAAAAAGATCTCCGGGAGGTGAGAGAAATCGTAAATGTGTTATTCGTATGTCTGGGGAATATCTGCCGTTCACCTATGGCTGAGGCAGTTCTCCGCAGCAAAATCGCAGAACGCCATCTGTCAGAGCGTATCGGTGTAGATTCAGCAGGAACAGGGGATTGGCATATTGGTAAAGTGCCGCATGAAGGGACCCGGCGTATTCTCGACCAGAAGGGGATTAGCTATGAGAATATGACAGCACGTCTGGTGAGCAGCGGTGATTTTGAGAAGTTTCAATATATCGTCTGCATGGACAACTCCAATGGCGTGAATGTCCGCAAGCTTCCCGGCGGAGATAAGGCAGAGCTGCTGTTTTTCATGGATTTGCTGCCGGACGAAGAGCTGCGTGAGGTACCGGATCCTTATTTTACAGGAAATTTTGAGCAGGTCTATGACCTTATCAATGCCGGCTGCGATGTTTTGCTGGAGCGTATTATTAAAGAAAAGCTATAGCTATAGTACACTGAAATACGGGCTTAACCGGCTGCCATCCTAAAAAAGAGGACGGGCACCGTGTGCCCGCCGCAAAATGGAAGCGCAAACAAGCTGTGGATATACATACTCCGGCATAATGTTCACGTTTTCGCCTTTTTATGCTGTTTCATGGGGTAAAGAAATAGAGTAATGATTCTGGGAGTTCTTTTTGCCAAAATCCCCAAAGATGCTTGCCGTCCTTTTCACGGTAGGAAACTGTTGCACCGCGGGATTCAAGCAGAGCCTTGGTGTCCCGGTTCATCTGGACGAAGTCGTATACTCCGGTATCCGTCTGATAATCTGTCTCCTGCAGTCCTACTACCATATTAATGTCCAGCCAGGATAGATCCTCTTCCAGAGCGATGATGTCGCGGGACTCCGGATAATAGGCGCCTGAAAGGCTCAGGACTCGGTTGAACAGACGGGGGTAGGCAAGGGCGAGGTGCAGGGAAACGCTGCCTCCCAGGGAGTCTCCGGCAATGATCCGTTCATCCGGGGTACGGCGGACCGGATAATTATGTTCAATGAAGGGAATAATCTCTTCGGCAAAGCAGGCAAGGTATTGTCTGAACCGGCTGCCAAAGGGAGCATACTCCTGTGTCCGGACGGCGACATTCACTTCAACGCCTACGATGATGAACGGCTCAATGTCTTCCTCTATAATGAGCTGCCCGGCGAGGGTGGCGATCCGGCCGAAATTAAAGAATTCCTCTCCGTCCTGGCAATAGACAACAGGATAGCTGAGTACTTCATTATAGCCTGGGGGAAGATAAATCCGGAGCTTGCGTTCTTCCTGCAGATGTTCGCTCCAAAGTGTTTGTTTAACGATTGTACGTTTCAGAAAAACAGGTTCGCTCATCACTGAATCGTCACCTTTCTTGTCGAATTTTGCATTAACCGTGTGCTTGCGTTAAAATTACCCAAGTGGTAAATGTGCCAAAAATCATTTACCTGCTTGAAAAAAAGCAAATCTGTTATAGAGAATTTCATCACCTGTTATACATACATAATTTATGGAAACATAAATTTTATGCGTATTTCTTTGACGAAACAGATAAAACAGGTGTATAATAATTCTATAACAGAGACCACTGATATTCAAATTTTTTTATTGAGGTGAAGATGATGACTAGAGTTCCTTATGAAGTGTATACAGAGGACGTGGAGGCCCTTACGGTGCTTTCTCCGGATGGAGAAGTTATCAACAAGGACATGATGCCTGCACTTACCGATGATCAACTGAAAGAAATTATGTACCGTATGGTATTTACCCGTACATGGGATGACCGTGCCGTCAATCTTGGCCGTCAAGGCCGCCTTGGTTTCTATGCGCCGGTATCCGGCCAGGAAGCAACCATGATCGGCAGTGAGTTCGCACTTCAGAAAGAAGACTTCGTGTGCCCGGGCTACCGTGATATTCCACAGCTGGTATGGCACGGACTTCCATTATATCAGGCTTTCCTTTATTCCCGCGGCCACCAGCACGGCGGTCAGATTCCGGATGGTGTTAATGTATTAATGCCACAAATCATCATCGGTGCGCAAATTCTGCACGCTACCGGGATCGCAATGGGCTTCAAGCTGAAGAAGCAACAGAATGTTGCAATTACTTATACAGGTGACGGCGGTTCTTCCGAAGGCGACTTCTATGAAGGCCTGAACTTTGCCGGACGCTTCAAATTACCGGTTATTTTCTTTGTACAGAACAACGGCTATGCGATTACGACTCCGTTCGCTAAGCAGACGGCTTCCAAATCTATTGCCCACAAAGCAGTAGCAGCCGGTATCCCAGGTATTAAAGTAGACGGTATGGATGTCTTCGCAGTTATTGCAGCAGTGCAGGAAGCTGCAGAACGTGCACGTAAAGGCGAAGGTGCTACGCTGATTGAAGCTGTGACTTACCGTTTCCGTCCGCATTCCCTGTCTGATGACGCCAGCAAATACCGTTCCAAGGATGAAGAAGGCCAGTGGAACGAGAAGGATCCTATCGCCCGTCTTGCCAAGTATTTGGAGAAGAAAGGCCTATGGACCGAAGAAGACACACTGCGCGTAAGAGAAGAAGCGAAAGCGACTGTGAACGAGCAGATCAAAAAAGCAGAGCAAACCGAAAAAATGACCGTTTCAGGCTTGATCGACAGCATGTTCGAGGTAACTCCGAAACATCTGGAAGAGCAAAAAGCCGATTTTGAATAAGGGGGATATCAGGCAATGGCACAAATGAATATGAAAGAAGCAATCCGTGACGCAATGCGCGTTGAACTGAATCGTGACCCTAATGTTATGATCTTTGGAGAAGACGTTGGTAATGTAGGCGGCGTTTTCCGTGTAACAGAAGGGCTGCAGAAAGAATTTGGCGAAGACCGTGTGTTCGATACACCGCTTGCCGAGTCCGCAATCGGCGGTCTGGCATTTGGTCTCGGGGTACAGGGCTTCCGTCCAATCGCTGAAATCCAGTTTGTCGGCTTCATTTTTGAAGCCCTCGACCAGATCGTTATTCAGGCTGCACGCCTGCGCTACCGTTCCGGCGGCAAATATAATGCTCCAGTCGTGTTCCGTACTCCTTTTGGCGGCGGCGTCAAGGCTGCTGAGCTTCACACTGACTCTCTTGAAGGCCTGATTGCCCAAAGCCCGGGGATCAAAGTTGTTATTCCTTCTAACCCGTATGATGCCAAGGGACTGATGATCGCTTCGATCCGCGACAATGACCCTGTATTCTTCATGGAGCACTTGAACCTGTACCATGCGTTCCGCGCAGAAGTACCGGAAGGTGAGTATACCGTCGAACTGGGCAAAGCAAACGTTGTCCGCGAAGGTTCGGATGTTACTATTATCTCTTACGGTCTGATGGTACATACTGCCACCAAAGCCGCTGATCAGCTTGAAAAGGAAGGCATCAAGGCTGAAATTATCGATCTGCGTACGGTTAGCCCGATTGACATCGACACCATTGTTGCTTCTGTGAAGAAGACCAATCGTGCCATTGTAGTTCAAGAAGCACAAAAGAGCTCCGGCGTTGCTGCCGAAGTCATCGCTCAAATTAATGAAAAAGCAATTCTGCATCTTGAAGCGCCTGTTCTTCGTGTAGCAGGTCCGGATACCATCTATCCATTCGCGCAAATCGAGGATACCTGGATTCCTACACCGGCACGCGTCATTGCAGCCGTGAAGAAAGTAATGGAATTCTAAATAAGTTTCAAGCTGCCGTCCTTATTTAAGGGCGGCACCCGTTTCTGCAATACATTTAAGATACTTACTAGGCGGATGCTTTCGATGCAAGTTTTGCGAAGTGATTCGAAGAAGCAGATGCTAACAAAACTAAGCGTATGCTTTCGAAGCAAGTTTTGCGGAGTGATTCGAAGAAGCAGATGCTAACAAAACTTTTAGGAGGTTATCAAGGTGGCAAAATTTGAGTACCGGTTCCCTGAGCTGGGCGAAGGTTTGCATGAGGGCGAAATTATCAAAATGCATATCAAAGCCGGCGATAAAGTAACCGATGACGATATCGTAATGGAAGTTCAGAATGACAAGGCAGTAGTAGAGGTACCTTGCCCGGTCAACGGCACAGTGCTTGAAGTTTTCACTAAAGACGGTCAAGTCTGCCGCGTAGGTGAAGTTGTGGCAATTATCGATGCAGAAGGCGATGTTCCTGAGCAGGAACCAAGCCATGCAGAACCGCAGTCCACTCAAGAGGCAGATGCAGCTAAAGGCGGAGCGGATACTACTTCTTCTCCTGCAACAAGCAGCCCGGCAACCGGCGGCGCTGTGAACTTTGAATACCGTTTCCCTGAATTGGGTGAAGGTCTGCACGAAGGCGAAATCATCAAAATGCATATCAAAGTCGGCGATAAAGTAACTGACGACGATATCGTAATGGAAGTGCAGAATGATAAGGCAGTAGTAGAGGTTCCTTGCCCGGTCAACGGTACTGTCCTTGAAGTGCGTGTGAAAGACGGACAGGTATGCCGCGTAGGCGAAGTTGTAGCAATTATTGCTGCTGAAGGCGAAGTTCCACAGCAGGAAGGCGGCCACGCTGAAGCTCCTGCAGCCCAGGAAGCTGCACCGGCACCAGCTGCTGCACAGGCTGCTGCTCCAGCGCCTAACCGTGACATTCTGGCTACACCAAGTGTACGCAAATTCGCCCGTGACCAAAGCGTTGACATCTCCAAAGTGAATGGCTCCGGCAAGAACGGCAAGATTACTCACGAAGATGTTGAAGCCTTCCTGAAGGGCGGCTCCGCAGCACCTGCGGCGGTACCAGCAGCGGCAGCGCCTGCAGCATCTGCTGCAGCAGCTACTGCTCCAGCGGCAGCAGCAGCGCCTGCAGCAAAAGCAGCAGCTCCAGCTGCAGCATCCGGCAATGTAAGCCTGGAAGAAGAACGCGTACCATTCAAGGGTATCCGTAAAGCGATCGCTAACGCTATGGTTAAATCGGCTTACACTGCACCGCATGTTACGATCATGGACGAAGTGGATGTTACCGAGCTGGTAGCCTTCCGTGCCCGCATGAAGCCTGTTGCCGAGAAGAAAGGCGTGAAGGTTACTTACCTTCCGTTCATCGTCAAAGCACTGGTTGCAGCTTCCCGTCAATTCCCTGCGCTTAATGCGATGATTGACGAAGCCACTAACGAAATTGTTTACAAGAAATACTACAACATCGGTATCGCAACAGATACAGACAACGGTCTGATTGTTCCGGTTATCAAGGATGCTGACCGTAAGAGCATCTGGATGATCGCTAGTGCCATCACTGATCTGGCTGTTCGCGGACGCGACGGTAAACTGGCTCCTAATGAAATGAAAGGCAGCACGATCTCCATCAGCAACATCGGCTCCGCCGGCGGTATGTTCTTCACTCCGATCATTAACTTCCCTGAAGTTGCCATTCTGGGTACCGGACGTATCACTGAGAAACCGGTTGTTAAGAACGGCGAAATCGTAGCAGCTCCTGTAATGGCCCTGTCCTTGAGCTTTGACCACCGGATTATCGATGGTGCAACAGCCCAGAACTTCATGAATTACATTAAGACCCTGCTTGCAAATCCTGATATGTTAGTTATGGAGGTGTAATAAATGGTAGTCGGAGACGCTTCAATCGAAATCGACACATTGGTAATTGGTGCAGGTCCCGGCGGGTATGTGGCGGCAATTCGTGCCGCCCAGCTCGGCCAGAAGGTACTGATCGTGGATAAATCGGAGCTCGGCGGTGTCTGCTTGAACCGCGGATGTATTCCGTCCAAAGCCCTGATCTCTGCAGCCCATCAATATGAAGCTGCACAGCACGGCGAAGTTTTCGGTGTAACTGCCGAGAATGTTAAGGTAGACTGGTCCAAAACTATGGAATTCAAAAACGGTGTCGTGAAAAGAATGACCACCGGTGTTACCAGCCTGATGAAGGGTAACAAAATCGAAGTATTTAGCGGAGAAGCTATGTTCATCAGCACAAATGAAGCCCGTTTGTTCAATGAGCATGAATCCCCGCGCTACAAATTCAATAACTGCATCATCGCGACAGGTTCCCGTCCGATTGAGCTGAAGCCTTTCCCGTTCGGCGGACGTATCCTGTCCTCGACAGAAGCTCTGGATCTGCCTGAGATCCCTAAGAGCATGATCGTTATCGGCGGCGGCTACATCGGTGCCGAGCTTGGCCAGATGTACTCCAAATTCGGTACTAAAGTAACGATCATTGAAGGTCTGGATACTGTACTGCCAGGCTTCGACAAAGATATGACCCGTCTGGTTGCCAAGAACATGGCGAAGACAGGCATTGAGATCGTAACGAATGCCAAAGCGGAAAGCGCTGTTCAGAACGACAAGGAAGTAACCGTGAAGTACTCCGTGGGCGGCGATTCCAAAGAGATTACAGCGGATTACCTGCTCGTTACTGTTGGACGCCGTCCAAACACAGATGGTGAACTGGGTCTTGATCTGATCGGTGTCGAGCTTGACGAACGCGGTCTGATCAAAGTTGACCACCAAGGCCGCACTAATATCCCTAACATCTATGCTATCGGCGATATCGTTCCAGGGCTGGCCCTGGCACACAAAGCTTCCTATGAAGGCAAGATCGCTGCAGAAGCGATTTCCGGCCACAAATCAGTTGTCGACTATAAAGTCATTCCGGCGGTTGTATTTACCGATCCTGAGTGCTCCAGCGTAGGTCTGACTGAAAAAGAAGCTAAAGACAAGGGCTACAAAGTAAAAGCCGGCAAATTCCCGTTCGCGGGCAATGGCCGTGCGGTTTCTTTGAACGCTCCGGAAGGCTTCATCAAGATTGTGGCTAACAGCGAGAACAACCTCGTACTGGGTGCACAAATCGTGGGTATTGAAGCATCCAACCTGATTGCTGAGCTGGGTCTGGCGATTGAAATGGGCGCTACGCTCGAAGATATCGCTTTGACAATCCACGCGCATCCTACCCTTGGCGAAATCGTCATGGAAGCGGCTGAGCTGGTAGAAGGCCACCCAATCCACGTTGTGAAATAATAAATCACCGTCTGCTTAAGCGACACATCATAGAAGGGACTTCCTATGTCATAATAATGGCGGAGGGAGTCCCTTTTTTGAGAATTATACTTTTATTTTGGAGGGCTTAATGAATGCAAAGAATTTCTGAACAAGAAGCCCGTACTTTCGGCATTGAAATGAAACACGACCTTATGGATAGCGGAGAGCGCAGTTTGAAAGCTATGAAAGCAGCTAAACTGAAAGCAGGAGACGAAATCCGCATCATTTCACCATCCAATAGTCTTGGAATCATAGCCCCTGAACAAATTGAGGCATCTAAAGGGCTGCTCCAGGGGCTCGGGTTCACGGTTTCTTTTGCCGAACATGCTTATGAGTTGGATGTGTTCTCATCCTCTTCTGTCAGCTCCAGAGTAGAGGATATCCATGAGGCTTTTCGTGACCCTAAGGTTAAGGGGATACTGACGACCCTAGGGGGCCACAACTGTAACCAGCTGCTGCGTGAGCTTGATTATGAGCTGATTGCCGCTAATCCCAAACGTCTCTGCGGATACTCGGATATTACAGCGCTAGGAAGTGCGATATACACCCGAACCGGACTGATTACGTATTCGGGTCCTCATTTTTCGACGTTAGCCATGCGGTACGGGAATGAATATACGATCCGGCACTTTATCCAGATGATGACGGAGGACGTGGAGATCCTTGTACAACCCTCTGCACAGTGGAGTGACGATGCTTGGTTCTTGGATCAGGAAAATCGTACGTTTGAGCCTAATGCTGGTCCGGTTACGATCTATCCAGGATCTGCGGAAGGAATCATTATCGGCGGCAATCTATGTACGTTGAATTTGCTTCAAGGTACGGAGTTTATGCCAAGCCTTAAGGATGCAATTCTGTTTCTGGAGGATGACTTTGAATCCAGTCCGGAAACCTTCGACCGGGATCTGCAATCTCTGATTCATCAGCCGGGCTTTGAGCAGGTCAGAGGGCTGGTAATCGGCAGATTTCAAAGGGCATCGCGGATAACGCCGGATTTACTGTCTACGATCATTAGGAGTAAAAAGGAGCTGCAGCAGCTTCCGGTCATCGCCGATGTGAATTTTGGACATACTTCGCCGCTGATCACTTTTCCGATAGGAGGACAGGCTAAGCTGATTGCTGAAGAGGGACGTGTGGAGCTGAAGATCTGGGAGTAGCTGAAATTGGCGGAATTGGATTTTATAAGCAGCATAGTTTCCACTATTTACAGGAAGAGGCAATCGCTGTGCGGGTGACCGTGAGGGATCATCAGGAAATTGCATTTTCTGCGCTTTAGGAAGTTACAAGGGCGGTCAGGTCATGGTAAACTGGGAGAAGAAAAAAAGGGGAGGGGAGCGAATACCTTGCGTAAATATTTGGATTTACTTCAGGATGTACTCGATCATGGCACGACAAAAAGCGACCGCACAGGAACCGGCACAATTTCCGTATTTGGGCGTCAGCTTCGCTTTGATCTGTCCGAAGGGTTCCCGCTGGTTACAACCAAGCGAATCCATCTGAAATCAGTAGTATACGAGCTCCTGTGGTTCTTAAAGGGAGATACAAATACTTCGTACCTGAAGGAGAACGGTGTCTCCATCTGGGATGAATGGGCCGACGAGAACGGTGAGCTGGGACCGGTGTACGGTTCGCAGTGGCGTGCCTGGGAGAGTAAGGATGGCCGGACGATTGACCAGATTTCCGCAGTGATCGAATCGATCAAGCACAACCCGGACTCCCGCCGCCATATCGTCAGTGCCTGGAATGTAGGCGAGATTGAGGAGATGAAGCTGCCGCCTTGCCACTTTGTCTTCCAGTTCTATGTAGCGGACGGCAAGCTCTCCTGCATGCTGACCATGCGGTCTGTAGATACCTTCCTTGGACTGCCCTTTAATATTGCCAGCTACGCACTGCTTACACATATGGTAGCGCAGCAGACGGGATTAGAGGTTGGCGACTTCATTTGGTCCGGCGGCGATGTGCACATTTATACAAATCATCTGGAACAGGTGGCTACCCAATTGTCCAGGGAACCGCATCCGTTGCCGAAGCTGAATATTCGCAGAAAGCCGGAGAGTATTTTTGACTATACTTTTGAAGATTTCGAGTTTGAGAATTATGTATACCATCCGGGAATTAAAGCTCCGGTCGCAATCTAATCTTTTTGGGGACATGATGTTTCTTTGACAAGGAGGGCATAAATATGAGTATCAGCATGATTTGGGCGATGGGCGCTAATGGCGTTATCGGCAAGGATAATGATATGCCATGGCATCTGCCGCGGGATTTCGCCTACTTCAAAGAGCAGACTCTCGGTAAACGGATGCTTATGGGCCGCAAAACTTGGGAATCGCTCGGCGGGAAGCCGCTAAAAGGCAGAAAGAGTATCGTGATTACACGGGATACCAGCTTTCAGCCGGAAGGGGCGGAAGTGATTCATTCACTGGAGGAAGCGCTGGCCGAAGGACGCAAAGAAGATGAACTGATGGTCATCGGCGGAGCTGAGATTTACCGGATGATGCTCCCGTATGCCGATAAGCTGATCGTGACCCGAATTGATGAGGAATTTGCGGGAGAGACGAAGTTTCCTGAAGTAGAGTGGGATGAATGGGAAGAGGTCTCCAATATACAGGGGATTCGCGATGAGCAGAACCCGTATGATTACCGATTCTACGTTTATCAACGTACGGCTTAACGAAAAAGCGTTTTCTCTGACACAACATGTGAAATAGTACAAATAATCAGCAGATTAATCCATTACAGTGCGAAAGTATTGAATGCTAATATAGTTAAAATTAGAATTGCTAAACTTAAAAATAGTATAGAATGTGCAGGTACTTCATTGCGCTGGATCGACATGAATCTGCCGCAGTATGCTACAATGTACTATAATCAACACGAAGAGAACGGATGGGGGAAACGTAAATATGTCTACACCTACTGGATTTATGGAGTATAAGCGCCAGCTCCCAGGTGACCGGGATCCTGAACAGCGCGTCAAAGACTGGGAAGAATTCCATCATCATCTTACCGAGGACGAGCTTCGGACGCAGGGCGCCCGCTGCATGGACTGCGGAACCCCCTATTGCCATACCGGCATTGACATGTCCGGCGGCACATCGGGCTGCCCGGTCCACAACCTGATTCCCGAGTGGAACAATCTGGTTTACCGGGGACTGTGGAAGGAAGCGCTGGAGCGTCTGCACAAGACGAATAATTTCCCTGAATTTACGGGCAGCATCTGTCCTGCACCTTGTGAAGGTTCCTGTACCGTCGGCCTGATCGGCCAGCCGGTTACAATTAAGACGATTGAGCTTGCAATCATTGATAAAGGCTTTGAGGAAGGCTGGGTAGTCCCTAATCCTCCTGAGAAACGCACCGGTAAAAGAGTAGCCATCGTCGGCTCCGGCCCGGCAGGCCTTGCGGCAGCCGCTCAGCTTAACAAAGCCGGACATACAGTGACTGTATTTGAACGCAGCGACCGCGTCGGCGGTTTGTTGACATATGGTATTCCTACCATGAAGCTTGATAAGCGCGTGGTACAGCGCCGGGTTGATCTGCTGGCTGCTGAAGGCATCAACTTCGTAGTGAATACAGAGATTGGCAAGGATATCCCTGCCCAGCAGCTGGTTGACGAATACGATGCTGTTGTCCTGTGCGGCGGAGCGACCAAAGCGCGCCGGTTCAATGTAGAAGGCAGCGAGCTGAACGGTGTAATGTACGCGATGGATTACCTGAACGGCACGATTAAGAGCTATTTGAACTCCAATCTGGAGGATGGCAATTACGTATCTGCGGCAGGCAAAGATGTGATTGTACTGGGCGGCGGGGATACAGGTTCCGACTGTGTGGCGACTTCTCTGCGGCATGGCTGTAATAGCATCACCCAGTTCGGTACGCATGAAAAAGCACCGCTGGAGCGCGACCCGATCGCGAACCCGTGGCCGCAATTCCCGAATGTGTACACACTTGACTATGCACAGCAGGAAGCCAAAGCAATCTTTGGCGATGATCCGCGTGAATTCTCCATCATGACTACTAAATTCGTCGGTGATGAGGAAGGCAACCTGAAAGAGCTGCACACCGTGCAAATCCGCCGCATGGTGGATGAAACGGGCCGCAAGATCTATCAGCCTATTCCGGGAACAGAAGCGGTATATCCGGCTCAGCTCGCGCTGATCGCGATCGGCTTCGACGGACCGGAACAGGATATCATTCAGGAGCTGAACCTGGATACGGACCGCCGCAGCAATGTGAAAGCCCGTTACGGCAAGTTCAACACGAATGTGGATAAGGTCTTTGCCGCCGGCGACATGCGCCGTGGGCAAAGTCTCGTGGTCTGGGCCATTAATGAAGGCCGCGAAGCCGCTCGTGAGGTTGACAAATATTTGATGGGATCGACCGTTCTCGTCTAAATTATATTTCAGCCGGATCTAAAAAAGCCGTCCCCCCAATGGAATTGGAGGGACGGCTTTTTGTGGTATGGCGGATCCGCCGGAAGGGGAGGAAGGATAGGCGATTTGCCTACTCCTCCAGCTTGAAGCGTTCGATTTTTTGCTGCAGGTCACCGGCCATTTTGGACAGCTCACCGGAAGAAGTGGTGATCTCATCCATCGAGGCGAGCTGCTGCTCTGTTGCCGCCGTAACATTCTGTAGAGCGTCGGATGTGGTACGCGAGATGTTCGAAATCTCTACAACCGATGCGGCAACTTCCTCAGCCCCGGCAGACATTTCTTCGGTAATTGCCGAGATGTCATGGATCTGGCCGTTGATTCTGGCAGTGGATTGTTCAATATTCACGAAAGCTGCTTTTGCTTCGTCCATCACTTGAATGCCCAGATCCACATCAGCGGCAACCCGGTGATGAATCGCTTCATAGGTTTGGTCAATCAGCACTGTCATTTGCTCAATCGTTTCCTGGATATTACCGGCAGTGGACTTGGACTGATCGGCAAGTTTGCGTACTTCGGTTGCAACTACGGCGAATCCTCTGCCGTGTTCTCCGGCGCGTGCAGCTTCAATCCCGGCATTGAGTGACAACAGATTAGTCTGCACAGCAATGTTAGAGATCGCACTGCTCATCGCCGACACCTGTGTGTTTAAACCGTTCAATTGTCCGATCAGCTCCGAAGACAGGTGAGTGGACTCGCGGATAGCATCCATTTGGCGGCTGACCTGTTCGATCTTCTGGCTGCCGCTGTGGACATCGGCTTCGGTGTCTCCCGAGGAATTGACGATGGAAGCTGCGGCTTCGGCAATTTTTTGGATTCCGGCGGACATTTCCTCCATGGCCCGGGAAGTCTCGATCATCGCCGAAGTCTGTGTATCGGCTCCGGAGGCTGAATCCTGAACGAGCTCAGCCACATAGGCGGTAGCCTTAGCATTCTCTTCGGTCGTAGCCGTCAGCTGCTGGCTGGATGCCGCCAAGAGGCCGGAAGTATCCGAGATGTCTGTCACGATATTTCGCAGCGATTCCACCATGAGATTATAGTTCTTGGCTAACTCGCCGATTTCATCGGCACGGTCAATCTTAATCTGTTCATTCAGGTACCCCTCACTCACACGGCGGGCGGAGTGGTTCAGCCTGCTGATCGGCCGGGAGATTGCTCTTACGACAAAGAACATCAGGATCAGGGAGATAACCAGCGCGATTCCCAGGACAATTGAGCTCGTGTAGACAATCGGTAAAGCAGCATCCGAGAACTCTTGGGCGGGAAGCACACCAACGACAATAAAGCCTGTCGTAGGGTCGGTAGTATAATAACCGCGCATCTCCACCCCGGTATCGGGAGCGGTATAGGATAAGCTGCCGCTGTCATTAACCAAAAGCTTAGCGACATCATCCACAATATCATCGCCGGCTTTTTTGACCGGGTGGGAGACAAACTTGTTATTCCGGTCAACCACAAAGTAATAGCCGTCTTTGCCAAGCTTAATATTGCTGATCCGTTCACCTATCACTTTCAGATTGAGAGTGGTAGCAACGGCCCCCTTGCCGTCTTTTAGTGATTCTGAGATGAACAGGGTGTAGTTGCCGGTAGTTACAGATATACTTGGACCGGTGAGTGTGACTTTACCGGGATTTTTCATCGCTTCGATGTACCAGTCGCGGGTGCGCGGATCATAATCCTGCTTGCCGGGGTCAGGTGACTTCATCCAGGCTCCGTTCTCATTCCCCGAAGTAAGAATTTCAAGCTCCGGATGTTCCTTCACGAATAAATCAATCAGTGTACGGGTCTCGGCAGTCTTGTTGTCAAGATTGGCGGAGACCAGCTGCTGGCTAAGCTGCTGTACATTCTGCTTGGCAGCAGTTACCGTTTCACTGATATTATTGGCCAGCATGTCAACGCTTGTGTGCGTGGCTTCCTGCATTCTGAACTCCAATTGCTTGCTGGAGGTGGTATAGGAAAAATAGCTTACCGTGACGACTGGTATAATCAGCATAATGGCGAAGAGCAGCATCATTTTCCTTTGCAGCGAATGCGACGTGAATTGGCGGATAAGGCGTTTTATTTTTGTATACATAGCAATGACTCCTCCTTGGGTGCATAAAGGCTGAAGTAGCCCTGGATATGCTCTAATCATATATTCGGTATAAAGTCACAATAATTTCATATGTAAGATCATGAATAAGAAAAATTTTATTTACATTTTTTTACTTTCATTATGCCGAGCCATCAAAAACTTCGGGATGAGCTGCTCCGTTCATGGCATTTTCATGACAGGCTTGACGCGTTCCGCAATATCATATACATTGAATACCATATTAATCACGTAACAGCGTTGATCAAGGATCTGCGTTTTCTGAATTCGTTAGAACAGAGAGAGGACTCACCGGCTGAAAGGTCCTTCAATTAGCGATGGAAGCGCACCCTGCCTTGGAAGCTGCAGTATTGAGTTTTGAAGTGCTGCCGGCCCCGGCCGTTATCCGGATAGAGGACTGCCAGGCTTAGCCTGACGGTTGAACTAGGGTGGTAACACGACATATTCGTCCCTGACGGATGTGTCTTTTTTGCGTTCCAGACCATAAGGCAGACCCAGAGAGGTCTGATCCAATCAGAGAGGTTGATTATTATGCGCCAAAGCAAACTATTAGTGACTACTCTCCGCGAAGCGCCGGCTGAAGCCGAAACAGCTAGCCATCAGCTGCTGCTGCGGGCCGGATACATCCGCATGCTCGCGGCCGGTATTTATACTTATCTGCCGCTGGGACGCCGGGTGCTGCGCAAGATCGAGAATATTGTGCGGGAGGAAATGGAGCTTACCGGAGCCCAGGAGGTGCTGCTCCCCTCCATGCTGCCCGCTGAGCTGTGGAAGGAATCGGAACGCTATGAGGTATACGGCAAAGACCTGATCAAGCTCCAGGACCGCCATGAACGGGAATTTGTGCTTGGACCGACCCATGAAGAAGTGATTACCGCACTCGTCCGTGGTGAAATCAGTTCTTACCGCAGGCTGCCGGTTACACTGTACCAGATTCAGACCAAGTTCCGTGATGAACGCCGGCCGCGGTCAGGTCTGCTGCGGGGCAGGGAATTTTTGATGAAGGATGCGTATTCCTTTGATACAGATTGGGAAGGGCTGGATGCTGCCTATGTGCTGATGTACGAGGCGTACGAGCGGATATTTGCCCGCTGCGGGCTGCATTTCAAGGCCGTCCAGGCGAATGCCGGAGCGATCGGCGGTGAAGGGGAGAATCACGAATTTATGGCGCTGTCCGATATCGGTGAGGATACGATCGCCGTTTGCTCAGCTTGTGATTATGCGGCCAATCTTGAGCAGGCTGAGGTAAGCAGGCCAGCGGCTGCGATCCATGCGGACTTGGCGGAGTGGGCGGCTGCGGAGAAATTCCATACACCAGGATTGCGGACGATTGCCCAGCTGGAAGAGCAGCTGCAGATTAAGCCGGAGGGTATCATCAAGACCTTGATTTATGAAGGGGACGGCAAAACTTTTGCCGTACTTGTGCGGGGTGATCATGAGGTTAATGAGATTAAGGTAGCCAAAGCTGTCGGCGTTAACGAGGTATCCCTCGCTGAATATAGTAATGTATTGGCTGCTGCCGGAGTGGAGAGCGGATTTGTCGGGCCGGTCGGACTGCAGCTGCCGCTGGTCATTGACACAGCTGTTGCCGCAATGGCGGAGGGGATAGCGGGAGCGGGGGAAAAGGATTATCATCTGCGGTCCGTTGTACCTGGACGTGACTTTCCGCTGGAGCATGTGGCTGATTTGCGCAATGCCGTAGAAGGAGAGGCTTGTCCAAAATGCGAATGTGGCGTATTGCACTTCCAGCAGGGTATCGAAATCGGCCATGTTTTCAAACTCGGTACCAAATACAGTGAGAAGCTGGGTGCCGCCTACCTGGATGCCTCCGGCCGGAGTAAGCCAATGATCATGGGCTGTTACGGCATTGGCGTCTCACGTCTGCTGGCGGCAGTCGCTGAACAGAGCCGGGATGAGGAGGGTCTTATCTGGCCTGAGAGCCTTGCGCCATACCGTGTTCATATCCTCCAGATGTCCGCCAAAGACACAGAACAGACTGCACTGGCTGAAGAATTATACGGTGAACTGACCCGGCAAGGGATTGAGACGCTGCTGGATGACCGGGATGAACGGGCAGGGGTTAAATTCAAGGATGCCGGTCTGATTGGCATTCCGGTTGTGCTGGTCGTCGGCAAGTCTGCCGGTGAGCGCAAGATAGAGTATTGGGACCGCAGAAGCAGTGCGAAGGAAGTTATTAGCATCGCAGAGGCGCTCTCCCGGATAAGTACAGCACAGAGGAAGTAAGAACAGCTAACCCGAAGGCGGAGGCTGTTTGAATGGTTCTGCAGACACCGCTGCCTATTACTGTGCTTATATTGGTAAGTAGTCCACTTTAACCGTTCGTATTCCTTCCCCGTCAACCTTAAATGGCTGGCGGGGGATTTTTTTTGGCGTGGAAAATCAAACCATTGCTTAAAAATCCCTATCGTGGTTATAATACAAACAAATGTTCTTATATTTGCGGAGGCGATCAATCGTGAGAATGAGTATCGGCCAAACACTTGAACTCATATACCTGGACAATGCCGGCAAGATTACTCAGCGGAAGATCAAGGTTTGCGGCAGCTGTGACGAAATGCTGCCAGGGCAACCGTTACAGGAGAAACGCTATGTCTAAAGAGCGGATTATTTTACTGTCGGACTGCCAATCCTTTTACGCCAGCGTTGAAAAAGCTGCTCACCCTGAATATAAAGATAAGCCTGTCGCAGTGGGGGATCCGACGCGGATGAACGGCATTGTCCTCGCAGCCTGCCCCATCGCCAAGGCCCAGGGTGTAACCACCGCCTCACGTGTGGGTGAAGCCATGGCCAAGTGCCCCGGACTTGTGGTTATACGGCCGCGAATGAGTACTTATATAAAGGTATCACTGCTTATTTCGCAAATTTACCATGGATATACGGACCTTGTGGAGCCTTTCAGCATCGATGAGCAGTTCTTGGATGTGACGGGCTCGTTGACCTTTTTTGGGGGAGGAACGCAGGAGATTATTCGCAGCATCCAGCAGCATGTCCTGTTATCCACCGGTGTCTGGACCAGGGTAGGGATCGGACCGACAAAAATACTTGCCAAGATGGCAAACAACCTGTCGAAGAAGCGGGAAGGCGGGATTTTCCGGCTCGGGTATGACAATTTGTCTGAAGAGCTCTGGCCTTTGCCGGTACATGAAATGTTTATGGTGGCCGGCCGGATGAGCAAAAACTTCTATCGTATGGGGATAACCACCATTGGTGACATTGCGCGGATGGAGCTGGGTGAGTTTAAGCGGAGAATGCGTATGACAATGGGCAAACAGAGCGATATCCAGGCGGAGTATTATTGGCAGACTGCCCGCGGTATTGATCCTAGCCCGGTAGTAACAGGAATCCGCCATCAGATCAAATCGGTGGGTCACGGGAAGGCGCTGCGCTGGAACCTGTACACCCGGCTGGAGGATATTGAGGTCGTCCTGCTGGAGCTGGTCATTGAGGTTTGCCAGCGGGCACGGCGGTACCGGTATATGGGATCAGTGGTATCTATTGCAGTCTCGGAAACAGACGGTAACAGGTCCAATTCGTATAGCCGTCAGATGACCCTGCCGGAGCCGTCGTCCTTGACTCACGAGATTGCAGCAGCGGCTTATCACCTGTTTATCGACCATTGGACCGGGATGCCTTTAAGCCGTTTATCTATATCTATTTCCCATTTGACCGATGACAGTGTCCTGCAGCTTACGCTGTTTGACGACCGGGAACGGACGTATAGAAGAGAGCGTACCATCGATCAGATCAAAACACGGTATGGCAGCAAAGCGCTGATCCGCGCGTCCTCCTTGCTTGAATCCGGGGTTGCTCTGGAACGCGCCGAACAGATTGGGGGGCATTATAAATGAGCAAACTAAACGGAAACGAGAGGTGGAAAACCAAAATGTTAATGACTGAGCATGTAGAGCTGTATGAGCAAAAGGATAAGGAAGAGGGCGACAGCGGGAAGATGCTCACTACCCTGGAACGCACGATGGTCCGGGATCTTATTTTGCTTCCTTACATAGACACCATGGTCAGCAAGAGTATGCAGGAGGTTGACAGGTCGGGCAACATGCTTACCCGGACGTATTTAATGGCCGGACGGTATATCCAGAATCGGGTAATGCAGGATACCTACCGTCTGCAGCGAGAACTCAAGCAGCGGAATATAAAAGTGCTGGAGGATGAGCAGGAGGATTTCTTGTTGTACTATAAAATTCTGTTTCGCGGCTACCAGGAGCGGTTTGGACTGACCCGTGATGTCATGCGGACGGAAATAAGCCTGAGATTAACCCGCTACACCTCCGAGCTCGGAGCGGTATTAAGAGAGCAGCTGAAATAAGCAATCCCCGTCCGGAGTGTTCTCTTCGTTATTTTGCATAATGCAGTAATGGCTCCATGCTAACTTTCAAGGGCTTACCCAAGCTTATTCCGCGTCTCCCTCTTAATGATTATACTGATTATTAGCAGGAATTTCGTTTAACATAATGGTATAATAGAAAACTGGACGCATTTTGGAAGATTGAAGGTTAAGGAGCGATTTTTTTTGAAGACACTCATTATTGCGGAAAAACCGGATATGGGGCGGAATATCGCCGCCGCAATAGAACCGAAGGCCAAAAATTACCGTTCCTATTTAGAAGGGGAGCAGTACATCATTACTTGGGCGATCGGTCATCTCATCGGACTCGCCGAACCGGAAGCTTATGACGACAAATACAAAAAGTGGAATATTAACGACTTACCCATCATTCCCGACCAGTTCAAGCTGGTGCCGAACGCCCGCACAATTGATCAGCTGAAGGTGATCGGCGAGCTGGCCAAACGCAGCGATCTGCTGGTCAACTCCTGTGATGCCGGGCGGGAGGGGCAGCATATTTTTTCGCTGATTCAGCGGCATTTGCAGCTGGGCCAGCCGGTGAAGCGGCTGTGGATTTCCGACCTGACACCGGAGACGATCCGCAAAGGATTCCAGGAGCTGAAGGATGGCTCGGAGTATGAGAATCTGACCAAAGCCGCCAGGGCGCGCAGTGAGGCGGACTGGCTGATCGGGATGAACGGTTCCCGCGCATTTACCACGAAGCATAATGTACTGCTGTCCGTGGGCCGGGTGCAGACGCCGGTGCTTGCGCTGATTTATGACCGCCAGAAGACGATTGAAGCTTTTTCATCGCTTAAGTTTTTTGAAGTCGAGGGGCATTTTACGCAGAACGAGGTAGCTTATAAAGGCATGTGGCAGGGGGACCGTCTGACCGACGGTGCGAAGGCGGAAGCGCTGGCTGCCAAGGTCAAGGGGAAACCGGGGCGTGTTGCTTCGTATGAGGTCAAGGACACCAAAGAGTATCCGAACAAACTGTACGATTTGACGCTGCTGCAGCGTGAGGCGAACGGGAAATACGCTTTCTCCGCCAAAAAAACACTCGATATCGCGCAGGCGCTCTACGAGAAGCATAAGGTGATCTCCTATCCGCGGACCAACTCCAACTATGTAACCGAGCAGAACATCCCTGAGATGCATAAGACGCTGTCTGCGCTGCAAGGGACTTCCTATGACGAATGGGTAAAAGGTGCGAACCGCAATCTGGTCCATAAAGGCAATAAATTTATCTGCAATCCGTCAAAGGTGGAAGACCACCATGCCATTTTGCCGACGAACCGCAAAGCATCGGGGCTAAGCGCAGATGAGGCTAAATTGTATGACCTGATTGTACGGCGCTTTCTGTCACAGTTCTATCCGGCTGCGGAGTATAAGGTGCATACGGTCTTTACTGAAGTTGAAGGAGAGAGCTTCAAAACGACGGTCAAAGAACTGCTGAGTCTCGGCTGGAAGGTCATTTACGGCGACCAGAAGAAGGATAAAGCGAAGCCGGCTAAGGGGAAGGGCAAGGAAGACGAGGAGGAAGAGGAGATTGAGGTGAACGAGCCGTTCTCCATCTCCCCGACGGACGAGGTGCTCTGCAGCGATGCGGTAGTTAAGGAAAAAGACACGCAGCCGCCTAAGCATTATACTGAAGGGACCCTGCTCAAAGCGATGGAAAGCGCAGGCAAGCAGATAGAGGACGAGGAGCTGCGCGATGCCATGAAGGATTCAGGTCTCGGCACTCCGGCTACCCGGGCAGCAACGATTGAGCGGCTGAAGAACGTCGGCTACATTGAAATGCAGGGCAAAAAGATCGCGATTACCCAAAAGGGACGGACAGCGATTGAGCTGATCCGCGGAGCGGGGATTGAGCTGCTGACCTCACCGGAAATGACCGGACAATGGGAACGGCGTCTGAATGAAATTGCCAGAGGTACGGCGGCGGACGGCCAGTTTATGGAGAATGTCAAACGTTTCGCCTCGATGATCGTAGAGAAGGTTCGTGTTCAGTCGCGCGCGTCCAAAACCTCCTTTGAAGGCGAAACGCCTTCAATTAAGGCAGGTTCCAAAGGGCGGAGCGGCGGCTCAGTAGCCAAGGCAAGCCCGGACAGGACAGCCGGCGCCTCCCGCAAACGCAGTGGAGCAGGAGGCAGTGCTTCTGCCGGTACAACCGCAGGTGCAGGGCAGCCTAAAGCTGGTGCTGAGACGGCAGCAGATACTGGACCGAAGATCATCGGAGCCTGCCCGCGTCCCGGCTGCGGGGGAACAATCTTCATGGGGCGTAAAGGATATGGCTGCTCGCACTATAAAGAAGGCTGTAAATTTGTAATCTGGAAAGAAAATCATGGCCGGACACTTACCGACGCCCAGGTGAAGGCGCTGATTGAAAAAGGCAGAACCGGCAAGCTGAAGCTGACAGCTGAGGACGGTGCTCCGCTCGAAGGCAAGCTGGTACTGGCCAATATGGATACGGGGCAGCTTAGCATCGAATGATCTAATAGATTTTCCTTGAAGAAATACCAAAAAGGATGCGGCCCGGGCCAGGGATTCCCTGCCGTGCTGCATCCTTATCTTTTTGCTGGAGTGCTTAAATGATGCGGGGTTACTTGGCGGTTTCGGCCAGTCCGCTCTCCACCGCTGCGGTAAGCCCCTCGTAAGAGGAATCCTTCAGCAGAACACCGTTCACCATGAATTTAGGTGTGCCGTTTACGCCGTAGGCTCCGGCAATTTTGAAGTCTTCCTTAACATCGTACATATAGGTGTGGTTCTTCACGTCCTGCTCAAACCGGGCGTAATCAATGCCCCCGATGTTCTCTTTGACGAAATTAAGGATGAATTTTTGCGTTGCCCAAATTTTGCTTTCGTCGCCTTGATTAGCATATAGCTTATGGACGTATTCCCAGAACTTTTCGTTGCTTTGTTTATAAATAGCTTCCCCGGCACTTGCTGCCAGATAGGAGTCCCGGTCAATAAAGGCGAAATTCATGAAGTAGAAATCCGCTTTCCCGGTGTCTACATAATCCTTAATGAAGGTATCCAGATAAGTTGCTGTCCACTTCTTGCAGGCCGGGCATTTGAAATCGGCGAATTCAATGACCTTGACCTTGGCGTTCCCGCTGCCGAGATGCGGCTGCTTCTCAACCTTCAGCCCGTCAACCACAATAGTGCCTTTGACATCCGTGTAGTTGGGCAGCCCCTCAAAAACATCGCTGTCGCTGGCTTTGCCGCCTGTAGTGACATAGACCAGTGCAATGATCAGGATGACCACCACGACGCCCAGCAGCATCGGCAGAAGACGTTTGTTGCCCGTTGCGGGGGTACGGGAGGTCATCTTATTCAGTGTGTGTTTAGGATTCGCGTTCTTGTTCATTTCTACCTCCTGCATGAGATGAAAAATCTACTCAAACAGTATAAACACACCGGGTGCAGGCTGCCTATGGCATTTCTAACAGAAGGCCTGGTCTATTATCAGCCGTGGTTTTTGCGCTGCGATGCCGAGCGGATGACCGGAGGGACCTCATGAATAGAGGAAATGGTCAGGACCGACTGCTGCATTTCCCGCTGAAGTTCGATCAGGTTGTAGAGCCATTCATTTTGCTGCTTCAGATAGATGCTGTTGATGCCCGCAGTCAGGGCCGGGAGCACATCCGTGCGCAGTGAATTGCCGATCATCCAGGTACGTTTCCGTTCAAAAGGATAAGAAGTCAGAATATTCTCAAGCGATTCGATATTTTTATGCTGGCGGATAAAAATCCGGTCGCCAAAATAAACGTCGAGCTTCATTTGCTCAATTTTACGCTGCTGGATCGTATCGTCCCCGCCGGTATAGAGGTACAGGTCATGACCGTCATGCTTCAGCGCATCGAGTGTCTCCACCATGCCCGGATAAGCTTCGACTTCCTGGTCGTAGACGCTGAGACCGAGCTTCATCAGCTGCTTTTCCTGATAGGGATCGGCCGCACGGTTATATTTGGCGCAGAAAAAGCGGTAGGTGGCAATCAGGGATTTCGGGAAATTGTCGCTGGCAAGACCGCTGGTACTTACCGTCTCCACGTCGATTTCCACCTGCTTGCTGCGGAATTCGCTGGTTGTGGGTCCGAACTCGCTGAACCAATCGGACATCAGTTCGAAATACTGCCCCAGAATGAGGTCAAAATATTTATTGCAGTGGACCAGGGTGTCGTCCAGATCGAAGATAACTTGTTGTGTCAAATATTTCATAACGCTCACTCCTATAAATTTTGTCAGCTGTCTCTGTCTGTGTATAACTATTATAAACGAATATACGACTCTAAGAACATTTGCAGGTCTGAGGCGCCGTCCGGACGTACACTATAGCGTTCGTTGCCTTCGCCTTCACTGCCTAGATGGACCCGCAGCAGGCCCGCGACACGCAGCATAAGTAAATGATGCATCAGCATATCACTGGTCTGGTTCAGGTCAGACTGCAGCTCCCACAGTGTTTTGGGCTCATGGGCCGCATAGCGGAGCAGCCGGAGCCTGGTCGGATCAGACAGCGCCTTGGTCAGGCGCAGCAGCACGGTAGGCGGTTCGTCCTCATTGTCCGAGGGAACATCTACAGGATACTGAATAATCATCAGGGTATTGTAGAAGCAATACATGTTGATCGGCCGGTTATGTATGGTAGGCAGGAGCACCACTGTCCGCAGATCAGGGATATCCTCGATCACCACGCCGCCGGATGCATACTCAATCAGGGCAGCAGCGCCCATTTTGCTCTCGAGCATCTTTTTCTCTGAAGCGTCTTCGATGAGTATGGGCAGGAGCTTTGGCTCCACATGGCGGAAGTATTGCTCATACCATAGCTGCAGAAGCGGGGGATAGTCTTTTTTGATCCGCGCGCATTCTTCTATTGTAAAGTTGGGGAAAAGCGGCGCTGTGCGTTCAAAACATTCCTGTAGTGAAGAAGCTTCGAGCTCCTCCAGAAACTGCGTCACCTTCGATGCCGGCTGGCGGTGGTAAGCCCAGACATAGAGCACATCATAATCGGTAAAAGGCCAATCGGCTGCCTGTCTGAGCGCAGTTACCTGCTGCGGAGGAATGCGGCCGTCAATATCACGAATCCAGTCGGGACCCATATCCAGATTGGAAATCCATTTTCTAGTTACATATAACATGAAACTGTCGAGCAGTTCGTATACAGGTGAAACATCAATTTTCAGTTCATAACTCATGCAGCATGCACCCCCAGGAAATCGGTCACTTCTATATATTATCTCTTGTTTTGAAGAAGGTTGTCCACTATAATGTTCGGTGTTTGTCTTCAGAAGCAAGTTTTATTGGAAGAACTAATCAAGGAAGCATATACTCACAAAACTTTTAGGAGGCTTCACTTCATTTGAACAGCAGGCTGAATTACATCATCCTTATTACGGTTATTATCGCCGCCGGGCTCAGCCAAGGGCTGCTGCTGCCGGTGCTCTCCATTCTCCTGGAGCAAAAAGGAGTCTCTTCCTCTCTTAACGGGCTTAACGCCGCGGCCCTTTATGTCGGGTCGTTCGCTATGACCCTTGTGGCTGAACGGGTACTAGGCGCAATCGGCTTTAAGAAACTGATTGCTTCCGGAATCAGCCTTGTGCTGGTGACATTGCTTCTGTTCCCGCTGCTGCCCGGTATCAAGGCCTGGTTTATTTTGCGTCTGCTCGTCGGCATCGGCGACTCCGCCATTAATTATGCTGCTCAGCTCTGGGTATTGCTTATGACACCCGCGGAACACAGGGGCCGTAATCTCTCGCTTTACGGGATGTCCTACGGCCTGGGCTTCAGCCTCGGGCCGCTTGGCATAAGCCTGCTGCGGTTTGGCCAGGCCGCGCCTTTCCTGATCCTTGCCGGCTTGTTTGTGCTCGTTCTGCTGCTGGTTCTGCTCAAGCTGCCTGACTCCCATCCGGATAAAGTAGAGCATGGGGAGGGCCAGGCCAGACGGTTTGGACGGAGCTACCAGTTAGCCTGGTATGCACTGATTCCGGCCCTGCTATACGGCTATATGGAGGCGAGCCTGAACAGTAATTTCCCGGTGTATGGACTGCGCACAGGCTTCAGCACGGATCAGATCGCTGCGCTGCTGCCATTCGCAGGCATTGGCGGCCTGGTACTTCAGCTGCCGCTGGGACTGTGGAGTGACCGGTACGGGCGGAAGAAAATACTGATTTTTGCCGGTGTGGCCGGCGGGCTGGGCTTTACGCTGCTGCCGCTTGCAGGAGATCATTTTCTGCTGACCTTGCTGCTGCTGATGGTGGCCGGCGGGCTTGTCGGTTCCTTTTTCTCACTGGGACTTAGCTATGCAGCAGATATTCTGCCGCGTAATCTGCTGCCCGCTGCCAATGTGGTTTCTTCGTTTCATTATAGTGTCGGCAGTATAATCGGTCCGGGTCTTGGCGGCCTGCTGCTTGAGTTCGGCTGGGGCGGCGGTGTGTTCGCGCTGCTTGGCGGTTTCTATATATTGTTCGGCTTAGCGGGGTTATTATTCTCGCCACGGCAGCTGAATTGAGGTAAGATAAGAACGGATGTCCGCATGGAAATTGATCCCGCTTTCAGAGTACACTATAGATTAGAGATGAAGACAGGGAGAGGCTGAACTATGATCACAGTTGAACATTTAGCCAAAGCAGTCGGGGAGGATAAACTTCCTGTTCTGCGGGATATTAGCTTTCAATTAGAACCGGGTGAACTGGTTGTGCTGCTGGGAGCCAGCGGAAGCGGCAAGTCGACGCTGCTGCGCTGCCTGGCGCTGCGCGAGAAATGGGACAAGGGGAACTTTAGAGTAGACGGGGTTAACGTTCGGGGAAATATGTTCACCGGCAGACGGAAGATCCGCCGCGAGTGGGCGTATCTGGAGCAGAATGCGGAGCTGAATCCGAACCGCACTGCACTGAAGAATGTTTTGATCGGCCAATCTTCACAGACTCCGCTGTGGCGGATGGTCACGGGGATGGTCCGCTCGGATGATTATATGGGCGCGATGGACGAGCTCGATTTGCTCGGGCTGCTTGATAAAGCTAAAATGAAGACCAGCCAGCTCAGCGGCGGTGAGCGCCAGCGGGTGGCGATTGCCCGTGCGCTTGTGCATGGAGCGAAGGTGATTCTGGCTGATGAACCGGTAACCGGTCTTGACCCGAAGACAGCGGAAAGTGTTCTGGAGACCTTGCGCAAGCTGTGCAAAGAAACAGGGCTTACGGTAGTGACCGTGCTGCCGCTGGAGCTAGCGGAACGGTATGCCACACGTTTATGGGTACTGGAAGACGGCAGAATTAAACATGATGTCAAAGGACGCCGTCTGACTTCGCAGGAACGTATCCATCTGTAGCTTATTTGAGCCACGAAACAAGGAAAGAGTGATGAAGTTGAATATACGTGTTCTTAGGCGTCTGGCGGCAGTAGCTCTTTCCATGTCCCTACTGTCGGGCTGTACCTTCATCAGCGATCCTGTTTCGAAGATGAAGTCGCCGGAGCTCTCTGCCGACAAAGCTTCGCTGATGATGGCCATTAAATCACAGATGCCGGCCAGCGCATCGCTGATCCGTCCGGCGGGGGATGAGGACAGCTCCATTTTTACGGAGGATCTCGATAAGGACGGAATGATGGAGACCCTGGTTTTTTACTTAACCGAGAACGAGTCTGTCCTGATCCATGGCATGATTCTGGAGAAGGTAGAGGATGGGTGGGTGAAGAAGCTCGTCTTTGACGGTGACGGCACGCAGCTGGAATCGGTGGATCTGAAGGATGTAACCGGTGACGGGAAGCTGGACATTATTACCGGCTATTCACGCGGTGATGAGAAGGGGGTAGTGGTGTATTCGTATTCCGGCGGTGAGCTGGAAGAACGGCTAGCACAGCCCTATACCAAATACATGATCGATGACCTGAACGAGGACGGGATTTCCGATATTACGATCGTGTACTTCAAACGCAATGAAGTGGACAAAATCACCACCTATCAGTTTAATGACGGGTTTAAGGTGCTTGATCAGCTCGATAACCTGGACCCTTATTTTAATAATTATTACAATATTGTCTCAGGAAAAGTAGCAGAGAATAAAGAAGGTATAGTACTGGATGCGGCAGTGGATTCCCGCTCGGCTTATACTACAATGGTTGTTATGGAGAATAACAAGCTGCGCGTGGTGATACCGGGGGATGCCAGTACCTTTAAGGACAGAAAAATTATCAGTGAAGACATGGACGGGGACGGCATTATTGAGATCGGATTGCTTGAGCCGCCGAAAGGCTGGGAATATTTCGACCCGGAGACCATCCCTTATTTCACTTCCTATTACAAATGGGACGGCAAGGACGGGCTGACCTTTACGGCGCAGAAATACCGTGATCCTTCGGACCGTTTCGTGATTGATTTCCTGCCGGAGTGGCACGAGAGGATTACGGTCGATACGAAGTCTGTCCAGGATAAGTCCCTGAAGTTTATTCTGTCCGATACGGGAGAAACGGTTGTAGAGGTATCTTTCTTCACACAGATGGAATGGGACCGCGTCAAGAATAGCGGATGGAAAGTTCTGGGGCGCGATATGGATAAGGTAATCGGCTACCGGGGAGAACTGGTGCAGAGCACGGGCGGGAGCGACAGCGACAAAATAACCGCTCCAATCGAAAGGAAGGGAATCGATGAGTAAAGTACTTATTCTGGAGGATGAAGAATCTATCCGCAGTTTTATTGTTATTAATCTTAAACGCAACGGGTTTGAAGTGCTGGAGGCGGCTGACGGCAACGAAGCGCTGCATAAGCTGACTACAGTGCCCGATATTGATATCGCGCTGCTGGATGTTATGGTTCCGGGTATCGACGGTTTTGAGGTGTGCAGGCGTATCCGGGAAACCAACGAGCGGCTTGGAATCATCTTTTTGACGGCAAAGGTGCAGGAACAGGATAAGGTCTACGCGCTCTCCGTAGGAGCAGATGACCATGTCAGCAAACCGTTCAGTCCGACGGAGCTGATTGCCCGTATTCAATCGCTGCTGCGCCGGGTTAATGTGCACCGCGAGCAGTCGGCGAAGGTGTCCTTCCATTCCGGTCCGTTTACACTTGATCTGATCTCTAAGCAGTTCAAACGCGGCGGGGAAGCCATCGAATTGACACCAACTGAATTTTCACTGGTGCAATTTTTCCTGGAGAAAGAAAATACGCCGCTCAGCCGCGATTCCTTGCTGGATCATGTCTGGGGTAAGGAATACATGGGGGATCCCAAAATTGTGGATGTGAACATCCGCCGGCTGCGCCAAAAAATCGAAAACAATCCGTCGGAGCCCGAATACCTGCAGACTGTATGGGGGCACGGCTATAAATGGAAGGGTCAAGGACAATGATCAAGAAGGGGATGCGCAGACAGATTGTACTGCACTATATTCTGGTAGTCTTTGTGGCGCTTCTCCTCGTTGAGGTTATCTTCCTGCTGGCAATCCGGACGTATTATTACGACAGCGTGTACAGTAAGATTACGACCCACATCAGCACGGCGGAAGAATTCCTGAAATATGAAATTTCGGGTGAGCGGTCGCCCAATCAGCTGCAAAAGGTGCTCGATTTCTTCAGCATGGACTATACAGAGCTGGAAGTCCTGTCAACCAGCGGGGATATCCTTACCAGTTCAACAGGCTTTCAGCCTGACCGCACCATTACTACCAGTGACGTACCTGAAGCGGTAGGCGGCAGTATCGGCCGGTGGGTAGGCAGACAAGCGGGAACGAATGAAAGTGTAATGGCTGTCTCCAAGTTGATTCAGGTCAGCAGCCGCGACAAGTATGTAATCAGATATCTCACCTCGATGGAGCGGATCGATAAAGATCTGCTGAACCTTACACTGGCATCCATCGGTATCGGTGCGGCCGTAATGGTGATTGTAGTCCTGTTCAGCTTCGGCCTGGCTAATTCGATCGTTAAACCGCTGAATAATATTACCGCAGTTTCGGCCCAAATGGCGAAGGGGAGGTTCACCGCCCGCATCAAAGGTAACTATAGATACGAAATCGGCGATTTGGCTTCTACCTTGAACTATATGGCGGATGAGATTATCCGCAGCAATCAGATCAAGGACGACTTTATCTCCTCGATTTCGCATGAGCTGCGGACACCGCTCACCAGTATCAAGGGCTGGAGTGAGACGCTGATTTCGGGCGGCTACGATCCGGAAGAGACCAAGCTGGGTATGGGGATTATCTCCAAGGAAAGTGACCGTCTTATCGGACTCGTTGAAGAGATTCTGGACTTCTCGAAGCTGCAGCAGAATGAAATGAAGCTCTCCATCGTTCTGATGGACATTAAGGTAGTGCTGCAGGAGACGATCCTGAATATATGGGCCAAAGCGGAGAAGAAGCGGATTCATCTGGTGCTGGAGTGTGAGGACACGATCTATATCAAAGGTGATCCGAACCGGTTGAAGCAGGTATTTCTCAATCTTGTCGATAATGCCGTGAAGTTTTCTCCGGAAGATTCCAGCATCGTCCTGTCCGCCCAGCGTCTGTCAGCCAGTGAAATGGCTGTAATCGTGCGGGACAGCGGAATCGGCATCAGCGAAGCGCATCTTTCCAGGGTGCGTGACCGGTTCTTCCAGGTCGATGCGCTGAATGGAGGGACCGGACTGGGGCTTGCGATATCCCAGCAGATTGTGGAGCTTCATAACGGAAAGCTGGAAATGGACAGTGAGCTCGGCAAAGGTACGCAGGTGACCGTTATTCTGCCGCTCACCGAGGAGCGTCCGCCAGCAGCGGCTCTTCCGGAGAATGTCTACGAATAACGAGAGCGTTCGCTCCTAATTAAGATATAGCTAAAAGGGCTGAATTACCGGTCGGCAAGACCGGTAATTCAGCCCTTTTATTAATTGATTATGCTGAGGAAGAAGAGGCTTAAGAAGGAAGCCCTTCAGCCCGGAGTCTGCCGGTCTTCTCATAGACCTCTTGCAGCAGACGGGAAGGCTGTGTACGGATAACAGGTTTGGCGGCCACAATCTCATTAGGGCCGACAACGACGATATTGTCACTGCTTCCTTTGATGACTGCTCCGTCCTTAATGACCGCACCTTCGCCGATGATCGCATTCTCAATCAGGACGCCGCGCCCGATGCGGACATTCGGCATTACAATACTGTGATGAATCCGGCTAAGCTTGCCGATTTCTACACCCCCGAAGATCACTGAACGCTGCAGGCTGCCTTCGAGCAGGCAAGATTCATTCACTAGGCAATCTTCTGCTTTGATCTGTACGCGCGGTTTAACAGCCGCCGGTTTGTTACGGCGGGCCCGGCTGTACATCGGCCACTGGGCATTATCCAGCTTAAAGCCGTTGTCATCCTCCTGCAGAAGGTCCATATGAGCTTCCCAGAGGCTGTCTACGGTGCCGACATCTCTCCAGTATCCTTTGAAGCGGTAAGCAAACAACTGATCATTGCCGTCAAGCATCGTCGGAATAACGTCTTTACCGAAGTCATGGCTGGAGGCCGGATTAGCGGCATCGCGCAGCAAATGATCCTTCAGGTAAGCCCACTCGAACAAGTAAATTCCCATCGAAGCAAGATTACTTTGCGGCACTTTTGGTTTTTCCGCAAACTCGGAAATTTGGAGTTCTTCGTTAACATTCATCACACCGAAGCGGCTGGCTTCATCCCAAGGGACCTCCATGACTGAAATGGTTGCCTTAGCGGATTTGCCGATGTGATAATCGAGCATTTTGCGATAATCCATATGATAAATATGATCAGCTGAAAGAATCAGCACATGTTCCGGATTATGGCTGTCAATAAATTCAATGTTCTTATAGATGGCATCTGCTGTCCCCGTATAAGTGTCACGGCCTTCAACTCCGGAGGGCAGCAGCTTTACTCCCTGATCTGGTTTGGAATGAAGCCCCCATGGCTCACCTGACCCGATATGCTGATGCAAGGAGTTCGCTTCGTACTGTGTCAGTACGCCAACGGTATCTATCTTGGAATTCACGCAATTGCTGAGGGGAAAGTCAATGATTCTATACTGTCCTCCGAAAGGGACTGCGGGTTTTGCCATAGTGGAAGTTAAGGGAGCCAATCTCCGGCCCTCCCCGCCTGCCAGCAGCATGGCTACACATTCTTTTTTACTCATTTGTTATCCCTCCCATTTTTTTGTCAATGCTTGTAATATAAACTCACTACAAGCGCTTGAAACGACATAGGTGAAATATATTGCTGTACAGCAGGAAAAATTACAGAATAATTTTCTTTATTCAGAGAAACCCTGTTTTTGCCTTATAAATCATTTTCAAACGCCCAACATTCGGGTAATGTTATAGGTGCATCCTATACAATAAGGTGGTGATGATTTGCCTGACATACTTAAGACAGTAAACCTCCCGTCATCTGATGATATTTACCTGTTCCATGAGGGCACGAATTATCGCAGCTATACGATGCTGGGCGCGCACATTGCCGCTGAAGAAGGAATGACGGGCGTACGCTTTACCGTGTGGGCTCCTCATGCGACATATGTAGGACTGGCTGGTAATCATAACGGCTGGGATGGAACGCAGGACGTGGACTCGTTATATAAGATACCCGATTCAGGATTTTGGAGTCGTTTTTTTCCGGGAATAGAGCCGGGAACTTTTTACAAATACAGGATTGTATCCGCTGAAGGTGCAAGCTTTTTGAAGGCAGATCCTTACGCGTTTAAGGCAGAGGTGCGGCCGGCCACGGCTTCCGTTGTTGCGGATATCAGCGGCTATAGCTGGGGCGACAATCAGTGGAAGCGGAAGAACAAAGCTCCATACAACGGGCCGATGAACATTTATGAGATGCATTTCGGCACCTGGAAGCAGAAGGAGGACGGTGAATTCTATACCTACCGTGAGATGAGTGATCTGCTGATCCCCTATCTGGTGGAGATGAATTATACCCATGTGGAATTTATGCCGCTCGCCGAACATCCTTATGATTTATCATGGGGATATCAGGGAACGGGATATTTCGCTGCAACCAGCCGTTATGGAGAGCCGCAGGAGCTGATGTACCTCATTGATCATCTTCACCAGGCCGGTATCGGTGTTATTCTGGACTGGGTTCCGGCGCATTTTGCCAAAGATGCACATGGCCTCAGAATGTTTGACGGAACTCCGCTGTACGAATATGCGGATCCTATGCTGGCCGAGAAGCCGGGCTGGGGAACCCTGTCCTTTGATTTCAGCAAGCCGGAGATTGTCTCGTTCCTGATCTCAAATGCACTGTTCTGGTTCGATGTTTATCACATTGACGGAATGCGTGTAGATGCGGTGACAAGCATGCTCCGTCTCGATTTTGAGAAGCGGGACCACCAGTACCGGCGCAACCGGAACGGGGGACTGGAGAATTTGGAGGCGATCAGTTTCATTCAGCAGCTGAACAAGGCCATTTTCCATTACTATCCAAAAGCACTGATGATGGCTGAGGAATCCAGCGCCTGGCCGGGCGTTACTGCGCCTGTACATGAAGGCGGCCTGGGGTTTAATTACAAATGGAATATGGGCTGGATGAATGACACACTGGGTTACATAGAACATGATTTCGGGGCCCGGCCCTATCATCATAATTTGTTGACCTTTCCCATCTGCTACGCCTATTCCGAGAACTATGCTCTGCCGCTGTCTCATGATGAAGTCGTGCACGGCAAGAAATCACTGCTAGACAAAATGCCCGGATCCTATGAGCAAAAGTTTGCCGGACTCAGGGTACTCTTGGGTTATCACATCTCCCATCCCGGCAAGAAGCTGCTGTTTATGGGTGGTGAGTTTGGACAGTTTATCGAGTGGAAGGATCAGGAGCAGCTCGATTGGCTGCTGCTGGATTACGAAAGCCACCGCCGGATGCTTGCTTTTACAGCTGCACTTAACAAACTCTACGTGACGGAGAAGGCGCTGTGGGAGCTAGATCATGATATGGAAGGCTACCAGTGGATTGATGCAGACGATAATGGCCAAAGTGTGGTTTCCTATATCCGCAGAGGCAAGAAGCCTGTAGATACCCTGCTCATCATTATTAATTTTCAGCCGGTGGAACGGCGTGATTACCGGATCGGCGTTCCGCGGCCGGGTACGTATGAAGAAATTTTCAGCTCGGAGAACATCGAGTTTGGGGGTTCCGGGATTCATAATGAACCGCTGAAGAGCACCAAGAAAGAATGGCATAACCAGCTGAACAGCCTGGAGCTGACGCTTCCGCCGCTTAGTTTTCTGGTCCTGAAGAAGGCGGGACGCAAGCCCAAAGCAGGTTTGGAATAGAGAATTCGTACAACGAAGGGGGAAATTGGAATGAAAGTTTTATTTGCCGCAGCCGAAGCCCATCCGTTTATCAAAACGGGAGGTCTGGCCGATGTCATTGGAGCTTTACCCAAGGCGCTGAAGGGTGCAGGGGTGGATGTACGGGTGATTTTGCCTAAATATAAAGGGATTCCGGAGCAATTCCGCTCGCAGATGGAGTCTGTGGCTGTACTCGATGTGCCTGTCGGCTGGCGCAATCAATATTGCGGCATTGAACAGATCGTCTATGACGGCATTCCTGTTTATTTCGTCGATAATGAATATTATTTTGGCCGGGACGGCATCTACGGATATATGGATGACGGTGAACGGTTTGCCTTCTTTAACCGCGCGGTACTGGAGTGCCTGCCGAGTATTAATTTCCAGCCTGATGTGCTGCATTGCCATGACTGGCATGCTGCTGTTGTTCCGCTGCTGCTGAAGGCGCACTACCGCCATATTCCTTTTTACAGCAACATGCGCACGGTATTCACTATTCACAATCTGCTGTATCAGGGTGTTTTCCCGTATTCGGTGCTGGGCGAGCTGCTCGGTCTGGACAGCAGTTATTTTACCAGCGTAGAGTATTACGGCAACGTGAATTACATGAAGGGCGGAATCGTCCACAGCGATCATGTCACTACGGTCAGCCCGACGTATGCGGATGAGATCCGTACAGCATATTACGGCTACGGTTTGGATGGGCTTCTGAATTCCCGTGCAGACAGCCTTAGCGGAATCGTAAACGGCATTGATACCAAGAGCTATAATCCGAATACGGACAGCAAAATCTTCACGAAATATCGCTCAAATCTGGCCAAAAAAGCCGAGAACAAGCTGGGTCTGCAGCAGGAACTGGGTCTGCCGGTGGCACCCTACATTCCGATGGTTGCGATGGTTACACGGCTGGTCGATTCCAAAGGCCTGGATCTGCTGACACGGGTACTCGATGAGCTGCTGTATTATGACGATATCCAATTCGTCCTGCTTGGTACAGGTGACGAATCCTATGAGCGCTGGTTCCGTGAGGCGGCATGGCGTTATCCGACCAAGCTTTCTTCCCAGATTTTGTTCAATGACGCGTTATCCCGTAAAATCTATGCGGCAAGCGACATCTTCCTGATGCCATCCAAGTTTGAGCCTTGCGGCATCAGCCAGCTGCTGGCCCTGCGGTATGGAAGTATTCCGGTCGTGCGCGAAACCGGCGGGCTCAACGACACAGTTCATGCCTATAACGAGGAGACAGGCGAGGGCAACGGCTTCACCTTTAAGGATTACAACGCCCACGATATGATGTATACACTGCGCCGGGCCGTATCCTACTACCACAAACCGGAGCACTGGAAAAAGGTTACGAAAAACGCCTTCGCCGGTGACTACAGCTGGAGCGTTTCCGCACAGCAGTACATCGACATCTACGATAACATTACGGAATAGCTTATAATAAAAAACGATCACACCTCAAAAGCAGAAGAACACACCGCCAGGATCAAATCTTAGCAGTGTGTTCTTTTTTTGCAAATCAACAGAATCTAAGAAAGGACAGTACCCGCATGGAAAATGTATCACAAGCAGATCAATTGGAATCCATTAAATCTTTACAATCGACCATCCGTAAGCTGGAAAATGCTTTGTCTCAAATGACTCAAAATGGTGCCAATACTACCCTCGTAAAGAAACGGCTTAAAGCTGTTTCCATCGGTTTAGCCGTGCTGGAACACGTCTGGAATCAAGGGCCTCATCATTACATACAGGAAGATTTAGCAGAAGCCCGCAAGGTGATTGCAGGTTTATTTCCATCTATTCAAAACAGTTATGCGAAGTCAAAGACGGGTAGTCCGCAAAGAACACTGCTGGAGCGAAGAATAAAGGCCTTGGAACTGGCTGTTCAAGCGATTGATGATCTCACAACTTAACCCATGACGATGGCTGGGTGTGAAATCAAACGAATGCATCAGAGGAAGAAAGAGGCTATGCGTGGCCCGCAAAAAAGAGGTCGGCCATTTCGCTGGCCGGCCTCTAATGATTTTATTGCGCAGTCAGGATTTGTGGACCTTCAGCAGTAATGGCGATTGTATGCTCATATTGGGCGGCGAGCTTGCGGTCCAGTGTTCGGGCGGTCCAGCCGTCCGGATCGATTGACATATAGTAGGTGCCTTCGGTGATCATGGGCTCGATCGTGAACACCATGCCTTCCTTGATGCGGAGGCCTTTGCCGGGCTTACCGACATGCATATAGGTCGGCTCCTCGTGCAGGTCCCGGCCGATGCCATGGGCGAGAAGGTCGCGCACGACGCCGAAGCCGTTCGATTCGGCATGCTGCTGGATCGTGCTCGTCACATCGCCGAGCCGATTGCCGGGCTGGGCCTGCGCGATGCTGAGGTCAAGGCATTCCTTGGTGACGCGCATCAGCTTCTCGGCCGCTGGCGAGATCTCACCAACCGCATAGCTCCAGGCTGAATCACCGAGCCAGCCGTCGAGCTCTGCGACCGTGTCGATCGTCACAATATCGCCTTCCTCAAGCGGTTTATCTGTAGGGAAGCCATGTGCGATCACGTCGTTGACGGAGGCACAGGTCGCATATGGATAGCCCTTGTAGCCCTTCGTGTATGGCTTGGCGCCGTGCTTCAAGATAATGTCCTCGAATATGCGCTCTATCTCGTTCGTCGTGATACCCGGTTTGATGAGCGGGGCGATCGTACGGTGGCATTCGGCCACCACCTGGCATGCCTTGCGGATGCCTTCGATTTCATGCTTGCTTTTTAAGATGACCATGGTTGTTATCAATACTCCTTCGTAATAGCTTGCATCGCAAGCTGGGCGATTCGATTGACGTCCAGCTCGGAAGTACCCGCATAGTAGTGCACCCCGCAACAGCCAACCAGCACGGCAAGCATATAGTCTACGCTGTCGTCTTCGCGCTGCGCGATCGATTTGAGCGGAAGGTACAGCTGTTCCATGAATCGTCTCTGGGCGGGATGCCGATCTTTCTCAGGCAAGCCTGAATATTGTTCCGCCGCCATTTTGTAGACGAGATATGCGCGGGCATCCGACAGCCACAGCCGGAGCAGCATCTTGCAATACGTCAATAGCTGCCTGTTATCCGAGGTGCTGCGGCTGAGGTTAGACCATTCTGCAAGTGCTTGCTCGCATCGCTCGAAGCCGCTGTCCAGCACCTCTTCTATCAGTAAATGCCGGTTAGGATAATAATGGTATACCGTGCCGTAACCGAGCTCGGCCTCGCGAGCGACGTCGCGAATATCAAAGCTGCCGCCGGTGCGGAAGTAGGCGCGCGCGGCGAAGTCCAGGATCTGTTCTCGGCGCTGCATCCGTATGCGCTCATTTTGTTCTTTAGTACGGGGGCACATAGACGCGTGGACCTCCTTTTATAGACCTGCAAATTTGTCAATATAAAGAGTGTAATGCATGAGGGGAACAAATGCAATTATCTTTGGGTGTTCGGCGAAACATAGTATGAATCTGAATAATAAGGCACTAGGCCGTCAAAACAAAGTTGTAGACACTAACGGGCAGTAGAGTTTAATTAAAGATGTTATTTATTGTCGGTGCTTAATAAAGTTCTGTTAGAATGTCATTAGGTTTTTTAATGGGACATAAGGGAGGAAGAAAGTTGAAGATCGTCTTTGCAACGGACTCAGACTATGAATACATACGAAACCGTGACTCTCATATTTCTGAGAGCTTAATACTGTCAAAAATAAAGGGGAATGAGATATACATTCTGCGAAATCAGGATGAAAGTAATATCGGATGGATGAGGTTTGGATACTTTTGGGACAACACCCCTTTCATGAACATGATTTGGGTCGATGAACAATATCGAGACAAGGGGGCAGGAAAGCAAGTTGTCCTCTTCTGGGAAGAACAAATGAAACAAAAGGGCTTCAATCTGATTATGACATCTACTCAGGCTGATGAAGGAGCCCAGCACTTTTACAGAAAACTAGGCTATAAAGATGCAGGATGCTTAATTCTTGATACACAACCATTGGAAATACTCCTCACCAAAAATTTAAACTAACGGACCGTTTTATCCCTTATGAGTTAATATAATGAGCGGTAACTTGAGCCAGACAAAACCAAAGGCAGTCTAGAACTGAATTCCAGTTCAAGGCTGCCTTTGGTTTTTTGTATTGAAGGTAACAGCTTTAAATCGAAGGCTGCTCCAGATTACGGCACAGAATCCGGTAACCGTACGGATCAAGCGAGATATTCATCATTCCATCTACGGGAGCTACCGGGTCACCGGTCAGCGCATCCTGCCAGTCGTCGGTCTCCATCGGGTGGCTGAGTATGCGGGGAACGGGGGAATTGTTCATCCAGACCGTGAAATGAATGATTTCATCCGCCCGCTCATAGACGATGCACGGATCATTCTCACAAGCCTGGAGGATGCGGAAGCGGCCTTCGCGCAGCGCCTTGTTTTCCTTGCGCAGGGCGATCATCATGCGGTAGAAATCATAAAGCTCCCGGTCCTGCTTCTCCTCATCCCATTCCATGCATTTGCGGCAGTCGGGGTCTTCATTGCCCGTGAGCCCGATCTCATCGCCATAGTAAATGCAAGGTGTCCCCATAAAGGTGAACAAAAAGACGACAGCGAGCTTCAGCCTGCGTTTATCCTCCCCGACAACCGTCAGAAGACGCGGGGTGTCATGGCTGCCCAGCAGATTAAAGACGACCTCGTTCGTCTGCTGCGGATAGCGCATCAGTAAGCTTCCGATCCGGTGTCCGAAGGTAATGCCGTCCATGCCCCCGTTGAAGAATTCCAGCACCGTACCGGAGAACGGATAGTTCATGACCGAATCAAACTGGTCACCGAGCAGCCAGGTCAGGGAATCACTCCACACCTCGCCGACGATATAAGCGTCCGGGTTCGCAGCCTTGACAACCTTGCGGAAGTCGCGCCAGAAATGGTGATCGACCTCATTGGCGACATCCAGCCGCCAGCCGTCGACCTTGATCTCCTTGATCCAATATTCGGCCACCTCAAGCAGATAGGTTTTGACCTCATGGTTGGCGGTGTTGAACTTCGGCATATTGCCAAAAAAGCCGAAAGTGTCATAGGTAGGAATACCGTCGACAACCTCAGCGGGGAAGGAGTTCATATGGAACCAGTCTTTGTATACAGAATATTCGCCCTTCTCCAGCACGTCCTGAAACGGCGGGAACTTGTCACTGCAATGGTTAAACACGGCGTCGAGCATCACCCGGATACCCCGTCTATGGCATTCCTCAACAACGCGCTTCAGGAGCTCATTATCGCCGAAGTGGGGGTCCACTTTTTTATAGTCCACAATGTCATATTTATGGTTGGAAGGGGAGACGAACAGCGGTGTGAAATAAACGGCGTTGATGCCAAGCTCCTGCAGATCATCCAGATGATCCAGCACACCCTGCAGATCTCCGCCAAAAAAATTATCCAGCTTCGGCGTTCCGCCCCAAGCCTCGGTTCCTTCCGGATCATTGGTGGGATCACCATTAGCGAAGCGCTCGGTCATAATCTGATAAAACACCGCATCCTTGGCCCATTTAGGCACCTGAAACAGGTCGATTTGGTGTATGTAGGGAAACTCGTAGAAGTGATTTGGCGGCTGCGGACACTCCGAGCGGATGCCATTGTCAAGGAGATATACATCCTCCGGGCCTTTGCTGACACGGAACGTGTAGCTGAGACGTTTATATTTAGGCCGGACCGCGCATTCCCAGTAATCAAACTTATCGTCGGATGCGGCCTTTTCCATCATGATCTCATAAAAGGTATGTTCCCAGTCATACTTGTCTCCGGTGAGGGCTGTAACACAGTCCACATCGTCCCTTTTGGTGCGTACACGCAGATGTATAGTTTTTGTATCGTAGGCGTAAGCCCACTTGTCACGGGGTACATGGTACATAGCTTCCAAAAGCATGAGAGCACCTCCTAAAAGTTTTGTGAGCTAATCCTCCTGAGACACATCGTACAAAACTCGCTTCGAAAGCATAAACTTAAGTTTTGTGAGCTAATCCTCCTGAGACACATCGTACAAAACTCGCTTCGTAAGCATAAACTTAAGTTTTGTGAGCTAATCCTCCTGAGATGTCGTATAAAATGACTTTGTGAGCATATATCTATGCTTTGTGAGTAAATTCACCTGCGCCATACCGTAATAAACGGTTTCGTAAGCATTAGGTAATTAATACCACACGAATGGAGCCCGTGAACCAGTCCAGGTTATCCGGGTTATTTCGGAAGCAACTGGAGATGATACCTAGTATATACCTCTTGCCTTAACATGTGCAAAACAGGGTGGGCTTTAGGCTGCTGTAATCACCATGTCTTACCTTCAAATGAACGAGTCTTGTCACAAAAATGTCTTTGCATATTCATGCGCAGTGATTTATAATAAATCGGTCAATGGGACAACTTAGAGAATTTAAGAGAGAATAGGGGAGATATAAAGATGAACAAATGGGGTAAACTTTCTTTAGGAATGCTGCTTGCGGTAGGACTGATGACCGGCTGTGGCAACAACAATGATAATGCTGCATCAACGGACACTAATGCCGGCAATACCGGTACAGCAGCCAAAACGCTGACACTGGGCACAAGTGCAGACTTCCCGCCATATGAATTCCATAAAGTGATTGACGGCAAAGACACTATCGTAGGCTTCGACATCGACATTGCCAAGGATATCGCTGCGGATATGGGCGCTGAGCTGGTAATCAAGGATCTGCCTTTCGATTCCCTTTTAAATGAGCTGTCCAGCGGCAGAGTGGATATGGTGATCTCCGGCCTGAGCCCGACTGAAGAACGCAAAAAAGCAGTCGATCTGTCCGACATCTACTACAAAGCGGAGCAGGCAGTAGTAGTACGTGAAGCCGACAAAGATAAATTTGCGACCATGGATTCCCTGAAGGGTGCCAAGATCGGTGTTCAGACCGGTTCAATCCAGGAAGATATTGCCAAAGGCATTGAAGGTGCACAGCTGACTTCCCTCGGCAAAATTTCCGAAATCGTTCTGCAGCTGAATTCCAACCGTGTGGATGCTTCCATTATGGAAGGGCCGGTTGCCAAATCCTTTGTGAAGAATGTTAAAGGCCTTGTCATTACAGATGCTAAACCTGAAGTGGAAGATGACGGTTATGTAATCGGCGTGAAGAAGGGCAACACAGAGCTGCTTAACCAAGTAAATACTACCTTGACCCGTCTGAACTCCGAAGGCAAGATCGAAGAGTATGTAGCGGCGGCAAGCGAGCTTGCCGAGAGCGAATAAGCTTTTTACCTGACACAACCTGTGATGCAGATCATTAATTTTTCTGCGGCTTGGCTTGCTGCAGAGTAATGCTCTTTAAGTAGAAAATAGCGATAATTCGCTGTTTTCTATTTTTTTGAAAATGGAAGAACAGGAGGTTTTGCCAAGAGATGAATATTTTTGATATGGCTTATGAATACCGCAATTTTTTCTTCTCCGGTTTAAAGTATACATTGCTGCTGGCGGTGATGGGCGTCTTCTTCGGCTTTGTGCTGGGGATTATTGTCTCGCTGCTGCGCATGTCCAAATGGAGAGTTCTGCGTTTTATCGCATCCGCCTGGGTTGAATTTTTGCGCGGGACACCAATGCTGGTGCAGCTGTTCCTGATCCACTATGGCTTGCCGGAATTCGGCCTGGAGTTTTCTCCGATTCAATCGGGGGCGATTACCCTGACCATTAACAGCTCGGCTTATCTGGCGGAAATCTTCCGCGCGGGTATTCAGGGGGTAGACCGCGGTCAGGTAGAGGCGGCCCGGTCGCTCGGAATGAAGCAAGGGATGACCATGCGGTACATCGTGCTTCCGCAGGCGCTCAAAAATGTGCTGCCGGCTATCGGAAACGAGTTTATTACAATTATTAAAGAGTCCTCCATCGTCTCCATGATCGGGGTAGCGGATCTGCTCTTTGAGGCAAGAACCATTACGACCATTACCTATGAGGGATTAACTCCGCTGGTTGTCATCGCCGTAATGTATTTTATACTGACCTTTACACTATCCAAGCTACTCGGCATATTAGAAAGGAGGCTGAATACGGATGATCGCCGTTAACAACCTGCAAAAGCATTTTGGCAAGCTGGAGATCCTCAAGGGAATCGACCTGGAGATCAAAAAAGGCGAGGTTGTAGTCGTCATAGGACCCAGCGGTTCGGGTAAAAGCACCTTTTTGCGCTGTCTGAACCTGCTGGAGCAGCCTACGGGCGGCGAAATTACCTTTGAAGGCCAATCCATTACAGATAAGAAGCATGACATCAACCAGACCCGTGAAAAAATGGGCATGGTCTTCCAGCAGTTCAACCTGTTCCCGCATATGTCCGTACTGCAGAATATTATGCTGGCTCCGCTGAAAGTGAAAAAGCAGCAAACGTCGGAAGCGGAGAAAATCGCCGTAGAGCTTCTTCGTACCGTAGGGCTTGAAGATAAGCGCGATGCCTACCCTGCACAGCTGTCCGGCGGACAGAAGCAGCGGATCGCGATTGCCCGGGCGCTGGCGATGCAGCCGCATGTGATGCTGTTCGATGAGCCTACCTCTGCGCTAGACCCGGAAATGGTCGGCGAGGTGCTTGAGGTAATGAAGAAACTGGCTGAGCAGGGCATGACGATGGTCATTGTAACTCATGAAATGGGCTTTGCCCGTGAGGTCGGCGACCGCATCCTGTTTATGGACGGCGGATACATTGTCGAGCAGGGTACACCGGCAGAAGTATTCGGCAATCCGAAGCATGCCCGCACCCAGGATTTCTTGAGCAAAGTGCTATAAAAATGCGAAAACGGCCCCGGAATACACTCCGGAAGCCGTTTTTTTCTTTTGGCTGGGGCAATAATGGGTGATATAGTATATAAAATGGCCAATCAACTTGAAAAGGAGTACATACAGATGAGAGATGATCTTTGCCGGATTGGCATAATCGATATTGGCTCCAACTCTATACGGCTTGTAATCTATGATACGACACCAGAAGGCGGCTACAAAATTATCAAGGAGTGCAAATACTCTGCTCGTCTGAGTGAGAAGATTACGAAAGAGGGCAGGCTGGAGCGGAAGGACATGGATACTATCATTCCGGTCCTGTGCCAGTTCAAGGAAATCTGCAGCGCATTTGGAGTGGAGAAAATCCGCGCCGGAGCCACAGCCGCGATCCGCAACGCAGCCAACTCCTCCGAGATTATAGAATATTTGTCGGCCGAATCCTCGATTACCATCGAAGTCATCAGCGGTTATCAGGAGGCTTACTTCGGATTTCTGGGTGTGATCAACGCTTCGGACGTTCAGGACGGGTTCGTCATCGACATTGGCGGGGGAAGCACTGAGGTTACCCTGTTCCGCGGGCGCCGCTATCAGCAGAGTATTTCTTTTCCGTTCGGCGCGGTCAATACGAATCTGATGTTCAGCCACAGCGGCAACTGGAACGCAGAGCAGGTGAAGAAGCTTCAGGCTTATGTAACCGGCAGGCTGGTTGAGCATGACTGGCTGGGCACCGGAGCAGGTCTCCCCTTGTACGGCCTTGGCGGGACGCTCCGTTCACTCGGCAAGCTCGATCAGAAGAACCGGGATTATTCACTGCCGAATTCGCACGGTTATATCTTATCCGGTGAGACCATCGCCCGGTTCATGGAGACGCTCCCGGCCATGCCTTATGAGAAGCGCAAAGAGCTGGACGGGCTCTCCAAAAGCCGTGCGGATATTATCATCTCCGGGCTGATTATTTTCCATACCGTGTATCAATATATCGGAGCGAAAGAGGCACTGATCAGCGGGGAGGGGCTGCGCGAGGGCATGCTGCATGATCTCCTGAGACCTGAACAGCCTGTGCGTGACAGTGCGCTGGAATTCAGTCTGGACACGATTATCCGCTTTGACATTCACACCTCCAAGCAGCATTTAGACCATATCTATAAGCTTGCACTCCGCTTGTTTCATGCTTTTGAAGGGGGAGGAGACAGGAATGAGCAGGAAATGCTGATCTATGTCTCTGTAATGCTGCACCGTACAGGCTCCAACATCAACTACTATCAGTCCAAGCGGCATACCCGCTACTGGCTGATGAACTCGCCGATCCGCGGATTGACCCACCGCCAGCTGATTCTGAGCGCCTTGATCGCATCCTATAGCACAAAAAGCCGGAAGCAGAAATTGTCCCAGGCACATAAGGACATTTTACTGGCTTCCGACGAAGAGCTGATCCATAAGCTTGGTACACTTGTGCAGCTGAGCATCGCGCTGGACAGTACCGAAATCGGTATCATCCGCGACCTCACAGTCCAGCTGCACGGTAACACGCTTGATTTGGAACTGCATGGCACCTCGACAGTCCTTATAGGACTCGAGGACATAGAGAACGCTCTGAAGGCGTTCAGGAATGCTTGGGCGGTGAAGGTAAAACTCGGCTACCTTTCCAACGGCTAACATCCATAGCGGCGAACTGGCTCCGGAAAGGGGCCTTTTTGTCGTCCGGACGTTCATAATATCCGTTTGGCTGCAGGAAGCTGGCTTTTACATTGTCTTTAAGCGTTAGTTCGAGAATCTTCACAATCTGCCCCCGGATCCCGGTATCCTTCACAGGGCACATCAGTTCAATCCGCCGGGTCAAGTTGCGGGTCATCCAGTCTGCGCTGGACAGGTAAACCTCCGGCTTGCCGCCGTTCTCAAAGTAATAGATCCGGGAATGCTCCAGGAACCGGTCGACGATGCTCCGCACTTTGATCCGCTCACTGAGGCCCTCAATCCCCGGCCGCAGGCAGCAGACGCCGCGTACGATCAGATCGATGGACACACCAGCCTGGGCGGCGCTGTACAGGCTGTCAATCACCTCCTGATTGGACAGGGAGTTCATCTTGGCGATAATCCGGGCCGGTCTGCCGGCTGCAGCATGCTCGGCTTCGCGCAGAATCAGCTTTTGCAGCGACAGGCTCATATTGGTCGGCGCTACGATGAAGGCATTCCAGTCAAAGTTGGCGGAATAGCCGGTCATCTGGTTGAACAGCTCGGAAGCATCCAGACCAATCTCATTGTTCGCGGTGAACAGACTGAGATCGGTATAAGCCTTGGCTGTACTATCGTTGTAGTTTCCAGTTCCTACATGCACATAGCGGCGCAGCTCGTTGCCTTCCTGGCGGACGATCAGGGTAACTTTGGCATGGGTTTTGAGGCCAACGAGACCATAAACAACGTGGCAGCCGGATTGCTCGAGCTTACGTGCCCAGGCAATGTTCCGTTCTTCATCAAACCGGGCTTTCAGCTCGACAACAACAGTGACCTGCTTGCCGGATTCAGCGGCATGGGCCAGGGCAGCGATCAGCGGCGAGTTGCCGCTTACCCGGTAGAGTGTCATTTTGATGGCCATGACATGCTCATCCTCGGAGGCTTGGGTGATGAAGTCGGTCATCGCATCAAAGGATTCGTACGGATGGTAGACAAGCACATCGCGTTCACGGAGTACCTCGAAGAAGTCCTCATTCTCATCGAATTCCGCCGGATACTGCGGTTCAATCGGAGCATCGAACAGATAATTGAACCCTTTTAGACTGTTTGCGAAACCGCGCAGGAAGCCGAGATCAAGCGGCCCCTCAATTTCAAAGACGAAATCCTCCAGCTCGAATTCGGCCTGCAGCTGCTCCAGTGCATAGGGATGGATTCCCTTCTGCACTTCAAGCCGGGCAGGGACGCCGCGGCGGCGTTTACGCAGCTCTTTTTCAATCTCCTCCAGCAGATCTTCTGCGCCTTCCTCATCAATCGTCAGGTCCGAATTCCGGGTTAAGCGGAACTCACTGACAGCAACCGGCTCGTAACCGCTGAACAGGGTCTGGATATGATGGCGGATTACATCCTCGATAAAGACGAACTGCCGCTTTTTGCTGTTGGAGCGGTGGGGCAGCGGAATGCATCTTGGCAGATTAGACGGGATTTGCAGGATTGCGAAATAAGGCTCCTCCTCCTGGCTGTTTTTACGGGTAAGCACAACTGCCAGATAGATGAACTGGCTGTGCACCAGCGGAAACGGACGGCTCTGGTCAACAGCCATCGGCGTCAGTACAGGAAAAATAATGTCACGGTAATACTCTTCAATGGACTGCTCCTGGGCGTGGGTCAGGTCTTCGTAATTGACGAAAACGATCCCTTCTTTATGCAAATGCCGGGAAAGGTCGCGGAAGGTGCGGTATTGGTCGGCGATGATCCTGGTAACCCGTTTTACCAGACGTTTGTACAGTCCGGAAGGAGTAAAGCCGGTAAAATCTTTTTTGGTATAGCCCGCTCTGATCTGATCCTGGATTCCGGCGACGCGGACACTGATGAACTCATCTAGATTGCTGGACACAATCGCCAGAAACTTAGCCCGTTCCATCAGCGGATTATCCGGGTCCTGAGCCTCTGCCAGCACGCGGCGGTTGAATTCGATCCAGCTCAGATCCCGGTTAAGATAAGCGGTAGCAGGGCTGGTGTGGTTGTTTTTTTTCTCATCTGTATTCACGTTCGTAGACCCTCCAAGTGTGCCTCAATGTCTAATTTAGCGGATAACATTCCAGAAGGACGGCAAAACCGTTTCTTCTTGTCATATTCTATCATTCTACTATTTGCCAAAGCGAGAAATGTTAAATCTGTGTAAAATTTTCGCTTAATTGAGCCGTATATCCTTAATATTTTATGAAATGTACGGTTTTTATGAACGTTATGTAATCTTTGTATCCTCTAAAAAAGCGGAAATCAGCGTATTAATAACAGACTGGTAACATTTTCTTAGGCATAGGTTACAAAATTGTGATATATTCATACCTGTGTTAACAAATCTCTGCACTTTAGATGCCAGCATGAAGAAGGCTATGAAGGAGGCACATATGAAAATCAGATTCAGCGCCATAACCGCATTTGCTGCGGCCATCGGGATCAGTGCTTTGCTGCAGGCAGCACCCGCCCAGGCTGATAGCGTACATACCGCAGGAGCAGGTACAACCTATTATACTCTATCCAACTATTATGGCATAAGCATGGACAAAATTATGAACGCCAACCCGGGGGTTTCCGCCACAAATATTTATCCGGGTCTGAACCTGACCATCCCCGGCATCACTTCGCCGAAATTGGTTGCCCAGGCAGCTACAGCTTCCAAAGCTTCCATTATCACAGCAGCAGGGTTGACTGTGGAAGCGGCAACGAATACAGTCCAGGCTTGGGGTAAGGAATTCAGCTATGATAAAGTGCTGCAGGTCAAAGCTTCCGCTTATTCCTCTGCAGCCAGTGAGAACGGCGAATGGGGTGCCGTCGATTATTTCGGCAATCCGCTGAAGCTCGGCACTATTGCTGTTGATCCTAGTGTGATCCCGCTCGGCACCAAAGTACTGGTAACCGGCCATTCACACCCGGGTCTGCCAAAGCAGGCGTTTCTTGCCACTGCTACAGATATGGGAAGCGCGATCAAAGGCAACCGGATTGATATCTTTATCCCCGGCAGCCAGAGCTCGGTAGCGGAGTTTGGATTCCAATACGTGAATCTGTATATTATTGAATAACCCGTAGAATTGCCTGCGGACTCAGAAACGGATACCTTCCTGAATGGGAGGGTATCCGTTTTTTTGTTATCCGCTATTTATTCTTAGGAAGCTGCAGCATTTGAGGAACTGTAACAAAAGTATACCCTCTTTTACGCATAATGGTGATCACTTCCGGAAGCGCTTGGATCGTGCCCTGCAGATTGCTTCCCCGGCCGCCTCCGCCGTGCTGCAGAATAATAGCACCTTTCCCAGCATGCGCTACAATATTGTTCCGGACCTGTGCTTTGGGCAGGCTCCTCCAGTCCAGTGAATCTACATTCCAGTTCACCAGCTTGTACCCGCGGGCTTTGGCCCATTTCAGCTGGGATTCGCTGATATCGCCGTAAGGCGGTCGTATCAGTCTTGGCTTATACCCGGCCAGGGCCGAAATGATATTTTCGGTGCGGATAATCTGGGTACGGAATTCATTCATGCCTATTTTTCCGAACTGGGGATGGTTATAGGAATGGTTGCCGATTACATGCCCCTCCCGGACGATCCGGGCAATAAGCGCAGGATGTTTTTCCGCCCGGCTCCCGACAACGAAAAAGGTAGCTTTTACATGGTATTTCCGGAGGACATCCAGTAATTGAGGGGTAAACCGCGGATCCGGCACATCGTCAAAGGTCAGCGCGATCATTCTGTTCCGCGGTCCTTGGGTCAGGATCGTTTCCGGGTATTTCTTCAGCAGCTGGTTGAGTGTCAGGTTTTTATTCCGTTTATTCCGCCGTGCCGCAGCTTGAGTGGAGGCGTTTGCCGGCATAACCTGCGGTTTGTCCTTTTCCACAGCCTGCTGCTGTTCATATCCTGATGTCTCCTGACTTGCAGGTATGCTGGCTGAAGCGGGTCCCGGGTAAGCCGCAGGGCTGAACAGAATAAAGAACAGTCCGGCAAGAATATAGAGTTTCCGGTTCTTTAACAGATGCTCCATTGCAGGTTCGCCTCCTTATTGCAGCTTCAGGCCACTATTTTCTTTCCTTGTTATCTCCAAGGCGCGGGGGATTTATGCCGGATTTCCTGTCTGACAGGTAAAGATTTAACGCTGCAGAAAAGTTGTGTATACTTGATTAATCGGGAGATTAGCCCGGCAGCCCCATCGAGAAAAGTGAAGGAAGGGAACGGAAATGTCTGATTTATTTAGTCCATATGAATTAAAGGCGCTGGTCCTGAAAAACCGGGTAGTGATGCCGCCGATGTGCCAGTATGCGGTGGAAAGCCAGGACGGCACGCCGAATGACTGGCATTTCGTGCATTATGTCAGCCGGGCGGTAGGCGGTGCAGGTTTTATTATTGTAGAGATGAGCGGCGTGCATCCGGATGGCCGGATCACTAGTAAGGATACCGGGATTTGGAGCGATGAGCAGATCGGGGCCTACCGTAGAATAACAGACGCCGTACATTCCTACGGTGCCAAAATAGCAATCCAGCTAGGCCATGCCGGGCGCAAAGCGCTCGATGCCGATCCGCCTGTAGCCCCGTCGGCCATTCCATTCGATGAACGCTCCAAAACTCCGCTGGCCCTTGCCGGTGAAGGGATTGCCGAGATGGTCGCCGCATACCGGGAAGGGGCAAGAAGAGCGGTAGAGGCCGGATTTGATACAGTCGAGATTCATGGTGCGCACGGATATCTGATCCATCAGTTTCATTCCCCGCTAACGAATATAAGAGAGGATGAATACGGAGCTGATCCTATACTGTTCGGAGAACAGGTTGTCCAGGCCGTCAAAGAAGTGCTGCCGCCCGAAATGCCTTTGCTCATGAGAGTCTCCGCCAAGGAGTACGTGGAAGGCGGATATAATGAAGCTTATGCGCTGGAGTTCTGCCGGCGGTATAAGGCGGCCGGTGTAGATATATTCCATGTATCCTCAGGCGGCGAAGGCCCGATTGGCTCGAACGGGGGCCCTAATGCTGGGCCGGCCTATCAGGTGGATCTGGCAGAGTATATCCGCAGCGGCCTCCAGGTTCCGGTTATTGCCGTAGGGCGGCTTGATGACTTCGCCGAAGCACAGGCTGTGATAGCGGAGAAAAAGGCAGAGCTGGTGGCTATTGGCAGAGGGATGCTTAGCGATCCTTACTGGACACTTCATGCTCAGGAAGCCCTCGGGGGAATAGACAAAGAAAACGTGCCTGGGCCTTATGAACGCGGAATCTGGAAACGAAAATAGACACTTATTATTGTGAAGTTTGTCACAGATTTTAAACTCTTTCTAAGGCATGGTTAATAAGATAAAATTTGAAGGAGCTTGATAACGTGGCGACGGTAATAAGTAACGAGCGGCTGGTTAACGGAGTATACCACCTTCGGGTTGAAGGGGATTACGGCGGAAAAATGGGTCAATTCTACATGTTGCGGGCATGGGGGGCCTATCCGTTGCTGTCCAGACCGCTCAGCATACATCAAGTGAACGATGATGGGGTCGAATTTCTATATCATGTGGTTGGAGAAGGTACTGAAATTTTTGCGGAATTGACTCCGGGGGACAAGATTCAGCTGGAAGGGCCGTTTGGCAATGGTTTTCCGGCCGTAGAAGGTAAAGTCGCCTTAATCGGCGGCGGAATCGGTATCGCCCCGCTCTATTATTGCGCCAAAGAGCTTCAAGGCAGTGATATATATCTTGGGTTCAGTAGGGAAGCCTTTCGTACGGAGGCCTTCCGTCCATTGGCCGCTGAGCTAACGGTGGACGTCGGCGGGCTGATTCTGGACCGTGTGGATTTCAACAGTTATGATCACATCTTCGTCTGTGGTCCGCATCCTATGCTGAAAGCTGCGCAATTGAAGGGTATTGCTGCCGAAATTTCCGGCAAACGTCCTAATGTGTATCTCTCCCTGGAGAACCGGATGGCCTGCGGAATCGGCGCTTGTCTGGTATGCAGCGTATCCTGCCGTGACGGACAGCGCAAAGCCTGCGCAGATGGACCTGTGTTCCTGGCAGAGGAGGTGCTTTTCCATGATTAATACAATGCCTAATACCACGGCAACTATTGCCGGTGTTCATTTTAAGAATCCGATTGTTATGGCTTCAGGCACGTTTGGCTTCGGCAAAGAATATGGCAAGCTCTATGATGTTTCACTGCTGGGAGGAATCTCCGGCAAAGGGCTGACTCTCCATGCCAAAGCCGGAAACCCTGGTGTCCGCGTGTATGAGACAGCTTCCGGTATGCTGAACAGTGTCGGCCTGGAAAATCCGGGAGTTGAAGCGTTTTTGGCCAAAGAGCTTCCTTATTGGGAGACGCTGGATACAGCCCGGATCGTGAATCTTGGCGGGAATACGCTGCCGGATTATGTACTGGGTGCTGAGCTTATTCAGCGTGATGCCGACCAGCGCGCCCTTGCGGGTAAGCCTGCGGTTGATATGATTGAACTTAATATTTCCTGTCCTAACGTCAAGGAGGGCGGTATCGCCTTTGGCGTGAAGACTCCGGCCGCACAGGAGGTTGTTCGCGCTGTAAGAGCTGCTACGAAGCTGCCCCTGGCTGTGAAGCTGTCACCGAATGCGGAAGACATCGCGGAGATGGCGGAAATGTGTGAAGCAGAAGGTGCGGATGCCGTATCGTTGATTAACACCATCTCCGGTATGAAGATCGATGTGCGCCGACGCAGCAGCGTGTTCAATAATTTGTACGCAGGCTTGTCCGGCCCGGCGATCAAACCGGTGGCTCTGCGCATGGTGCATCAAGTGGCACACCGTGTATCAATTCCCGTGATTGGCATGGGCGGCATTACTTCCGCTACGGATATCATTGAATTTATTATGGCCGGAGCTACGGTTATCCAAGTGGGAACTTATAACTTCATGAATTTGCGTGCAGGAAGCTCGTTAGTGGAAGAACTGCAGCAGTTCATGCATGAGGAGAATATCTCGTCACTGGACGAAATTCGCGGAATTGTTTAATGAATCCGGCATTTAATTGCCTTGGAGGTACTTCTTTTCCGTCCCCCTGAGATATCTTCGTGTGCAGAGGTTAATATAATGGGTAGGGGGGATACTGTTGTCTTCACTTGAATATGAGCTTGATGATATTGAACTGTCTGCGGTACCCGTAGGACGTGACCTGCTGCTGCTGATTACCGGCGGTGTCCGCCATATTGGAGCAGCCAGCACGGCATACCCGGATGGTGATACAGTGATAGCAACGACCTCGGCCGTTCCTCATCACAAAGAGCATACAATCAGCGAGGCTATCGCCCTGAGAGCCGCTTCGGCGCTGAACCGGACGGTCACGGTTGTCATGGGCATTCATTACGACGATCTGAGTAAAGAAGGCATTCTGAAAGTCGTCGAAACGGTAAACAGCAAGGTGGATCAATATTTAGCGCAACAATTTTGAAACGATAATGGAACTCCCTGCGTAAAAGATAACAAATGAGCAAATAACTTTTATTTTGGAGGAATGAACCATGTCTATATTTAAACGATTGCGTGATCTGACCATGTCTAACGTCAATGCGATTATTGACAAAGCAGAAGATCCAGTAAAGATGACCGACCAGTACATCCGGGATATGACCGAAGATCTGGAAGATGCTGAAAAGGCGGTTGCCGCCCAAATCGCCATCGAGAAGAAATTCAAGCAGCTGTACGAAGAACAGGAGGCACTGGTAGCCAAGCGTAACCAGCAGGCCCATACCGCTGCTCAGGCAGGTAATGCCGATCTGGCCCGCCGCGCCCTGGAAGAGAAGAAAGCCGCAGAGGTCAAGCTTGTTGAATATAAGACGAGCTTCGATCAGAACAAAGCATCTGCTGACAACCTGCGCGCCAAGCTGGAGGAAATGCGGAAACAGCTCACGCAGATGAAGAACAAACGTGAAACTTTGGTAGCCCGTTACAATGCTGCCAAGGCGCAGACCGAGATTAACAAAGCAATGAGCGGATTCAGCTCCGATTCGGCTTCTGCCGGATTGAAACGGATGGAAGACAAGATGCTTCAAGCCGAAGCGCAAGCCGAAGCCAGCAACGAAATGAGCTCAGGCAACAAATCGCTGGACGATGAATTCGAGAACCTTAACAAGGATAAGGCTGTAGAAGACGAGCTGGCTGCCCTGATGAAGCAGTACGAGAAACAATAACATAGGGTATTAGCCGGTCCTGAGCCGGTGGTTACAGGCGAAGGGGAGACAGAAGAGTCGTTTCTCCTTCGCCTTATCTATGCTTTCTATACCGGGCTGGCAAACTGAACAAGCGGGGGCTAAAGCAATGGATTTCCATACTCTGGTGTCCATGGTTGTGTGGACGGTGAGCGGCGCAGTGCTGCTTTTTGTGCTGATGTTCGTGGATTCGCTGTTTACCCGTTATAACGATCTGGAGGAATTGAAAGCAGGCAATATGGCGGTTACCACCCGGTTTGTGCTGAAACTCGTGGCGCAAGGCTACATCTTATCGTCCTCTATTGCCGCATCGAGCCGTTTGGGAGATGCACTTGTGGTCTCCATAGTCTCCTTCTGGATGCTGTTTATCCTCGAAAAGTCTGTAGAGCTGCTGCTTGGCAAATGGGCTACTATTGACCTTGACCACGGAACCCGGCTGGGCAAAATAGGCTACGGGCTGCTGGCCGGCTCGCTGCATGTAACAGGTGCTCTAATTATCGCGGCTTTCATCCGCGGATAGGGCTAACCCGGTTATATAAGCTAAACTAAGGAACGAGCTAGAGGCAAAAGCGCGGAGGCGAAGATCGAAACTGCAGGAGCAAATCCCATAGCCTACAAATTTTTCAAAAGGAATGATGGAAATTGAGCATCTGGAAACGAATCGGAAATATCTTCTCCAAACCCCAGGCACCGGCTGCGCCGAAAAGCATGCTGAACCTCGCTCCCGGTGATATTTGTGAGGTTTCGCTGGTAACCTATGAGGTAACCGGACGGACGCAGACAAGCGGCCGCAACGCAGTCGTATTAACATTGCGTGACGGAAGCCGGATTGCTTATCTATATATTGAAGAGCGGGAACAGCTCCAGTACAGCCTCTATCAGCCCATTGACGGGCGGTTGGATAATCCTGCAGAAGTTCCGGCCACGCTGGAGCTGGATGACTATACCTATTTTCTTGAGGAAGAATACGAAGGGTATGCGACTGTCACAGGCCAGACTCCTTATATGAATGGCGGAACACAGCATGTGTGGCAGTATCAGTCAGATGAGTACCGGCTGCTGAGGGTAGAGTGGCAGAACGGGCGGTTTATGCTCTATGAAGGGGAAAAGGTCATTCCGGCTGATGTACGGGTCATCCGCGCGTCGTAACCTGCCATATTCAGATTACAGCAACAGGATTAAGCAATACATGAGTATCTATAATGTGCCAATACAATCAAGGATACCTACGCCCGCAGCGGAGGTATCCTTTTTGGGTTGCGGCAGCAAAGTGAAATTTCACTTTATAGATAAGCATGTTAAAATAGTCAGAACACTAACAAGTGCTGGAACATCACTTAACCCGCGATCTGAAGGAGAATGGAGGCACTAATGAATAATAGAGATAATATGCAGGATCATAAATTTCAGCGCAAAGCGATACAGGTGAAGGAAGCGCAAACCCGGGTAATGCAATATGCCAAAGTGCTTGGGATAGAAGAGGTCCCGCTTAGCCAAAGCTGCGGGCGTTATTTGGCTGAACCGGTCAACGCCCCGCATCCGTTTCCGGCATTTAACCGTTCAGGTATGGATGGATACGCAATTATAGCCGCAGATACTCAGGAGTGTAATGCAGAGAATCCGGTATGGCTGGAAGTCATAGATAACATTCCCTGCGGAGCTGTACCTTCAGCAGATCTTACTCCCGGAACCGCTGCACGTATTATGACCGGAGCTCAGGTGCCGGAAGGTGCAGATGCAGTGGTAATGATCGAAATCACAGAAAGCAGAGATAGGGACGGGAAGACCTTCGTCTTACTCCGTAAACCGCAGCTGTCTGGAAGCAACATCACACCGCGCGGCTTTGAATTGAAGGAAGGCCAGTTGGTACTTACGGCCGGCCGTTTAATAGCTGCGGGTGATATCGCAGTGCTGGCTGCTTTTGGGATTCACATGGTGAAGGTGCATCGCCGGCCGAAAGTAGCGATTTTTGCAACCGGGTCTGAGCTTTTGGCGGTAGATGAACCGCTTCAGCCCGGTAAAGTCCGCAACAGCAATTCACCGATGCTGGAAGCGCTCGTACGGGAGGCCGGAGGGGAGGCAGTGATGCTTGGAGCGATCGCTGATGACCTGGAGCTGGCCCGCAGTAAGGTGCAGATGGCGCTGGAAACGCATGATCTCGTCATTACAACAGGCGGTGTGTCCGTTGGTGACTATGACATTATGGGCGATCTGGTCCGGGAAAAAACAGGCGAAATGCTCTTTAACAAAGTTACTATGCGCCCGGGGAGCGTCACGACAGCTGCAGTGCGGGGCGGGAAGCTGCTGCTGGCACTATCCGGCAATCCGGGGGCTTGTTTTGTCGGGTTTCAGCTTTTTGCCCGGCCGGTCATTTCACTGATGCTAGGAGCTGCGCAGCCGCTTTTGCCGGAATGGACCGCGTTTATGGGTGCGGATTATACCAAAGTGAACAACTATACCCGGTTTGTCCGTGCCCGGCTGGAAATCCGTGAAGGCAGCATTTACGCCTATCCCGCTGGAATCGATGAATCGTCAGTCATGGTAACGATTAAAGACAGTGACTGTCTGATCATCGTCCCGCCGGAAGCACGCGGACTGGCGGCAGGAGATCGGGTGAAGGTATTGAAATTGCCTGGTGAGATTGTTGGGTAGAGCAGGGATGGAGGGCCGGCGAAGCAGAATGAAGCGACTTGGGAGAAGGACAAGACTCAGGGGAAATACCGGTAAGAGAGAGCAGCGGAACGGCATACAGCGGGGAAATGTTCAGCTGCCGGCAGTTTTCCAGGTTGTCGGGTACAAGAACAGCGGGAAGACGACGCTGATTTGTGCTCTGATTCCCTTGCTGAAGCAAAGGGGCTGCAGTGTCGCTGTCATCAAGCATGATGCCCATAATTATGATATGGATCATCACGGAACAGATACCTGGAAGCAGCGTCAGGCAGGTGCGGCAGCGGTTGCTATAACGAATAATACCCGGACTTCTGTTATTGAAGAGCGGGGCTCCAGCTTATCCAAGCTGATTGCTGATTTCTCCGGCTATGATTATGTAATCGTTGAAGGATTCAAGCAGGAAGCGTATCCCAAAATTGTGCTTCTGCATAGCGATGAGGATCGAATCCTCCTCAAGCAAGCCAGTAATATCGCAGCAATCGCCGTCTGGGAGACGATGGAGCAGGCTGCCATCACGGAAAATTGGCATGACAAACTATTTAGTATCAACGATAGTGAAGGAATTGCCAACCTTTTGTGGGAACAACGATCTGATTTTCAAAATTTCAACATATGAAAAATTCACAATAGAATGGTCAAAAAATCAGCTTACTGCTGGTGTGATACTTTTTATAAGACGGGTCTTAAGGAGGAGCGGTGCCGTTACTCGGGAACAAGAGCAGCGGCGCCGCAAAACGAAACAGAATAGCAGGAGAGATCGAACGAGATGAAAATAAGCAAGCAAAATGCGGAACACTATACATGGGGAGACCTATGCGATGGCTGGCATCTTGTTAAAAATAATAATCTGAGTGTAATTCATGAAAGAATGCCCGCAAACACGGCGGAAGTGAAGCATTATCATCAGGAAGCCCGGCAATTTTTCTTTGTACTCTCAGGTACGGCTACTCTCGAAATAGCGGGTACGGAAATTGTGCTTAACCCGCAAGAGGGAATCGAGGTTCATCCATTGGTCCCGCATCAGATATTTAATACATCAGGCGCAGAAGTAGAATTCCTGGTCATTTCTACGCCTCCAAGCAAAGGTGACCGGATCGTGGTTGAATAAGTCCGGTCTTCACCGAGACCTTCGGTTCATCCAATTCTCTAATCAAGCCAGTGGGTAGGAGCAGTGAGTCTTGCAGGCAGCTTTGTGGAGGAATCTCCTTTAGCCGCATTAATCTGGAACTGGGTGAGGAACAGGCTGGAAGAAAGGTCGGCACCGCAGATATTCGTATCCCGGAAATCCGCACCGATCAGGTCGGCCGCCCGCAAATCTGCACCGCTCAGATCGGCTGCAATGAGATAGGCTCCCCGCAGGCTGACGCAGCGCAGATCGGCGCCTTTTAACTTGGCTCCAATCAGATCGGCACCGCGGCCGTAATTTTTCTGGCGTTTTGGTTGTTGCTTCAGGTTGCGGCGAACTGCCTCCCGGGTAAGCTCGCTTGCCCGCAGCAGCAGTTCATTGACTTCTCCGCGGTGGGCCGCAACATTCAGCTCCAGCAGCGCCTCAGGCGGGAGCATGGTGAGCTGTTCTGTCTTGGTCAGCATATCAGCTATTCCATGCTGAATGGGACCCGCCGCAGGCCAGCCCAGTGCTTCAGTTAAATACCACAGCAATTCATGAAGCTGCCGCATAACCGGGAAAACTTCGAACATCTGAGCCGCCGTGGCCGGAGCCTGATGCCAGTCAATACCTCCGTAGGTGACGCCGGATACCTGTTGTCCTGCGCCGAAACAGTCATACACCGTACATCCCCGAAAACCAGTCTCCCGGAGCCGGTCATGAATCCCGCAGCGAAAATCCGCCTGCAGATTGTGGCAGGGCTGGCCTGCTGCTTTGTCCATGGCAAAGTCAGCCGATACGGCAAAGGGCAGGGCGGCACAGCATAACCCGAAGCAATGCTCGCAGTCTGCACGCAGATTTAGCGGCGGTTCAGCCGCTGAATAAGTTGAATAGTCTTGAGTCTTAGACAAGAGAAAATCCCTCCATAACTAATACTTTAGAAGTAGCATATAAGATAATCAGCTTTCCACACGCCGCTCAATTGCTTCAGACATCGTTTTGTCTGTAAGATGGGCATAAACCTCTGTCGTTTCTGTTGAGGCATGTCCAAGCTGCTCTTTGGTTTTGTAGATATCATTTTGCAGATAATAGTCTGTAGCGAATGAGTGGCGAAGCTTATGAACTGTTAAATAAGGTTTGCCAAACCGTTTGGCATATTTGATGATCATCTCCTGGATGGCCCGTTTAGTCATACGTTTACCTTCCTGGCTGCCGTTTGGCAGAGCGATGAACAGGGCCTTTTCCCGTTTTGGCGTTTTGTAGCGTGTCTGGCGCAGACTTAAATAGAGTGCAAGATCGTCCTTGGCCTGCTCACGGAAATAAACCGGTGTCTTGAAGGTTTCATCGTTATTTCCTTTGCGGTATACATAGAGCAGCTTATTATTAATATCCAGGTCATCGATGTTCAAATTGACTACCTCGGATACACGTAGCCCGGAGTTCAGAATCAGACTGGCTATACAGGCATCCCGTTCACGGTTCAGCTGGAAGGAATAATAAGCCTGCTTATTGGCTTCTACATCCCGTCCATAGCCTTCATAGATATAGCCGACGAACTCCAGCAGCTCTTCATCCTCCAGGATTTTTCCTTTCAGCTTGGCAGCGGTATCCTTGGGCTTATGAATCCGCTTGATCTCAACCTTGGCCATAATATTACGCTTTAACAGCGGGTAGAAATTCTCATCTTCGGCAATCTGGCTGAGATAATGGAACAGGGAGCGCAGGGCAGAGAGCTTACGGGAGACTGTCACCCGGGTATTAGTCCCTTCGGCACGTGTTGTCAAATGCAGGCGGTAGCCTGTGATACTATCCATATGCAGCGTTTCCAGATCAAGCAGGGTGATGTTAGCAATGCTGTCCGCAGCAGACAGACCCTCAGCCCTTAACCAGCCGAAAAATGATTCATAATCACGGATGTATTCCAGAAGGGTAGAGGGTGACAGATCAGGGCGTTTATAGTCTATGAATTGCTGAACAAACCAGGGCATGAGATGCAGCCTTTGATCAAGATTTTTACGGTCGCTGTTCTTTTGAATGCTGATGACAATCACCTTTTTCTTAGTTTGCTGTAAGGATGCGTGGATACGGGTGCCTGTTTATCTTATCATGTTTCGCAGCTGGCCGGGAATGGTGATGTACGCACTGACCTTGCCCCCGAGGGGACAAAGTTATATGATGTGAAGTAAAATGTGAATCGTAGAGGTGAACCTAATGGAACTCGGAATCGAATTGGTTCCCAAGGAGAATAAACAGATAATCAGCAGACTGATGCAGTTCTATCTATATGATTTCACCCGGTATCTGGAGCTTGAGGTTGACCGTGACGGCAATTTCCCTTCCTATCCGGGCCTAGAAGCTTACTGGAACAGCGGTAATAATAAATTCGCTTATCTGTTTACCGCGGACGGTAATATCGCCGGATTCGCCCTGGTGGACCGTCTGCTGCGTAATCCTGAAGGGCAGTTTTATATGACCGAATTTTTCGTGCTGCAAAAATACCGCCGGAGCGGTGTGGGTACCTGGGCTGCACACAGACTATTCGATATGTTTCCCGGTGATTGGAAGGTGTCGCAGATCCGCGCCAATACACCGGCCCGTAATTTCTGGCATCGGGTTATTGGAGCCTATACGAATGGTGAATTTAAGGAGCGCTTCAATCCGAAACAGGGGAATCCAAGCCAATATTTCAGTACGGAAAGCGCCACTAATCTCAAAAAATAGCTGGACACCGTTTTATTGTTCAGCCGCTTATAGATCGCATTGATAGTGCTGGTGTCGGCCTCCAACCGTTACTCAAGGGTTGAGATTGCTGGGCATATCTGCTATGAACCTACAGCATTGCGCATAATTATATCAAGGGTTATAGATGCTGGGTTATTAGGGTGCGTCAGGGCAGAGTGGGAAGGTATATTTTAGCTAAATAGCCGGGAATTATACCTTTAGCGGAGATGTATCACTCCCTGTATGCCCTGCCTATGGTGGCTCGTTACCCGCTGCCCAGGACATTCTTTATTTTCAATGCTGCGGTTTCCCTGTTCAAACTTATCTTTAAAGATAAAATAGAATAGCTATAAGCTACAAGTTAACATATTATATATTATGTTGACTTGTATAAGGATACCGCCAAAGATTGCGAGCGGCAATCCAGCGCTAATCGTGCTTAATGCTCGGCGAATAGCTGGCTCCGAACATCAATTACTCAAGCTTTGTCTTCAGCATCAGGCTTAGCAAGGGGAGTAACCCATACTTTATAGAGTTGTCCAGCACTCAGGAATTCGTAGTCAGCCTGGACTTGAAAACGCGGCCCGTGGAGTGTATTGCTTCTGACGAGCTCAAATAACAGGATGTTAGCCAATTTTTCGTCCGTTGTCTGATATCCGGTGTATAGATAGCCTATTTCATTATAGGGACCGCTGGAAATCCATTCAAAGGCTTCATGCTGCGTTTCAAAAGTCATTGGTTCAATATACCAGTCGATATCATTTGGCACCATACGCGGAGGTATGTGCTTATAGCAGTAAGCATTGCTCGTTTTCGGGCGCATAACTTCTTTATACGGATCTCGTTCCGGCGGAATGGCAGGGTCATCCTTCATTGACAATCCCCTCCTAAGCTTATTTACCTGATTATAGCAAAAAATGGAACAACAGGATAAGGGAGACGGCTAGGGTAGGATCCCATAAACATTATTAGTTAACATAATATAAGATATGTAAACTACGTTTCTGTTATTTTACGATAAACCACAATTCCGTCTAAACCCTTCGGAAATTCTGTCAAAATTGACGGTTTATTTATGCAATTACAACATATGAAAAATTCACAATAATAAACCTAAAAAATCCACTCACCCCCTATACTTCACATATACTCTCTCCCTATAGTTCACCTTAAGTCCACAAAACGAGAAAAAGGGAGGGCCAGATCCCCCCTTAAATTTAGCTTACAGTTACGTAGCGCAGACGTTTACGAAAAAAAGCCGTAGTGTTTAGCCAATCCGCAGCCCCAAGCCGCTTAACTTGCAGGAACAGCCAGGAGCCTCTTCAGCTCCAGTGCAGTATGTAGAGAGATCAGCGCCTGCTCCAGCGACAGAATGGACTCCGAACCGTCTTGGAAGCACTGCAGCGCATGCTGCAGACTTTTCTCGTAGGGATTAACTTTTTCCAAGACAATTTCTTGTCTGCCTGTTTCACTGTATTCGTAAAGTGCAATATCTACGCCGCCCTGCATATCATCTTTTTCATGAAACTCCAGTTTAGCCCGTTCAAAATAAGCTTCATAGCCCACCGTAAAAGGATACGCTGCCGGCATTAACGATGAAGCAGTGACTTGTGCCGAAACATATGATTTGTTGAAAATAGCCTCAACCAGTGCCTGTCCTTCTTGTCCGCCTTGACTGCCCCATACCCCGGATGGAGTGGTCCCGCCTATAAGCCAGCTTACGAAATCAAGTTCGTGAATCATCAAATTTGTAGTAATAGTGTCCAGTCCCAAATCTCCCCATAAGGGAGCGGTTTCCCTCAGTAAACGTACTTTAAGAAGCCTGCCGTATTTCTTCTGCGCCGCCGACTTGTACAGATACTGATAGGCCGGTTCAAATTTGATGAACTGGTTGACGAGGACTCTTTTACCGGATTGTTCTTCAGCATGTTTCATTGCAGCCGCATCTTCAGCAGACAAGCAGACCGGAGTTTCGCAAAACACATGTTTGCCCGCCTGAAACGACTCTAAAGTATATTGTTTATGTAGGGTGGAGGGCAGACAAATATCAATGATATCAAGGCCGGGATCACTGATGACCTCATTAATGGAGGTAGTGACCTCAACACCTAATTCTTGCTGTAACTTTTGCAGCTTGGATTCATTCCGTCCGAAGACAACCACCCGCCCGATTTCCGGAAATTTCTTAAATATGGAGGCGTGATATGCTCCAAATCCGGTGCCTAATATGCCAATGTTCATTTACAACAGCTCCTTCTCTCTGATACATTCCATAATATACTGCTATTGTTGACAACAGAGTGGCAAGAATAGTGAATCTTACTGAACGAAAAGTTTGCGAGGGGGGAGGAACAAATATGCGGGTGCACCGTTTAATTGCGATAATATTACTCATTGAGTCCAGGGGGAGGATAAAAGCCAGCGAGCTGGCGGCAGCACTCGAAACCTCCGTCCGCTCCATTTACAGAGATATCGATGTGCTGGGGGAAGCGGGGATTCCAATAGTTACTTCAACGGGACCGAACGGCGGAATTTCTCTGATGGAGGGTTATACAGTCAATCTGCGGCAGCTGAATGGCGATGAAGTAATTCATCTTTATTTAACAGGAATGGGATTTCATACAGGCAGGCAGAGTGAGTCCCGTATTCAGCTGAAAAATGCACTTCTGAAACTGGAAAATACGCTGCCTGCTCCTTATCAGGCGGATATTCGCAAGGCCAAAAATGTCTTTTTCTTCGATGATACACCATGGTGGAGCGCATCCACTTCGCTGCCTGGGCTAGAGACGCTGCGTAGTGCGCTATGGAAAGGGCACAAAGTCAGAGTGGAATATCGTAAGGTGAGCGGGGATGTCTCTATGCGTATGTTGCAGCCCTACGGCTTGGTTGTGAAGCAGGGGGAGTGGTATTTAGTGGCCTTTTGTGAGAGAGCGGAGGCGCTGCGGACATTTAAATGTGAGCGGATTAGCGTTGTACATCTGCTCGAAGAGAAATATGAGCTGCCTGCTGGTTTCTCTCTGGAAATGTATTGGAAGAGCGGGGAGGAAGCTTTTAAGCAATCCAGAAGAGCAGAGGAATATTACCCGGTTACTGTCAGAGTGTATAAAGGAAAGCAGATACCTGGAGCAAAATTCGATGTCATCCAAACTGTGGAAGACGGGAACTCGCAGATTGTAACAGTGAACATGTACAGTTTTGAACAAGCCTGTGAGAAAGTATTTATACTGCCTGTTGATACTGAGGTTCTGGAGCCTCAGACTGTGAGAGTTTATATAAAGGAGCGTATAGAAGAGCTACAGCGGATGTATATTTAAAATGGAGATAAATGCCGTCTATACGACATTTTGGTCATTAACAGTATTTCCAACAAACAGGTGAAGTAACATAATAAATATTATGTTAACTAATCTTTTTTTGGGTATGGGTCTGCGCAGGAATGCTTATACGGTCTTTTTGAGGTCAGAAAATGATAGTGTTCTTGACGGGAAGCTTTTGCTTCCGAGAAGTATAGCCCCTCCGCAGTTTTTGCGGAAGGGGCCAGTTCATAAAAATGCTTTTGTAATTTTATTTATTCTCTGAAGTTTTGGCTAAAATCAAAAACGCGCCTGAACCATTGTGGTTTTGCGCGTTTTGCCGGGAAGGAATAAGGTGTCAGGACGGAATGTTCATAGCGGTCTGAATATTTTTCAGATCGAGCTGAATTTGCTCTGGAATATGGTAGGGATGGTATAAGCCATGCTGCACCATGTAATTTGATATCTTTTCATAAGAGTCTATGGCTTCGTCGAGCTGCTTCATCAACATTTGCTTGATTTCTGGGGTGGCACATTCGGTTACGGCCATGGCGTAGCTTCTGACTCCGCTCTTGGCGTTCATCAACATATCCATTGCGATCACATCGTCGGTCAACGTATGAAGCCCTGTCATGTGTTCTAAGATTGGGTTCATGTTTTCATCTCCTATTGGGTCACTTTAGACAGCACTCCAACTAGCTCCTGAAGCTGCTGCTGTGATAATTGCATGTCTTGCTGCAAAATTTGCATGAGTTCCGGGTCGGTTACCAGTACTTGCATGGTTTTGGATTTGGTTAGGCAAACGGTTTTGAACGCAGTTATTTCATGAACCTCCAGCATCTCGTGCAAAGCATAATTGGAATTCATTCGAATTGTCCTCCCGTGTATCTATCCATATTAAGGCTTTAAGACGACTTTGATGCAATCATCCGTTTTCGTATCGAACACTTCATAGCCGCGCTTGGCCTCGCTGAGCGGAATGACGTGCGTAACAATGTCTCCAGGATCCACTTTGCCCGAAGTAACCAGCTCGTACATATACGGCATGTAGTGAATGACCGGAGCTTGTCCGGAACGGATATTTACGTTGCGCTGCATGATGTCGCCGAGCGGGAACCCGTTATAGCGTCCGCCGTATACCCCAGTGACTTGGATGGTCCCGCCTTTACGGACCGCCTGAGACGCAATGATAAATGCGCTCATGGTGCCGCCTTGCAGCTTCAAACCGCTGGCTAGAAATTCGAGATCGCTCATCTTGCCATCCATTCCTACTGCATCTATCACGACATCGGCGCCGCCTTTGGTCATTTCCTTAAGATTGTTGCCAATATTCTTATCCTGTTCGAAGTTTACGATTTCCACATGGTTCGTTCGCTTCGCATGCTGTAAGCGGTAATCGACATAGTCGACGGCTATGACCCGCTTTGCACCTTTCAGCCAGCAGAATTTCTGGGCCAGAAGGCCGACCGGACCGCAGCCGAGTACGATGACCGTATCTCCATTCTTTACGCCCGCGTTATCTACGCTCCAGAATGCCGTCGTCATGGCATCGGCGATCAAGCTTAGCTTTTCGTCCGGTTGTTCGCAGTTTTCGGGAATCTTGAAGTGGGTAAAATTTGCAAATGGGACTCGTAGATACTCGGCTTGCCCGCCAGGATATCCGCCGGTCGTTCCGGAGTAGCCGAAATAAGCACCCATATCCCCGTGTTCGTTTGACTTGTCACATTGGCTTTCCAGCTGATTTTTGCAAAAAAAGCATTCTCCGCATGCGATGTTGAACGGAATGATCACACGGTCGCCTTTCTTTACCTTTGTCACGCCGGGGCCTACCTCTTCTACGATCCCCATCGGTTCATGCCCGATGACATAGTTTTCCTGGAGGTTAGGGATCATCCCGTGAATAAGATGAAGGTCGGAACCGCAAATGGCGGAACTGGTGATCTTTACGATCATATCGTCCGGTTTCTCAATCTTCGGATCCGGCACCTCTTTGACCACGACATTTTTAATCCCTTGATACGTTACCGCCTTCATGCTTTATGTCCTCCAATATGTTCATCTGGGATCCGATCAAACATCCCTTTACGCGACGTATCATCCGGGAACAGATTCATCTGCCCGATCATCACCGTATTTTTCGCTGAAAGCTGGTCGAGTTGGTACTGTTCGTTCAGCTCGTAAGGATGGAACCATTTTTTGCGAATCATGAGCTCCGTGATTTCTTGGTGCATTGCTATCCCTTGCTTAAGATGATTGCGCAGCAGCGCTCTTACATCCGGAGAAGCCGATTCCGTCAGGGCGACGGACAAATTTCGCACACCCTCCTTGGCACGAAGAAGGAAGTCCATTGCAAATGTCATATCTGCCATTTCCGGCATATTTAATGAATTAATCGGGTCTAAATAATCGGTATTCATTTGCGTTCCCCTTTAATGTGTTATAGGTGTCGGGCTATTCGGAACAGGAGCTTGGAAAGGAGCTCTTGCGTAGATCGCTTGCAGCTCCGCGATCTGTTGCGCGGATTGAATTACGTCTTTCTGCATTAACGCTTTTAGCTCTTGGTCAAAAACCAAGCCTTGCATAAGTTTTGACTTAGCGAGGCAGAGCGTTTTAAAGTTTAACGCTTCATGCAGTTCCATCGATTCGTGCGGCGCTAGCGTTTGCGTATTCATTGAAGAACTATCACCTCCTTTTTTTCATCAACGTTAGATTTAACAGACGCATAGTGTTTTATACTGATATTCCCATGCAGTCGCAGGAATATAAACAAAATACTAATCAAATACTTATTTCTGTTTAAATTAATGATCTTTGCTTAAGGGAGGAGGACTGGCTTTGCCAAATGAAAACAAAATTGATCTAGCCACCCAAAATGCAAAAAAACCGGCAGAAGGCGCACTTAACTCGAGCGGCAATACGCTGGAGCAGCATGCATCTAACGCAGTTTCTGAGGTGCAAACGGCTTTAAATCAGGCGATAAGCTCGATAAGTGAGTCAAATGCAGCAACAAACTCTCAAGCTTTGGAGACGGCCCGGCAGCAATTGACCCGAGCAGAGGAATTTTTAGATCAAGCGCAAACTTCTGCAAACGCATTACGTCTGCCGGACCAACAATAAAACGGTATTGCGCAGATAGGCTTGGCAGAGATTCACCTTCTTTTACAGATACAAGTGGAGTCAGGATCACTAATCTCAAGGTATGGTCGTCTATCGATGTCGAGTAGACGATGCGGATGATGTTTCCGAACTTACGCCGATCCTGTCCGCATGGGAAAATGACCTGCTTTGACGCTCGGAGAAAGGTATTTGTCATAGACACGGAGAGTCTCCGTCTGAAGGCTTCGGCTGGTGCCGGAGCTTTTTATTTTTTAGATGTCTAGAATATTTTCCAAGAGCTTTCCTGACGGGGACGGCTTTGATGTGCTTAGCGTTAACGACGAGGAACAGGACCAATTCACGATCGGTTTCCATAACAAGCCGGTACTTTTCATGGCCACATGAATTCGAAAAAGAATAAATAAGAGCCAGGCATTAGAAGAAATCTTAAACATATTATTAGTTATTATCTATTCAAATATGTTGGGGAGGATACCATAAAACCGATGTTATCTATGGAAGAATATTTCGGAAAGTTTGAACTCGTTTATTCATTCTTTGGGGCTATGCCTACAGGCGTTAGTGTATCAGAAACCGGCCGTATCTTCATTTGCTTTCCGAAATGGGGAGATGACGTTAGATTTACGGTAGCGGAAATGGTTGAGGGTCGGTTGCAGCCTTATCCTAATTTAGAAAAGAATTTGATAAACCCTTTGAATATTACGATGTCTTTCATCAGTGTCCAAAGTGTAGTTGCTGATGGTAGGGGAACCCTCTGGATACTGGATACGGCAGCACCAAATTTTTCTGAGCCTATTAAAGGAGGGGCAAAATTAGTCGCTGTAGATTTGAAAACAAACACAATAAGAAAAGTATATACGTTTGCAGAAGATGTAGTGCTGCCGACAACGTATCTGAATGATGTCCGATTTGATTTTCGTGTGGGTAAATCAGGATACGCCTATATAACGGATTCTTCTTCCAAAGGTCCAGGCGCTATTATAGTCTTAAATTTAGAAACTGGGGATGCGTATAGACGGTTAAGTGGAGCAAATTCAACTTCACCCGATCCGTATTTTTTACCGAAAGTGGAAGGTGAAATTTTGATGAATCGAAACCCAGACGGCACCACTTCACCTTTTCGATTGGCCTCTGATGGTATAGCGATTTCCCCTGATGGAAGGATTTTATTTTTTTGTCCGCTCAGCAGTCGTCATCTATACTCGATCTCAACGGAAGCCTTAAGAGACAGAGCGATACCGGATATGAATTTACAGTATCACGTGAAGTATTGGGGAGAAAAAGGTGCGTCAGATGGAATGATCACCGATGCTAAAGGAAACATTTACGCTGGAGACTATGAAAACAATAGTATTCGAAAGATATTGCCGAATGGAATAATGGAAACCATCGCTCATGATCCGAGAATTTTATGGCCGGATACTTTTTCTATAGGTCCGGATCGATACTTATATGTTATTGTGAACCAGTTACATCGGCAGGCAAGATTTCATTATGGAAAAGACCTGCGACAAAAACCTTATGGTTTACTTCGTTTGAAAATTGATGAATTACCAGCTCCTACCTTCTGATAAATATATCCCACTTTACCAAGTTGACTCTATTCGCGAAGAAAATGCAATTTATGATTTTTAAGCACTTGGAGGCTGCCGAGCGCCGCCTGTTCAGCTAACGGGGGAACATTAGTTGAATGAAACAGCGACAGCAAAGGACTTAATTCTCGTCCTTTACTGTCGCTGTTTCATTTTATAGGGTCAGTCTAATACTTTATGTTCTTTTAACATTAGCCCATTTTAACGCTGGATGGCTTGACGATTACGGATTCGGCCAGCTCCCTGGCCTTAAATCTTCTATGAGCAGTGACCAGAAACGGAAGCCCGAGGGCGGTAGTCAGTGCCAGCGGCACAAACACTGCAGGACCGTTAGCGGCACCGAACTGATCCAGCAGCATTCCGCCAAGGATAGGAGCCATAACGCCGCCCAGACCGTTGAAGCCGATCGTTCCGAAGTAAGTGCCTTTCCACTCCGGCTTGGCGATCCGGTCGATGAGCATATCCATCATCGTGAAGAGCAGTACTTCACCGATCGTGAACAGGATGACACCGGTCATGAGGAGAGCCACTCCTCCGGCGATTCCGAATAGAAGCATACTCACCGCTACGCAGATGTTCCCGAGGATTAGGGGGACAATCGGCGAAAACTTGCTGGCTGTGCGGACAATCGGATATTGGACGACCAGCACGGTCACTGCATTTAGCGACAGCATATACGAGAAGACCTTCCCGCCATCTGTAAAATGTGTATTCATCGCCAGATACTGCGCCAGTGTGGAGCTGAAATGTCCATAACCCAGCACACAGAAGATGGTACCGAGAAGCACGGGAAGGAATACGCGGTCCCGGCCGGCGGTAGCCAGTGCTGCGCGCAGTTTAGGTGCATGAACTTCCGAACGCTGCGGCAGCGTAGAATGGTGCACACGGAACTGCGCGAACAGTACCAGTCCATAAGCGATATAGACGATTCCGGCAATCAGGAAGGGAAACGTCGACTTAGCTGAACCCAGCTGAAGACCAATGATCGGACCGAAGACTACACCAAGATTGACGGCGGCGTATCTCAAGTTGAATACGAGCAGCTTGTGCTCAGGCGGCGTAATATCCGAGAGCAGCGCGCGAGAGGTAGGCTCGAATACAGCGCGGCAGATGCCGTTCAATGTGTTCACGAGGAAAAATACCCACAAATGCTGTGCGGCAGAGAAGCCGAAGAAGACACAGGCCCAGCCGAATACAGAGACCAGCATGACGATTTTGCGCCCGATCACATCCGAGATATACCCGCCGTAGAAGCTGATCATCACGCCTGCGAGCGAGCTAACCGCTACTGTAAAGCCTGTCTGTGTCGGGGAAGCGCCGAGCACCTGGGTCAAATAAATCGATAAAAAAGGAATGCTCATCGATGTTACCAGCCGGCCGAACATGGTCCCGATAATAATTGTCCACGCCAATGGATGAATATGCTGTAGATGTTGTTTCATAAGCTTGTAGATCTCCTAGTCTGTTTTCGGATTTTTGGGACTGTTAATCAACGCTTTGTTATGTATAATTGTAATGATAAAAGGGGGAAGTAAAAGTGTAAGTTTTCCACAATCCCTTTCACCTTTAAAGGAGTGATAATCTTGGATAACAACATCTCTCATTTTCTCCGGTTGGCCGCCGAGATTAATACCCCTTTTAGAATACATGAGCCCCTGATGGTAAGTATTGAACAGCTGGCACTGGTTCTTTGCTGCACCCCGCGGAATGTGAAGTTTATCCTGCGCAAGCTTGAAGAAAAGTCGTTTATTCACTGGCAGCCGGGAAGAGGCAGAGGCCATATTTCCGAACTGACCTTTGTACGCAGCGTGGATGAGGTACTGGAAGATGCTCTGCAGGAGCTTATCGGCAGGGGGAAGATTAAGCAGGGCATAGACCTGATCGGTCTGCCTGAGGTAAACGGCCCTTTGAAGGAAAGACTGTTGACCATGCTGAACAAACAAATGGGCTATCACAGTGAGACTGAATCGACAGAGGGTCTTGATGTCCTGCGGATCTCACGCAACCGGCATATGCAGAGGCTGGACCCTTCCTGTGTATATACCGCTTTTGAAGCCTTTCTGATCAGTCAAATGTACAGCACACTGGTGACTTATGAACCATCCGGCGGCAGGTTTTTACCGGCTCTGGCCCACATGTGGGAAGTGAATGAGACCTATACCAGTTATATTTTTTATCTGCGCAAAGGTGTGCGGTTCCATCATGGCCGGGTCATGACAGCCAGGGATGTCAAGGAGACGCTGCAGAGCCTAAAGGATCGGAATAGTCCGGCCTTGTGGCACTTCCGTCACATTTCTGGTGTGGAGCTGCTAGGGGATCACCGTATCCGCTTTGATCTGTCCAGGCCAAACCGCTTTTTCCTGCACCTGCTGAGTTCAATCTATATGTCGGTTCTTCCCTGTGATGTGGAGTTTTCTGCGGAAAAACCACTCGGAACGGGGCCATACCGGGTGATGAATCTGAGTGATGATGTTCTGGTGCTTGCTGCATTTGATGATTATTACGGCATCCGGCCACTCCTGGACCGGGTTGAGATCTGGTATTTGCCGGATCAGAGGGCCAGTGAACGCCATTACCAGCTTCCGGAAGTAGAGGAATTCCGCCCGTCCTCGGAGCCATGTACTAATAACAGCATTGACTATCCGGCCCTGGGATGCAGATACATCCTCTCCAATTTCCGCAAAAATGGATTTCAGCACAATCTTCATTTTCGTCAGGCAATGAGACTTCTATATCACCCGCTTGCGTTGATCAGAGAACTCGGAGGTAACCGGATTACCCCTGCTGACAGCTTCCTTCCCTGGAGAAGCCGGAAGAGCACATGGGTTGAACCTTCACTTGAACAGGCGAAACAGCTGCTTGATTTAAGCGGCTATAGCGGTGAAGTCATTATCCTTGGATATCTTCGCAAGAAAGATGAGCGGGAGGAAGCGGAATGGCTTCAGCGGCGCGGAGCCGAGATTGGCCTGCAATTCAGACTGCTGGATTACCAGGATTATAACCTGAAAGAAATCATGTGCCAGGCTGATTTTGTGTTTGCGGAAGAAGTGCTGGAGGATGACTGGCAGTGGGGGATGATTAATTATTTTGTGAACAAGTCTAATCATCTTCATGTGTTGCTGGAAGACAGCCAGCGCGACAGAATAGAGCAAGAGCTTGAGCACTTTGCAGAGCTGCCTGAAGATGGCAGATGCCGCCTGCTCGAGCAAATGGAAGACGTTCTCCGCGACAATGCATGGCTACTCTATGGATGCCATATGAACAAAAGAGCGCAGCTAAATCAGAGTTTATTCGGCCTGCACACCGGATCCTTCGGATTCCTCGATATTTCCAGACTGTGGATTAAAACGGGATTCCAGTAAAGGAGTGCTGCAGTTGATGACAGTCTCCTCTATATGCAAGTGATAGGATTTGCCCTCACAAGGTTAAATAAGTACATAGGTTGAGTGGACAACAAATCGGATATCATTTGCGGTGCGGATGTGCCGGTAAATGGACAAATGCGCAAGGAGGCTGCCAGAATTATGGACGAGAAACGCGAAACGATTGGAAGCTTGATCAAAAAAGGCAACAGATCCTCAGGATCGGCAGCTATAGGCAATACTTGTATTGCAATAGTTAAAGGGGCTGCTTTTGCTCTGACCGGAAGCGGTTCGATGTTCGCAACCATGATGCATTCGATTGCCGATGCCGTCAATCAGATGTTTGTTTTTACGGGCAGTGTGCTGGCGGAGAAAAGGCCCACGCGCCGCTTCCCCGACGGCTTCGGACGGGTTATCAACCTGTTCTGCATGGTCGCGGTCATTGTCGTTACGGTTATGGCGTATGAAACGATGCTGGAAGGGTTCCATCTGCTGAAGCATCCTGTAGAGGAGAGCAGCGGTTATTGGATCAATGTGCTGGTCCTGCTGCTGTCGATTGCCGCGGACGGTTTTGTGTGGGTGAAGGCGATGAACGAAGTGCTGCATGAAGCACGGGTTGATGCCAAGGGCTTGGGCAAGCTTACAGTGTCACTCAAAAATGTGAAACGGGCGGCTCCCCCGACCCGGCTTGTCTACTATGAAGATCTGGTGGCAACAACAGGGGGGCTGCTGGCCATGATTGCCGTACTAGTCACCGCGCTGAGTGATTTTCATCTGCTTGACGGAATCACGAGCATTTTAATTGCTTTTATGATGATCGGGGTAGCCTTCCGTGTAGGTTATGACAATATGGTTGGACTGATCGGTGTTGCCGCTCCACCGGAAATCGAAGATAAGATAGCGAAGATCATCTTCGGCGAGCCGCAGGTTACTGATATTTTTCAGATGCGGATTCTGCAGGAGGGGCGTTATTATCATGTAGAAGGCCTGATCGAGCTGCGGCGGGGCTTATCGCTGGCTGATGCAGACGATATCAAGTTCCAGGTGAGGGACAAGCTGCTGGCTGATCCGCATATTTCGGATGTGACCTTAGGGATTCTGGAGGATAACGGCATACGCAACTGGGTACCTCAGCATGAATTGCAGGATTTTACTTGAATGTAATCATAAAGGGGAGTACCGTACAAAACGGTGCTCCCCTTTATTATGAGTGCTATACACAGCCTGCGTTAAGCAGGGCTTAGAGATTAAACCGCCTGCTTGCCGTCACACTTTTTGCAGACATCTAGCTTGCCGCCGTCGGCACTTTTGCCGATATAGAGCAGTTTAATCCGTGTGCTTCCACAGATTGGACAGGTTCCTCTGCTGCGGGACGGCATCCGCCAGAGTGCTTTGCCGCGTTTATTCTTGGACATAAGGTTTCCCACCTTCACTCGTAATACCCTATCCTATGCCTGTCCTGGCAAGACTAGTACTTTCCACATTGACATACCAGTTATTTCTAATATAGTGTGAAAGTTGTATTTCATTAATCATCCGAAAAAATATATATCAGGAGGAAGCTATGCACACTTCGGTTTATATGGTAAGACATGGTGAATCACCTATGAATGAGAGCAGCACAAACGAAAGAACCAGAGGTTTGACGGAAAAAGGGAAAAGGGACGCACTTCAAGTAACTGATTTATTGAAACAAGAAGATATAGAGGTTTTTGTCTCAAGCCCTTATCTAAGGGCGATTCTAACCATCGAGGATTTGGCTGGTGCCAGCGGCCGAGAGGTGCTGTTATACGAAGACCTCAAAGAAAGAATCTTCTTAAATGAAGATAAACGCTTGCCTGATGAGGAGTTAATTCCACTATTGGCGAAGTCTTTTATTGATCCTGATTTTTCTTTGTCGGGGGGAGAATCGAATGCCGAATGTCAGAGCCGGGCTGTAACCGTTTTAGATGAGTTATTAAAGAATTATGACGGACGGAAGATAGCTTTAGGCACACATGGAGCCGTAATGACTTTGATTATGAATCATTATGACAAAAAGTACGATTTGGATTTCCTGCTAAACATGTCTAAACCGGATGTATACAGGCTGGATTTTAACGGGGCTGAGCTGGTTGATGTTATCAGATTGTGGAATTAGCGGTTTAACAACTGAAGCACAGGCAGCGCCAGCCGTTAGGTATCATTGACCTGCGGGCTGGCGCTGCAGTGTTTTACATACTTTTCTGGTATTGAACCATCAGATAATGACTCATGAAATGGTAAATCAAAAATACTACAACTACAGCAAGTGTCACCCATAAAGGGGCTGAAATAAGAATCGTAATATAGGCGATCCCCATGATCAGCCATTGCGTGATGTCTGCAGCCTTGGCTTTGGCCCGGTTACGGATAACCGTATTCCGTTCATCGTTATAATCGATGGCGGCCTGCTTTTCAAGCTCAGGGTTTTTGCGTGCTGCACGGTTCATTAATAAACTGGATATGCTAACCCCTGCACTGCCCGCCCCGATGCCGATCAACGTACCCGAGAGAGCCTTGAATTCCTCATTGTTAAAAAAGAAGCTTGCTGCAATTGCGCAGATTCCGATGAACAGCAGTACTGCGTAGAAAGCCGATGATCTTCTCATTTCTGTTCCTCCTCGTAGATAAAAATCTCCTCAACGGACAGGTTGAAATAACGGGCGATTTTGAAAGCTAAAATGATGGAAGGGTTGTATCTCCCATTTTCGAGCGAGCCGATCGTCTGTCTGGATACCTCAAGCGCTGCTGCAAGCTCCTCCTGCTTAATACCGTGCTGTTTGCGTATTTCCTCAAGCCTGTTTTTCAAAGAATCACCTCACTGCGTAAGATGGAAAGTATGCTTTCCATAATTAAAATATCATTAAAAACAATAAATGTAAAGCCTGCTTTCCATTTTGTTGAGAAAGTTATTAAGAGTATCGCCTGTTTAAATGGCTCGTCATTTTGGTCAAAAAGCAGCTCATTTTGGGCTGAAAAAACAGCGTATAACATAAATTATACGCTATTTCACCTTAAATCAATTTTAATTACAGTTCACGCACAAGTGCCTGGTTAAAAAAGAGTGGAAATTACTATTTTATACCATCTGATAACTGGCCTACCCCATCTATTCCCGACCCATGCTATAATGATTCAAAAACAGGCAGGTGGAGAGTTTTGAAAACAGACAAAGCAGCCTCCAGGCAAAAATGGAGATCGGACAAGCTTTCACATTTAGGCTCATCGATATTTTCGGAGGTAGCCAGCTGGAAGGAGGAAGCACGGAGTTCAGGTCTGGATGTGATTGATCTCGGAATCGGCAGCCCCGATCAGGCGCCAGCTCCAGAAATTCGCCAAGCTTTAAGTGCGGCAGTGCTTAGAGAGGATAGTTATGCTTATCCGGCTTCCAAAGGAAGTGCTAAATTCCGTAAGCGGGCAGCGGAGTGGATGAACTGGCGGTTTGGGGTAGAGGTTGACCCGGAGGAAGAGCTGGTGTCGTTAATGGGTTCGCAGGATGGCTTGGCCCATCTCGCCTTAGCATTATGTAATCCGGGTGACCTCGCGATTGTACCTGACCCGGGTTATCCGATTTATACAGGAGCGCTGGCATTAGCCGGAGTTAGAGCCTGGCCGCTTCCGTTGCTCGAGGAAAATGCGTTCCTGCCGGATTTGGACAGCATACCGGAGGCAGTATGGCAGGAAGCGGTCTTTATTCTGCTCAGCTTCCCCGGAAATCCGATTTCAGTAACCGTAGACCTGGCTTATATGGAGAAGCTGGTTACATACGCGCACAAATGGGATGTACTGATCATTCATGATCTCGCCTATTCCGAGATGGGATTTGGTGGTTACCGCCCGATAAGCATTCTGCAGGTGCCTGAAGCAATACATACGGCAGTGGAGTTCCATTCCTTTTCCAAAAGCTTTAATATGGCCGGCTGCCGTATCGGTTTTATGACTGGCAACCGTGAAGCCGTTGGAGCACTTAGGGAGCTAAAAAGCAATGTAGATTATGGTGTGTTCAATCCGGTGCAAGAAGCTGCGGTGCTGGCGCTGGAGCTGGCGATGCAGGGGGATGGCCAGCTTGAGGTGGCCCCGCTCTATGAGCGCCGGCGGAATCTTTTTGTTGAAGCGCTAACCAGAGAAGGATGGGCCGTTCCCAGTCCCGCTGCAACGATGTTCATCTGGGCACCGCTGCCTGAAGGATACGCTTTTACAGAACTGGAGGGACGGTCACGGCAGTTTGCACATGAGCTGGTGCTGAAGAGCGGCGTGGTGGTCATCCCTGGCGATGCTTTTGGGGCACGAGGGGAAGGCTTTGTAAGAATTGCCCTAGTTGAGGATGAAGCACGGCTTCTTGAGGCTGCCCGAAGAATAGGGGAATATTTGCGGTCGATTCGATAGACAGTTAAAAGGACTTCCGAGGGAAGTCCTTTTCTTTTATTTCGGCAAAGAGACTGCGAACAGTTTACTTTCAAACCGAATCAGCGCTGTTCCGTTATCAATGGTTACATTGCCGAAATAAGTATAGGATAATCCGGTGTTAAACTGGCCGAGCGATGCTCCAGACTCCGCATCCATGACCGAGAACTTGCCGTCCTCATAGCTTGCAAATACATAATGATCTTTCTTTTCCACTTTGACAACCTTGCTGGAGGGGGAATTGAACGTTACAATACGGTCATCTGCAAGATTGACTCCAGTTAATTTGGTGCCTTGCTGGAAAAATGCCATTCCCTCCACAGGGCCGGCAACCCAGCTTCCGAATCCGTCATAGCTTTTGGAAGCAGCGGAGTCCCCCTGGCCGCGTGTAAAGCGGGTAAGCGAAATTTCAGACTGATCAGCATCTTCACTTGCCGCATAGATATAAGGATTTTGGATAAACGTGTAGAAGCTGCCTGTTCGTCTGACATCATCCAGCGGCTGATAGTTTTCCTCCCCTGTTATTTTTCCGGTTGCAGGGTCCAATTGTACCAGAGTAAGCAAATGGCCCTGTACAGGGGCCGTTACTGTCTTGTATTGCTCCACGGACCGCTTCTGCAGCACGAAATTTTCTGCATTTGCAGAGATGAGATTATATATCCCTTCGGTTCTCCATAACTTCTTACCTGTTGCCGGGTCCAAACCATAAAATTGCGAGCGGATATTATCGACTGTGCTGGATACGACTAGAACCCCTTTATATTCACCGTAGATGCTTCCAGCGTACATGGGAATATTCGGATTTTCCCACAGCTTCTTGCCTGAGACTGGATTGTAGGCGATAATGCCTCCGCGCTCATTGGCAAAAATTACTTTTCCGTTAATCAGACGGGCTTGCCCGCCGACTTCCATTGGGAGCCGGGCTACCTTAACCTTCCAGATCAGCTTGCCGGTAGTGGCGGAGATTTTCAGCAAATGATCACTGTTAGCGAAGACAAAGACTGAGTTGTTCGTTACAATTTGCGGATCGGCAGCATTTCTATAAGACCAGAGCAGTTTGCCTGTGCTGATATGTTTGGCGTATAGGATGTTGTTGGCTGAATAATAGATGACGCCGTTCGAGACGGGCTGTTTCCCGGCACTGAATCCGCCTCCGTCTGCTTTTGCCTGCCAGCGCACTTGAATGGCTGCAGGTTTTGAGGATGGGGAGGCCTTTGCAGCTGCGAAAAGGGCAGAGCGGGTATTCAGAGGATTGATAATTGATGATCTGGCATCTGTTATAGAAGCCATACTGTAAACAAGCAGGCCGGAGGCCAGAATTGCTGTAAGACCAAGTTTGGATTTTGACAAGCAGCTCAACTCCTTAGTTCTTCTCATATGAAGTAGACTTCCTGATTACAATAAAGTTTCTTGATTATGGAAAAACATTATAAAGTTAACATAATATTAAATATGTAAACAAGTAAGTCATTTTAGTTCATAGGCACACTAAAAAACCTGGTCAGCCTCGGAGAATTCCGGGCTGGCCAGGCTATTATAATCTGTAGTGACAGGATTTATTGCTTCAGCCAAGCGGTTGCCAGCAGCAACGCGCCTTTTTTGGCCTCTGTATCCGCCAGTGCATTCAGCATAACAAAATCATGGATGATACCCTGGAAACGCACAGCCGTTACGGCCACACCAGCTTCACGCAATTTATTGGCATAGGCTTCGCCCTCATCGCGGAGTACATCTGCTTCTCCGGTAATGATCAGGGCTTCCGGCAGACCGCTAAGCTGCTCGAGACTAGCACGGAGAGGGGAGGCAGTGATTTGTGCGCGTTCCTCGGGACTAGTAGTGTACTGATCCCAGAACCACTGCATGCCTGTCCGCTGGAGGAAATATCCCTCGGCGAACAAGTGATAGGATTCGGTATCAAATGAGGCATCCGTAACCGGATAGAAGAGCAGCTGCTTGGCGATCTTCGGCCCGCTGCGTTCTTTTGCCATCAGTGTAATGGCCGCTGTCATGTTACCGCCGACACTGTCACCGGCTACCGTCAATTTTCCGCTGTCCAGTCCGTACTCAGCGCCGTCCCGGGCAATCCATTCCAGCACGGCATAGATTTCTTCGATAGCAGTTGGATATTTGGCTTCCGGAGAGAGGCTGTATTCCGGGAATACTACAGCTGCTTCAGCACCGACAGCCAGTTCACGGATGAGCCGGTCATGGGTATGGCTGTTGCCGAATACCCAGCCTGCGCCATGGATATACAGAATTACAGGGAGAGCATCGCCAGATGTATTCTGCGGACGGAGAATTCGCACCCGCACCTCACCACCGGGACCACCAGTGACCGTAAGATCCTGAATGTCAGCCTCTGGCTTATAAATGTCGCCGGATTGTACGCTATTAACAGTCTCACGGCCTTTTTCCGGACCCAGATCGGGCAGAAAAGGGGGCTCCGCGTTGTCATTGGCAAATTTTAGGGCGGCAGGCTCTAGAATGATCTTTTTATCTGACATAGTAAGTGTATCTCTCCTTTTATCTGAATATAGGTAGACTCTCTCCAATCCATAACCATATTTATACTTTCTGAAACCATGGATTCTTTGATTTTAGGCATAACAGCCGGGCTGAGAATTTAGAGTGTCAGCAACATTTTTCCATATTTTGCGTTTATGTTGAGGTGAGGTGATTACTATGATAATCGGCCGGAAATTAGCAGCTGTGGCCGTACTATTCTTATTGTTGGCTGGCTGCAGCGGGCAACCTATGACCGAAACCATCGCAGAGAAAACGGAAATGCCTGAACTAAAGGATGAGCCAAAGGCGGAAATTACATACAGGGGACAGCCTCCGCTACCCAAAGTAATAGCCGGGGCTGCAGAAATTCCTGTAGTCCAAGACAGTTATTGCTGTGATTATCTGGGCTGCCGTGATTACTACTTGATTATCAGCCCCAGCCATCCAAGGTTAATGTAGCAGAGATGAAGGACGACAACTCGTACGAAGCCGTACTCTTATCAGAAGGCGGGTTTGCAGCTCCTAAAGAGAGTGGAGTATATTATTACACTTATTTTGCGACATGGACGACCGGAGACGGCAAGTACACACTTAATCAGACCTCAGCTGTTTTTGCCGTGGAAATTCGAGGATGGAAAAGAGAATAGGCCGCGTTATCCTTGAACGTTAAGGACGACGCGGCCTGTTTGTATGAGATAACCGGGTTTGTGTATTTTTAGATTACTTTGGACTTCTCCTGCTGGGTATTTACCTCAGACAGGTCAGCAATAGAAGCATGTTTATTTCTTAGTAAGACAATAATTATGAAAACCGCAGTGATGACCAGCGGATAGCCAATCGCCCAGCCGGTAAAAGGGAACACAGCCACCGTAGCCGCAAAAGAAATCCAGCTGATTATGACACCGGGACGGTGGCCTTTGAGCAGCCGGATGCCAGCAGCGCAGCCGCCGATATAGGTCAAAATGAAAGTGGCATTCGGAAACTGGATCAAGGTTGTAATGGACAATAGACCACTGCCATACAGGAATAATACGGCTGCAAAACAGGCCAGCAAAAAACCGATAGCCCCGGTAGGTGTTTGATACCGCTCCGATAAACGGCCCATCCATTTCGGGGCATAACCTTGACGGGACAACGCGAAAGCCACACGTGAAGCTGCACCGGTATAAGCAATAATCGTGGCTGTACAGATGAACAGCCCCGTTAGCCCCGCTATGAATCCGCCCCATGAACCCAGCGGCTGGCTGATGATCCAGACCAGCGAGGAGTCTGCTCCGCCCCGGAGGTAACTTTGGGTGCCGACGGTGGCCAGGGCCGACAGGAAGTAGAGGACTCCGACGATAATGGCGGCAATTGTGACGCCTTTAACCGCGGCACGCTGCGGGTCCTTAAATTCTTCAGACAGATGCGATACTGCTTCCCAGCCGATAAAGCACCAGAAAAGAATGGCTGCCGACTGCCCGATACTGGTCCAGCCGTGAGGCATAAAGGGTGTGAAATGTGCACTTTCCATCCGCGGAAGTGCTGCGGCGAAGGAGAAGACCAATACGGCAATAATGGCGATTACGACAGCGATCTGTACTTTGCCCGCTACCTGCATGCCGATCCAGTTCGTGATCAGTCCGATGGCCAGCATGCCTGCAGCAATCGCAATTCTTGCGCCGTCACCCCATCCAAGGGCTGCTGTCATATAACCGGCTCCAGTCAGAGCAGCTACCGGCCCGCCGATCGGAACGGACATCAGAAAGAACCAACCGACCAGGCTCCCGGCTTTCGGGCCGAAGGCCAAAGTGACGAAATACGACACCCCGCCTGCGTTCGGGAATTTGGCGGAGAGCAGTCCCATAGACAACGCCAGGGGCAGAATGAGCAGGGTCATGAACCCCCAGGCCAGCAAGGAAGCCGGGCCGGACATTTCCGCCGCCAGACCGGGTACAATCAGTACCCCCGATCCAAGGACGGCGCCGATGTAAAGGGCAATTGCCTGCGGCATCCCTATATTACGCTTCAGTGAATGATTTTCCTTCATATAATAGTCCCGCTTTCCTTGTATTTAAGTATAGAGTATCAGATAATGAATCCATTGGAAAAACGGAATTATTAAATACTATCCATTCAAAATACCGATAATAACATGAATCAGGGGAGGGTATGAACGTTCTATGGAATCACGGCATTTATTCACATTCCTGGTTGTAGTGGAAGCTGGCAGTTTCACGCGGGCCGCCCAGAAGCTGGACTATGCCCAGTCCAGTATTACAGCACAGATCCAGTCCCTGGAGGCTGAGCTCGGCCAGCCTTTATTTGACCGGATCGGCAAAAAAATCATGCTCACCGATGCCGGACGCCGCTTACTACCCTATGCGCAGGAAATCTCGCGGATGCATTCGCTGGCGCGCGATGCGCTGCGCTCAGAGACGGAGCTGTCCGGTGTCCTGCGCATTGGTGCGCCTGAATCGCTGGCGGCCTTCCGGCTGCCGGGAATTATTAAGGAATTCCGCGGCAGTCATCCGCAGGTTCAGATTACGCTGAAGCCCGGCGCTTGCTGGGAGCTGACCGATTTTGTCCGTACAGGTGAGCTTGACCTTGCTTTTCTGCTTCAGCCGGAGACGGAGTATAAGGATTTACAATGTGAAACGCTGATTCATGAGGCCATGACCATGATAGCGCCGCTGAATCACCCGCTAATAAATGCGGCGGAGGTTGAACCGACGGATCTAAAAAATGAAACCATTCTCCATACCGAGACGGGCTGCACCTACCGGACACTTTTTGAACGTCATTTGAACAGTCACGGCGTATTTCCCGATCCGAATCTGGAATTTTGGAGTATTGAAGCGATTAAGCAGTGTGTGATGTCGGGACTGGGGATCTCCTTCCTGCCGCTGATAACGGTGAGAAGTGAGCTGGCAGAGGGTAAGCTGGCCCGGCTGAATTGGAATGACGAAGCACAGCGTGTAGCCACTCAAATCGTCTATCATCACAAAAAATGGATTTCACCTGCACTTAATGAATTCTTAAATATAGTTCAGACACATGCTCTCAAGTGGCGGGAAGAGGCGGCCAACAGCTGAGATTCACGTAAGGTGAAATAGGATAGAGAATTGATTTTACAGGGATTGTGTCTATGGTACAATAGGATTTCGGAAATGGGGGATAGTGATGAATAATTCAGAATCAGACTATGAGGAAGAGCTGGAGGCTTTTCTGATCTGGATGAAGGATGCCGGTTATACAGCATATACACAGAAATCCTATCTGGCCGATGTACGCGAGTTCCTGGAGGGCCTAAACTCCAAGCCGCTTGAATCCGTCAAAAAACTTCATGTCGTTTCCTACCTGACTTCTGTACGTGAACGAGGGGTGAGTGATGCTACACGTAACCGCAAACATGCCTCGATTAACTGCCTGTTCAAAGCACTGATTGAGCTTGAGCTGCTTAGTGTCAATCCGGCGGCAGGCATCAAGAAGTCCAAAACTGAAAAGAACCGTGAACCTGTCTATTTGGATGAAGGCGACCTGCAGCGGTTTTTATCTGCTATAAACGGCAAATACCGCAGCCGCAATCTGGCTGTCTTTTTACTCATGTCCTATATGGGACTGCGGGTAGGGGAGGTTCATACGCTTAATCTGAGTGATTACAACGCGGAACGCCGCTTACTCCGTGTATTCGGGAAAGGGCGGAAATGGCGCAATGTTCCGGTTCCGGAGGATGTAGCCCCTTATCTGGAGCAGGCAATGAAAGAGCGGCTAACCCCGTGGCGCAGCAAAGAGGAAGCGATGTTCATTTCCCAAAAAGGCCGGAGGCTCTCCATCCGTGGTATCCAGGGGATCGCAGCCGATACATTTGGACGGTTCCAGAATGGTGTACCTGAGGCGCACCGCCGGCCCTATTCAAGTCACAAGCTGCGGCATTCCTTCGCTACTATGCTGCTGCGCAAAGGGGCGGATCTGCGTACGGTTCAGGAGCTGCTGGGTCATTCGTCTATTCAAACGACAACAGTGTATACACATATTACGAGCCGCGAGAAAGAAGAAGCGATGGCCAAACTGCAAATCAGCATGCCAATGATGGAAGACTCAGCATCAAAGTAACATAATCTAAGTTATGTTAACTTATCTCGGAACAGCCGACGGACTAAACAGTTCGCCGGCTTTTTTTGTCTTTACATTATTGCTGCATTAGCCTTTCTCATAATTCATAAATAAATAACTTGTTATTACATTGTTTTTGAATTATCCTAACAAAAGATAGGTATAAAAACTTTTATTATAAGCAGCGTTGAGAGAAGCAAGTTACGATCATTTAATAGGAGGACTGGACTGTGAAAGAACTGTTTTTTAAAGGAATGACCTATGGCTGGGAATCAACGCGAGGGGCGTTTAGACAGCCATATGCGGAGGATTCACTGCGTAAACTGGCAGAGACCGGAAGTGAATGGATTGCTTTATCCTTCTGGACATGGCAAGATACGGTGCATTCAACAAATATTTATTTTGATTACGGATATACGATGACTGACCGGGATATTGAGCATGCTGTGCGTCTGGCGAAGGAGCTGGGGCTGAAGGTATGCCTGAAGCCGGTAGTAAATTCAAGGGACGGCATCTGGAGAGCGCGGATCGGTTTTCCCGAGGAAGGGGACAGTTACTGGGAAGCCTGGTTTAAATCCTATACGAATTTCATCAAGCATTACGCAGAGCTGGCAGAGGAGCTTGAATGTGAGATGTTCTGTATCGGCTGTGAAATGGTGGCGACAGAGTCAAGGGAAACAGAGTGGCGACATTTAATAGGTGAGGTTAAAAGCTTATATACCGGTCCGATCGTATACAATGCGAATCACGGCAAAGAGGAGGGCATCGAATGGCTTGATGCTGTGGACTATATTGGAACAAGCGCCTATTATCCGGTAGCCTCCGTTCCGGGTGATTCCTATGAGAACATGCGCCTGGCCTGGGAGGAACAGAAGCCGCGGCTGAGGGCATTGGCTGAGCGGTTCGGCAAGCCGCTGGTCTTTATTGAAATCGGCTGCCGCAGCGCGGTTGGCTGCGCTACTATGCCATGGGACTTTACGCATAAAGAACTTCCCGCTTCCGAAGAGGAGCAGGCGAATTTTTACCGCTCGGCGCTTGAAACGTTCTGGGACGAACCCTGGTTTGCGGGATTCTTCTGGTGGGACTGGAGCACTCGCTTGTATAAGGCTGAGGAAGCCTCTTCCAATGTCGGTTTTGACATCTATGGTAAAGAAGCAGAGCAAGTTTTGCGGGAATATTACAAACGCCCTGTCATCAGATAATGCAGAAATGATCCGCAAGCTGGAGCAAATGCGCCAGTCTGCGGATCATTTTTCCTTCTCTCATTCAAGCGGAATGTTAATTGCAACCAAGATACTATTATCATTGTCAGGCAAAAATGTTTCATGTTATATTATCAAGATGACATGGTGAGTAAACTCCGTCCTTTAGCAGTGGTGGTATGCCATACACTCGAAGGACGGTTTCTTTTGTGTGCAGCTCCACAGAACAAAAGCTATCCCCTGGTCGTGTGAAGCGGCCAGAAGATAGCCCTGTGTTTATGCATAAACACTTTTGTTTAGAGTTCAAGCTTGGAGATTTCCGCCTTGAGTTTTTCTCCCGATTTCCGGAACAATGCCTGTTCTTCCTCACTGAGCGGCAAATCAAGGACTTCGCGTACTCCGGAGCGGTCAACCACACATGGAGCACCCAGGAACACATCCGAGACCCCGTTATAGTTGTTGAGAAGGGTGGAGACGTTGAGCACAGCGCCTTCATTGTCCAGGATAGAGACGACAATACGGTCAAGTGCCAGCGCAATTGCGTAAGAAGTAGAACCTTTGGCATCGATTATTTCGTAAGCGGCGTTTTTGGTGTCTTCGAAGATTTCCTGGCGTTCGGCTTCGTCGAAGCCGAGATCAATTCCGGCGACATTGGACAAGCTCCATACCGGAAGCTCGGAATCTCCATGTTCACCGATAATTTGACCGTGAATGCTGCGCGGATCGATTTCTTTATGCTTCCCGATCAGATAACGGAATCGTGCACTATCGAGCACTGTACCGGAGCCGATGACGCGTCTGCGGTCGAAGCCGCTGATTTTCAGGGTGGCGTAAGCCAGGATATCGACCGGGTTCGTTGCAATCAGCAGAATGGCGTGCTGGTTGTATTTCGTAATTTTTTGGATGATGTCTTTAAAGATCGAGATGTTTTTGCGCAGAAGATCGATTCGGGTCTCACCAGGCTTTTGGGATGCACCGGCGGTTACAATGATAATATCCGCTTCCCGGCAATCTTCGTAGGTACCTGCCCATAGCTTCACACCGCCGACAAAAGGCATGCCGTGGTTCATGTCCAGTGCTTCACCAAGTGCTTTCTGATGATTAACATCTATGAGTACCAATTCTTGCATGCGTCTGCGTAGAAGCAGGGTATAAGCAGTTGTCGTTCCTACTGCACCTGTGCCGATAACCACGACACGATTGGGCTTGAATGGGGGGGCCATTGTTACATCTCCTCCGAGTTTGAATTTTTTGTGTCCAATCTTAAACATCATAATCGCTAAGGATAGTGTTTTCAAGCATCCTGTTTTTAATCCATTACCCGAAAACGGGCATGCTAACTATAATATTTGGCAGAAGGGAGAGAATTATGTTTACGATATCCACCTTGTTTTTGTTTATTGGAGCCGCAGTGCTGCTGATTTTGATTCCTGGACCGGATCTTATTTTTGCTGTGACTCAGGGGATTACGAATGGACGCAGGGCGGGAGTTTATACAGCTGCCGGTCTGGCACTGGGAAACACGGTACATACACTGGCCGCTGCACTTGGGCTCTCGATCATTGTGACTACGTCACCGGTGCTTTTTACGGTTTTCAAGATTGCCGGGGCGGTTTATTTGTTCAATTTGGCTTTTAAATCCCTAAAGTACCGCAAAACGGCAATGGTACTGCAGGCAGGAGAGAAGAAAGACAAGCGTGTACTGCTGCGGAAAGGACTCTTGATGAATATCCTCAATCCGAAGGTAGCGATTTTCTTTCTCACCTTTCTGCCGCAATTTGTGAATTATGATCATGGCTTTGTACCGCTGCAAATGGTAGTGCTGGGACTGGTCTTCATTATTCTGACTTTTTTGATTTTTGGACTGCTTGCATATTTTGCAGGTGCATTCAGCAGTAAGTTTTTGGAGAAGCCTCGTATGCAAGAGGGCGCCAATCTTGCTGCCGGAGTTATTTTTGTAGGGCTGGGCATCAAATTGCTGACCACCTCACCCTAGTAAGGCACACACATCTACTATCGACAGGAGCGAAAAGAAGTATGGATTTATTCCGCAAAAAACCGCTGGTTGCACCTCTTAGTGATAATGCCGGCAACCTCAGCAAAACCTTGGGGGCACTTGATCTCACTACACTCGGTGTAGGAGCGATTATAGGCACCGGCATTTTTGTTATGACAGGAGTTGCAGCTGCACAGCATGCCGGGCCCGGACTGGTATTATCCTTTGTACTGGCCGGATTCGCCTGTGTGCTTTCAGCACTCTGTTATTCAGAGTTCGCCTCTACACTTCCGGTATCCGGGAGCGCTTATGCTTACAGCTATGTTTCTTTTGGCGAACTGCTGGCCTGGATCCTGGGCTGGGATCTGGTACTCGAATATGGAGTTGCGGCTGCGGCGGTTAGCAGCGGTTGGTCCGGGTATTTCCAGGGACTCCTGGATGGTTTCGGAGTACATTTGCCCACAGCGCTCTCCGGGGCTTATAATGCGGACAAAGGAACTTTTATTAATTTACCCGCTGTGATTATTATTTTGCTAATTTCTTATTTATTAACCCGCGGGGTCAAAGAAACAGCCCGGTTCAATGCTATTATGGTTGTCATTAAGTTATCTGTGGTGCTTCTGTTCATCTTTACCGGCGTGTTCTACGTGAAACCGGAAAACTGGACACCATTTCTTCCGTTTGGCTTCCAAGGGGTTGTGAATGGGGCAGCCACCGTATTTTTTGCCTATATCGGCTTTGATGCCCTGTCAACTGCAGCTGAGGAGGTCAAACGTCCGCAGCGGGATTTACCGATTGGTATTATTTCTTCGCTTGCGATCTGTACGGTTCTCTATATTACTGTTTCCCTGGTACTGACCGGTATTGTTCCCTACCAGAGCCTGAATGTAAGTGATCCGGTTTCCTTCGCATTGCGTTTCGTAAATCAGAATACGATTGCCGGATTAATCTCAATTGGCGCTATTGCCGGTATGACAACGGTTCTGCTCGTATTGCTGTTTGGCCAGACCCGGCTCTTGTTTGCCATCTCACGGGACGGGCTGCTGCCGGAGATTTTATCCAAGGTCAATGCGAAGACTCATACACCTGTACGCAGCACCTGGGTGGTCGGAGGGATTATCGCGGTATTGACCGGCTTTGTCCCACTCGACCGGCTGGCTAATCTGACCAGTATCGGTACACTCTTTGCGTTTCTGGTCGTATCACTCGGTGTTATTGTGCTGCGCCGGACTCACCCAGACCTTAAAAGAGGCTTTAGAGTACCATGGGTACCGTTCATCCCACTGCTAAGTGCAGCAGCCTGCGGGTATTTGATGTATAATTTGGGCAGAGAGACTTGGATCGGCTTTATCCTTTGGCTGATTATCGGCCTGCTGATTTATTGGCTGTACGGATACAAACACAGTAAATTGAATCGAAAATAATCAAGATACGAAAAGGGGAGAGAGTCTTGTCATCCGAAACAACAGGCTTCAAGCTTCTGAGAACAGCGATTGCTTTTCTCATGATCCTGCTGATCCTCTCGGCCTGCTCTTCATCCCCGGTGCCTGAGCCATCCCAGCCCCCACAGCCGACGGAAGCGCCGGAAGAGGGGCAGACGATAACCCTGATTACACCTGGTGATGCCAAGAACGTGACGAATGATAGTGCACCTAAATATCAAATTCAGACCCGGCTGACTGATTTCCGGCTGTTGAATCCATCGGTGGGTCTGGCCTGGGGCGTCACCAAAAATGAGCTGCGGATCTATATGACCAGGGATAACGGCGGGACATGGGCTAATATATCACCGTCTGCCAATGTGCAGTTCCTGTCCAATCCGGTTTACGGCGAAGAGATTTTTTTCACGGATCCGAGTAACGGCTGGATTATCCGCAGCGCATTTGGCATGACAGAGACAGTGGTGCTGCGTACAACAGATGGCGGCCGGAGCTGGAAAGTGTCTTCCTTTCCTGATTCTAATACCATATCATCTATTTATTTTAATTCCCCGCAGACCGGCTGGCTGATGACCTCCTGGGATGCGAATGCCACCAAGGAGAGCAAGGCTTTGTACGTTACAGCGGACGGCGGAGCAACCTGGAATATGGTAATGCAGAACGAGCAGTATAATCCGAATCTGCCTAACAATACTATTCCTATGGCAGGGGTTATCACTGGAATGATATTTAAGGATATGAACCGAGGATTTGTGACACTCCAGACGGGTGCGCTGCCCAAAATTTATATGACCAGTGATAGCGGGACAACCTGGAATCCGGGACCTGAAATTCTGGTAAATGAAGAATGGGAAGGCTGCGATAAGGTCATTACCGGAGAACCCGAGTTTTTCGGTGATGATAACACCTCCGGCTGGCTGCCGGTAGCCTGTCAAATTGATAAAAAAAACAGCGTTACCTATAATGGTTATTTTACAGCGAATGGTGGAGAGAACTGGAAATTTGTGAATTTTGCACTCAGCAGCCAGACTGGAATCAACCGCCATCTGCCACCTGTTTTTTTAAATGCCGAGGTCGGCTGGATCCTGAATGGAAATCTGATGTACAAAACGGTAAATCAGGGCCATACTTGGACATCACTGCCTGCCAGCAGTGTACTGCAATCCAAGCTGCTGGAATATCCGGAGATTGTGAAGCTCCAGTTCATCTCAGACGATGTAGGCTGGCTTCTAATCCAAAAAGAAGTAGACCGCAGATCGATTCTGCTCCAGACAACAAATGGAGGAGTCAGCTGGCGGGTGATGTAGTGTTGCGGATAGAAAAGAGGGCTGCCCATGCAGCCTTCTTTTTTTGAAGCATTCAAACGTTCACGTTCTATGTGATATAATGGGCAGAAAGATTCTGTATCATAAATTCCTACATACGGAGTGAAGACGGTGCCTGACTTTGAGACTATCCAAACGGAAGAAGAATTGCGCACTATCCTCGGATACCCTGGCGAACTCGTAAAAAACAAAGTGATTCATATCCTCGATGGGCATTGCCGGCAGTTTATCTCCCAGTCGCCGCTGCTTATGATAGCTACTTCTGATCAAGAGGGACGTTGTGATGTATCTCCCCGGGGTGACGCCCCAGGATTTGTACTTGTTCTGGATGACAGACATTTGGTCATTCCTGAACGGCCGGGCAACCGGAGAATGGATTCCCTGCGAAATCTGCTATCTAATCCTAGAGCTGGTCTGATCTTTATGATACCGGGCTTGGAAGAGACTCTGCGGGTGAACGGCCGTGCGTATATCGTCAAGGACGAGAATCTGCTGCAGCAAATGGAATCCCATGGCCGCAATCCGCTTGTCGGGATTGTGATAGAAGTAGAGGAGTGCTATAGTCATTGCGCCAAGGCATTTAAGCGTTCCAGCCTCTGGAATCCTGAATCATGGATGTCTAAAGAGAAGCTGCCGAATATTGCTCAGATGATAGCTGATCATGTGAAGCTGCCTGGTATAAGTGCAGACAAGGTAGCGGAGTCGCTGAACGAAAGCTATACTAAAAGGTTATATTAAACCTAGCTTACCTAAAGATGATTAAGCAAAAAAAACGTATTTAAAATTTTCCTTAAAAATGTGAAAAAAATCACATGACAAACGGCGAATCCTGTGATATATTTAACACATAGAAAGCAAGTTCATTTTTTCACAAACTTTAATCCCGAAGAGGAGCGATTACAATGACAACTTTTGAAACGGATTATACGACTAGAAACCTGCTGCAATTGTGCTATAACTGCGATGATGCCCACCTGTGTGAAACCGAAGAACAATGCAGAGCCTGCTGGGCTGAGAACGGTATGCTTCCAGTTGAAGAGAACGAAACCAAACAACTCCTTGACCTTGTACATGCTTAATATGTTAGATCAAATAGAAGATAGTAAAGACCACATATGTTCTCGAAACTGAGGACAGCGTGGTCTTTTTGTTTATGTTTTATAGAATAGCAGCTGCCGTATCCCTGATTTTCTTATTTATGATGCTGTATTTGCGGTTAAGGGCATATACATGTACAGAAGCACCCTGAAGAGACTCAGGGAGCAGCCGCAAGTATTTGGGGATTAAGGGGGAATAAGTCATGGGAATGGGCTCGGATCCTTCTTGGATGTTTGATCTTACCGGGACGGTGATACCGATTTTCCTCGTCGTGATGATTGGTATAGTCGCTGTATCAGTGGGCAGGGGATTGTTTCAATGGAGCCGCAACAACAGTTCACCCTTGCTAACCATCCCCGCCCGCATCGTCAGCAAACGGAGTGAAGTCCGCCAGCAGCAGGTTCAGGATGAGAGCCAGACCAGCCGGACCAGCACGACCTACTTTTTAACCTATGAAGCTCAAGATGGTGCGCGGATGGAATTCAAGGTGGACGGGAATGAATTTGGAATGAGTGCAGAAGGGGATAGAGGATTACTGACATACCAGGGGACAAGATACCATGGTTTTCAGCGGCATCCTCATTACTCTACTGCGGAATAGATCTTGTCTTCAAATAGAGCTGCTGAGCTTCTAGCGTCCTGTTTACTATATAATGCATTTTGCTGTACAATCCCCTTGTTTCCGCTTTTGGAACAAGGGGATATTTATATTATGCTAAGCTAACTTTTTGAAGGGAGAATCATACTCGTGAAATATGCAGATAAAACAGTTATTGTTACCGGTGCCGGACATGGTATTGGCAGAGCAATTGCCCGAGCTTATGCTGCTGAAGGTGCAAATGTTGTTATTGCAGAGCTGGATGCGGCTCTTGGGCAGGAATCTGCGGAGGAGATCACGGGAAGAGGCGGGTCTGCTGAATTCGTAGCTTGTGATGTAAGTATAGAAGGACAGATTATTGCCTTAGTCGCACACACTGCCCGCAAATACGGTACCATCGATATCCTGATTAATAATGCAGGGATTGCCAATGCGCACACCAAGACGCTGTACGAGCTCTCGGCGGACGAATGGGACAAGGTGCTTAACACCAATGCCCGGAGTGTTTTTCTGGCCACCCGTGAGGCAGCTAAAATCATGCGGAAGAATGCGGCAGGAGGCGCTGTGGTGAATCTGTCTTCCACCCGTTCGTTAATGTCTGAGCCAAATACGGAAGCTTATGCGGCCTCCAAGGGAGCAATTTCAGCCTTAACGCATGCCATGGCGGTCACTTTAGGGGAGGACGGAATCACGGTGAACTGTATCAGTCCCGGCTGGATAGAGACCGGTGATTATGCGCAGCTGCGTGAAATAGACCATAAACAGCATCCTTCCGGACGGGTAGGGAAGCCGGAGGATATTGCAAGGGCCTGTCTTTATTTAACGGCGCCTGAGAATAATTTTATTACCGGCGCACAGCTAGTGATTGATGGAGGTATGACCCGTAAAATGATTTATGAACCCTAAATCAATCTAATAAAAGGTACCGGGAGAAATTGGGCACTGACTGTCACCTCTTAGGCGAATGCACATACAATACAGCGAGCAGTTAAGAAAAGTGGATGCTTGTGAAGCAGGTTAACCGACAATCCGGTTCATGCGGTCCGGATCACGGATACCTTAACGGAGCAAGTACAAGGAGGAGAAAGCGTGGCCGTCATCAAAGCGAACTCAGGAGATGTGAAGGTGCTCGCGCGGCTTATGAGGGCTGAGGCCGAAGAGGATGGGGAATCGGGCATGCTGATGGTTGGCAATGTAGGTGTGAACCGGATTCTAGGCAATTGTCTGGACTTCAAAAACATTCGCAATGTGAATGATATGGTGTACCAGAGTCCGGGCGGCTTCGAAGCCCCGCAGAAGGGATATTTCTATCAGCGGGCGCGGGACAGGGACATCCGCTTGGCCCAAAGAGCTATAGGAGGTGAAAGAACCTGGCCGGCTTCCAATGCCTTATGGTTCTTCCGTCCTGTGGGAGCTTGTCCTGCCGAGTGGTATAACCAGAAGAATACCGGACGCTACAAAGCCCACTGCTTCTTTACCCCGACTGCTGGAGATTGCCCGGCTGTATACTAGGCAACGCAGCCCGCAGGAGACAGACGGACTGATGGGAAGTATTCCAGAGTCTGTCTCCCTGGCTAACAACTATTAGGAGGTTTTATACAAATGATAGGTCAACCTTACCGCCCCGTTACTTATATGATGGGCAGCAATGCTTCCGGTGGCATGATGCCAGCCGGGTCGATGGGAACTATGGGATCAATGGGAACTATGGGATCTGGGGGAACTATGGGATCTGGGGGAACTATGGGTACAATGGGAACTGTGCCGCCTCAAGTTACAAGCGGAAGTCCGATGACTCCGACTGGAACGGTGATGCCGACAACCGCCCCGGTCTTCGAACAATCCTATATCGAGAATATTTTCCGTCTTAACTTGGGTAAGATCGGTACTTTCTATTACACATATGAGAACAACAAAGAGTGGAATGCGAAGATATACAAAGGCGTTCTTGAAGCTGCCGGCCGTGATCACATCATAATCAGCGATCCGGCTACCGGTCAGCGGACCGTACTTCTGATGGTCAATTTCGATTACGCAACTTTTGATGAACCGCTCGTTTACCAATATCCAGGGGTCATAGGCAATCCGCCAACCCGCAACTGGCGTTAATTCACTTCTGCTAACTATCCATAGAAAACAATCCAAAGAAACAGCAGCCCCCCTTCAAAGCGGTCTGCTGTTTCTTTGATGCTGGAGTACAAAAGTTGACGGCGCGGGCTCTGAGGATTTAACATATATATTAAAAGTTTTACGCAGATATCTTCATTTTATACGTTTTGGGGAATGGATGTCCCAGAGAAAGACAACTAGATCATATTTTACAATGGTTTAGACCTGTTTTTGTACTGCGAGTAATAATATAATATTGTATATATTTATAAATCCGTGATTTCAGTCAGGAGATGAAGGCATTGGGAAATTGATTCTGAAAGGAACAGCTGACGTTATGCAGGCTGACATTTTGAACAAACGAAGGAGGTGGGCCTATCCGCCCGAATGAGGAGACGGTGGATAGGAGTATAAATTGAGCGACCCTTTACCCGGTATATTACATGTAGGTCTTATTATTTTGCTTGTGCTGTTTAACGGCTTTTTTGTTTCGGTAGAGTATGCAATGGTCAAGGTACGCAGTGGCCGCATTGAATCGCTGATTGAGGAAGGCAGCAAAAGAGCGCTCGCAGCAAGAAATATTGTACACAATCTGGATGCTTATCTGTCCGCCTGCCAGCTGGGCATTACGCTTGCCTCGCTTGCTCTGGGGTGGCTTGGAGAACCTGCAGTAGCCACGATTGTGGGGCCGCTTGTAACAAGCTTAGGCTTTGGCGATGCTGCCGTTTATGTGATTTCACTGATTATTGCCTTTATGTTTATCACGGTTCTGCATATTGTCCTTGGAGAGCTTGCTCCCAAGACCATTGCTGTGAACAAAGCGGAAGCAGTACTTCTGCTAACCTCGGGAGCCATGAATGTGTTCTACCGGATCATGTATCCGTTTATCTGGATCGTCAATGGTTTGGCCCGGGGACTGCTTCGCATTTTCCGCTTGTCACCGGCTTCGGAGCTGGCGACAGCTCACACCGAGGAAGAGATCCGTATTATCATGCAGGAGAGCAATAAGAGCGGGCTGATCGACAATACCGAAATGACACTGGTAGACAATATTTTTGAATTTGCTGATACTATGGCGCGGGAGATCATGATTCCCCGGACTGAAATGATCTGTTTGAACAGCCATCTCTCTACAGAGGAGAACCTGGAAATCGCCTTCGATGGAATGAGAACCCGTTATCCGGTCTGCGACGGCGATAAAGATCACATTCTCGGATTCATTCATATTAAGGATATGATCCGTGAGCAGGCTCCGAAGTACAATGAATTGATTCGTCCTATTCTTACGGTTCCGGAGTCGATCCAGATTAGTGCGCTTCTAAAGGTAATGCAGCGTGCCAAGACTCAAATTGCTATTCTGATTGATGAGTATGGCGGGACTTCGGGCATGGTTACCTTGGAAGACATTATGGAAGAGATTGTCGGAGAGATTCAGGATGAGTTCGATGAGGAACGTCCCGGCGTTGAGAAGCTGGGGGAGGATGAATACTCTATTGATGGTCTTATGCTGATTGAAGAAATTAATGACCTGCTGGGACTTCATATGGAGACAGACGACTATGATACAATCGGCGGCTGGTTTTATTCCAAGCTGGAGGTTAATCCGCCGCAAAAAGGTCAGACCTTCGAATTTGACGGCCATCTGTTTGTGGTGGATGAGACAGATAACAAACGGATTTCCCGGATAAAACTGCTGAAGATGCAGTTTTTGACGGAGGAAGCCGGAGCATAAATTTAAATCTACATGAGGCATGGTGCGGAGTAATTGCGCTGTGCCTTTTGCAATAAATAACGACCTTGCGGAACGGATACTGCCTCCATGGGAGAGTATTCCGTTTCTTTTTTTTGATAAAATTGACCATGAAATGACCATATTTGGCCGATTCGTGCCGTTTCTTGCCGGGTAAAGGTAGTGTAAATAGTATACTTATACATTACTGATGAAGAAAGGGGAGGGGCGAATGCTGCATCATCAGGATCATTACAGTGAGCTGCTGGTCCTCTTTTCCGTTGTAATAGCATTACTTACCTGTTTTGCAACCCTTGATCTGACAGAACGGCTGGTTCGCGGTAAGCGAGGGTATCGCTTTATTCTTGTAATATCCTGCATCCTGGGCACTGGGATGTGGAGTATGCATTATATCGGCATGCGGGCGATGAAACTGGAGGTCACTGTATCGTATGATCTTCCGTTGCTGCTGCTGTCCCTGGTTGTGTCCATAGCCGCGTCTTACGCGCTTCTTCTGCTCCTTAGTAGTCCTTACACACGCAGCAAGGGTTATTTGGCGTTCGGCGGTATATTGTTCAGCAGCGGTATTCTCATCATGCATTTTAGCGGAATTATGTCTATGAAGTTTGCCGGTGATTATGAGCAGAGTCAGTTTTCTGTCCTTCTGTCCATTGTATTCTCTTTAGCTGTTCCAGTTATTACTGCTTCTTATAAACCCAAATGGATAGAAAATGACTATAACATGTTCACGGCGAAAAAAATATTGCTTGTATCCGTACTGACCGCTTCCTTAACAGGAACACATTATGCAGCGATGTCAGGTGCGTCCTTTCCGGCAGACGAGACACTCATTTATTCAAGTACAGCTCCCTTACTGGCGGATTCGTTCCTCGGTATGATCCTTGCCGGTTCGTTTATATTAATCGTATTAATCGTACTGATTCTTCTTTATAAAGACCGTAAACGGGTCCTCTTCTCGGCAAAATTCAATGAACAGCGGTATACGGCATTGTTTGAATCCAGCCCGGATATGGTGCTCTGTATCGATCCGTTCCGTAAAAAAGTCATTAGCGCCAATCCTTCATTGCGGCAAACGACCGGCTATGAAAAGGAAGAGCTGGGTGATTACAAAAAAATCCTGTGCACTGCAGAGGATGAGGCCTTACTTAAGGCAGCGGTTAAGCAGGCGGTGGAAGGACACTCTGCCAAGCTGGAACTTGCAGTGAAAATAAAAAGCGGCGGAAGTCTGATCTGCAGTACCACTGTCTTTCCGCTCATCAATGACAAGCAGCGGCTCGTATATATCGTTGCTGAGGATGTAACCGCAATTGTTAAGTTTCAACAGGAGCTGATTATTGCCAAGGAAGCGGCGGAAAGCGCAGACCGGATGAAAAGTGAATTTCTGGCCATAATGAGCCATGAAATCAGAACACCGCTGAACGGGATTATTGGAATTAATCAACTTTTGGCAGAGGATATTGAGAATCCGGATCAGCAGGAAATGCTGCGGCTGCAATATAGAAGCAGTCAGGCGCTGCTTAATGTTATAAGTGATGTTCTGGATATTTCCCGTCTGGAATCAGATGGAATGCAGCTGCGTAGTGAAACCTTTCAACTGCCTGTATTGCTGGAGGAATGTATTGATTTGTTTGAGGCAACCGCCAGAGAAAAGAATCTGCAGCTCCATTTGCAGGTATCGCAGGATATTCCAGAATATTTGGTCGGAGACAGCTTAAGGATCCGTCAAATTATGGTGAATCTAATCGGTAATGCCGTGAAATTCACTCCGTTTGGTGATATACATGTAACAGTAGAATCCTCTGGTGGGCAAGAGAATGGCCAGGGCTTAACATTCCGGATAAAAGATACAGGAATCGGAATTCCTCCGGAAAAACTGGAGCTGCTGTTTCAGCCGTTCACCCAGCTGGATGCCTCCCATAGCAGGCAGTATCAAGGTACAGGGCTGGGCCTCGCAATTTGCAAGAAGCTGATAGAGCTAATGAATGGACGAATCTGGGCAGAATCGGAGGTTGATAAAGGTACAGAGTTTATTTTGAATATTAGGCTGCCGTCCGCGGAGACAGAGCCCCGGCAAGTGCAGGATAAGAGTGAACAGAAGGGGAGGCAAATGAAACCGGAGGCCGTGTAAGCTCTGGTTTGCCAAAGTGAGAAGTTTAATTATATAATTTTAAATTATATGATTCATATCTTATGGGTCCTAATGGACAGAAAGGAACTCTCATTTGAGCCAAAACAAACGGAAAACCGCCGCGATTCCCCAAATGAGCAAACAGGAGAAACGTAAGGCAGAGCTGGAACAGCAGAAGCAGAAAACGAGAATCCTGATTGTCAGCACAATAGCTTTAGTAGTCATTATCTTTGTAGGGTTATACTTGCTGGCAGCAAAGGACAATTCCAATGAGGTTTCTTCCGCCGAGCCGTTAAGTTTTAACTACAGTGAACTTCCAAGACTCGGAAAAGAGGATGCACCGGTCAAAATCGTCGAATTCGGTGATTTTAAATGCCCGGCCTGCGCTCAATTCACCGGTGTCATTAAGCCGCAGATTGTCCAGGAGTATGTGAATCAGGATAAAGCAGCCTTTTATTTTGTAAACATGGCTTTTATCGGACCGGATTCGACTACAGCCTCGCTTGCCGCATTGTCTGTCTATCATCAGAACAGTGATGCATTCTGGACCTATTATGACGCTCTATATGCCAATCAGGGCGACGAGAACAAGGAATGGGCGACCACAGACTATTTAGTGGATCTGGCCCGAAAGGAAAACCTGCCGGTTGACTTTGATCTGCTGCGCAAAGATATTGAAGACAAGACCTATATGGATGAACTACAGACCGATATTGACCTTGCTAAAAACGCAGGAGTTAGTTCAACACCAACCGTATTTGTTAACGGAGTGATGGTTAAAGAACCGTTTAATATTGAAGCCATCGACGCCCAGATCAAAGTCGCTTCTGATGCGGTGGATGCCGAGTGATGAAATTCTCTACCTTTTGCCGCCGCCACTGTCTGTATTTGGCCTGGTTTGTGTCCATCATTGCCGTTGCCGGCAGCTTGTACTTAAGTGAAGTCCTCAAATATGAACCCTGTAAGCTGTGCTGGTTCCAGCGTATCTTTATGTATCCGCAGCTGTTTCTGCTTGGAATTGCCACGTACCGGGGGGATAAGCGCATCATTCCCTACGTATTGCCTTTAAGTATTATTGGCGGGAGCATCTCATTGTATCACTATTCCGAGCAGAAGATTCCTGCGCTGAGCAAAGTGCTTCCTTGCACCATCGGCGTTCCTTGTAATCAGGATTATATTAACTTATTGGGGTTCATTACAATTCCTTTAATGGCTCTGACAGCGTTTGTGCTGATCACAATATTGCTGTGGACCGGACGCAAGACTGATCAGATGGAATAGGCAGCGGGTAGACTGAATTCAAGCCTAAATTATTCCTGATTTTTTTGTCACATTTTACATCCAAAACACTCTAAAACCAAGGTAATGAGGGATAATGCAAGAGAATGAAAGATCGACTTATCCCCGATCTTGGATTTGCGTGTTTTGGATGTTTTTTCATTCTTTTTTCATTTGATTCAAAGCTTTACTGTAAATGCATTGTAGACTATCATTAGACCTTGTGAGAAGTTGAATATGCGCTGAATTTTCCGAAGGGAAAACGGGGGAACCAAACTTGGCCGTAAGGCCATTGGGGTGAATCGGAAGCAGTCACAATGACTGCAACTGTAGGGCTACCACAGCCCGAATCCGCCAGCTAACCTCGTAAGCAAGGGTGGGATAATGACCATGCCTAGGCATGCGGATCATTTCCGTATGCTTATTTTTGTGCCTGCATTTATGAAATCCGCCTATGAAAACAGCGCACGGTACTACCGTTTCAACTCACAAAGAGAGGAACTGTTACTACAATGGTAAGCAAGGTAAAACGACTATTGATCGGGCGTCCGATGAAGTCGAACGAACTCGATCATGAAAAGTTATCCAAGGTGAAAGCACTGGCTGTCCTGTCTTCTGATGCGCTCTCGTCTGTAGCCTACGGAACGGAACAAATCCTGATTGTACTGGTGGCCGCAGGTTTCACTGCCATCTGGTACTCACTGCCAATTGCATTAGCCGTTCTGGGCTTGCTGGCCATACTTATTTTGTCCTATCGCCAGACGATCTTCGCTTATCCGCAAGGGGGCGGGGCATACATCGTGGCCAAGAGCAATCTCGGTGTTCCTACCGGCCTGTTAGCCGGAGGCTCTTTATTGGTAGATTATATTCTTACTGTTGCGGTTAGTGCCTCAGCCGGTACAGACGCGATTACATCCGCTTTTCCAGGTTTGCATGATCATTCTGTACTGATTGCGGTATCCGTTATTTTACTGTTAACAATTGTCAATCTGCGCGGTGTTACGGAATCGGCTTCTTTTATAGCAATCCCGGTATATTTGTTCGTAGTATCTATCTTTGTCCTGATTGTTGCCGGAGTATTCAAATACATGACCGGCGGCGCTCATGCCAATGTGCCTGAAATCGGGTCTGCTGTATCAAACGTCAGCCTGTTCCTCTTGCTTAAGGCGTTCAGCTCCGGCTGTTCAGCCTTGACCGGGGTAGAAGCGGTATCGAATGCTATCCCGAACTTCAAGGCGCCGGCCGAAAAAAATGCAGCCAAAACCTTGATGATGATGGGGCTTATCCTTGGTATTATGTTTACAGGAATCACCCTGCTGGCCTACTGGTACGGAGTAATGCCTGATGAAAAAGCAACCGTTGTTTCGCAAATTGCTGAATCCACTTTCGGCCGCGGCGGTTTGTACTTCTTCATTCAAGGGATCACGGCAGTGATTTTGTTCCTGGCAGCAAATACGGCATACTCGGCATTCCCGCTGCTTGCCTTTATGTTCGCCAAAGACAAATATCTGCCCCATGCCTTTATGGTCCGCGGAGACCGGCTGGGCTTCTCTAATGGTATTATTTTTCTCGGTGTGCTATCAGCATTGCTGGTTGCTGCATTCCACGGAAATACAGAAAGCCTGATTCCGCTCTATGCGGTAGGGGTATTTATCCCATTCACTTTATCCCAGCTTGGAATGATGGTGCATTGGTATAAAGACAAACCAAAAGGCTGGCAAAACAAATTTGCCGTCAATACAGTGGGTATGCTCACTACACTTACGATTACACTGATTTTCATTATTACGAAATTCTCAAGTGTCTGGATGGCTTTCATCTTTCTGCCGGTTGTTATGATCGTATTCCACCGCATTCACGGCCATTATCAGAATACGGCAGATCAGCTGCGCATTTGTCCATCTACAGATAAACCGTGTATCAAGGGAAGTACCGTAGTGGTTCCAGTCGCTGGTGTTACACGTGCCGTGCTGCATTCGATCAGCTATGCGAAGTCTTTGACCGAAAATGTGGTCGCTGTGTATGTTGGTTTTGATGAAGAAGAGATTCACAAGATGGAGCAAAAGTGGGAGGAATGGAATCCGGGCGTACGCCTGATTGTCCTTCGTTCCCGTTACCGCAGCATCATCCGTCCGTTAGTGAAGTTTATTGATACGGTAGAGTGGAAGACAGCCTCGACGGACCATATTACAATACTGATTCCACAATTTATCACTAAGCATTGGTGGCAGGCGATTCTCCATAACCAGACCAGCTTGTTCATCCGCTCGTATTTAATGAATCAAAAAGATATTGTTGTAGCGACAGTACCTTATCATTTGCACAAATAGACAGGTATATTCCAGCAGACGGCTGTTTCCGTATTTCACGGAGGCAGCCGTTTTTTTATGGATTTTAACCGGATCTGAATCTCAGTATACAGATAGGGAAATAAATATTATATTGACATAGATAATGAGAATCAATATCATTTAAAGAGTTAAGGCGAAGGCACTTCAAAAACCTTTGACCAAAAAGGATAAATATACAGGAGGGGTATTACATGTTTTTGTTTGATCAAAAGAAATCCGGGAGTAGGAAGCTGGTCTTGGCCGGCCTCTTGACAATGACTGTATTCTTGTCCGCTTGCGGCAATAACAACAATGGCAATGCGGCAAATTCTAGTGCTGCACCTGCGGCAACCGCTGAGGCTACAACTGCACCAACAGAAACCGCTGCTCCGGCTGCGGAGAAGACTGTGACTGATGCCATGGGGCATAAAGTAACTGTTCCTGCAAATCCACAGCGTGTGCTTGGTTCTTATCTGGAAGACTATCTGGTAACACTCGGGGTAACTCCAGTTGCCCAATGGTCCGTGTCAAACGGGATTCAGGACTACTTGTCCGACGCGCTTAAAGATGTGCCTACGATCAGCTACGATCTTCCGCTGGAGGCTGTAACCAGCTTCGCACCGGACTTCCATATCGTCCAGTCTGAAGGCAGTGTGCAGAACGGTCTGTATGATCAGCTGAACAAAATCGCGCCTACCTATGTACTGGGCGATGAGATCAGCAAGGACTGGCGCAAAACGCTGCTTACAATCGGTGAACTGCTGAATAAGACTCCTGAGGCTGAACAAGCGATTGCTGAATACGACCAAAAGGCTGCAGACGCTAAGGAAAAAATTACAGCATCATCCGGTGACAAATCCGTTGCCATTTTGTGGCTGGTGCAAAAGAGCTTCTTTATTGTGGATGAAACACGCAGCAGTGGCTCTGTATTATACGGCGACCTTGGCTTGAAGCTTCCTAACCTTGTAACAGAGATTCCGGCTGACTCCAGAGCGACCTGGAATCCTATATCACTTGAGAAACTGGCTGAACTGACTGCTGATCATATTTTCCTTGTGAACAGCGATAAAACAGATGCATCAGAAATTCTGAACGGACCCATCTGGAAGGGGATTCCTGCTGTTAAGGCAGGAAATGTTACAGAACTCAGTGCATCCAGCAGCTGGCTCTACAGCGGTGCTTATGCTAACTCCAAAACGATTGATGATGTGCTTAGCGCGCTTGTAAAATAAGGGAGCTGAAAATTTCTTTAGCGGCCCGAGAAATGTGCAGGTTTTTATACCTTCGGGTATAAGGCCTGCATCTTTTTTAAGTGTTTTGTGAAAAACAGAACAAATTTTTCATGAGATACCTGGAGTCTTGTACATGTTTCTTTTATTTGCGATAATGAGAATGATATACAGTATCAATCAAGTGAGATTCGTTATCATCAATGACTTGAATTTAATCCATTAAGGGGAAGACTTATGGCCGCATCTACACATTCTACAGCTGAATCTACAAAGATGGATGGAGCGATGCCACTGAAATCCAGACCGGCTGCGGCTGCTTTTATTTTATTTTTCGGACTTGCAGCAATGCTCTTCGGTCTCGCGCTTTCCGTATCGGTAGGTGCGGCAGATATCAAGCTGGCGACGGTCTGGGAAGCTGTATTCAGGTTTAACCCGGATCTGCAGCAGCATCAGATCATCAGGGAGCTGCGGATTCCCCGCGCACTGGCAGGCGCCTTAGTCGGAGCCTGTCTTGCCGTCGCGGGAGCAATTATGCAGGGAATGACCCGCAATCCGCTGGCAGACTCGGGTCTGCTTGGCCTGAATGCCGGTGCCAGTGCCGCTTTAGCATTAACCTTTGCCTTAGCACCAGCGTCATCCTTTTTATACATCATGTTGTATTGCTTCATCGGTGCCGCAGCCGCATCTATCCTGGTATTCGGGATAGGTTCACTTTCCCACAGCGGCCTGACGCCGCTGCGGCTGACTCTGGCAGGTGCAGCAGTAAGCGCGCTGTTACTTGCCGTGAGCCAAGGGGTAGCAATTCTGTTTCATCTATCCCAAGACATCGCCTTCTGGATGGCTGGCGGCATTGGTGGGGCCAATTGGACCCAGCTCAGAATCATGACACCATGGATTACAGGAGCACTGATTCTCGCCATGCTGCTGTCACGCTCGATTACCCTGCTGAGTCTGGGCCGGGATGTAGCGGCAGGGCTGGGGCAGCGCACAAGGCTAGTACAATTTATCGGGATGATAGTCGTTGTGATTCTGGCAGGGGCGGCTGTTTCGACGGTAGGACCTATCGCTTTTGTCGGGCTGATAATACCGCATATAACACGATATCTGGTCGGCGTGGATTACCGGTGGATTCTGCCCTGTTCGGCGGTGCTGGGAAGTCTTCTGATTATTTTTGCTGATATTGCGGCCAGACTTATTAATGCCCCTTATGAAACTCCGATTGGCGCTTTAATTGCTGTTATCGGCGTACCGTTTTTTGTATATTTGGCGAGCAAGCGGAAGGGGGAGCTATAATGAACCGATTCCAAGCCTCTCCCGCAGTGAAGCCGAGACGCAGCAGGGACATCACTATAATATCGCTGCTGGCTATTCTCATTATTGTCATGTTTGTTATCAGTATGAATACAGGACTCATGCGCTTGTCGCCGCTTGATGTCTTACATACATTGCTTGGCGGCGGAACTGAGCAGCAGAAGCTCATTCTGTTTGATTTCCGTCTGCCGCGCATCGTAATTTCAATACTCGTTGGTGCAGGCTTTGCTGTATCAGGCTGCATCCTGCAAGGTCTGTCGCGCAATGCCCTGGCCGAGCCATCCACACTGGGCATCAATGCTGGTGCGGGATTTGCTGTCATCATTTTTATCTCGTTTGTACCGGATACAACCGCTGCTCATATTTATGTACTTCCGCTGATGGCACTGGTTGGAGCTGTGCTTACTGCAGCACTGATTTATGGTTTGTCTTACCGCCGTGAAGACGGCTTGTCACCCACCAGAATGATTCTGATTGGGATTGCAGTAGGAGCTGGTATCTACGCTTTCCAGCTGATTTTATCCTTAAGGCTGGATCCGCAAAATTTTCAATTCGTGTCGATTTGGCTGGCCGGTAAAATCTGGGGCGGGGATTGGCGGTTTGTACTTGCTCTTTTGCCTTGGATTGTCATTCTGCTTCCATATACCTTCTACAAGTCCCGGGTGCTTAATCTGTTGAGTCTCGGCGATCAGACCTCGGCTGGGCTGGGGCTGCCGGTGGAGAAGGAACGTATCCTGCTGCTGGCTGCCGCAGTCATTCTGTCAGGTGCCTGTGTTGCCGTAAGCGGCGGTATTGGATTCGTGGGTCTAATCGCACCTCACCTGGCCCGCAGGCTGGTTGGTCCGAAGCATCAGGTACTGCTGCCGGCATGCGCATTAGTGGGCGCCCTGCTGTTAATTACCGCTGACACCATCGCCCGGTGGATTCTGCAGCCCGCGGAATTACCAACCGGTATCGTTGTGGCGATCATCGGCGCACCGTATTTCTTATATTTGTTAGCCAGATCAAAGGCCTGAAATAATATAAATTTGTAAGGAGTGGATTTCATGTCAGAACGATTGAACACAGAACAGCTAAGCATTGGGTATGCGGAGGCTACGATTGTTAATGGCTTGAACCTGTCGCTTCCGACTGGAAAAATCACGGCGCTGGTAGGGGCAAACGGCTCCGGGAAATCAACCATTCTCAAAACCATGGCACGGATTATGAAGCCTAAGAGCGGTAGTGTCATGCTGGACGGAAAGTCGATTCATACGCTGTCCACAAAAGAAGTGGCCCGCCAGTTGGCGATTCTGCCGCAGAATCCGACAGCTCCCGACGGACTAACGGTATCCGAACTGGTTGGGTATGGCCGCTATCCGCACCAAAAAGGATTCGGAACGATGACGCCTGAGGACCGCAGCATTATCGCAAATGCGATTACGGTGACCGGAATGGAGGAGTTCCACGATCGCCCCATAGACCGCCTCTCCGGCGGCCAGCGCCAGCGCGCCTGGATAGCTATGGCCCTAGCCCAGCAGACAGATATTCTGTTCCTGGATGAACCGACTACCTTCCTTGATATGGCTCACCAGCTGGAAGTGCTGCAGCTATTACAGAAATTGAATGAGGAAGAAGGGCGAACTATCATCATGGTTGTGCATGATTTGAACCATGCTTCCCGTTATGCACAGCATATGGTGGCGATTAAATCGGGTACGGTAATCAGTGAAGGTACTCCGGCAGAGGTTATGACACCCGATGTTCTCCGCAAAGTTTTTGGTATTGAATGTGACATTGTTCCAGATCCGCGCACCGGCGTGCCATTGTGCCTGCCTTATGAGCTTGCGGCCTCAAAGGCAGCTGGTTTGTAGATTCGGGTTAAGGTGCAGGGGAGGAAGGAGGAATTACTATGGATGAGGCACAGACACCTGAACTGATAAAACACTTTGGCAGCAAATTTGATCTTCATCCTACAGCACCAGAGGGTGCGAGGTATTCTTTTGCCGCCAGAGAGCTGACCCGTGAAGACGGCATGAGGGCTTTTATAGATTGCTACCGGCCAATCATCAAGGGGCTGGATGACAAAGTAGCGGCGTCTTATTTCGCCGGGTCATTTGGCAACGTCGCACTTGCCGTGCAGTACGCAATTTCTGTTTACTCCGCGATGCCGAAGGTCAGTTTGTCCGACCTGTCGGTACACCTCATTCCTGCTGAAGGGTATTGGCGGGTAGCCTTTTCCTTGGACACATGGACCTTCAGTCCTGCTCCTGCGGATCCTGAACAGCGGATTTCTTGGCGAAACGGCAGGTTAACACAATTCTACCAGGAAACTGCAGCACCTCTGCTGAGTGTATTATCTAATGTCACTGGCCTTGGGATTAGTGAGATTTGGGGCCAGCTGCCAACCAAATTTAATTACTATATAGAAATGCTGGCTGCCGGCAGCAATAACGGCCTCATGCAGACCATACAAGCTGACTACAGGTATCTGACGGACGAAATGCCTGCAGCGGTATTTCAGCTTGCGAGAAATCCGTTTCACGTGAAGGTACGGAAGGTGGAAGCACTTGCCGATCCGGCTTCGACGGTCCAAATGCGCAACCGCTGCTGCCTTTACTACCGTACAGAAGGGGGAAGCTACTGCTATACTTGCCCCCGGCTGACAGAGGAAGAACGGGCCAAACGCAGAGCCGAATACCGTAACAGCACTGCTTCGGCGCAGGCTTAGATTATATTTTATGAAATTGCCGCATAATTTATATAGGACAATTTCAAGCACAGGCTCCCGTCATTGACAAGGGAGCCTGTTCGTTGTTACAGTTGTGGTTGCCGCAGTAAGGCTCAGAGTTCTCGGTATATTCTGCATAGATTAATGCCATTCTTTTTCCTTCGGATACATGTAGATCATCATTTTCAAGTAGTTAAAGGAGCATGAACGATGAATATCAATAAAATTCAAGAAGATTTGCAGAAGCTGCTTCCCAATGGAGTAGTTAGAAGCGGTGAAGTGCTGAAATCTTATGTGTTCACCCAAATAGGAGGCAAAGCGGACATCCTGGCTGCGCCCGTTTCGTATGAGGAAATCCGAACCATAGTTACATATGCACGCGAGAATCACATTCCGCTCACCATTCTGGGTAACGGCTCGAATGTCATTATCCGTGATGGCGGTATAAGGGGGATTGTCCTTCAAACCTCGGAGCTTAGCCAAATAGAAATTCAAGGCGAGGTTCTTGTTGCCCAGTGCGGTGCTAAGATTATTGATGCCTCTTATTATGCCCTGGAGCATCAGCTGTCAGGTCTGGAATTTGCCTGTGGTATTCCTGGAACAGTAGGCGGAGCTCTGTATATGAACGCCGGAGCATACGGGGGAGAAGTGAAGGATGTACTGGAGAGTGCCCTTGCCCTTAACCAATCGGGTGAAATGGTCACTTTACGGGGAGATGATCTGGAATGGGGGTACCGGCACAGCATCTTCGCCAGTGGAGAATATATTGTGCTGGAGGCGCGGTTTGCCCTGAAGCAGGGGGATCCGGCTCAGATCAAAGCGTCAATGGATGAGCTTACCCATTTGCGGGAGTCAAAGCAGCCTCTCGAATATCCTTCATGCGGCAGTGTCTTCAAACGGCCGCCCGGGCGTTATGCCGGCCAGTTAATACAGGAAAGCGGTCTGCAGGGAACACGGATCGGCGGTGCAGAGGTTTCCCGTAAGCATGCCGGATTTATTGTGAACGCGGATAATGCAACTGCAAGTGATTATATCGGGCTGATTCATCACGTGCGTGCTGCAGTTAAAGACAAATTCGGCGTTGAACTGGAGACCGAAGTGAAGATCATCGGAGAAGAATAAATCAGGCCGCGGGGAATTCCCGCGGCCTTTTATTACGTTTAACTCAGAGCAAGGGTATATTTGCCACGGTCCGTCTGCAGCTCGACTTTATCAGCTTCGATGGTCTGCAGCTTAAGACCGCTTACGGCGATTTCATAGCTTTGCTGCGGAAGCGGTACAAGATCACCATCAGCGTTCAAGGTGTTTCCCGAACCTCTCAAGATCAGCGCGTCACTCAGATAATCATCGAGGGTATCCTCTGAATCCCGGTAATCAACGCTTTCTAAACTGAAATGGACCGTATCCAAATCATTAAGCTCCTCTTTAGTAATTACAATCGTTTCATTTACTTCTGAGGTAAGCCATTCTTTAAGCTTCTGCACGTTTTGTTCCATTGCCTGATCCCATCCTTGTTATGGAGATTATTTTTTTTAAGTTACCCCTTTCATTGAAATTGAATCCATATTGTAAAATTGGCTTGAAAGTCACGACAACTTCAATTCGACTAATGAACGGGAAGCTTTTGCAATATACGATGAAGTTATCTTTAATGATATTAATAATTAATTGAATGAATTTATTCGGGAACTCACAGAACATTTATAAAAGCAGGGGGGAAACACTGCTGCAATGTTTGCCTGCTTATTTTGGAGTGTACAATACTAACATGCGCATTCGGCGCAATTCCAACTGACTGAAGAAGGTGAATCTGATGTTGAGTGCTGTCCTATGGGGAGCGGTCAGTGGTTCTGCCGTACTAATTGGTGCACTGATGGCGCTGTTTCTGCCTATCCGCAAGAAGCTTATTGGCTTTATTATGGCATTCGGAACCGGAGTGTTAATCGGAGCCGCCGCCTATGAGCTGCTGGACGATTCCGCCAATGATGGCGGGCTGTTCCCGACCATTATCGGATTTACAGCCGGTGCGCTGGTTTTCACCTTGTTCGACTGGTACATCTCGCGAAAAGGCGGTTCCGGACGTAAACGGTCCGTTAGAGGTGCTGGCGGCTCAAAGGGAAAAGGCAGCAGCGGGCTGGCGATTTTTGCTGGTACGGTACTGGATGCGATTCCTGAATCCATTATGATCGGGGCTAGCCTGATCTCCGGCCAGGGAGTTAGCCTGCTGCTAGTAATTGCTATTTTTATCAGTAATATTCCCGAGGGGCTCTCCAGTACAGCCGGGCTCAAACAGGATGGCTACAGCAAAACTAAGGTGATGCTGCTATGGCTCAGTGTACTTGTTATATCAACGCTCGCCTCGGGTGCAGGCTATAGCTTTATGGATCATGCCAACGGATCTACAACGGCGATTATTGCTTCTTTTGCCGGGGGCGGAATCATTTCGATGGTATCCTCCAGCATGATGCCGGAGGCATATGAGGAGGGGGGGCCGCTGACCGGATTTATGGCCGCGCTGGGTATGCTGTGTTCACTAATTTTGGATCATCTTTAAGGGTTGCCAGCGATCTGCGAAACATGATATAGTTCAAGACGCTAGTATAAGTATAAGAAGAATTCTGCGTATATGCCGCAGGAGAGGTTCGCAAACTCCCTCTATAAAAAACTAAGGCCGCTTTGAGCATATCTGCAGTATACTTTACATGTTATGCCATGCGTCAATAAGACAACGCCTGACCGCCAGACGGCTAAAAATGCCGTTTACTGGTGTCATAGAGGCTTGTCTTCTTAGTAGAGCCAAGTTTTCGAAATCTCGTTCTTCTTTCCGAATCCGGCGAAAGCCGCAGGAAAAGAGAGGGGTTTTTTGTCATGTCAGAAGGCAGATTGAAAGAGGAAATGAAGGAAGTTACCCTGCTGGGCAATCAGGGAACACAATATAAATTCGGGTATGCTCCTGAGATCCTGGAAAGCTTCGATAACAAGCATCCCGGCCGTGATTATTTTGTGAAATTCAATTGTCCGGAGTTCACGAGTCTGTGTCCCGTTACCGGACAGCCGGATTTCGGCGTGATGTATATCTCGTACATTCCAGATATCAAGATGGTTGAATCCAAATCACTGAAGCTCTATTTGTTCAGCTTCCGTAATCATGGTGATTTTCATGAGGATTGTGTCAACATTATTATGAATGATCTGATTTCCTTGATGAATCCGCGTTATATCGAAGTGTGGGGCAAGTTCACACCGCGCGGCGGGATTTCCATAGATCCTTACTGCAACTGGGGACGTCCGGGAACCAAGTATGAAGCAATGGCCGAGCACCGGCTGATGAATCATGACATGTATCCTGAAAAGGTCGATAACCGCTAAGCCGTGTAGCAGTAATGGAGAGGAGAACTGAAATTGAATAAAAAAGCACTCGTCGTATTCAGCGGCGGACAAGACAGCACCACCTGCCTCGTATGGGCGATTAAGCACTTTGAAGAGGTTCAGGTAGTCACGTTTAACTATAATCAGCGCCACGCCGCCGAGATTGAAGTCGCCAAAGAGATTGCCGCGAAGTTTGGTGTGAAGCAGCATATTCTGGATCTGGGTCTGCTCAATCAGCTGGCACCTAACGCTTTAACACGGGATGACATTGAGATTGAAGCTGGAGAAGATGGGGAGCTGCCAAGTACGTTCGTGGATGGGCGTAATCTGTTGTTCCTGTCTTTTGCGGCGATTCTGGCCAAACAGCTGGGCTATGCCAATATCATCACCGGTGTATGCCAGACAGACTTCAGCGGGTATCCTGATTGCCGGGATGTGTTCGTGAAGTCCCTGAATGTAACACTCAATCTGTCGATGGACTATGAATTCGTTATTCATACGCCGCTGATGTGGCTGGACAAAAAAGAAACCTGGAAGCTGGCCGATGAACTGGGTCACTTTGACTATATCCGTGAGCACACGTTGACCTGCTATAACGGCATCGTCGGCAGCGGCTGCGGCACATGTCCGGCATGTCTGCTGCGTCAGCGCGGCCTTGAGCAATACATGGCGGAACAATCGAAAGGGGGTCTATAATGCTGGGCGAAATATCGGTCTGCAAAATTTTCACCTTTGATTCCGCGCATCAGCTGATTGGACACAAAGGCAAATGCAGCAACCTGCATGGGCATACTTATAAGCTTGAAGTCGTGTTAAAAGGCAAACCTTCTACAGAAGTTGGGCACTCTGATGAAGGCTTTGTTGTTGATTTTAGCGACATTAAGACTATTGTGCAGCAAAGTCTGGTAGACCGTCTGGATCATGCTTTTCTGGCGATGGGCAATGAGCCTGTGCTGGAGACTCTTCAGAATACCGGCTCTAAAGTGGCGCTGCTCGGATTCCGTACAACTGCAGAGAATATGTCTGCCTATGTGGCCCATCAACTGAAACAAGCATCATTGCCGCTGTATTCAGTCAAGTTGTGGGAGACGCCAACCTCATGGGCAGAGGTACTGGCTGCAGATATTCCGGAGGATGGACCTGCCTACCGCCTGCACGGGGGCTGTGACTGTGAGTAAAATACCGGTAATCGAAATCTTCGGTCCCACGATTCAAGGGGAAGGCGCCGTGATCGGTGTCAAAACAATGTTCGTCCGCACCTACGGCTGTGATTACCGCTGCAGCTGGTGCGATTCCGCCTTTACCTGGGATGGTTCAGCTAAAGATATTGTACGGATGCTGGATCCGGAAGAAATTATGAATGAGCTTTTTGCGCTGGCAGGCACGAACTTTGACTCTGTGACCATTTCCGGTGGGAACCCGGCCCTGCTCGGCAGCAGTATGGCGGAATTTGTTGCTCTGCTGCATGAGCGCGGCATTCAGGCGGCTATCGAAACACAGGGCAGCCGCTGGCAGGACTGGTTCTATGATATAGATACGCTGACGATCAGCCCCAAACCGCCAAGCTCGGGAATGAAGACGGACTGGACAATGCTGGACAGCATTATGGGCAAGCTGAAGGAGCAAGGTAAGGCTGCGCACAGCCTGAAGGTCGTGGTGTTTGACGAGCAAGACTACGCCTATGCCAAAAGCGTGCACCAGCGCTATCCCGGAGTTCCGCTATACCTGCAGCCCGGGAATGAGGATGTTACTGAGCCGGGAGATATCTCGGCGCGTCTCCTCGGCCGGCTGGAATGGCTGTTCAATCTTGTGATCGCTGATCCGGAGATGAACAGGGCACGGGTGCTGCCGCAGCTGCATGCGCTGATCTGGCATAACAAGCGGGGCAAATAACTACAGGAAACGAAGGGGTATCCTAGAACCATTTGATGGTTTTGGGATACTTTTTTTCTGCAATGGCACCTGATCCTGCTGGATGAGCGGTTTCTCCATTCCCTCAATTCACTGTTATGTCCTGAGAATATCCAGGAATTTCAACTGTTATGGATCTATTAAGCCTTCAGGTCTGATATAATCTTTGACAGTATAAATAGTAGAGTAGTATCGAAGAGCCAAGGAGGAGTTATCAATGTCAACTGCACTGCTCATTATTGATGTTCAAGAGGCGATGTTTTCTTATCCGGATATGAAGCTGTATGACGTGGACAATGTAATGAAGCGGATTGTATCTTTGCTCGGCAAAGCACGATCCGCAAACATTCCGGTTGTGTATATTCAGCATACGGAAGACGAGGAGTATACCAGAGGATTGCCAACATGGGAGATCAGCAGCCTTGTAAAGCCGAAGGAAGGGGAGACAATCGTGGAGAAACCGACCTGGGATGCGTTTCACCGGACCCGGCTGCATGAAGAGCTCCAGCGTCAAGGAATTACAGATCTGGTGATCTGCGGGATGCAGACGGAGTTCTGTCTGGATACAACGTGCCGGCGTGCTTACAGTATGGGTTACAACAATATACTGGTCCAGGATGCCCACAGTACCTTCGACAATGGAAACCTAAGCGGTGAAGAGATTGTGAGGCATCACAATGGAGTCCTCGGCGGAAGATTTGTTAAACTGCGTCCTGCTGATGAAATTATGTTCCGATGAATCAAGTGAAAGCCGCCATGAAGCCAATCCGCCGTTCCCGGCTGCGGTTGTTTGCCGGCAAGCGGTATTTTACCTGGAAAAGATACTTGCAATGGCTGACCCGGCCCGGTAAGAAGGCTAAGGTTCGTATGGCTGCCCCATTGGACTATCAAGCAGCCAGTCATGCAACACCGCTGCTGCGCAGTTTGCGGAATGTAGATATGCAGCTGCAGTACAATAAAATCACGAACCTGAGACTAGCTGCGGGGAAACTGGATGGACTGCTGATCCGTCCCGGTGAGACCTTCTCCTATTGGCGAAGCATCGGCAAGCCGACCCGCCGCAAGGGCTATCTGGACGGAATGGTTCTCTATTCTGGAGGATTTCGTGCCGGAACGGGAGGCGGTTTATGCCAGCTGTCCAATCTTATTTACTGGATAACGCTGCATACACCTCTAACTGTAACCGAACGGCACCGGCACAGCTATGATGTCTTCCCGGATGAGCGCCGGACTCAGCCTTTTGGCAGTGGAGCTACATGCGCCTATAATTACCTTGATCTGCAGCTCAAGAACAATACAGAGCATACGTATCAGCTGAAGCTTCATCTGGATGACACTCATCTGCATGGTGAGTGGAGATGCGAAGCAGAGCAAATGTACCGTTATGAAGTATACGAGGCGGATCATGTGATCAGCCTGGAGCCATGGGGCGGCTACATCCGCAGCAACATCATCCGGCGCAAAGTGCTGACACGCAGCGGAGCGCTTGCAGGGGATGAGGCTGTGGCGGAGAATCATGCGCTGATGATGTATTCTCCGCTGCTGTATCCGCCTGCCGGTACGGAAGGAGAGTCAACACCCTCATGAAACCCGTTAAAGACTGGTATTGGAAGACGGATGAGGAAGTAGGGCTGGGCAAGGCCAGCAGGCGGCAACGGCATATCAAGGTTTGGCTGGTGTTGTCCATTGTGCTTCTGACAGCCGTAATTCTGGGGGCTTGGCTCCTGATGGAGGGCGTATTTGACTTTTTCAGGCATATTGAGGGTGAAGTCTTTCAGATAAGGGGATAAGCCACAGGAGTTTAGGGTTATAACATAGTATGCTTCTAACCAGTGTAGCCCGCTAAGTTTATTACTCTACTTCAAAGGAGTGGTCCTTGTCATGAAGGCAGTAACTTATCAGGGGAAAAAGAAAGTCGAAGTCAAGGAAGTAGCCGACGCCAAGCTGGAAAAAAAGGACGACATTATTGTACGCATCACTTCCACTGCAATTTGCGGCTCAGATCTGCATATTTATAACGGTGAAATTCCGGGCATGCATCATGATTATGTGATCGGGCATGAGCCGATGGGGATTGTGGAGGATGTGGGGCCGGAGGTCACCAAGGTTAAAAGAGGCGACCGTGTTATCGTTCCTTTTAACGTAGCCTGCGGACAATGTTATTTTTGCCAGCATGAGATGGAAAGCCAGTGCGATCATTCGAATGAGGCTAAGGACACCGGAGGATTTCTGGGTTATTCGGATACGTACGGAGGTTATGCCGGAGGCCAGGCAGAATTGCTTAGAGTGCCTTATGGCAATTTCGGACCCTTCGTGGTGCCGGAGGATGCGGAGATGGAGGATGAGAAGCTGCTCTTCCTCTCTGACATTGTGCCTACCGCCTGGTGGGGTGTTGAAAGTGCTGGTGTGAAGCCCGGAGATACCGTAATTGTCCTGGGCTGCGGTCCGGTCGGCCTGCTGACCCAGAAATTCGCCTGGATGAAGGGAGCTTCCCGTGTGATCGCCGTTGATCATGTCCCGTACCGTCTGCAGCACGCCAAACGGACAAATAATGTGGAGATTTTTAATTTTGAAAAAATCAAGGACATCGAGGCGCATCTCAAGGAGATTACCCGCGGCGGAGCGGATGTAGTCATTGACTGTGTAGGGCTGGATGCTAAAAAGACAGTAGCAGAAAAGGTGGAGACAGCCTTGATGCTGCAGGGCGGGTCGCTTGGGGCTTTCCGGATTGCGACTCAGGTAGTCCGTAAATTTGGGACGATCCAGTTAGTCGGTGTGTATGGCCTCAACTATAATTTGTTCCCGCTGGGCCAGCTTTTTGAACGTAATATTTCACTGAAAATGGGGCAGGCGCCGGTCATTCACTACATGCCGACCCTCTACAAGATGATTAAGGAGAATAAGTTTGATCCGACTGACATCATCACCCACCGGCTGCCGATCAGCAGAGCGGAGCATGGCTACCATGTGTTTCAAGAGAAAGAAGAGGATTGTATCAAGGTGATTCTTAAGCCTTAACGTAGCTGAATAGCTGTAAATTCCAGAGGCATGAGTTCTAGCGGGCAGCAGGAACTTGTGCCTCTACCCTAATGATTTTTCCTGAAAAAGCTGCATTTTTTCGAAAATTGAGGTAAATTTACATAGGTATCATCTAATTGACCTGAAAGGACGCTTTGCTGTGAATGCTAAAAAACCGCCCGTTCCGGTTCCGCTATTAATGCTGATTGGAATTGTGGCCATCTCTTTTTCGTCCATTTTTATTAAATGGTCCTCAGCTCCGGCCTCTGTTCAAGGCATGTACCGGTTGTTGTTCACTTCGCTGCTGATGCTGCCGTTTGCCCGGCCTTACAGTGGAGCAGCTTTTGCCTTGCGTCGTAAAGACTGGCTGTTGCTCGGATTCTCCGGCATGATGCTCGCCTTGCATTTTTTACTGTGGATGGGTTCGCTCAAATTCACTTCCGTTGCCAGCTCAACGATGATAATGGCGCTGGAACCCGTTTTTATTATGATTGGGTGCTATGTACTGTATAAAGAAAAGAGCACGCTATCTGCGATTGCCGGACTTGGGATTGCGATCTTCGGAACCGTATTTATCGGCTGGGGTGATATTGGACTGTCTCCGGATAATGTAAAAGGTGATCTGTTGTCCATTGGCGGAACTGCTGCTGTTGCGGTACATATGATGGTTGGCCAGCGCCTTGTTTCCCGTATGCCGTCATATCTGTACAGCCTAATTTTATTTATCTCCGCATCTATTGTATTCGCGGTTTATAATGTGCTGGCCGGTATTCCGTTCTTTGATTATCCTCCGAAAGAGTGGGGGATTTTCGTTCTGCTGGCTGTGGTACCGACGGTCTTTGGCCACATTTTGTTTAATTGGCTAATGCAGTATGTATCGGCTACAACAGTCTCGATGAATATTCTCGGGGAACCGGTTGGGGCGAGTATTCTGGCTTTCCTGCTGCTCGGAGAGAAGCTGAACGGACTTCAATGGACCGGAGGCTTGCTAGTAATGGCCGGACTGGCTGTCTACTTATATGCAGGACGCAAAAAAACACTGGGGATAGAAGATTCTCTTCCCAGCGCATCGTAAGCAGAGGAACAGCTAACTTCACACATAAAAGGGGTATTTAACATAATGAATGATCATGATTTGAACCAGCCGGCAGCGCCTTCTTCCAGTGAGGAGACATGGAATGAAGATACGTATGCGGCCTGGACCAGCCGTTTCGGCACACCCGGGGAAGCTGCGGCTAAGCTGGCTAAAGATCCCCAGGGCAGACTATTTCCGCTGAATGCTTATTTTGGAGAGGTTAGCGGGAAAAAGATTATGAACCTCATGGGTTCAAACGGCATGAAAGCTGTGGCGCTCAGCCTGCTCGGAGCAGAGGTGAGTGTAGCAGATTTCTCTGAAGCCAACGCTCGTTATGCAGCTGAACTGGCGGAGGAAGCAGGCGTGAAGCTTACGTATATCGTGTCTGATGTTCTGAAGCTGCCAGAAGGAATATTGGATAGCTCATATGACCTTGTTTTTGCCGAGATGGGGATTGTCCATTATTTTACCGATCTTACGCCATTTATGGACACGGTCTATCAGCTGCTGGCTCCCGGGGGGCGGTTCGTGCTGCGGGATTTCCATCCGGTTACGACCAAGCTGATCACCTCGAAGGGATCGACGGCCAAAGTGCGTAAGCATAAGGTAGACGGTGATTATTTCGACACGACCCTGGAGGAGAAGAAGGTATCCTATTCCAAATATCTGCCTGCTACAGGGCAGGAGCCTGGAAGTGAACAGAAGCACAGTGTGGTTTATTGGCGGCGCTGGACACTAGGGGAGCTTGTGACAGCGGCAGCACGGAGCGGACTTATCATCCGTGAGCTGGCAGAAGAGCCGAACCTGTCGTCAGACGTGTATGACAAGGGAATTCCCAAGACCTTTACCTTGGTAGCTGAGAGAAACTAAAACACAACAGACCGGCATGATCAAGCGAGCTTTCAATAAAGCAGCGCAGACATGCCGGTTTTTATTATTTAATGATATTAACTACAATGATTAATGCTATTAAATATAACGACTACACTTGGATAATTTATAGAAAATGTTTGTTAATAAACGATGTGTTGCTTAATCTGCGGACTCACTTTCCCCGGCGATCTCTAAAAATGCCTGCTGCAACGGTGTCAGCGTATGATCTTTTCGCCATGCCAGCACAAACCCGCCCTGTTCCGCCTGATTGCCCGGAAGGGGGGCATATCGCAGACTTCCCAGCGCCAACTCCGCTTCGATCCCCGCCTTGGAGAATAACCCCACGGAGCCGCCTTCACTAACCATCCTTTTATGTGCTTCCGGAGAATTCACCACAGCATGATTCCATAACCGGACACCGTTAGCCTGTGCCCACTTCTCAGCAGTCTCCCCCAAATAAGAAGCTGGCTCATGTTGAATCCACGGCTCTAGCGCCAGCAGCTCTGCTGTCAATTCCGCAGTTTGTGCAAAAGGATGACCCGGTGCAAAGATTAGTACTACCTCATCGTCAGCCATACTCTTCGTATGAAAAGAGTCATCGCCACTACCCGCCAGATGCAGCACTGCCAGCTGGATTTCCCTGCTGCGCAGCCGTTCCCGCAATTGAAGGTCGCTTTGTACCTTTAATGAGATATCGATGCCCGGATGCAGATTAATGAATTGTGAGAGCAGCTTTGGTAAAACATATGTACCAGGAATATAAGAAGCTTCCAGCTCCAGATTTCCTGACGTAAGAGAAGAGAACTGCTTAACGCTGCGCTCTGCTTCAACAGCCAGGGAGACGATCCTTACGGCATACTGATACAGCGCACGTCCAGCATCGGTCAATAGTACACGGCCGCTTCGGTATTGAAAAAGTGAGGTTCCCAGTTCGCTTTCCAGACTTTTCATATGAAAGGTTACCGTTGGCTGCTTTAAGCCCATTTCAGAAGCCACATCCGTTACCTTTTTATATTTTTCTATCAGAACAACGATTTGTAGTTTGGTTATATTCATGACTTTCCCCCAGATGTGTACTGAAAAATTTTCGTTTTATATCTTTAATATAGATTATATCTATAATGATATACATTTTCTATTAGTATTTTTATCTTCCGTTTTACAAAACCAAGACTTTTCTCTAACGAACGAGCTCTAGAATAAGAAGAGTAAAGCAGAGAGACAACATAGAGGAAGCTTCCAAAGTGAGTTTTGTCAGAAGCAGATTCGATGGGGCACAATCACACAAAACCTAAGTGTATGCTTACGAAGCGAGTTTTGCGGAGTAATTAAAAATGCATATGCTAACAAAACTTTAGGAGGAACAAAATCAATGCAATTCAGAAAATCGTGGATCATGGCTTTGGCATTAACAAGCGTAGTGGCACTTTCGGCATGCGGCAACAACGGAAATAATGCGGCAACTAATAACGGGGGCAATAACGCAGCTGCGACAAATACACCTACAGAAAGCAGCAGCGGCAGTGAATTAAGCGGATCGATTCTGGCTTCGGGCTCTACAGCTCTGCAGCCGCTCGTTGAGCAAGTAGCAGAAAGCTTCATGGACGCTAATAACGGCGTTGACATTCAGGTTCAAGGCGGAGGAAGCGGCACCGGGCTTACACAGGTTGCTGAGAAACAAGTGGATATCGGAAACTCCGATGTGTTTGCAGAAGAGAAGCTGAAAGATGCCGATGCTGAAAAAGCAAAAGCACTGGTTGATCATCAGGTAGCGGTTGTGGCTATTGCAGCTGTATCTAATCCGGATGCAGGCGTAGACAGCTTGACCAAGCAGCAGCTCGTTGACATTTTCACAGGAAAAATCACGAACTGGAAAGATGTAGGCGGTGCAGATCAGGCGATTCAAATCATCAACCGTCCGAGCAGCTCCGGTACCCGTGCAACATTTGAAAACTTTGCGCTTGGAACCAAAACGGAAGATCTTCAAGGCTCTGTGCAAGAGGATTCCTCCGGTACGGTTAAGAAAATGATCGGTGAAACTCCGGGAGCTATCGGTTACCTGGCTCTGTCCTACCTTGATGATTCTGTGAAAACCCTGAACTATGACGGTGTTGAACCTTCTGTAGATAATGTAATCAGCGGTAAATATCCGGTTTGGGCTTATGAGCACATGTACACTAACGGCGAGCCGAATGAAACCGTAAAAGCATTCCTTGATTACATGCTTACTGACGAAGTACAAAACGGTGACGTTGTTGATCTGGGCTACATCCCGGCAAATCAAATGCAGGTTTCCCGTGATGTCGAAGGCAACGTAACTACGAAATAATTAAAAACACACTTATCACTGGATATCATCCATTAGAACTTCATGTGATTAGAGGCGGAAATCTTCTGCCTCTCTTTTCACTTTAGAAAGAGGGAGCACCTTGCGGGTAAAACCAAAGAAAACACGGATTGAAAAACATCATATTGAAGACTTTTTAGGGCGTATTTATATGTCCTTTTGTGTGCTGTTACTAATCGTGATCATTGTATCAATGGTCTATTTTGTAGCGTCTAAAGGGATAGCTAACTTTATCAGCGGTGAAATGAAGGTGTCAGATTTCTTGTTCGGCAGTAAGTGGGCTCCTGAAGCGGATACACCTTCTTACGGGGCATTGCCCTTTATTACCGGTTCATTTCTCGTCACACTGCTTGCTGCACTTATTGCAAGTCCTCTAAGTATATGTGCTGCCCTGTTCATGACTGAAATTGTTCCGGGCTGGGGGAAGAAGCTGCTGCAGCCGGTAATTGAGCTGCTATCAGGGATACCTTCCGTAGTGTACGGTTTTGTAGGACTCAGTGTTATTGTTCCCTTTTTGCGGAACACCTTTCCCGGCCAGGGCATCGGGGTTGCTGCAGGCGCGCTTGTGCTGTCGGTAATGATTCTTCCGACCATTACAAGCGTGGCTGCAGACGCGCTTGCTTCTTTGCCGCAAAATTTGAAGGAATCCTCATTTGCGCTCGGTGCCACACGGTGGCAGACAATCTCCCGGGTGATTCTTCCGACTACACTGCCGGCCATTATGACGGGGGTAGTTCTGGGGATGGCCCGCGCGTTTGGTGAAGCCCTGGCTGTGCAGATGGTAATCGGTAATGCGCCTTTCGTGCCGCGCTCGCTATTTGAATCGGCTTCCACATTGACCAGTGTAATTACGCTCAGCATGGGGAACACAACGATGGGCTCGCCGCAAAATAACGCGCTATGGAGTATGGCGCTGGTTCTTATGCTGATGACGTTTATCTTCGTCCTCCTCGTAAGAATGCTCGAAAGGAGAAATAAGATTTGAAGCCGAGAACTGCAGACAAAATTGCCACTACGCTTATCGTCTTTTTCGCATTGCTGATTGTAGCCATTCTGGTTGGACTGCTGGGTTACATCCTGGTCCGTGGACTCAATCATATCAGCTGGGACTTCTTGACCTCAGCACCGCAAAAAATCCGCGCTGGCGGAGGAGTAGGGCCGCAGCTGTTCAATTCGTTGTATTTGCTGGTGCTCACCTTGATCATCACCGTTCCGCTCGGACTTGGCGCTGGGATCTATATGGCGGAATATGCGCGTCCCGGTAAGATTACCGGTTTCATTCGTCTGATCGTAGAGGTGCTCTCGTCATTCCCGTCCATTGTTGTGGGTCTTTTCGGCCTCCTCCTGATCGTCAATTACTTTGATCTTGGCTTCTCACTGATCTCCGGTGCGATAGCCCTGACATTCTTCAACCTGCCGCTGATGGTGCGGATTACGGAGCAGGCTTTCCGCACCGTACCGAAGCAGCAGAAGGAAGCAGGATTTGCGCTCGGGCTTTCCAAATGGAAAATTGTAACTTCAGTATTGCTTCCGGTAGCCCTGCCTACGATCATCACCGGAACGATCCTGTCCGCAGGACGCGTTTTCGGGGAAGCGGCGGCACTTATGTTCACTGCTGGGATGAGCAGCCCGCGTCTGAATTTCTCAGACTGGAATCCGCTGCATTCGAACTCACCGCTTAACCCGTTCCGTCCGGCCGAAACACTGGCTGTGCATATCTGGAAAGTTAACAGTGAAGGTCTGGCCCCGGATGCTATGCAAATCGCTGCCGGAGCCTCGGCGGTGCTCGTAATTATGGTCCTGCTGTTTAACCTGCTTGCCCGTTACTTCGGCAGATTTATTTACCGCAAGCTTACAGCATCCAAAAGAATGAACTAATCAATAATTATTAGAGATCAATAGGAGGAGTAAGAGATGGGAACAGCGGCAGCGGTGCGGGAATCATTTCAAACAGAAAACCTGAGCATATTTTACGGAACGTATGAAGCAGTAAAGGGGATCAGCCTTCCTTTTGCCCAGAATACAGTTACAGCGCTGATCGGGCCTTCGGGGTGCGGCAAATCGACATTCCTTCGTTCCTTAAACCGGATGAATGATGATATCTCCGGTTCAACAACGAAAGGGAGTATCTGGATTGATGGTATAGACATCAATGCACCCGGTACGGATGTTATCAAGCTGCGCCAAAAGATCGGAATGGTCTGGCAGAAGCCTAATCCTTTCTATAAATCCATTTATGACAACATCGCATTCGGCCCGAAATACCATGGCATCAAAGGTAAGGCTGCACTGGATGAGATTGTGGAGAGCAGCCTGCGCCGTGCAGCCCTGTGGGATGAGGTTAAGGACCGTCTGAAAGACTCAGCACTCGCCTTGTCAGGCGGACAGCAGCAGCGTCTGTGCATCGCCCGCGCATTGTCGGTTAATCCGCAGATCCTGCTGCTGGATGAGCCGGCATCGGCACTTGATCCTGTATCTACAGGTAAAGTCGAAGAGCTGATCAAGGAACTTAAGGAAGAGCTTAGAATCGTTATCGTCACGCACAACATGCAGCAGGCAGCGCGCATCTCAGATTACACTGCGTACTTTTATCTAGGTTCACTTGTCGAATATGACAAGACAGAAAAGGTATTCAGTAATCCGGAGAATCAAATGACACAGGAATACATTATGGGCCGTTTTGGCTGATTCACTTTACTGAATCATTCTCATTGATTTTAAAAAGCATCCTTCGGGATGCTTTTTTTATATGTAGAATGCAGTACGGATGAAGGTCAAGGATAATCCCTCTTGTAAAACTAATCGTGTTAGTTTATATTGTAACTAATGACATTAGTTTTGGGAGGGGTAATTATGAGAGTTACTCAAGCAGGGGATTTATTGCAATTAACCTGGATGCCGAATTTCTTTCCTGTAAATTGTTATCTTGTTGTAGAAGAACAAGAACTTACTGTAATCGATGCGGCGTTGCCGTTTAGCGCTAAAGGGATTATTGCGGCCGCTGCCAAGCTGCAGAAGCCGATTACACGAATTGTTCTGACTCATGCCCATGGCGATCATGTGGGGGCCTTAGACGAGCTTAAGAGACGACTCCCTGAGGCCAAAGTCTACATCTCTGAGCGGGATGCTGCCTTGTTGAGAGGTGACCGTTCTTTACGGCCAGGTGAGCCGCAGACACCGATTAAAGGGTCGGTACCTAAAAAACTGAAAACACAAGCGGATATACTTTTGCATGAGGGAGATCAGGTTGGGTCACTGCAGGCCGTCAGCACTCCGGGGCATACCCCGGGATCAATGTCCTTCCTGGATCAGCGCAGCGGTACTCTAATTACCGGAGATGCATTCCAGACCTTCCGGAGGACGGCTGTATCGGGTACAGTAGTGCCATTATTCCCTTTTCCGGCTATGGCTACCTGGAACAAGGAATTAGCTCTTACGAGCGCTCAGAAGCTGCTGGTATTATCACCCTCGATTCTCGCACCCGGTCATGGCAACCTGTTAAAAACACCTGGTGTAGCGATGCAGCAGGCCATTAATACAGCGCAGCAGTCGCTGAGAAAGGCCGGAAATTAAATGTCACCCAGAGCAGGGCTAGATAAGCATACATTGGTACTTGCAGCGGCGGAATTGGCTGATGAACAAGGCATTTCAGAAGTGACGCTGGCAGGACTTGCGGCCAAGCTGGGCGTTCGCTCACCATCGTTGTATAATCACATTAATGGACTTAAGGAACTGCGCACACTGTTGGCTATCCACGGGCTGGAGCAGCTCCAAACGGCTATGGAAGCTTCAATCGAAGGAATCAGCGGTGATGCAGCGGTTCATGCCATGAGTAGAGCTTATGTTGAGTTTGCCAGGCAGCATCCGGGTCTATACGAAACTACGCTACGGGCTCCGGAAGAGGGAAACACTTCTCTTGAGGAGGCGGGCGGACAGATTTTGTCATTAATCATCAATGTGCTTGCAGGTTATGAGCTTGGTGAAGAAGGCGGTCTGCATGCAGTCCGCGGGCTGAGGAGTATCCTGCACGGATTCGCTTCCCTCAAGAATCAGGGAGGCTTCGGCATGCCTTTAGATCTGGAGGTTAGCTTAACCCGGCTGATCAACACGTTTATAGCCGGAATCCGGTGCATGCGATCCGGTGAATAGCGGTGGTAAAGAGTAATTCAATGAATAATAAACGCAGGGAGGAAACGTGATGAAGAGTGTGGAAGAGCAAGGCATTGTAACTACATTCGAAGAAATGGCGGGGGTTATTGCCAGACTGGGGATTCTGCCGCTTGCCCAGCTAATACCAGAGCATCCCTCGGTAAACGGTTTGACCAAGGCAGAGAATTGGCATACCGGTTCGGAGCTTGACCCTTGGGCTTGGCGAGCCAGATTCCCGGGAGAAGGATTAGCCGGCTACGGCAAGTTCATCAGGAAAAAAGCGATTCTTGTCTCGCGGGAATGGTTCCCTGCATTCGCTGCTGCAGTCGGCAGCTTACAGGAGATTGAAGAGCGTTACAACAACGGCTTAGCCAGCAGAGAAGCAGTAGTACTCCTGCAAATCATCCGGGACAACGAAGGTATTGAAACACGTGAGCTGCGTGCTCTTGCAGATATGAAAGCGAAAGAAAAGAAAACAGCGTTTGACAATGCCATCACTGAGCTGCAAGGAACAGCGGATATTGTTATCTCCGGTGTGAAAGCAAGGCTTAATGCCGAAGGTGAGGTTAACGGCTGGAATAGCACATCCTTTGAAACAGCGGGACACTGGATGCAGGTTAATAACCTATCTTCGTTTCAAGGTTCCCGCGAGGAAGCAGCAGCCTGGCTGCAATCAGCAATGGAGGATGTATGGACACCTGCAGCAATAGCCTGGATCCGTAAAGTTATGTCCTGGTAAATAATAAAACGGCCTATAGCTTCCTAAGGGAAGTTATGGGCCGTAAGCGCTTTCTAGAGTGAATATATATTTTAACATCCTTACAGCATTGGTGCCAGGTAGGCAATCAGGAAGTATAGGAAACCGAAGAGCAGCATGATGTAAGCTGTGTATTTGATTGCATTGGAGGCTACGATGCTTGCGTCCGTGGGAGGCTGAATCTTGGTCCGCTCTGTTTCTCTCGGCTCCAGGTTCTGGGACAATGATTCTTTCATAGGATTCCCTCCTAAATTTGATAAGGCTTTAAACTGGAAATACAAACCTTAATTGTATTGTGACATATTTGTGAATTAATTTCAACAATTATGTGAATATTATTTGAACAAAACTTCAAATTTGAGCAAAAAGCCCCCCGCTGTCTCCAAAGAGAAGCGGGGGGCTTTAATTTTTACATTAATATGGCAGGTGATTATATGCTTGAAGCCCAGTTTCCTGCTCTGAATATCGGTTCTGTGTTGCCGTCATCCGTAATGCCGTCGATGTTCATCTCCGGCGATCCCATCATGAAGTCGACATGGGTAAGACTTTGATTCATTCCATGGCCGGCCAGCTGTTCCTTGGTCATAGCAATACCGTCCTGCAGAGTGAAAGCATAAGCTGCTCCAAGAGCCAGATGACAGGAGGCATTCTCATCATAAAGGGTAGTGTAATAGAGGATACCGCTTTCCGAAATTGGAGAATGGAAGGGCACCAGTGCCACTTCTCCAAAGTAAGCAGAGCCTTCATCCATCGCAAGCAGCGAAGCCAAGGCTTCCTGACCTGTTTCTGCTGTAAAATCTGTTACCTTGCCATTCTCTAATGTTAAGGTGAATTTGTCGATGATATTCCCGCCGTAGCTAAGCGGTTTCGTACTGCTCACCTTGCCGCTGGCACCGGTCTTAAGCGGTGCAGTGAACACTTCCTCAGTCGGAATGTTGGCGAGGAAGGGAATTCCCCGTCCGTTTACAGCACCGGCCTGACACCAGATATGTCCTTCCGGCAGCTCAAGAGTCAGATCTGTGCCTGCTGCAGTGAAATGCAGTTTGCGGTATTTACGCTCATTCAGGATGTCGCAGCGTTGTTTCAAGCCGGCCAAATGGTTGCTCCAGGCTTCCACGGGGTTCTCCTGATCGGCGCGGACTGCCTTAAAGATTGCATCCCAGAGCAGATCAACCTGTGTTTCTGGTGCTGCATTTGGGAATACTTTGGCCGCCCAGGTAGTGGAAGGGTAGGCAACAATGCTCCAGCTTACATGATTGGCCATCATCATTTCACGATATGGGGCCATGGCTGTTCCGGCAGTACGCTGATTGTCGGCGATCCGGCTTGCCTCGATTCCATTGAGTAGATCCGGGTTGGCAGATACGACGCTCAAGAAGGCTGCGCCATTCCGGGCCAGATCCTCGAGTTCATCCGCCTGCCATTTCGGCGGTTCAAGGAAGCTTTCGGATGGTGCGAGTTCGTAACGGGTTCGAGTGACGATTTCATCGCTATAATTAACCTTGACCAGCTTGGCTCCCGCTTCATAGGCTTGGCGCACGATAAGGCGGACTAATTCTGCAGATACGATATCTGCATTGATCACCAGCGTCTGTCCAGGTTGAATATTAATCCCGATCTTAACCGCAAGCAGGGCATAATTCTCCAGCTTTTGCTTGAAATCCAGCATTGGTTCAGCTCCTGTCATCTTTATCTGTATTTATTAAAACGCCCAGTTTCCTTTGAGGAAGACGGGTTCTTGCGAGCCGTCTGCGGAAATGCCGTAGATATCCATCTCAGGCGATCCGATCATAAAGTCAACGTGGGTAACGCTTGTGTTAAGACCATGTGCAGTCAGCTCATCCTGGGTCATTTCTTTGCCGCCTTCCAGACAGAAAGCGTAAGCTGTGCCAATGGCCAGATGGTTGGAGGCATTCTCATCAAACAAGGTATTGAAATACAGGATGTTTGATTCAGAGATCGGGGATTTATGCGGTACAAGCGCAACTTCACCCAGGTATTTCGCGCCCTCATCCAGGCCGATCAGATATTCCAGTGAATCCTGGCCTTGCTCGGCGCTTACACTGATGATACGTCCGTTCTCAAAGGTAATAGAGAAGCCGTCAATAATATTCCCGCCGTAGCTGAGCGGTTTGGTAGCTCTAACAGTACCGTTAACACCAGTCTTAAGCGGTGCAGTGAATACTTCTTCGGTTGGCATATTGGCGACGAAGGAATGGCCCTTCGCGTTGATGCTGTCACCCTGTGCCCACAGATGGCCTTCCGGGAGCTCAATAGTGAGGTCGGTACCGGGTGCTATGTAATGCAAGCTTTTATATTTCTTGGCGTTTAGGACATTGGCTTTCTGCTCCAGGGTGTCCAAATGCTCCTGCCAGGCGGCTACCGGGTCTTCACGGTCTAAGCGCACGGTATGGAAAATGGCTTCCCACAGCTTATCCACGCGTTCTTCAGCCGGCACATCCGGGAACACTTTGTCAGCCCAGGGCTGTGACGGGATAGCCACAATACTCCAGCTGACTTTATCGGACATCTGCAGCTCACGGTATCTCTGGAGTGCTGCACCACGTGTCTTTTGGAAATTGGCAATACGTTCAGGATCAATACCTGTGAGCGCATCGGGATTTTCTGCGATAACATTCAGGATGGCAGCGCCATTCTCAGCAAATTCGGTCATTTCCCCGGCATACCAGGTAGGTGCTTTCGTGAATACTTCCGGAGCGGCATGCTCGAATTGCTGGCGGGTGACGAATTCATCACTCCAGTTTACTTTGACCAGACTTGCTCCCTTGGCGTAGGCCTTGGCAGTAATCAGACGGACAAACTCGGCTCCGGAAATCGGTGCATTCACGACCAGAGTCTGTCCCGGCTGGACATTAACTCCAATCTCAACAGCCAAATCCGCATACTTACTAAGCTTTGCTGCAAAATCGATCATTGGTTTTCCTCCATTTGGTATATTTTTAGTTCTATATATGCATTGTATTAAATTATTAACCGCCGGATGAAAAAAGTCAATTGCGCAGTAAAGAGAGGAAATTGCCCATATATCAATGCTATACTGGGGATGTGAGATTGAACTGATGAAAGGTAGGAAAAAGCATGAACGTAGAAATTGTCAAAGCAGAGCTGAAACGCGAGGAAGACAAAAGCTTTGTCGGGAGAACAGTATTCACCATTGAGCAGCATAAGTTCCCGTATGAGATCACTTTTTTCAGCAAACGCGGTAGTGAATGGGATTACAGTCTAAGCTTCGCCGGCGAGCCGGGAAGTGAAGAGCAGTTCCTGGAAGTGGATACTCTGCTGGAGAACGACGATGATTTCTTTAATCAGCTGCTGGATGCCGCTTTGGACACCCAGGAGGACGTAGAAGAATAACAAGCAAAAAATGCGACCGCTTAGAGGAGGACAAGAGTGCCTGCCTGCTAAGGGTCGCATTTTTATTCATTTAGCCGATAGTAATGTTGCCTTCGGGGTACCGGTAAAGCTCTTTATTTTTTTTGGGTTTAATCGCATAGGCAAGAGTTAGGGGGCCTGTCCGCCCGATGAACATCAGAATGATGACCAGAATTTTACCGGCCGTCGTCAGCTCCGGTGTCAGTCCCATCGTTATACCGGAGGTGCCGAATGCGGACACAGCCTCAAACAGTACGGTCAGGAAGTCTGCACTCTCTGTAACCGACAGCAGCATAGTCGCGGTTACGACGAGAATTAGTGACAACAGCGTCATTGTAATCGCCCGATAGACATTGTCTTTGGATATCCGGTGGCGGAACATGACAATATCCTCCTTGCCCCGGATTCTGGCATATACAGTAACGACCAGAAGGGCAAAGGTGGTGATTTTGATACCGCCGCCGGTAGATCCGGGCGCAGCCCCGATGAACATCAGCAGAATCATCAGAAACTGGGTAGATTCGCGCAGCAGCGGGATCTCAATCGTAGTGACGCCACCGGAACGCGGGGTAATCGCCTGCAGGAAGGAGGCCATAATTTTACCTCCGGCATGCAGCGGTTTCAGCGTAGAATTCAGCTCCAGCCAGAAAAAGACTGCCGCACCGATCACGATCAGAGCTGCTGAACTAGACAAGACTACTTTGGAATGCAGGGTCAGCCGTTTGCGCTTCGGAAAGTCAACTACGTCTGACAGTACGATAAAGCCAATGCCGCCGAGGAAGATCAGCAGCATGGACGTAATATTCACAATCGGATCCTCTACATAACGGGTAAGGCCGCTGAATGGCCCGTGGACGTCTCCGAAGAGATCGAAGCCGGCGTTGTTGAAGATAGAAACGCTATGGAACAATCCGTAGTACAAGGCTTTGCCAACCGGCATATCTATCAAAAATCTTGCAGCAAGCAATATGGCTCCACTGAGCTGAATGACGAGCGAGTAGATTAATACCCGGCGGATCAGCTTTACGATTCCCTGCATCGAATTCTGGTTCATCGATTCCTGGAGCAGCAGCCGTTCTTTCAGTGAAATCCGTTTGCTGAGCACCAGCGTAATTAAAGTCGCCATTGTTACGAAACCCAGACCTCCGAACTGGAACAGTACCAGTAACACAACCTGGCCGAATACGGTCAATTCGGTTCCGGTATCAATAACGGCAAGTCCGGTAACACAGGTGGCTGAAGTTGCCATGAATAATGCATCGATGAATGAAATACGGTCACCCGTCGAAGCAGCAGGTAAATATAATAGCAGTGTTCCGGCTGCGATCAGCAGGATAAATCCAAGCGATAATATTTTGGGGGGTGTCAGTCTAAGATGCGCGAGTGATAAATTAGCCAAAATAATTCTCCTGACATCATAATATAATTTGCCAAGATTATATCATAAGTAGTTGCCGCTTCACTAAAGAGCGCAGGAAATTGGCAGATTTTATCGAATTAATAAGTGTTAAACCTATTCTTCAATTCTTAGAGGAGGCTATACTCGCTGTGACAAGTCCGATTCTGAATCAGATTGGCGCCGTCTTCATCCCGGTCAGCGACATTGAAAGGTCAAAGAACTGGTACTGCAGCTTATTGGGACTTCCGCTGGATGGCGAGGTATTGTTCGGACATTTATATGTGGTGCCGATGCAGGGCCCGGGAATTGTTCTGGACAGTAAAATTTTCACTTCTGAATCCGTGCTCAAAGTACCTTCCTTTCATTTGAACACAGAGGATATTGATGCTGCTTATGATTATGTCAAAGCGAGCGGGGCAGAGATACTCACAGATATCGAGCATGATCACTGGTTCAATTTCAAAGACCCGGATGGGAATGTTCTGATGATTTGCCGCTGTTGAAGGTGACGGGAGGGGGACTGGCCATGATCGTAACACTGCGTAAGCTCGTTCCAGAGGATGCTGCCGGACTGTTAAGTCTGCAGCATGCTCTGGACCGGGAGTCTTCATTTATGCTGCTGGAGCCTGATGAACGTCAGACCGGGCTGCAGCAGGTCAAAGAAATGATTGAGAGCTTTACCGCCTCGGAAACTTCGATATTGATCGGAGCAGAGGTGAATGGGGGGCTGGCCGGTTATTTATCGGTCAGGGGTGGCAGTGTAAGGCGGAATAAACATAGTGCCTACATTGTTATTGGTATCCTGCAGCAGTATCAGGGCATGGGGATCGGCAGCGGATTATTTCAGGAAATGGAAGCTTGGGCACGATCCGCGCGTATCGTACGCCTTGAACTTACTGTTATGACCCATAATGAGCGGGGGATCGCACTGTATAAGAAATGCGGATTTGAGATTGAAGGCATGAAGAAGAAATCTTTGAACATCGGCGGAGAATGGGTGGACGAGTATTATATGAGCAAGATTATTGATTAACTGGAATTTCTGCCGGTAGTTCTGTTAGAATTGACGGGAGAAATTCTATTTAACCGTTAATCGGATCCGTTCGAATATGGGTAAAACAAAGGCGCTCCTGTAAAGGGGCGCCTTTCTTCTATATAAGGTTTATATGATTCATACTATAAATTATCCTTCTACTTCACTATGAGCCTGATTATTCCTGATGCTGTGACGAATCTGCCGTATTTTTCTGACCGATATGCACCTCAACCTTGCGGATACGGTTCTTATTCATTTCACGTACCGTAAGGGTAATATGCTCATGGTCAATGCTTTTGCCGATTGCCGGCTCGTCCAAGTGGCTGTACAGCCAGCCCCCGATAGTCGTTACCTCGTCATCATGCAAATCAATGCCGGCCTTCTGTTTAATCTCAAGCAGTGAAACCTTGCCGTCGAAGAGGTAATGGGAATCGCTGAGCTTCTCCACATTCCTTCTCTCATCCCCGTCGAACTCATCACGAATCTCACCGACAATCTCTTCCAGAATGTCTTCAATTGTAATCAGACCTGAGGTACCGCCATATTCATCCAGCAGCAGGGCAATGTGCACACGCTCCAGCTGCATGCGGGTCAGCAGGGTTTTGACCGGTGTAACCTCGGATACGGTCAGCAGCGGCAAAATCAGCTTTTTGAAATCGAAATCAGGATCATTATCATATTGTAAATACAGCTGCTTCGTGTTGATCATGCCAATAATATTGTCTTTACTGCCATCTGCAACCGGGAAGCGGGTGTATTGTTCCTTGCGGATGATATCGAAATTCTCCTTTAATGAGTGGTTGGAGAACAGGCAGATCATATCGGTCCGCGGCACCATAATTTCCTTGGCCAGCATTTCATCAAAATTAAAGATCCGGTTCACATAACCGTATTCAGCTTTGTTGATCTTACCGTTCTCATAACTCTCAGAGAGGATCAGACGAATTTCTTCCTCGGAATGCGCATCACCATGCTCACTGGCCGGCTTCATCCCGAACAGACGGACAAGCATATTGGCGGAGCCGTTCATTATCCAAATCAAAGGGTAAAGAATTTTGTAGAACCAAATAATCAGCGGTGAAGTAAATTGACCGATTTTTTCCGGAATGTTTATAGCTGCAGTCTTCGGAGCAAGCTCACCCACAACCACGTGCAGGAAGGTAGCAATGATGAAGGCTAGTGCGAACGCAATAGGCTCACTGACGCTGTGGCTGATATTCACCATATCGAACAGTGGAAGCAGCAGCTGCTCAAAAGCCGGTTCAGCAAGCGCCCCGATACCGAGTGCGGTGATGGTAATCCCAAGCTGACAAGCGGACAGGTAACCATCCAGGTTAGCGGAAACCCGCTGCACAGCAAGTGCATTCTTCTTGCCATCGAGGACCATCTGGCTCACCTGGCTACCTCTAAGCCGTACCACTGCAAATTCCGTAGCTACAAAAAAAGCGGTTAAGATAATCAAAATAGCCACCAACGTCAAACTAAGTCCTATACCCATAAAATCTTTACCATCCCTCTCGTCTTTAAAATAGGTTATACTCATTTTATGAGTTCATATGAACTTATTGTACGAACTTTTAAACGAAAAATCAAATGGCGAAGGGGTGCCATCTATGGAAGCTTTTACTTTGAGCCGCAAAGAAATGTCGGGTCTGCTGCTGTCCCTGACCGAAAATGGTGATCGGAAGCCGCTGCGTATATTGCAGGAAGCCTGGACCAAATTCCATCAGGAAGAGGTGCAGAAGGGGTTGTCCCTGCCTGCTTTTTTATCTACGGATATCCCGCCGATCCTGCAGAAAATTATTAAAGGTACCAGAGTCAAAGGCCTTTCACTTGCAGATATCGCTGCCCTGGGACATCTGATTGAGTATTCCACACTATCTGTTACCGCTATGCAGAACTGGGTGAAACGCGATTTCAAAGAATATTTAGGTTCACCGCGGGAAGGGAAGAAATATTCTGTGAATCAGGCCGCGCTTCTGTTTATAATAGATGACCTCAAAGCAGTGCTTGATTTCGAGAGCATCCGCCAGCTCTTCCGCATCCTGTTCCTGAAGCCCGAACGTGATGATGATGATCTGGTTGAACCAGCGGAACTGTACTACGGGTATGCCGAGCTGTTTGAAGACCTCAAGACAAGTCCGGCTCTGCAGGCGCAGGGGATTGCTGAACGGAGTGCCCATAAGGAATATTCCTGGAAAACGGACAGAACCATCAGTGGATTTCTGGAGAAAAGAATGGACAGGCTTACACATCTCACACGGTCGCAAAAGGATGCCGTACAGAACATGCTGATGATTGCGGCGATTTCCGTGCAGACCTGTTATTTTCAATCACTGGCTAGGCAATACTTTAATGCTGCGTTATTCCTTGATTTTTAATCATTGCAAAATTAAAATGTGTAGGAGTAACAAATCGTTCCAGGTAGAATAGTCGGAGTTAGAAAGAGGTGCTTGAGGATGAATCAAATGACGCTGCTGCGCGATCCGAAGAGGCGCAAGCTGCTGCTGAGCGCTGGTTTAAGCTGGATGTTCGACGCCATGGATGTCGGGATGATCTCGTTTGTCGTTGCCGCGCTGGCTAAAGAGTGGGAGCTGGGTCCGGAGAAGATCGGACTCTTAACCAGTATAAATTCTCTAGGGATGGCTGCCGGTGCTGCGGCGGCTGGCATTCTGGCCGACCGTTTCGGCCGCAAATCAGTGCTGCTATGGACGCTGCTGATCTTCTCCCTGGCGAGCGGCTTATCGGCTTTTGCGGCGGGCTTTGCCATACTGTGTGTACTGCGGTTTATTGCCGGGTTCGGCCTGGGCGGAGAATTACCTGTTGCCTCAACGCTGGTATCCGAGAGCATGCCTGCAGCGGAAAGAGGAAGGGCTGTCGTCCTTCTGGAGAGCTTTTGGGCGGTGGGCTGGATCGCTGCGGCCTTAATCGCCTATTTCGTCATTCCGGATTACGGCTGGCGAGTAGCTTTTGCCATAGGGGCCGTTCCGGCGTTATACGCTCTTTATTTACGCCGTGCCATCGAGGATTCACCGCGGTTTGCGGAAATGAAGAAAAAAGCACCGGTACCGCTGGGTAAGCGGATTGCTACTGTCTGGTCACCGGAGTACCGCCGTTCGACGATTATGCTGTGGATTCTTTGGTTCACCGTGGTCTTCTCTTACTATGGAATGTTCCTGTGGCTGCCTACGGTGATGGTGCTGAAAGGATTCAGCCTCGTCAAGAGCTTCGAATATGTGCTCATCATGACGCTCGCTCAGCTGCCCGGTTACTTCACAGCCGCGTATTTCATAGAGAAGTTCGGGCGTAAGTTTGTGCTTGTTATTTATTTACTACTGACTGCAGGAAGTGCCGCCTGGTTCGGGAATGCGACAACCGAAGGCATGCTCATGGCTGCCGGGATCTGCCTATCATTCTTCAATCTCGGCGCATGGGGCGGCATGTATGCCTACACTCCTGAACTGTATCCGACAGCAATCCGCTCCACGGGTGCGGGGCTGGCCACCTCCTTTGGCCGGATCGGCGGGATTCTGGCACCACTGCTGGTAGGTGTGCTCGTAGGGAAATCGGTCGGCATCAGCTCGATATTCCTGCTGTTTTTCGTAACGATTGTCATTGGTGCGCTTGCGGTACTACTGCTGGGAAAAGAGACCAAAGGGATCGAGCTCGACTAAGAGCATAAACTTGTCCATCTGCTACTTGATGTCATTCCGGCAACAGTGCTAATATGAATAGTGAATTGTACAAGAGGCTCGGATAATTCGCGAACAGAACGGTTCCTTCACACCATGTGAACAGGACCGTTTTTTCATAAGATCTGGAAGAAATCATGTCTGCCGTAAGTGAATTGGAGTGATGAAGATGACAAGTGACAGGAACCAGCCGCATTTCACGGAACTGGTCTGGGAAAGCACGGAGCAGAATGTTCCGATCCCTCCGCGTAGTGAAGTGAAATCGGGGATGCCCATTCCTACCGCCGCTAAACCCAAAAAAAGTTCAGAGGATGCGGTGCAGATTCAGCTATGGGATATGGACGAGAAGCCTGAACCGGTGACGACAACAGAAAGCCAATTTGTTGCACGTGCCAGGGAATTGGCCGGAGAAAAGGGGCCGGCGGCGCTGTTTGTCCCCTTTAAGAGCTATTGGCCGACCTACGGGCATATGACCGGAGCGCAGAGCAGGTGGTATTTCTTCTGGCGGGATGAGGTGAGGCAGGGTAGGTATCCGAAGACGGATCTTTCCTATATCTTTCTGCATGTGTATGAGCTGATCAACGGGGTGGGCTGGACAGATCCGCAGGACGGTTACCGTCAGCTGGGTCTGATATGGGAAGCGTACAGGGATCAGTACAAACGGCTGGATCAATATCTCGGCGGCTGGATGGCTGACTTCGCTTTTGTCCATAAGCTGGAGGTTCCGCTGTCGGGCATCGTCGCCCGTTCCCGCGGACTTGCCGGTGATCTGGCAGAGATTGAATTAATGCGCTGCCTGACAGCTGCCCCGGAGCAGCTGACCTTCGAAGTCTTAACGGTGATGTCTGACTATGATATCAGCAAGTCCAAGTTCTATATGGGTGAGGGTAAAGAAGCTGCAGAACGATACATCCCTCTGGTTGTGGCTTTAATCGATGCTTATGTCGCCCGTAAACACGGATCTAATTTAGTAGAAATGTTCCCGCCGGGTCCGGCGGTGATGAGAGAGCGTTATTTGTTCCGCAGTGCAGTGTATGACATTTCACTCTACGGTTATTCAGTGCTTGTACCCGTGGTAAGGATCAGCAAATCACCGCCGCTGCGCAGCCTGATCACCCGCCTGTTCCGTCTGACCGAGAATAAGCTGCGAGAGCTGATGGGCTATCGCGGACGGCTGAAGGATATCAAGGTCGATGCGGATATGGACGAGCTGATCGGCAAGTATCTGCAGCGGGAGTTCCGCAAAGCCGAGCAGGAAGCGAAGGGGCCCGCAGTTGTCATTGATCAGCGGAAGCTGGAGCAACTGCAGAACGATTCCGAGGTGGTCCGTACGCTGCTTACGGTGGAGGATACGGCGGAGCCGGAAAATAACAATGAGAACGATGAGCCGGATATTATTGAACAGCAGGCGATCATACCTGCGGAACAAGTTACTGGCTTAGAACCGGATGAACCGGAGGCAGTGGCGGATGACATGGAAACCGTGATGGCGCACACAGAAGCCGGGGACCATCCGGAATGGGAGCAGTTTAATGCGGAGCTGACTCCATTGCAGCGTGAAGCGGTGCTAGCGCTGGCTGAGGAGGATGGGCTCCTTACGGTGAACAAATTGGCAGCCGACGCAGGAACGATGCCGGAGCTGCTGTTTGATGAAATCAATGAGCTTGCAATGAACCATCTCGGCGATTTGCTGATCGACGGAGAGCGAGTGGCTGACGAATGGATACCTATGCTGCACTATTTAATGAGGTGAATTCCGGAATGAATGAATTGAAAATACCAAAACGCATGACAACGGCGCTGGTTAACTCGCTGACCGCAGGGGTGGTGCCGCGAATCGGGCTGGAGCATATTGCAGTCGGCCGCCGGCCGGAAGTGGAAGCGATACTCAGAGATATGGACAATATTGCTGAGGGAGGCTCCGCTTTCAAGCTGATCACTGGTAAATTCGGCAGCGGAAAAAGCTTCCTGCTGCAGATTATCCGCAACTATGCGATGGACCGGGACTTTGTAGTCGCCGATGCCGATCTGTCGCCGGAACGCCGGCTGGTCGGAACCAAGGGGCAGGGCCTGGGCACCTATCGGGAGCTGATGAGCCATCTATCGACACGCACACGTCCCGATGGCGGCGCACTGGAGATCATGCTGCAGAAATGGATTGTTACCCTCCAGCAGGCAGTGATGAAGGAGAACGGTTATTTGCCGGACTCTCCTAAGCTCGGGGAAGAAGTGGAGCAGCGGATCTATACCGTAGCTTCCGAGATGCGGGGGCTGGTGCACGGCTTTGATTTTGCCAAGGTGCTGGCTGCGTATTGGAACGGGCATAAGCTTGGAGAGGATGAGCTTAAGCAGGATGCGCTGCGCTGGCTGCGCGGCGAGTTCGCCACCCGTACGGAGGCGCGGAAGGCGCTGGGTGTAGGCGTTATTATCGACGATGACAACTGGTACGATTATATGAAGCTTTGGGCAGAATTCACCGGTGCGATCGGTTATAAGGGGCTGCTGCTGTTCATTGATGAAGGTGTGAACCTCTACAAGATTACGAACAGCATCTCCCGGCAGAGTAACTATGAGAAGCTGCTGACCATGTTCAATGACACCATGCAGGGCAAGGCCGAGCGCCTAGGCATCTTCATCGGGGGCACCCCGCAATTCGTTGAGGACGGTCGCCGCGGCCTGTTCAGCTACGAAGCGCTTCGTTCCCGGCTTGTTGCCGGGCGGTACGGCGCAGCCGGACTGAACAACTTCACCGGCCCGATCATTGCGCTGGAGATGCTCTCGCATGAAGAGATCCTGGTGCTCCTGCAGAAGCTGCGGGATATTCATGCCCTGCATTACGGTTATGAGGCCAGGCTGACACAGGAACAGCTGGTGTATTTCATGGAGGAGGCTGTCGGCAGACTCGGTGCAGATGAGCTGCTGACCCCGCGTGAAGTAGTGCGCGACTTCATGGACCTGCTGCATACGCTCAGCCAGCACCCGGAGATTTCCTTCGAGAAGCTGGTAGGCGAACGCACTTCTAAACCGGCCGCTGCAGAAGATAATGAGCTGGACGGGCTGCTCGCGGAGTTTGACCTATGAGTGACAATCCGTTCTACAGGCTGGCTCCTTTCATTAAAGAATTCATCTATAAGAACCGCTGGGAGACACTGCGGGAGGCGCAGGTAGATGCCTGCCGCGTGCTGTTCGATACGCCGCATCATCTTCTGATTGCCTCCGGCACGGCTTCCGGAAAGACGGAGGCGGCATTTTTTCCGGCGCTGACCGAGCTGTACGAGCGTCCGTCCGGCTCCGTGGGAATCCTCTATATTGCGCCGCTCAAAGCGCTGATTAATGATCAATTCACACGGTTAAATGATTTGCTGCGCGAAGGCAACATCCCGGTCTGGCACTGGCATGGCGACGTGCCGCAGGCGGATAAGATGAAGCTGATGCAGAAGCCTTCCGGCGTCCTCCAGATTACCCCGGAGTCGCTGGAAGGTCTGCTGATGAACAGGCCGAATGCCATTCCGGCCTTGTTCCATGATCTGCGCTTCATCATTGTCGATGAAGTGCATGCGTTTATGGGCGCGGACCGCGGCATTCAGGTGCTCAGCCAGCTGGCGCGGATCTCGCGGATGGCCGGCTGCCATCCGCGCCGGATCGGTCTCTCCGCCACGCTTAGCGATTACGCCTCCGTGACGGAATGGCTGGCCGCCGGAACGCGGGAGAGCGTGGAGGTCTCGGCGCCGCAAGGGGGACGCAAGCTCCGCCTCAGCGTCGAGCATTTCTCGTTCCCGGATGCGCGGGACGAGGTGCAGGCCGAGCATCTGGAACGGGCACGCCAGGCTTACTATGGGTTCATCTATGACCATACGCATCTGAAGAAGGCGCTGGTCTTCACCAACAGCCGCACGGATGCGGAGGAGACCATCCTGGAGATGCGGCGGATGGCCGCGAAGCGCGGCGAGCGGGATGTGTTCCATGTGCATCACGGGAGCATCTCCGCGATGCTGCGCGAAGAGACGGAAGCCGCGCTCCGGCAGGGTCCCGGTCCGGCGGTGGCTGCAGCGACGCTTACGCTGGAGCTGGGCATTGACCTTGGCGAGCTGGAGCGCGTGCTCCAGCTAGGGGCGCCCTACAGCTGCGCGAGCTTCGTCCAGCGGCTGGGACGCTCCGGGCGGCGCGGCGATGCCGCCTCGGAGATGATCTTCGTCACGCCGGAGGAAGAGGACGAGGAAGCGCAGCTTCCGGCGCGGATGCCGTGGACCCTGCTGCGGGCGATCGCGGTCATCGAGCTCTACGTGCGCGAGAAATGGGTGGAGCCGCTGAATGTGCGGCAGCTTCCGGTAGGGCTGCTGTATCATCAGACGATGAGCATTCTGAAGAGCATGGGCGAAGCCGAGCCGGAGGATCTGAAGGAAGCAGTACTGAGCCTGCCCTCCTTCAAGGGAATTGATCCTGCTGACTATGATACCTTTATGGAATATATGATCGGCATGGGCCATATCGAAACGATGGAGGAAGGCACGGTGCTGATTGGTCTGGCCGGGGAGAAGATCGTGAACAACTTCCGTTTCTACGCGGTGTTCAAGGACGATGAAGAGCATGTGGTGTACAACGGTACCGAGGAAATCGGCTCAATTACGACGGTGCCGCCGCCCGGCTATTGCTTCACCCTCGCCGGCAAGCTGTGGAAGATTGAGGAGGTTGACACCCGCCACAAAGCGGTCTATGTCAAAAGCTCGCGCGGTAAGGTAGATACCTTATGGCTGGGTGCCGGCGGCGATGTGCATACCCGCATCATGGCCAAGATCCGCGAGGTGCTGGGATCGACGGCACTCTATCCGTATCTTGCGCCAAGCGCAGCAGCAAGGCTTGAACGGGCGCGCCGATTGGCCAAGGAGAGCGGCCTGCTGACGCGCGAAGTGCTGCCCGCTGGCGGCGATTCCATGTTCATTCTGCCCTGGGCGGGAAGCCGGCAGTTCCGAACGCTGGAACGCCTGTTGAAGAACAACCTCAAGGGCCGGCTCGGGCTGCGTTCCATCGTGCCGATGGAGCCGTATTATATGGTTGTGGCCGGACGTACGGACGCCGAAACGCTGGAGGAGGAGATCATTGCCGAGAGTACTGCGGCAACCGATCCGCTGTCTCTGCTCGGGCCGGATGAGGCGCCTTACCTCGGGAAGTATGATGAATTCATTCCCCATGATCTGCTGCGCAAAGCCTTTTCACTGGACGGGCTGGATGTTCCCGGACTGCTGAGTGTCTTGAAGGAGTGGAAGCGGGGACAATAACAATTTCATTAACGATTTCACTAGCTCAGCTAAACTTGCTTATGAACTAGGACCTGGCTCCGATTGTTAGAGGTGGATTTATTGGAGGATTGCACTTCGTGCAATAGATTTCTCAATAATCGGAGACAAATCACATTCTACTGTATTTCGTGCATTAGATTTCGGACGTATGGGGCAAAAGCACTTGAAAAACAAGTTTCTGATGTACAAAGTACAATAGAATGAGTAATCTGGCCGATAATCCGGCAATCTGCTGCAGAGAGTGCAACAGAATGTTTCTTACCATAAATATTATATAGTTCTCACATCGCAGAAGCGGTAGCTATAAAGGGAATAATCCCTTTAGCTGCCGCTTTTTGCTCGTCTCGGCTGCCGAACAGGCCCCTAAGGATAAAACGGATATATAGAAAAAACAAACCTTTATTCTGTAGTTCACACCTTGTTGGAAGCGCTTAATCAGATGATAATAAGCCTATCACGAGTTAGGGGGCATTAAACAAATGGTCAAAACAAAAATGCAAAAGTCATTTGCAATCGGATTAACCGCAGTAATGGCACTCAGCCTGGCAGCTTGCGGCAACTCGAACAACAACACCAATGAAGGCGCAGCCACTAACGCACCGAAGAGCACTGACAGCGGCAACGCAGCTACTGCAACTACTGACAGCGGCAAAAAGGTAACGCTCACCTTCCAGAACATCTATCCCGACCCGGCTACACCAGCTTACAAAATGATTCATGAGCTGACTGACCAGTACATGAAGGAACATCCAAATGTCAAAATCGAGCTGGATACCCTGAACACAGACCAGCAAAAAGTGAAACTGAAAACACAGGCAGCCTCTAAAGAAGTACCTGATATTACGATTGTTAACCCGGCCGCACAAATGAAGCCTTTTGTAGACGCCGGATTGTTTGCACCGTTGAACGATATGCTGGACCAGAACGGCCTGAAGGATACCTACCAGGAAGGTCTGCTGGATTACTACAGCTTCGACAACAATGTATATGCGCTCCCTGACGGCAACAATATCGAAGTGGTCTACTACAACAAGGAACTCTTCGACCAAGCCGGAATCAAGAATACACCAACCACCTTCGAAGAACTGCTGCAGGATGTCAAAATCCTGAAAGATAAAGGCATTACCCCAATGGCCATCGGTGAAAAGGACTCCTGGACAGGTTCGTTCCTCTTCATGAACATCCTGCTGCGCACCAATGGCGGTCCCGGATTCCTCCAGGATGTGCTTGACGGCAAGAAAACCTTTGAAGATCCGGCCTTCATTGAAGCTGTAGACGCGTTCCAGCAGCTGGTTCAGGCAGGAGCATTCCCTGACGGTGCAACTTCAATTGATGCCAATGCCGGCGGTAACATTTTCAAAACCGGTAAAGCCGCAATGTGGTCCATCGGATCCTGGGAAACAGGCGCCATTGACGCTTCTTCTGTAGCCGGTAAAGTTGGAGCCTTCCAATTCCCTACTGTTAACGGCAAGGGTGACCCTAACGAATTCATGCTGGCACCAGGCAGCGCATTTGCCGTATCGGCTAATAGTGAGCACCTGCAGGAAACCAAAGATTTCCTCAACTTCTTCGCTTCCGAATATCCTAAGAAACAATTTGAATTGAAAAATGCTGTAGGTATCGGTCAAAAGGTAGACGGCGACTTGAAAGCTGCCGGTTACTCTGATCTGGCTGTTAACATTGCCGGCCTGTTCAACCAAGTTAAGGGCGGCGACCTGGCATTTGATAACACCATGAACCCGGCCACAGCCCAAGTGCACCTTAGCAGCATCCAGAACCTGTTCGTCCAAAAAGTAGATTCCGCGGCTGTGGCCAAAGAACATCAAACCGCTTATGAAGCAAATAAAGAATAAGAAGTAACAAATACAGCTACCATTACCGGTGCGGAGCGGACTTAAGAAGCTGCTTCGCACCGGGTTCTAATGGATATAGACAAAGAATCTGCTTGTTTAGGAGGCGGGAAAGATGAAAGTACTTAAGGTGCCAGCGCGTACAATAGCCGTCTTCGTATTGCCATGTCTGCTCTTGTATGTGTGCCTTGTGTTTGTTCCCATCGTGGTATCCGTATACACAGGACTGCTCAAATGGGATGGCTTAACGGCTTCAACGTTTATTGGCCTCGGCAATTTCAAGGATATGTTCTTTAATGATCCGGTGTTCTGGCCGTCCGTAAGAAGAACCCTGCTATATGCTGTTGCTTCCATGATAGAAATTCCGCTGTGCCTGTTCATGGCGATATTGCTAAACCGTTATTTGAAAAAAGGCAACACACTGGTGTCCATTTACTTTACACCGGTCATTCTGTCCGTCGTTATCATTGGACAATTGTGGAAAACCGTGTACAACCCTACATCCATGGGCGGTATGCTTAACGGCGTACTGGTCTCCCTGGGACTGGACAGCTGGACACATAACTGGCTGACGGAGCCCAAAATTGCGATGTTCGCGCTTTATTTTGTATCCCTATGGCAGTACTTCGGTTATCATTTGCTGATTCAATATACCGGGGTGCAGAATATTCCGGATGAGCTTTATGAGGCGGCAAAAATAGACGGGGCAGACGGCTTCAAAGCGGACCGTTACATTACCCTTCCGCTGATTGTCCCGATCTTTAAAATATCTATTGTACTGGCATTTATCGGTTCCCTGCAGGCATTTGATCTGGTTATGGTTATGACCGGCGGCGGTCCGGCACATGCTACGGATGTTATCTCCACGCATATGTATACCAGTTCATTCGGTTCCTTCAAGTATGGCTACGGTAGTGCGATAGCGACCTTCCTGGTTGTGGTCTGCCTGGTCTTTACCGGATTCATCAATACGATCTTTAACCGGATTGAACGAAAGTTTAATTAGAAAAGGAGTGCGCGGTCATGCGAAAATTTAAAAAAGGAATCGTGTATCTTCTTTTCGCCATTCCTGTAGTCACACAGTTATATCCGCTCTTATGGTTAGTTCTCTACTCACTGAAGACCAACGAAGAAATTATGGACGGCAGCTTCTTTTCCTTCCCGAAATCGTTCCAATGGCATAACTACAGTGAGGCTTACACGTCCGGCAGTTATCTGAAATACTTGAGTAACAGCGTATTTGTTACCGCAACAACGATGGTTTGCGTCATTGTGCTGGCCTCGATGGTGGCATATGCGATTTCTCGGTTCCGCTGGAAGTACGGCAATATCGTGATGACGATTTTCCTGATGGGGATGATGATCCCGATGCAGGCCACTCTGCTGCCGCTGATGATCATATTCAAACATATTCATGTGCTGAATACGCATTGGTCGCTGATTCTGCCGTACATTGCATTCTCCACGCCGATCGCCGTCTTTATTCTCTCAGGCTTCATGCGGGACATTCCACACGAGATTGAAGAATCTGCCTTCATCGACGGGGCCAGTGTCTACCGGATTTTCCGCAGCATCATTCTTCCGGTATCGATACCGCCGGTAATGACCGTGTGCATCCTGACTTTCATCAATATCTGGAATGAATATATTCTCGCAGCCACCTTTATCTCTTCCGAGAAGCTGAAAACATTGCCGTTCGGGGTGTACACCTTCGTTAGCCAGTATTCGGTCAACTACGGCGATATCGGCGCATTTCTCGTCATGGGCGCATTGCCGGTTATCCTGATCTACTTCTTCCTGTCGAACCGGATTACGAAGGGCATGGTAGCAGGGGCGGTTAAGGGTTAGATAAGCGTTGCTTTACAAAAAGCATTGGATTTATAATAGGGAACGGCAGGACAGGGTGCTAAGAAGGAGGAGAGTCCTATGCGAAACGGCTTTCATTCCATCCATCACCGGTTGTTTCTGCTGTTTCTTTTTTGCATGTCCAGTATTCTGCTTATTGTCAGCCTGCTGTACTATAACCGGACTACGGTTCAATTGCATGAAAAGATCAGCGATTTGTCGCAGAAGAATGTGGCTCAAACGGCGGGGCTGTTCACCTTGCTCTATAAAGGGTATGACGCCTTATCGAAATCACTAAGCAATAACTTTGAGATGATTCGCCTGCTCAATGAAACAACGGATGAACCGGCAGTGGCATTTATCAATGAACAGACTATCACCAATATCATCGGCTCTATCTTTTATTCACGCGATGATCTGGTCGGGATTCATGTCATTACCGATAAGGGGAAAATCTATAATTACGGCAACTATATGAATGTGGTTGATCCGGATTACAAGACTGAGGACTGGTATAAACAGCTGCGCGCTTCTTCAGGGAAAATGGTCTGGCTGGGGGTCTACGAGCATTCGTTGATCGACCAGGTCGAGGACAGTCCTGTATTCGCTTTCGGGCGGCAAATCTTTGACCTCAATGAGCATAAACCGATTGGTATTGTCCTCTATGAGACGAATCCCCAGCCTGTTCTGGACGCTTTAGACAACCTGAAGCTCGGTGCACACAGCCAGGTCTATCTGATGTCACAGGATGGACGTTTTGTCTCATCCGCTACAGATCCGTCTCCGGTGGTAGAGAATCTGCCCTCCTTGCAGACCGCAGAGGACGTAATGGTCCAACAGGAACCGGATCGTCTGATTGTCGCCTCCAAGCTATCATTCTCGGGCTGGTGGGTTATGAGCATTACACCGGATAAAGATTTGAATGTGGAACTGATTGAGATGAAGCGTTATCTGCTGATCGTCATTTCGATTCTGATTATTGTTTCCACGCTGATCGCTTTCATTGTATCGCGGAGTATATCCTCCCCTCTGAAGAAGATGATCCGCGAGATGCGGCAGGTGGAGGTCGGCAACTTCCGGGGCATGGTGAATGTTTCCTCATACCAGGAGATCAACATCCTTGTCGCTTCCTTCAACCGGATGGTGCGGCGGATTGAAGAGCTGATCGAACGGGTGAAGCTGTCGTCGGTCAGCGAGAAGAACGCGGAGCTGCATGCGCTCCAGTCTCAGGTGAATCCGCATTTCCTGTACAATACCTTAGACATGATCTACTGGATGCTCGATGAGGAAGGGAATGAGCAGCTTGGTGAGCTGGTGTTGTCACTGTCATCCATGTTCCGTTACAGCAGTCAATGGGAGGACGGGGCGGAGGTCACGCTAGAGGAAGAACTGGAACAGATCGGCCACTACCTGAAGATTATTTCAATCCGGCTGGAAGGCAGGCTGGTGATTGTTACAGACATCGATGAACAGTGGCTCCCTATCCGGGTTCCTAAGATGACGGTGCAGCCGGTCATAGAAAATGCGGTCAAACATGGTTTGGAATCCCTTGGCCGCCAGGGGATCCTTAAGGTGTATACCCGCGAGGAAGGGAATATTCTGAAATTAATCGTGGAAGACAACGGGAACGGGATGGATGAAGGACAGCTTCAGCGGCTGCACGATTCTCTCGAGGGCGGCAGTCCGAAGGAAGCCGGTAAAAGCGGCATCGGACTTCAGAATCTGCACCGCCGCCTGCAGCATATGTTCGGTGAGACGTATGGTCTGCAGATCCAGAGCTTTCCCGGAGTAGGAACCCAGGTTGCGATCCTGCTGCCGATTAATGTGGAAGGAGACACGCTTACGTGAACATTCTCATCGCCGATGATGAGCGGGTAATCCGTGAAGGCATCAAGCGCACAATCGAGAATATGTACCCTGAATATCAGGTTTATGTTGCAGCCAGAGCCGAGGATGCGGTTAAGGTGATGGAAGAGCAGCATATCCACATTGTCCTGACCGATATCCTGATGCCGGGAATGAACGGACTGGAATTTATGAAGATTTCAAAGCGCAGATATCCCTATGTGAAATGGGTTGTGATCTCGGCACACAGCGAGTTTTCTTATGCGCAGGAGGCGGTTCGCCTCGGGGCGAAGGATTATCTGCTAAAGCCTATCGGCAAGAACAAGCTGCAGGAGATTATCAACAATCTCACTGAGGAGATCCAGAAGGACAGTGACATTTCCAGGCAGGGCGAACGGCTGAGGGCGAGCCTGCGGTTTTTGCGTGAAGGGGTGTTCCAGCGGCTTGCATCGGGGCTAGATATCGGCAACCTTGACATTGGCCCTTTTATCGAAGACTTCAGTAATTACTATCTGGTGATGGTGCAGATGGATCCCGGGGACAGAAGCGTCAGGCTGGAGCACTTTATCGTGGAAAATGTGCTGTCTGAGCTGGTCGAGCGGCATGGACGGGGATTTGTGGTTAGCTATGACCGCCAGAGTCTGCTGGGTCTGGTTACTTTACGGGAGAACTCGGTGATCGAGGAGTTTCAGCAGGAGGTCCGTGAGCATCTCACCCATTATTTGAAAGTCCCTTTTCAGATCCTGCATTCCGGCTTAAGCTACGATTTCAGCACGGTTCCTCAGGTAGTTAAACGGATGAGGGAGGCTTCGGCCTCACAGGCTTTTGAGCTGGAGCCGCTCAAGGGCAGCGGGGAGAAGGCAATCGATGTCGCCCTCCATTATATCAAGGAGCACTACGCCGAGGATCTGTCGCTCGAGAAAATGGCCTCGGTGGTATTCCTCAATCCGGCGTATTTCAGTCAGCTGTTCAAACACAAGACCGGACAGGGGTATAAGGAGTACGTCACCTCCCTGCGGCTGGAGCAGGCGAAGCTGCTACTGCTTAATCCTAAGCTGAAGCTGGCCGAGATTGCGGAGCGTGTGGGCTATCAGGACATGCGGCATTTCACGCAAATGTTCCGTAAGAAGTTCCAGCTCACACCGACCGAATACCGCCAGCAGGAGAACATCAACATTCTATTGTCCAAGGGGACTCCGCCGCAGTAAACCAAAAGAAGCTGATACCGGTTATCGAAACCGGTGTCAGCTTCCTTTGGTTAAGAGAAGATGTCTGTCTTATCCTTATCAGCCGGACGCTTAGATGTTGTTCGTGCTGAAGTTGAAGGTGTTGATTGCATCGTTGCCCGCTCCGGCAGCAAATAAAATAATAATAATAAACAGCAAGATCAGCAGCGCGTAGATAATCGTCCCGATAATGCCGCAGACCAGCCCGGCGATGGCCAGCCCTCTGCCTCCTTCATAACGGTTGCGGATCTCCTTCAGGGAGATGGCTGACATTATAATGGCAATGATACCGAATAACAGGCCAATATAAGGGGTTATGATTGATAGTATCCCCAGTACCAGTGCAGCAATGGATTTACCATTGGTGTGAGCCGGCGGGGAAGGAGGAGGCGGGTAATAATCTTGTTGTCCAAAGGGTTGATAGCTCATGAGTAAACTCCTTTAAGTGAATTGTAGTCGCTGAACATCTTACAAGCTCATACGAACATTATATTATAGAAGTTCCACATATAGGAGAAGCGCTTTAACTTATTTCGGCTGATCTATGTAATTCATCCAGTGCTCAAGCTTCACAGCAAGAGTTAGACCAACTGCTTCAGCCAGCCGGATGGAAGCTGTATTGGTATCCTGTACCTGATATCTTGGTGTGTAACCTCTTTGCAGAGTGTGATGTAAGGCTGTGCGGACTATACGTGCTGCCAGCCCCTTTCTCCGGCCTGCTTCGGCTGTATGCACAGCGCCGATCTCCCAGATCTGTTCCTCGTTACGGAACACGATACAGGTACTGAGCGGAGTAAGTCCATCATACAGGGCCACTGAAAAAGCCCCATCTTGAAAATAATGCCTGATTTCTTCCAAAGTATAACCGTTACTGTACCATAACGGAAGCAGCCGCTCATCAATCTGTTCACTTACTATGGCGGCTTCATCCGGACTGAAGCTTTGATCCGGTTCTGTAGAGTACGAATAGAAGCTGCGGACCGGATGCAGCGGGAAATTTTCCTGAATAGCTATCCGCGCTGCCTGCTGCAGCTTGAACACCAGCTTAGCGTCTCTTGGAATATGTTCAACGATTGCCGGAACCAATTCCGGACTGCTGTAATCCATCAGTACTATGGAATCCGCACCAGGATACATCTTCTTGTCGAAAGAATAGCAGCTTGCCGGCAGCAGCAGCAGAATTCCCCAGTGCTCCCCTTGTTCGATCAGGTAACTGTCAATAAATCCCCGATAGGCGGTCATCATTTTTAAGGGCGTTACATTTTTCAGCGGATTACTGCGCAAGTAGCGCATAATAACATCATATTGGTTCAATGCTTGCTCACTCCTATTTGCTCGTTATCCATCTGCATCCCTAATTCAAATCAGTTTACTACAAAAGCTGCGGCCTGACTTTATTTATATTTGCGGATTTGTTCAAGCTTGAGCACAGAAACGAATCCGAATAGACAGAGCAGCAGCCCCGCAGCGAACATGACCGAAGCCACCCCGAACTCATCCGCACCGGCCGAAAATAGCGCCAGCCCCATAGGCGGGGCTACACTCATCAGTGAACCGAGCACACCGAACATCCGGCCCTGCAGCTCCTCCGGCACCTCCAGCCTTAGGATAATGTTAATCAGAAGCGTACTGAAAGAGAAGGTGAACCCGATCAGTAGGATGATTGGGAGTGCAGCATTCATTGATTCGGTAATGGAGAGGAGCATGTATAGCGGCCCTAACAGCAGCAAGCTTGCGGAGACCACGCGGCCGCGGTGCTTGATCCGGCTTCCGGCGAGGATGATCATCCCTGAACCCAGCATGTACCCCAGCGGAATACTGCCTTCGAGCAGTCCAAACTGAAAGGGTGCCGCCTTCCATACTTGTACAGCCATCACTTGGGTAAGCATCAGGCAGGAGAGGAAAAATAGGGCAAGCACGGGAAGGAGGATCGTAATCGCTTTGGCAAAAGAGTGGCCCCAGATGTAGCGGAAGCCGCCGGCAACGTCCTGTTTGAATGATTTGGCCGGTTTCTCGGCCGCGGATTTGCTTGACCAGGAACCGGCGGCCAGAATCAGCAGAAACGCCATTAGAAAGGTCATTCCGTCCACAAATACCGCCCAGGCTCCGCCTACAGCAGCGACAAATATGCCGCCGAGGGCATAACCCAGCGTACGTGAGATATTCTCGGACAATGTCATCCAGCCCGCAGCCTGCTGAATATGCTCTTTGCCAACAATCGTGAGCAGCGAAGCCTGAAATGCCGGAGCCTGAAATTGACCGGCAGCAGTAACCATTCCGGTAAGGCAAACGATAAGGAGAAAAGAGGGAGAGGGCTGTGTCAGCGTGAAGGCAATACCCAGCACCGTTAGACTCTGAACGAAATAGGAGCACAGGACCAGCGTTCTGCGGTCAACACGGTCGGCAAGGGTACCGGTAACGCTGCCCAGCAAGGAACACAGGATCAGGTTACTAATCGTCATGATACTCATCATTTTTGCGCTGCCGGTGGACTGCAGCACCCAGAGGCTTAGCGCCAGACTGTGAAAAGCATTTCCCAGAATGGACAAGGTGCTTGCTGAGAACAGCAGCAGGAATATCCGGTTCTTGTGCAGACTTGGATACTTCATAGGAGCCGCAGACAACGGCTTATCAGCACCGGCAGCAGAAGGGATCATAGTAACAGCCTCCTAATTCTAATTTAACTTAAACGTTTAAGTTATTATAGAAAATTTAGGGGAGAACTTCAACCAAAAATTGATTGCCGGCCAAAATTCTTGGATCCTCCTGAATATGCTTCAGCGACATCATCAGCTCAAAGGCTGTCTCCGCCCGGTTGTTCTGAAATCGGATGACCCGGGTGCCGGCATCGACAATCTCCGGTATGCCGCAGGTACATAGTGCTGTCATGGAGGAGGCGAGTCCGGTATGCTCAACGGCTTTTGCCAGAAATTCATTCATCACAATGACATGCTTTCCGCGGTTCTGCTGCAAGAAGTCCTCCAGCGTGCCCGATGCTCCTGCGGGATCAGCAGCAATGTAGATATCCTCTTTACTTAATCCGGAGCTGTCCGTAATCCAGGTTGTAAGCGCCTGGTTGTGAAAGCTCTCCATAACCAGACAGGAAGGTGCGGCAGCGGCGGATACAGCAGATTTTAGGGCAAGCGGATAATTATAGTTCACCTGATTAAACATCCGGTCATCGATCAGGCTGTCGATCAGAATCAGCGGCACGCCATCTACGAAATTAGCAGAAATCCGGTAAAACATCTTTTCCATGACATCCACAACGAAGACGGCATCCAGCTTCCGTTCACGGATCACATCCATTGCCGGATTGTGGGGATCCAGACTGATCAGCAGCGTATGGTACCCGGACTCCGTAAGCTTTGATTCAAGACTGTCCACCAGCGTCATATAGCTCTGGCGCTTCCAGAATGGAAGCTGGGGAGATTTGTTGATTAATATGCCGACCATTCCTGTCCGCTGAACAACGAGGGAACGCGCAGCGAGATTCGGGACATAGTTCAGCTCCTTGGCAATCTGCAGAATACTCTGGCGCGTGGGATCGGGAATCGTCTGGTTTTTGACATTATTCAGTACATAGCTGACCGTAGCTACAGATACATTCGCCAGGCGGGCGATATCCTTCATCGTTGCTTTTTTCATCCTGAATTCTCCTTTAATTGACCCTAGAAGAAAAGACTATCACCCGCAGCCCGGACAAGTCAATCCGCTGAAGATTCAATATTAAAAGGCTGCTCCTGTCATATAGTGACAAAGAGCAGCCCCACGGCAATGACGGTTATGTTTCGTTTTTGGTAACCCCGTTCAGACTCGGGACATAATCGGCAGCTTTATCATTGGTCAGCATTTGAGGTTCTTCAGTAATAGAAGCGTGATTCTGCTGATTGTCCTTCTTATCGGCACGATTGTTGTCACGGTCGTACTTGGGATCGGCACTGTTTTTAGGCATTGATTTCACCTCCATTTGCTTAGGGATAGTATGAGACGGCCGGTAGCATTTTATCCCAGTTGACGGGTGCTGCTATAATATAGTTGACAATCGGCGGAAAACTTTTCAGTGAAGAAGGTGGATGTCATCGCAAATTCTGTTATCCCTGTTGAGGTGGTTCCTTATAACCCCGGATGGAAAAAAGAGTTCGACAAGATTAAGGATCGGATGCTGGAGATGGTCGGCGACCTGATCCTCTCCGTGGAACATGTTGGAAGTACTTCTGTTGTAGGCTTGTCCGCCAAACCGATCATCGATCTGGATTTGGTAATGGATAGCTATACCGTATTGCCGGAGATTATCGAACGGTTTCAGCAATTTGGTTATGTGCATCACGGAAATCAGGGGATTGAAGGCAGGGAGGTTTTTGAGCGCACGGCGGATGACGGATTCATGAACTACCATCTCTATGTATGCCCGCAGGACGGCAAAGGCTATCTGGAGCATATCGCCTTTCGTGACTATCTTCGGACCCATCCTTCTGCTGTGGAAGAATACGAACAGGTAAAGCTCTCCCTGGCACGGCAATACCGCTATGACAGAGAGGCCTACACAGAAGGGAAAACGGAGTTTGTCCGTTCAATTCTAAACAAAGTTATGCATTAAATAGCTTCGGATTTTATTCCCGGATAGCCCGCTTTTTGCCTCATAATCCAAAACCCCTGCGAAGTGCTGCAGGGGTTTTGCTGTGTTCAGGGAAGCCGCTGTTTAATTGTTGCTGCGCAGGGCGGCCCGGTATTCACTCGGCGGTATACCGAAGGTTTTACGGAACTGCTTGGAGAAATAAAGCGCGTCGTTAAAGCCGACAGAGGAAGCGACCTGATCTATGCTCAGCGTTCCTTCCAGCAGCCCTTTTGCTTTGTCCATCCGCATTTTGAGCAAATACTGCTTAGGAGACAGGCCAGTCCTTTGCTTGAAAGCCTTGGACAGATGCGCCCGGTGGTAGCCGAGTGTTGCGGCGATCTGGTCGATGCTGATCTGCTGGTGAAATTGCAGCGAGATCCAGCGGATGGCCTGGTCAATCTGCCGGTCAATCATCTCCGGCATCTCTTGAGGGCGGGCTGGCAGCACATCCAGATTGCTAAGCCCGAATTTATGGAGCAGCAGGCGTGCCCAGCCCGAAGCCTCCAGACTCTCCAGACGCGGATAGGGGGATTGCTGGAAGGACTGCCGGGTCCGTTCATATAAACTGGTCAGCTCATCTACATTCTCAGCATGCAGCAGCGGCCGTTCCTTGGTAATACCGGCATCGGAGAGCAGAGCGGCTACGGAATTGCCTTGGAGGGCTATCCAGACATAGTGCCAGGGTAAAGTGTCATCCGCCTGGTAGCTGAAGAGTGCACCTGGGAAAATGACAAAGGTGTCGCCGCTGCGGCATTTTTGCGAAATATTGCCGCACTGAAAGAAGCCCTCACCTGCCAATACGGTATGGATCAGATAGTAATCATGCACCGCCGGTCCCATTTTATGCCCCGGGTAAGGTTTACCTTCCCCGCTGAACAGTACTGCCAGATCAAGTTCATCCGGTACCGAATTGAACCCGGCGGTGAAATAATAATGCTCAAAATTCATGAGCGCCTCCTGTGAAAACATGCTTTGCCCAAAAATAACTACTATCAAGCTACAATAGTCCGCATAGAAAAGCAAGAAACGGATGAGATAAACCGCCTTCCATGTATCGTGATAGGCGTGGGACAAAAATCACATACAATAAGCCCCCGGGGGGGATATATTCAATGAGAATAGTTCTCACTAATTTGAACGGGACAGGAGCGGATACAATGGGAGAAGTGACGTTTGCCAGTGAACCAGGGAAATCTGGGATAAGAGCAATTTGGGAGAAGAATGGCGGGATTTTGATAGCCGCAGCTTGTCTGGTCTTGATTGTTTTGGCCTGGCTGCTGGAGAAGCAGGAGATGCAAGCCGGAGCGGTTATTTTGTTCGTACTGGCCTATGTTGTCGGCGGATACCGCAAGGCCTGGGAAGGACTGGAAACCTTAATTAAGGAGAAGGACCTTGATGTTGACCTCTTAATGGTTGTAGCGGCGGTCGGTGCAGCAAGTATCGGTTACTGGCTGGACGGGGCGGTGCTGATCTTTATTTTTTGCTTAAGCGGAGCGCTGGAAGAATACTCGATGGAGAAGACCAACCAGGATATCGCGGCTATTCTGAAGTACCGTCCGGAAGAAGCCGTGCTGTTAAAGGGGGAGTCTGAAGAGAAGATCAAAGCCTCTCAGCTTCAGAAGGATGACGTCGTACTGGTCCGGCCGGGTGAACGTATTCCTTGCGACGGTACCATCCTCGAAGGAAGCTCAGCAGTGGATCAGTCGACGATAACCGGCGAATCCATTCCTGTAGACAAAGCTCTGAATGATGCTGTCTTTGCAGGAACTATCAACGGACAAGGTGCACTAAGAATTCTGGTTACGAAGGCGGCGGAAGACACTTTGCTCTCAAGGATTATACATATGGTGCAGGAGGCTAAAAACGAGCTTCCGCCAAGCCAGCTTTTTGTGGAGCGGTTTGAAGGCATTTACGCAAAATGTGTTGTCCTGCTGGCTCTGCTGCTGATGATTCTGCCGCCGTATTTATTCGGCTGGACCTGGGAGGAAACAATCTACCGGGCGATGATTTTCCTTGTTGTCGCTTCACCTTGTGCGCTCGTCTCATCGATTATGCCCGCGATCCTCTCCGGAATCTCCAATGCGGCCCGTAAGGGAGTTCTGTTCAAAGGCGGAATTCATCTGGAGGGAATCGGCAATATACAGACGGTTGTGTTCGACAAAACCGGAACCCTTACTGAAGGGAAACCGAAGGTTACCGATGTATACCCGGCGCAAGGATTGACGGAAACAGAACTGCTCTGCCTCGCCGCTTCTCTGGAGAAGCTGTCCCAGCACCCGATTGCCAAGGCCATTGTAGATCACGCGGAAGCCAGGCAGATCATGCTTGAACCGGCTGCTGCGATGCAGGCTGTGACCGGACTTGGGGTTAGCGGCATCGTAAATAATACAACTTGTCTCATCGGTAAAAGAAGTCTGCTGCGTAATCTTACTCTCGATGAAGAGCAGCAGGCGGTGGCAGAAAGACTTGAAGCGGACGGGAAAACCGTTGTGTACGTGGAAGCAGATGGACGTTTTGCCGGATTGCTGGCGGTTCAGGATATCGTTCGTATCCAATCGGCAGAAGCTGTTGCACAGCTCCGGGCCATGAACAAGCACGTGGTTATGCTTACCGGAGATGCACGGCATACTGCGGAAGCCATTGCCCGCCAGGTGGGGATTGAAGAGATCCATGCTGAAATGCTGCCTGACGGCAAATTGAACATCATTAAGGAATTGTCCCGGAAATATGGCAAAGTGGCGATGGTCGGTGACGGTGTGAATGATGCTCCTGCGCTGGCTGTAGCCTCCATCGGCATTGCCATGGGAGCGGCCGGAAGCGATGTAGTCCTGGAGACGGCAAATGTGGTACTGATGAACGATGATATCACAAGAATCCCTTATGCTATAACCCTTGGCAGCCGCACCAGCCGGGTGATCAAGCAAAATATTACATTCGCGCTTGTAGTGATTCTGATCCTTGTTGCATCAAACTTCTGGGGGGGACTGAATCTGCCCTCCGGTGTGGTCAGCCATGAGGGAAGTACGCTGGCGGTAATTCTGAGCGGGCTGCGCTTGCTGAGATGATATAACAACCCATAACCCCCGTCAGGTATTCTGCGGGGGTTATGGGTCTAATAACTAAAGCTCTCCGTTACTTTAATCAATAAACTTCTGCTTGGGCTTCGCCCAAATAAGATGGACCATGCCCTTCCAGTAGCTTTCCATCTTATGAATGACGAGACCTGACTCTTGAATTAGTCCGACAATATTTCTTGTATGGTGACATCCATAAACACGGTATAAAAGCGGATTAAATACTTTTTGAACAATGGATAATGCAGGATTATAGCTGACCCCATGCTCCAGGAAAAGAATTTGCCCATCCGGTTTACACCAGCGGCTGATTTTATCCAATACCATCAATGGATGATTGTAACTGCAAAAGGATAAGGTTGAAACAATAGTATCGAACGACTGATCCGGAAAGCTCATTTCTTCAATATCCGAACAGATGAAATCACTGTCAATATGATAATGTGTTGCCGCCTGTTTTGCTTTCTCCAGCATTGCCTCACTGAAATCAGTTGCGGTAACCTTAATCCCGGGGGGATAGAACGGGAAATTTGCACCTGCCCCTACAGCAAGTTCAAGCACCTCGCCCCTAGCATGACTTACAAGATGCTTACGCCAACGCTTCTGAGTGGTATCTTCTCTTTTTTTCTCATATTGGTTTGCTTGCTTATCAAAGATACGTATTAACTTTTGCTTCTCCATGTATCCCCCGCCTTAAGATAAGTGAATTCGAGACTATAACATCCATCTACTACAACTATAAATCCTCATGTCTAATTTACAAGTATAACCAACCATAGATAAAAACGTAATCTTAAATACAAATATTCAAACTAGCTAACACACTATACCTATTCTTGTTATAATACCTCTAGCTGGTATTTGTGAGAGAAGACAGAATGAAGCTGGGGGTAATTATGGATCAGGATACAAATGAGGATTTTCATGACGAGGATTTCGAGCATAAATACCGTAAGCAGATTGTTAACCGGCTGGCCCGGATTGAAGGGCATGTCCGTGCTGTTAAAGTAATGACCGCTGAAGACCGTGACTGCTCAGAGGTATTGCTGCAGATTGCTGCCATCCAGAAGGCGCTGGACAAAGCGGCGAAGCTGCTGCTGAAGGATCACCTGGAGAACTGTGTGGTCAAAGCCGTCCATCACGGCAATCAGGACAAGGTGCTGGAGGATCTCAACAAGGCCCTCGATAACTATATCCGTTAACAGGCAAGGCTGGGAGAGCGGATCTCCCGGTCTTTTATTTTGCCATTATTCATCCGGTGGAATGCACAATGTCATAGGCGCTCTGCCTTAAATATGATATTTTTATGCAAATTTCATCACAAGGGGGATAACCTATGATTACTTCTGATAATCTGGAAGAGTATTACATCAGGATCGGCAGGTTGAAGCAGCGTTATTTGCCGGAGCGCTTTGAGCAGGATCTCCCTAGGTTTAGTTCCCATCCGGAGGCAGCGGACTGGTTCCGCACATTGTTCCAGGATAACTTCATTTTTGTGGAGGTGATGGAAACAGCCGGCACAGAAAACTATTACCAGTACGACATTATTCATGACCGGGAGATCTGGGAACGCCGGCAAAGGGATATCCGTGAAAAAGGGACAGCGAACGGGCTTGGGATGCTGCTCTGCGCGCAAAGAGTGGACATCTACGAGGACGGATCCGTGCATCTGGCGGTATAGCGGGATTTAACAAAAAAAAAGCGGCAGGCTGGACGAATCTTATCGTCTGGACCTGCCGCTTTCGTTATGGAGAAATAACTCCAGCTTATTTAGCGTAATAACCGCCATCAATCGGCAGTTCGACACCTGTAATGTAAGAGGAATCATCTGAAGCGAGGAACAGAACACCTTTTGCGATATCATCTGCAGTGCCCAGCCGCATCAATGGAGTCTGTGAATAGAACCACTGCTTCATCTTCTCATCCTTCAGCAGATCCTCTGTCATTGGCGTTTCGATATAACCGGGATGGATCGAGTTCACGCGGATGTTATGTTTTGCATAGTCGACCGCTGTAGCTTTGGTCAGCATACGGACTGCACCTTTGCTGGCTGTATAAGGTCCTGCACCGCTGCCGCCGGTCAGTCCGGCGATCGAAGAAATGTTGATAATGGAGCCGCCTCCGGCTGCGATCATGTGCGGAATAACCGCTTTTTGACCGATAAAAATGCTGGTAACATTAATACTCATCGTCCGCTCCCAGCGCTCTACGGTTTGTTCCATGAATGTTATAGGGTCGGAGACACCGGCATTGTTAACAAGAATATTGATCTGGCCGAAAGCGCGAAGCGTTTCCTCCACGACATTGACCCAGTCCTCTTCAGAAGTGACGTTTTGCTTCAGCCCGATGGCTTCGCCGCCGTTATCCCTAATCTCCGACACAACTTCTTGTAGCTTTTCTTCCTGGAGGTCTGTAACGACAACCTTAGCACCTTCCTTGGCGAATAACAGGGCGTCTGCTTTACCCATACCGCCCGCGGCTCCCGTGATAATAGCTACCTTATGATCTAATCTTCCCATGACATTATTCCCCCTGAAGTTGTAATTTGGTTCCATACATTGTCTGTTCCAAATGCTCAATCATCTTTTGGTAGGAGCCGATCATCAGATCCAGTTCCGTTTCATTAAATTCATCCCATAACCCTGCTGTCAGCTGACGGTAGCGCTCCAGCATGTTTTGTTCGACTTCACGGCCTTGTTCGGTAATCTTCAGCATCACTTGGCGCCTGTCAGTTTCAGAAACGACCCGCTCAATATAACCTTTCTGAACTAGCTTGCTGCTTAAGTTAGTAATAGCTGATAGGGTGACATCCAGTACTCCGGCAAAATAGGAGCTGGTCTGCAGATCTTGCTTCGCCAGCGTCTGCAGAATGAAATACTGCGGTGCCGTCAGGTTGTTATCCAGCAGCTTAGCGTAGCTTGCCACCAGTGTCATCATGTGCCGGCTGATTAAATCAGAGAGCTGATCGTGTTTATCCAGTAGTTATCACCTCGGAAATTATGAAAAATACTTTAAAAGTTTTAATAGTTAATACATATTAACAATTTAAATTTAAACCTTAATATAGATACAGTCAACCCGTGAAGTGCTGGTTAGTATTCCCAGTCTCCAGAAGGATTATATACAGGCAGCCCAAAAAGAGCCGCAGATATGGCGGCTCTTTCGTTAAGATGTGCATATTAAATTCTAAATTTTGAGGACAACTCCTGCAATTCTTCGGCCATCCCCGAAAGTGACTTCACAGCATCTTCTACTTCTAACATCGTCGCCAGCTGCTGCTCGGAAGCGGCTGCGACATTTTGCGTTTTATTTAAGGAAGAGCCTGCGATTTCACTAGTGACCTGAAGGGAGGCGCTAACCTCTTCAGAGCTTGCTGAGATTTGCTGGGACGCGGCTGAGACTTCCTCGAGCTGCTGGTTTAATTCCTGAATGTAGCCGACAATCTGCTCAAACGTCTGCTTTGCTTCGTGCATGCCCGTAAGACCTACCTGGATTTCGGTGCTTTCCTTGTCCATCATTTGGGCGGCTTCCAGCACCAGCGTCTGAATTTCCGTCAAAATAGAGGCAATCTGACCAGAGGAGTGATTGGACTGTTCTGCAAGCTTACGCACCTCTGTAGCCACAACAGCAAACCCACGGCCATGCTCTCCGGCACGTGCCGCTTCAATGGAAGCATTAAGCGCCAGAAGATTGGTCTGCTGGGCAATTCCGCTGATCAAGCCCACGATTGTACCGATCTCCTGAGAATGATTATCCAATTTTTTGATCACGGCCGCAGATGCCTGAGAGGTGCCAAGGATGATGTCCAGCTGGCCGCTGACCGTGGTGATTTTCCCGCTGCCCAGCACTGCCTGTTCAGTGGTATAGCTGGCAATGCTGGACACATCAGATGCGGATTCGGCAACCCGTTGAATTCCGGTGGCAACCTCATCCATAGCCCGGCTGCATTCCTGTGAACCGCTGAGCTGCATAGCCGATCCATCTGCTACCGCTTGAATTTCTTCTGCGATATGGCTGCTGGCCGCACTGGTCTGCATGGAGCTGGCGAGCAGCTCCTCAGAGCTTGCAGAGAGCATCTGGGAATGTTCGCCGATCTTCGATATAATTGCCCGCAGCCCGGCAATCATATCATTGAAGCCGATAGTCAACACACCAATCTCATCCTTGGATTTATAGCTGCCTTTTACGGAAAGATTCCCGCTCTGGGCATCCTGCATCAGCGATTTCAGTCTGTTCAAAGGGCGGGTAATCATGCGGGAGAGCAGCAAACTGATAGTTCCGCATACGGCTACAGATGCAGCCAACAGTATGAACAAATTGAGTTGACTCGCTGAGGCATCATTTTTATTGCTATGATTAAGCTCGGCAGCAGAAGCCTGATTCAAATTCTTAATGGAGATTAGGATATTCATAATTTCAGTGCGGATAGGTGACAACTGCTTAGCAAACACAGTGTAAGCCTCCGCCATCTGTTTAGCTTCAAGCTTGCCCAACATCTGATCGCGGGCTTCGTTGCTCTTGGCAATCATGCCTTTGAAGGTATCGTATTGCTGCTTCACATCGCCCGTCATGCCGATGCTTTCAATCTGCTTCTGGGCAGCAATACTGCCGGTGATGATTGAACTAATGGAGTCATTGATGTCCTTTTGCCTGGAGACAGTCTGGTTAGTGGGTATCATCAGTTCCAGCTGTAGAGCGTTAATCTGAGCGTTGTTGATAATAATCTGATTTAGCAGCTCATTGGGAACCATATAGTGCTGGTACATCTGCTTCGCGTTACCATTGATTTTATTAAGGTAGTGAAGTCCTGAAAATCCGATCAGCATCATAAAAAAAATCGACAACCCGACTAACCCCATAATTTTCACTGATACTTTCCGATTCGCCAATAAGCTCATCACGACAACAACTCTCTCTCATCTCTGGATGTTTAAAATCTACGTTATTTATATCGTAAATTATAAGGCTAATCTAAAGAGATAAATTAAAATTTAGATAAATATCGGGGAAAGAGACAGTAGATTGCTCAGTAATCCTTCTGCATAAAGACGATGTTGGGATTTTATTGCAAAGAACATGGGAATACCTATCTTTTTCGTAGAAATGCCTCTTATAGCCGGGACTGATCAGTCACTATAATGAGTGTGTATTTCATGGAAAGGAGGACCGGTAGTTACTTCAACCCCATTACTATCCACACATTGCTGAGGAGGATTATAATGCGCAACAAGTATGTCGTATGGTCTCTAATAGCGGCTATGCTGATCTCAAGCTTGTATCTCGCTGCCGGAACCTTCGGAAACGTGTTTGCAGCCGGCGGACCGAATCTGACACTGGGCAAAACGATCACTGCAAGCGGCCAATCACAGACGTATGAACCGAATAATGTAAAAGACGGTAATCAAGGCACCTACTGGGAGAGTACGAACAGCGCGTTTCCCCAGTGGATACAGATTGATCTGGGAGCGAATACAAGCATCGACCAGATCGTATTAAAGCTGCCGGCCTCCTGGGAATCGCGGACACAAACACTGGCAGTTCAAGGCAGTACAGACGGCTCGTCTTTTACCAATATTGTCGGAAGCGCAGCCTATGTGTTTAACCCTTCGGTTGGTGGCAACACCGTCACCATTAATTTCAGCGCAGCAAGCACCCGGTATGTCCGGCTGAACGTGACAGCCAATACAGGCTGGCCGGCGGCGCAGTTCTCTGAAATTGAGATCTATGGTACTGCCGCAGCGACACCGACACCAGCGCCAACAGCAACTCCAACAGCAACTTCAACACCAACAGTAACTCCAACTCCAACGACGGCTCCATCCCCGACCCCGACTGCAACCGTCACGCCGACCCCGACACCTGCGGCAACAGCTTCACCAGGCGGCAACATCGCTATCGGTGCAACTATCACAGCTTCCTCGTATACTCAGACCTACGTCCCCACGAATGCGAATGACAACAACACCGCCACTTATTGGGAGGGCAGCGGAAACCCAAGTACGTTGCTGCTTGATTTTGGGGCCAATCAGAATATCTCGTCCATTGTCCTGAAGCTGAATCCGGCAACCGAATGGGGAATGCGTACCCAAACCATTCAAGTGCTGGGCCATAACCAGACGACCACAACCTTTAGTAATCTGGTATCCGCACAGGTATATACCTTTAATCCGGCCGCTGGCAACACAGTTACTATTCCGGTAACGGCAACAGTGAAACGCCTGCAGCTGAACATTACCTCGAACAGCGGGGCTCCGGCCGGCCAAATCGCCGAATTTCAGGTTTATGGTACCCCGGCACCCAATCCTGACTTGACGATTACCGGGATGTCCTGGACACCGTCAGCTCCGGATGAATCCAGTGCAATTATGCTGAATGCAGTTGTCAAAAATAACGGCAGCGCAGCATCTCCAGCGACCATCGTTAATTTCTACTTGAACAGTGAACTCGCAGGCTCTGCTTCCGTAGGTACCCTTGCTGCTGGGGCTTCTGCAACGGTATCGCTGAATGCCGGAACTAAAGCCGCAGCCAGCTATACGCTCAGTGCCAAGGTGGATGAGAACAATTCGGTTATTGAGCAGAACGATGCCAACAACAGCTACAACCATGCCTCTGCGCTATTGGTGAGTCCGGTATCAAGCTCCGATCTGGTGGGAACAACATCCTGGAGCCCCGGGACCCCAGTGGCCAACAACAGTGTAGGCTTTTCGGTAAACCTCAAAAATCAGGGTACCGTTTCCTCTGCCGGCGGCGCACATGCTATTACTGTAGTTCTTAAAAATTCTGCGGGATCAGCCCTGCAGACATTTAACGGTACTTATAACGGTACAATTGCAGCGAATGCATCGGTTAATGTTGCCATCCCAGGAACATGGACGGCGGTTAATGGGAACTACACGTTGACTACGACCGTCTCTGCAGATTCCAACGAGCTAGCCTCGAAACAGACCAATAATGTGAACACCACCAACCTGGTGGTTTACGCTTTGCGTGGAGCAAGTGTCCCTTACAGCCGGTATGATACCGACGATGCCGTAAGAGGCGGAGCTGCAACACTCAAAACAGCCCCTACCTTCGACCAGTCACTGACCGCTTCGGAAGCTTCCGGGCAGAAGTATATCGCGCTCCCGTCAAACGGCGCTTATGCTGAATGGATCGTTAGATCCGGTCAGGGAGGGGCAGGGGTTACCATGCGATTCTCGATGCCAGATTCGGCCGATGGTATGGGCCTGAATGGTTCGCTGGATGTCTATGTTAACGGCAGTAAGGTCAAAACTGTATCTTTGACTTCGTACTACAGCTGGCAGTATTTCTCGGGCGATATGCCGGGTGATGCTCCAAGTGCCGGACGTCCGCTGTTCCGCTTTGATGAAGTACACTTCAAGCTGGATACTGCACTCAAGGCCGGAGATACCATCCGCATTCAGAAGAACAACGGGGACAGCAACGAATATGGGGTGGATTTCCTGGAGATCGAACCGGTTCCTGCGGTAATTGTCCGTCCGGCAAATTCAGTATCCGTGACCGACCACGGTGCTGTAGCGAACGATGGACAGGATGATCTGGCTGCCTTCAAAGCAGCTGTTACTGCAGCGGTTGCAGCCGGTAAAAGTCTTTATATCCCGGAGGGCACCTTCAACTTAAGCAGCATGTGGGAAATCGGCTCGGTCAGCAATAAAATCAATAACATCACAATTACCGGGGCCGGGTTTTGGCACACCAATATTCAATTTACAAATCCTAATGCGGCGGGTGGAGGCATCTCGCTGCGGGTTACCGGCAAGCTGGATTTCAGCAACGTTTACATGAACTCGAACTTACGTTCCCGTTACGGACAGAATGCAATTTATAAAGGCTTCATGGACAATTTCGGGACCAATTCGGTTATTCATGATGTCTGGGTGGAGCATTTTGAATGCGGAATGTGGGTCGGGGACTATGCGCATACCCCGGCGATTCATGCCAGCGGGCTGGTTGTTGAGAACAGCCGTATCCGTAATAATCTGGCCGACGGCATCAACTTCTCCCAGGGTACCAGCAACTCGGTTGTGCGCAACAGCAGCATCCGTAACAATGGAGATGACGGGCTAGCGGTGTGGACCAGCAACACTAACGGTGCACCGGCAGGAGTAAACAACACATTTTCGTATAACACGATTGAAAATAACTGGCGTGCAGCAGCCATAGCTTTCTTTGGCGGAAGCGGCCACAAGGCAGACCATAACTATATTATTGATACGGTAGGCGGTTCCGGCATCCGGATGAACACGGTCTTCCCGGGCTATCATTTCCAGAATAATACCGGGGTTGTGTTCTCAGATACGACGATTATAGGCAGCGGCACCAGTAAGGACCTGTACGGCGGTGAACGTGGTGCGATAGACCTGGAAGCTTCCAATGATGCAATTAAAAATGTTACCTTCACCAATATTGATATCATCACTACCCAGCGTGATGCAATTCAGTTCGGATACGGAGGCGGTTTTGAGAATATTGTATTTAATAACATTAATATTAACGGAACAGGACTTGACGGTATCACCACATCACGATTCTCCGGGCCCCATAAAGGTGCCGCCATCTACACCTACACCGGAAACGGATCAGCTGCCTTCAATAATCTCATCACCAGCAATATTGCTTATCCGGGCCTGAATTACATTCAGTCCGGGTTTAATCTGACGATCAACAATTAATAGGATTGGGCGTTAAGCAGGAAGAGCGGAGGGGTTCAATTGAACTCCTCTTTTTGTTTAAATAACTAGAAATTTTACGTTAATAAAGCTATAAACCAGACGGCTATTTCCTGCAGAAACAGAATATATCTCAAGGTTTTTCTGAAAATATAGGAAACCGGTTTCTATATGCCTAATAATTAGAATGAGTGAGTATTATTTAGAAAAATAATTGTGATTATAGCTCAAAAGATCCATTGACCGGGAATAGGCGGGACACTATAATCAGAATCAAGAAAAATTCATTGGATAAGGGGAGGCGTGTTTTCACCTTATGTAAATCTTGTTTTGCAAACGCATACAATGGATCTTTCCCATCGGACCCTGGGGGTGGTTATGCTACAACATCGATGCTTAAAGTGTTCTATTATTCTCATTCTTGCAAACGTTTGCGCATTCTAAAATCGATTCACATTCGATGAGGAGGTAATTTATTTGGTAAGAAATAAAACGAGGCGTTTTCTTTCTTGGTTGGTTATTATTGCCCTATGCTTCGGCTTGTTCGGGACAGCAGGCGGAGCTTCTGCCAGTAATACCAATTATACAGTCACGTACACAAACACTACAGCGACCGCTGTAACTTTGCATTGGACTACGAGTAACTGGACGACGTTTACGGATACAGCCATGACCAAGAGCGGAACAACATTCACGGCCAACATCACTGTCGCTGAAGGTGCAACATTAACGTATTGCTATCATATTACGGCTCCGGCAGACAGCTGGGACAATAACAGCGGGAAGAACTGGACCGTCATTATCCCTGCCGCCGGGAAGTACGAAGCGGAAAGTGCAGTCCTGTCAGGCGGCGCCAAAGTCAATACGAATCATTCCGGCTATTCCGGAACCGGGTTTGTGGACGGATACACAGCAAGCGGAGCGTCTACAACCTTCACTGTGCAAGCCTCAGCTGCAGGAGCGTATAATGCAACCCTGCACTACGCTAACGCTTCCGGCAGTGCCAAGACTTTATCTGTTTATGTTAACGGCACAAAGGTAAAACAAACCACCTTGGCTAATCTGGCCAATTGGGATACCTGGTCCGATCAAACAGAACCGCTTACCTTGCTGGCAGGCAATAATACGATTGCCTATAAATACGATGGGGCTGACAGCGGAAATATTAATATAGATTATGTAACTGTTCTGCCTGGGACTTCTCCAACTGCAACGCCAACAGCAACGGCTACACCGACAGCTACGGCAACATCCACACCAGCTGTAACTCCAACAGCTACTCCAACTCCTACAGTAACACCAACTGTAACCCCAACAGTCACACCCACAGCCACACCAACTGCGACACCGACAGCTACCGTCTCACCGATGCCAACATCCACGGCAACCGGCATTACGGTTCATTTTAAAAAGCCTTCTACATGGAATTCAGCGGTCCGTATTCATTACTGGAATTTGAATCCGGCGACGGTCCCGATAAGTGGGGCATGGCCGGGAATTCTGATGAATTCAGACGGAAATGACTGGTACAGCTATACGATTGCCGGCGCAGCAGGCACAAGCCTAATCTTCAACGACAGCAATGGCAAACAGACAGCCGACTTGGCGCGAACTATCAAGGAGAGCTGGTATTACACAGATAACGTCTGGTATGACACCAATCCGGAAGCGCCTAAGATCCCGGTAATCACAGTCTCACCTGCTCCAAAAACATACGATTCCGCACAAACGATTGCACTTACCAGCAGTAACAGCAGCGATAAAATATATTACACAACCAACGGTACAACACCGACGACAGCATCGGTTTTGTATACAGCACCAATTCAAGTGTCCTCCTCCTTGACGATCAAGGCTTTTGGAGTCAATAGCAGCGGCCAGGCAGGCAGCGTGGCATCTTTTGCCTATGTAATTGATCTGAATGCCGACCTGCAGGCTCCAACCATTACAGCCAATTTGCCAGTGGGGCAATCCACCACTGCAGTTACCGTCTCTTTCAATATCAAAGACAACAAAGCTGCAACTACTTCGGCGTATTATACAGATGATGGTACAGAACCGACTTCAGGCTCTAAAGTCTATATTTCCGGGAATGCGTTGGCTGGTTTGGCCGGACCATCGATTCTGATCTCCAAGACCACAACCTTAAAGTTCCTTGTTATCGACGCAGCCGGCAACCGGACCACCCAAAGCTTTGTGTACAGTATTGGCAATAAAGGAGACTTCCGGGAGGATTCCATTTATTTCGTGATCACTTCCCGCTTCTACGATGGCGATACCAGCAACAACGTTCATGCCTGGGATGACGCCAAAGCAGGGAATCCGGATTCAGATCCGGCCTGGAGAGGGGATTTCAAAGGGCTGATTCAAAAGCTCGATTATATCAAAGCGCTCGGCTTCAGCGCCATCTGGATTACGCCTGTCGTACAGAATGCCAGCGGTTATGATTACCACGGCTATCATGCGATCAATTTTGCCAAAGTCGATCCAAGATATGAGTCGGCTGGTGCGTCCTATCAGGATTTGATCACTGCCGCTCATGCCAAAGGAATTAAGGTCATCCAGGACATTGTTGTTAATCATACCGGTAACTTCGGGGAAGAGAATCTGTTCCCGATGTTCAAGAAAGATGCCACCAAGGCAGATACGATCGCTAACCTGCTCAAAATTACGGATAAGCTGCCTGCCAATTACGATACCATGACACCCGACCAGCAATATCAGGCAAGGCTAGCACTTATGAAAACAGCAGAAACCAACAATAACATCTATCATACTGAGAAGAGCTTATCCTGGGAATCCTACACGGTTCAGACCGGACAGATCGCCGGTGACTGTGTGGATCTCAACACCGAGAACCCAGTGGTGAATCAGTATCTGATCGACAGCTATAACCAGTATATCGATATGGGCGTAGATGCCTTCCGCGTGGATACCGTGAAGCATGTGAGCCGTTATATTTTCAATAAGTATTTTGTGCCTGCCTGGAAAGCCAGAGGCGGTTCTAACTTCTTCATCTTTGGTGAAGTGGCCACCCGCTACAGAGATGTATGGAACAGCGGAATACCGGCGATTTCAACGCCGTTCTATACCTGGAAGTCTGCGAAATCGTACCCTGGCGACGGTCAAAATGATTACGCTTCCAACAAGCTGTCTGTTGAACAGGAATGGGCGGACAACTCAACAACCGCAGGGCAGCCTACCTCGAACAATGCTTTTTTGATCGGCAATACGTATCACGCTCCGGATTATTCAATGAAATCGGGCATGGATGTCATCGATTTTCCGATGCACTGGGCGTTCAAGTCTGCGCAGGAAGCCTTCAGTATGCGGAGCGGTGATCAGTATTATAACGATGCTACATGGAATGTGACCTACGTGGACTCCCATGACTATGCACCTGATCAGGCGCCGGAGAATCAAAGATTCGCCGGAACGCAGGATACCTGGGCTGAGAATCTGGCGCTAATGTTCACCTTCCGGGGTATCCCGGCCATATTTTATGGATCCGAAATCGAATTCCAGAAAGGCAAAGTTATCGATCCGGGCCCGAATGCGCCGCTCAGCACAACCGGACGTGCCTACTATGGCGACCACATTGAAGGCAGCGTGACGGTTCAGGATTTCGGGAAATATACCAATGCAACCGGTACGCTTGCTGATTCGCTCAATTATCCGCTGGCCAAGCACATCCGGCAGCTTAATCTGATCCGGAGAGCCGTGCCGGCACTGCAAAAAGGCCAATATTCCACGGAGAACGTGAGCGGTGAATTGGCTTTTAAGAGAAGATACACAGACGCCTCCAAAGGGATAGACAGCTTTGCGCTCGTAACGATCTCGGGCAATGCTACTTTTAGCGGGATTCCTAACGGCACCTATGTAGATGCAGTGACCGGTGACAGCAAAATGGTTACAAACGGCACAATCACATTAACCTGCTCCGGTAAAGGTAATGCACGGGTATATGTTTTAAATGGCAGCGGCGGAATCGGTGAGACAGGAACGTATTTGAAATAAGCTAATACAATAGGAGAGACCAGCAAAGCAGCAATGACTCTGCCTAACAGGGTATTTGCTGCTTTGACTTATTTAGTCGCTGGAAATGGTGCAGAGAACTGCTGCATGGTAAAATAGATTCGACAACATACAGAGAAGAGTGAAATGATGCGGATAGGATTTTTTGATTCCGGGATCGGTGGTATTACTGTACTTCATCAAGCGCTACAGCTTCTGCCTAACGAGGATTACATTTTTTATGCAGATACCGTACATGTACCTTATGGTGAGAAACCCAAAGAAGAAGTAAAAAACTATATATTTAATGCCGTTGATTTTATTGCTGCGCAGGGTGTTAAGGCTCTGGTGATTGCTTGTAATACTGCGACCAGTATTGCGATAGAGGAGCTCCGTGAGAAGTATGATTTTCCGATTCTGGGTATAGAGCCTGCTGTCAAACCCGCTGTGCAAAAGTGGGAGGTTAACCGCAAAAAAGTGCTTGTATTGGCAACGAACCTTACACTGAAAGAGGAGAAATTCAATAATCTGGTGAAGCGTCTGGATCATCAGGATATCGTCGACAGTCTGGCGCTCCCGGCGCTGGTAGAGTTTGCGGAGAAGTACGAGTTTAACGAAGAGAAGGTTATCGGCTATCTGAAGAATGAATTATCCAGGTTTGATTTATGCCAGTACGGGACTGTTGTATTAGGCTGTACGCATTTTCCATATTTCACTAATGAGCTGAGAAAGCTGTTTCCTGACGATGTAGATATTATTTCCGGAAGCGTTGGAACCGCTAAGAACCTGAAACGGATCCTTGAAGCAAACCATCAGCTGGACCATGGCACGGGAGATATTATATTTTATAAATCCGGTTATAGAGTAGAAGATGATTACACATTAGACCAATACCAGAAGCTGCTGCGGATGCTGAATGGATTGTCCACGTAACTTAAATTTGCATTCCCGTCGACAAAAAACGGATACAGTCCTATGTAGGGACTATGTATCCGTTTTTTTGTTTGCAGTTAAAAATAACCAAGTCCAATCCCTAATCCGAATGTTTTCACTCCAAAACGTGCAAACTTTGAACAATATGAAATCATGTGAGGAGAAATAAAAGATGAGCGAATCGTTAATTATGGAATCCATAAGCCAGCTGGCTATACCCTTTGGAACTAAAGAATCGATGGACAAGCTGATACAGCATGCGGAAAAAGCCCAGTATGTGCTTTTAGGTGAAGCTTCGCATGGAACCTCGGAGTTCTATTCGGTCCGCGCAGAGCTGTCTAAACGCCTGATTGCAGAGCACGGATTCCGGTTCATAGCAGTAGAAGGGGATTGGCCTTCCTGTTACACCTTAAACCGTTATATCAAAGGTTATCCCGATGCCGCAGCTGATGCGGGAGCAGCATTGAATGACTTTAACCGCTGGCCAACCTGGATGTGGGCTAACAAGGAGATTCAGGAGCTTGCAGAGTGGCTTCGTGATTTCAATAAGGATAAACCTGATAAGGAAAAGGTCGGTTTTTACGGGATTGATGTATACAGTCTGTGGGAGTCCATGGATGAAATTCTGAAATATCTTGCTACACACGACCAAGCAGATCTTGAAGCAGCCCGGAAGGCTTTTGAATGCTTCGAACCTTTTAGCAGAGATGAGCAATCTTACGGGATTTCTGCTTCCTTGTATGGGGAGGGCTGTGAGGATGATGTCATTACCCTGCTTGGCAAGCTACAGGACAAATGGAAGGAAGCTCATCCGGACGATCAGGAGAATGCGCTAAGTGCCGAATTAAATGTAATGGCTGTAAAAGGTGCGGAATCGTATTATCGAACAATGATCCGCCACGACTCGGATTCCTGGAACATCCGTGACCGGCACATGGTATCGGCACTGGAGAAGCTGATGGAATTTCACGGGGAGAATTCACGGGTTCTGGTCTGGGAGCATAATACGCATATCGGAGATGCCCGGGCAACGGATATGGTGGATGAAGGGATGGTTAACGTTGGACAGCTTCTGCGGGAACAACATGGCAGCCAAGTGTACGCAATCGGTTTTGGCACTTATGAGGGTACTGTCATTGCCGGCAAAAGCTGGGGTGCACCCATGCAGGAAATGAAGGTGCCACCCGCAATCAAGAACAGCTGGGAAGAACTTCTGCACAGAAACGGAGCTCGGGATCAGCTGCTATTAATGGACAAGGAGAATCCGGCACTTGATGAGATGATGGTAGGGCATCGTGCCATTGGAGTGGTGTATCATCCTGAACGGGAGAGAGGTAACTATGTGCCGACTGTGATCTCAAAGCGTTACGACGCTTTTATCTACCTGAATCATACCAAGGCATTGAGACCCTTAACATTAGAACTTTCAGGTGGAGTGGAACGGGGCAGCCGTTGATCCTCAATATTAATTCAGGGTTTGTTTTGCATGTTGAAATTTAGGGTTTACTGTTAAATAAATTGGGGTTCACAAATTTGCCAAAGCCACTGCCTGGAATGAGAAGGTTTTTTTCATGGAGAGCAAGAATACAGTCACTACATTCCATATTTTGTTAATGTAGTGATTCAGGGTGAAAAGTTCTAGCCTAATATGGAAATAAGCTTTCTTATTCTAAGGAGTGTTAATCAGTATGGTCTATGAATTTGATAGTGAGATCAAGATGCTGGAAGGTAAAATGAAATGGAAAGTAGTTTATTTTCCTTATTCAGTAAAGGAAATATTCAATACTAACGGTAGAGTAACTATTCAAATCATTGTTGACGGGCACGAGTTTGACCATACATTATTACCGTCAAAAAATGGGCATTATTTTGTATACAATGAATTTATCCGTAGAGCTGTGCATAAAGAGCTTGGAGATAAAGTCCATGTAATTCTTAAACAATCTGAGAATAACCGTAATATTGTTTTGCCAGATTACCTTACAAGGAACCTTGAAGATCATCACATTCTGAATACATTTCTAAATCAGCCTGATTACCTTAAACGAGAGCAGATCAATTATATTGAAATTGCTAAAAAGGAAGAAACAAAGAACAACCGGATAGTAGCATTAATGAATAAGCTCAAAGCTAAATAAATTCTTATGAAAATCAGTGTTAATCAGGCTGTACAACATTATGCATGACAACTTATTCACAAAACCCGTATTTTGTACATATGTATTTAGGTCGGAATCTACCCTTATATTTGGGTTGGTGGTTCTTGTAATATTGGGTAGTATTTATATCTCAATATCATGATGTTATAATGTAAGACTAAACCAATAAGGGAGTGACCTCTTTGGAAGAACACTATATTAGAAAAGCGGAATGGCTAAAAATCATCGCGCACCCTGTTCGCCTTTGTATTATTCGAGGGTTGATAGAAAAAACAAACTGTAATGTGACCGAAATGCAAAACTGCCTAGAGCTTCCTCAATCCACCCTGTCCATGCACTTACAGAAGCTGCGTGGTGCCGGCATCATTGAAGGGTCCAGAAAAGGACTAGAAGTTATCTACCAAATCAAGGACCCGCAGGTTGCGGAACTGATTAATGTTTTATTTCCGCAAATACAGTTCATGGAAGTTGTTGAATAAAGATTACTCATCACCACTAACCTCTTATTTCCTTTAAGTTAATTTGATTGTTACGAACCTTATTGATGAATAAACGGTACCCGACGATCATAACTATTAGGGTCATCCATCCAAGCAGTATGTGCACAGCATACATTTACCGCCCGCTTTCGAGCAGCTTACATGTGGCAATCAGCCGTTAAGCCACATCCAAATAAAACAAGCCCAGTACCGACCGGTACTAGGCTGTAGTTAATATGAAATCCACTCCATTCAATCAGAGCATACTAACTAAAGTAGAAATCATATTACTGACTTTTATCTACACAAGAGATAAGTCGCTTCTCGATATCGGATGCGATAGACATTAACTTGTCATTTTCAATTAGCCCAATAAGACTTGTTGGTCTCGGCAACCCGATCTTAGTAGTACCGTTTTCTTCATACACTACAAGCTTGCAAGGAAGAAAATAACCAACGAGAGCATTTTCGGACAACACGCGCTTCGCTTCAACCGGATTACAAACCTCCAGGATATGATAGGTCATCTCAAGTTCTACGCCTTTTTCCTGAAGTTTCTCCTTCATATCCATCTGCCAAAGAACGCCGAACTTCTCTGCTTTCAAGTTTTCTGTAAGTGCTAAGATTGCTTCTTCAGGTGATTTGGTTGTTTCAACAGTGTAATGGAACACTACGCATCATCCTCTTGATGTTAATTTTTCTATCCTAAACGGATGAATCCCTTATCAACGTTTCAGCTTACCGCTCCACGCGCTTAAGCCACCTTGCAGGTGAACAAGCTCTGTATGACCGTTTTTCAGCAGAATTCTTGCCGCATTCTTGCTTCGCATACCACTACGGCAGTATAGAAAAACATCTTTTTCCTTAGGTATTTCCCCTAAGCGACCCGACAGCTGGGATAATGGAATGTTCTTCGCACCGTTGATATATCCAGTCTTATACTCTCCCGGCTCCCGTACATCTATGAGCAACCGTTTATCACTGCTCTCCATCACATTTTGGAAATCTTTAGCGCTGAGCGCCTTTAATCCTTTAGCTGGTCTTATACGGGAATAGACAAACCAGAGCAACAATACAATCACTGCAATGTTAATGATTAAACCTGTGTCCACAATGCCTTCCTCCTTTTGCTGGTGTTTTTTGAAAGTCTGCTTGTGCAGAGCAAACATTACCTTGTATGGCGAACAAACTGTGGAATCCAAGCTTACGGAGGATTCTTGCTGCTTTATTACTTTGGTACCAATTGTTGGACAGAATTAGTACATTATCATCAGGAAATAGATCGTGTTGCCATACATAAGGAAGACGCCCTAAAGATATATTTATCGAGCCGGAAATATGTCCTTCCAAATAATCCGAAGCATCCCTGACATCGAGCATTTTCAAATTTAAACTTTCCTTAGCTTGGATCCAGTTGTGAACATTCATATAGGAAACTGAACGAACGGGCCATAACTGGCGCAATAACCATAAGACCTCTGCTCCAGTCAAAAAGTACAAAAGTGTTATCATGTTGTCCTGTCCTTTCAATAGCGCTGAAGCAGCTGATTATGCCTCCAGTTACTGCAGTACTGTCCTGTAAGGATTTAATCACGAACTAATACATCCGTCCAGGCATTAAGCCCACCGGTCATATTCACGACATTATATCCTTTTTCAGTTAGCAGTTCGCAAGCCAGACCGCTCCGGCTCCCACTTCGACAGATGACAATCGTTTCTTGTGCAGGATCCAGCTCATGTTGCCGTTCCAAAAGCTGTCTAAGAGGAATATGCTTGGCATCGGCGATGTGCCCCTCTGCCCATTCTCCCATTTCGCGAACATCCAGCATAATAAGGGACTCCCCTTTCTTGAGCTGTGCTGCTACCTTCTGGGGTGTGATTTCTTTTGAAATTTTGAATGCCATGTTAATCTCTCCTTTATTTTTTTATTAATTTAAAGCTATCCGTTAGTGACTTTTTACTAGAAGTGCGATGGCTTCCTTGACCATTTTCTCGGTATTTTGGTTACCCTCAGCTTGTTCAGCTAAAATACGCAGATTCTCCGCGACGATTTGGGCAATGGCTTTATCGGATGCATTGCGTACGGCAGACAATTGAGCTACAACTTCTTTGCACGGCTGTCCTTCTTCCATCATTCGCAGCACACCCCGGACTTGACCCTCGATTCTGCGTAAACGTGTTTTCATTTCATCCGGATAATTGTAATCCATCATTAATCATCACCTTTCTTCTTATTTCATTTTACTTAATACATATACCCCTATAGGTATTATAACATGAAAAATCTTTAGTACAAATCTTTTTATGATTTATACGGCATGATTATAGAATGGAAGACCATACCTTGACTGCCGTGAGGGCAATTAAGACGACTAATCCATACCGCAGCACATTAACATTCATTTTGGAGCTTATCCTGGATCCAAGTGGTGCACCCAGCAGACTCCCGATTACAGTATAGATTGTAGGTTCCAGAGGAATACCCCCAGCCGAGATTTTACCGATTAACCCACCGATTGCTGATATAAAGACGATAGCAAGCGAGGAGGCAATGGTTGTACGAGTGGGGATTTTGAGAATAGTAAGCATAATAGGAATAAGAATAAATGCGCCGCCTGCTCCTACAATTCCTGAAACGATACCTACCAATATAGCCGCGCCTATTGCAATGACTTTATTGAATGTTAGATGATCCGACTGTTCTTCGCTTCCTTTTCTCGGGATAAGCATAAGTATAACCGCTAGTACTGCAAGGATTCCGTAAATCAAATTGATAACTTCTCCATTTAGCAGCCCCGAGATATATCCTCCAGCCAGGCTGCCCACGAGAATGCTGCTCCCCATATATACTACTAGACCCTTATGAACAACAGCCCCATTGTTTTTTTTTCGGCGAAAAGCAATAACTCCTGCAAGCGAAGCGAAAAAAACTTGGAACATGCTAATCGACGACACTTCATGGGCTGAGAAATGGGCTGCCCCAAGTAAGGAGGGGACATATAAGAGCAGCGGATAATTTATAATCGCTCCACCAATCCCAAGCAATCCCGAAAAGAAAGAACCGACCAGACCGAGCAATACCATTACGATAAAAAGCAGTATATCCATCAGTCCCACCTTCCTTTATATGGTAAACAAGAAAACAATAAAAATGTATACGAATCAGAAATATACGGGTATAATAATACCAAGTAAAATAATGCGAAATGAGTGATTAAGCATGTTTAGCGTGTTGAAATCTCTATTTGAAGATAAATGTCCAATATGCAGCGATAGATTGTATGCCGACAGTAATGCTGCCTGCTGTACCAAGACTTGCCCTAAAGGTCATTATAAAGAGGAGAGCTATGGCTCTCTTGGTGTACGAATTGTTTATGATTGCTTGAAATAAGCGAACACGCTCATGCGTGTCCGCTTATTTTTTAGATCTTCTTTACAAAGAATTTATAGATGCCATTTTCTTCCTCATATTGAATAAGCTCATGTTTGGTTTGTTTGACCCATGCCTGAAAGTCATTGACAGAACCTTTGTCCGTTGATTGTACTTCCATGACTTGACCAGTGGTAAGACCGTCCAGGGCTTTTTTTGCTTTTACGATCGGCATTGGACAAGCTAATCCTTTCGTGTCGACCATAAGATCTACTTGCATTTTATTAAATCCTCCTCTTATTAATTGTGAACGGCACAGCGGTTTGGACCGATTTCCATCTCTTGCTGTTCTTCTTCACTAGGTGTTATTTTTCCCATATTCGTTTGACGGATTTCTTGGTATGCATTCGGTTGAGGTGGGAGGTTTTCCGTTACAGTGCGCCGGAATGCTGCTTCCTCTTGAATATTCAGACCTGGATTTTTACCATAGAGGTCCGACAACTTCGCCATAACTTTTCCTTCCTCCCCAAGTTCCGATACTTTTCCGAAATGAGCCGGAAGAACGATTAAGTCTTGAGATAGTCCTCTGTAACGGTTATAGAGTGTTTCACGAAGATCGCCGACCCAGTCTTCTGCTTTGCCGGCCAAATCAGGACGTCCGATCGATTCGATGAACAAGATGTCACCGGTCAACAGGAATTGTTCGTCTACGATAAGCGAAGTGCTACCGATTGTGTGACCCGGTGAATATACCGGCTCAATCCGAATCGTTGTATTTCCAACAGTAATATCCTGTCCTTCTTCCAATTTATCATACGAAAAAGTAACTTCGTCAGCATCTTTAGGTGGCAACCAATAGGTGCCTCCGATCTTTTCCGCCAATTTCCGGCCGCCTGAGATATGATCGGCATGGAGGTGAGTGTCTAAGGTATGCTTGATCGTTGCTCCTTGGCTTTTCGCAAATTCTTCGAAGACATCTGTCATCCGGAGTGTATCCACTACGGCCGCTTCACCGTTTGATACAACCATATAAGACAAGCATCCTTTACCGATTCGAACAAATTGGTAAAGCGATCCCCCACCCTTCAAATCACTGATTTTGACAGGCTCCAGATGCTCACTCCATGATTTCATTCCGCCTTCCAGATAGTGCACATTACCTCTTCCCGCCTGGGCAATCTGCTCAGCCACAAATTTGGATGAACCCTCCTTGGCACATACGACAAGGATCTTTTTGCCATTGGGAATTTGATCAAGTGCAGGATCCACACCGTCCAGCAGTTCGAAATATGGGATATTGATAACATCAATCTTTTCGCCTTCAATTTTCCAGTCTTTAAAGTCATTCTCATTACGAACATCCAGAATAAACAGTTCTTCTCTGGCCAGAACCAATCTGGTAAGTTCCCGGGCTGTCATTACACTCAGTGCTTTTGTAGCTTCCATGTATCGGTTCCTCCTTTAATTAAAATGTTAGTGAGACATTGGCATCCTTCGCAAAATCCAGGAATGTAACCGCGCCTCCGACTTCGATTCCTTCGATAAAATCTTCTTTCTGCAAATTCATTACATCCATAGTCATTTGGCAGGCAATGATTTTGACGCCCATCTCCTGTGCCATTTCAACCAGCTCAGGAATGGATGGAACGTTGGCATTTTTAAATCCTTCGGCAAAATGCTCCCGTCCAGCCGGCAATGGCAGCTGGTGATGCGCCTGTTTATGAATCAAATTCAATCCCTCGAAGGTGAAGAAGATTGCTACTTCGGCATCGGTTGCCGCAGAAGCTGTGGCAATATTGAACACTTTATAGGCATCAAACAAACCACCGTTACTTGCGATAATAGCTACTTTTGTACTCATTACGTTAATACCTCCATTTAGTGTTTAGTTATTGTATTCGTTATTTTTCGTTAATCCTGTCCATTCGGACATGCCAGGTTCAACATTATGCACATCTTTGAAGTCTTTTGCGGCTAGCAGCTGGCACGCCAGATCACTACGTGCTCCCGTCCGGCAAATAACATAGATACTATCTCCTCGATTGAGTTCATTCAAACGATTCTCAAGTTCACCGAGAGGAATGGATAACGCACCTGGAATTCGATTAAATGCATATTCAGCAGGTTCACGAACATCGAGAACCATCACCTTCTCATCACTCGCCAGTTTTTTCTCAAGCTCTTCATTAGAGATAACATGCATATATTTTTTTTGCTCCTTAATCTCATCCGGGCTGGCTTTGCGAAGATAATGTTTGAGCACGTTATCCTCTTCAATGGTTCCCAAATATTGATGTCCGGTATTCTTTGCCCATCCCTTAATATCGGCTAGAGAGCCTTTATCGGTGGCTTGAACTTCGATGACCTGACCCGCTTCAAGCTGGTCCATCGCTTTCTTGGTTTTCACGATCGGCATCGGACATGCCAGTCCTTTGCAATCCAGTGATTGATCTGCTTTAATCATTGGCAATTTCAGAACCTCCTTGAAGTAAATTATCTGGATGCTAAAATTTAATACTTATACCCGTATGGGTATTGGCATGAATAAATCATAATTGTGTTGAACCCGTTTGTCAATAGTGTTTGTGAGCAACTGATTTTTTATTAATTTGGATAATGCAGAATAGAAACACGAATAACCTTGCTCATAGATGAAGCAATGGATTAGAAAATTAACTACTTTGACCCATGCACACAACCTGCCATACTTTCGACAAAATGTAGGGATTGCTTTTTATATCTCAATATCCTAATATTACGATATAACGTTTTAGTGAATCGAGGTGATCTCTCAGTCAATGGAAATACAATTTGAAGCCTATGCTCAGGCGGCTGAATTATTAAAGGCTTTAGCCCACCCGGTTAGATTATGTATTGTAAAAGGAATCATCGATAATGGAAGTTGCAATGTGACCTACATGCAGGAATGTTTGGAACTTCCACAATCAACGGTTTCCCAACATCTCCAGAAGCTTAGATCTCTAGGTATTGTGGAGACAGAGAAAAATGGCCTTAATATCATTTATTCCGTTAAAGACGAACGAATAAAACATCTGATACAAATATTAGGGGGAGAATAAACATGAATAAAAAAGTATTGATTGTCGGTGGAGTTGCTGGGGGCGCCTCAGCGGCAGCTCGTTTGCGCAGATTGGATGAAGAGGCACATATTGTAATGTTTGAACGTGACCCGTATATTTCTTTTGCCAACTGTGGTCTTCCCTACTATATTGGAGGTTCCATACAGGATCGTTCCAAATTGCTAGTACAAACGCCAGAAGCCATGCATAAGCGCTTCAATATTGATGTTCGCATTCAAAGTGAAGTGATCTCTATTGACCCTGTTGGTAAGAAAGTTATTGTACAAAGTAAAGAACTAGGCTCTTACGAGGAGAAATATGATGCGCTGATTCTGTCGCCAGGCGCAAAACCAATCCGTCCTTCTCTACCTGGAATAGAGAGTTCCAAAATTCACACACTACGGAACATTCCCGATACAGACAAAATCAAAACTAAGGTTAGTGAAGAACGTACACGTTCAGCAGTAGTGATCGGCGGCGGATTTATCGGAGTAGAAATGGCGGAAAATCTGAAGGAAGCCGGGCTGGAAGTAACACTAATTGAGGCTGGCCCTCAACTGTTGGCTCCCTTCGATTCCGAAATGTCAGCCATATTGTCCAAAGAGCTGGAAGATCATGGAGTAAATCTAATTTTCTCCGACATGGTGCTGAGCTTTGAGGAGTCTGGAGAGCAAATTCAGGTTCATCTTGCAAGCGGTACGGTTCTACGAAGCGAGATAGTCCTGCTGGCTATCGGCGTTGCACCGGATACAACTTTCCTGAAAGATAGCGGCCTTGAATTCGGACCTAGGGGGCATATCCTGGTTAACGAGAGAATGGAGACGAACCTTAAAGATGTTTACGCAGTAGGTGATGCTGTTGAGATCGTGGATTTTGTGAATGGACAAAAGACAGCTGTTCCATTGGCTGGACCTGCAAATAAACAAGGACGAATTGCTGCGGACAACGTCAGCGGATTAGGCACTACTTACAAAGGGACTCAAGGCACATCCATTATTAAGGTCTTCGGCCTGACTGGTGCATCCACCGGGAATAACGAGAAAACTTTGCAGCGGCTGGGTATCCCGTATCGTGTTGTCTATGTACATCCAAACTCCCATGCTTCCTACTATCCTGGAGCCACTCCGCTATCCTTAAAACTTCTTTTTAACGAGGATGGCAGGGTTTTGGGTGCACAAGCTGTCGGTTATGACGGGGTGGACAAACGAATCGACGATATTGCCACAGTAATCCGTTTTAAGGGTTCCGTTACGGATTTAACTGAACTGGAGCTCTCTTATGCTCCCCCATATTCCTCAGCCAAAGATCCGGTTAACATGGCCGGATACACGGCTGAGAATGTTATTAACGGAATGACTGAAGTATTTGTACCTGGAGATTTGACCAGCCGAAATTTGGACACTACAATGCTAGTGGATGTACGAAGCGAACTAGAACATGCAAATGGGCATATTGAGGGTTCTATTAACCTTCCTGTCGATGATCTGCGTAATCGTCTGGATGAACTTGATGCCAGCAAAGAGATATGGGTTTATTGCCAGGTCGGCTTGAGAGGCTACACTGCATCCCGGATCTTAATACAAAAGGGGTTCAAGGTGAAGAATCTGACAGGTGGCTACAAAACATATCAGATCAGCAAATATGTTCCGAAAAACAAAAATACGGCTTCAAATGAAAAGTTATCTGTAACTGACAATTTGAATGCTGATGCAGTCATTGACGCCTGTGGCCTCTGCTGTCCAGGTCCGATCGTTCAAGTAAAAAAGAGTATGCCCGACTGCAAGACGGGCAACTCTTAAAAGTAACGGCCTCTGACCAAGGATTTTTCGAAGATATCAAGTCATGGGCAAAGCTGTCCCGCAACAGTCTTGTTCAGTTGACGAAGCTTGCCGACGGTACCATCGAGGCTTACCTCCGCAAAGGAATCATCAATGATGCGAGCGTAAGTAAGTTCTAGCAGGTGACTTAAAAAAATTAAATGGATCCGCTGAATTGAGACAATTTGATTAAGTACAGTTCCTTTCCTTTTTGTTCGATCTTATTTGTAAATGTAACACGCTTAATGGCCCAATAAAAAACAGCTATGGATGCTGTCCCCGTAATGATGATAAACAATTCAGGCTTCTCATGCTCCTTACAAACACCACAATACGTTTCACCGCTGATCAAGTGAACATTTACAGGCATCTGGTTTAGAATTGCTTGATGGATTAGTTTCTTTTTGAGCAAATCAAAACTAGGGGGTATCCCTGCAGCCATAAGTGGCTTTTGGGATACCCCTCAACTAATTCTTAATTTACCATACTAAGATAACTCTCTTTATCTACTACACGCCGAGCCGTAACATAACGATCTTTGTAGTATCCTTCGGACAACTTGCTTATGCTTACTCCCTTACTGCTTGAGGAGTGGGCGAATTGATCATCGCCTAAGTAAATTCCGGCATGGGAGATACCTTTACCAAAGGTATTAAAAAACACCAAATCTCCTGATCGTAAGTTTTCTTTTGCAACGGGTGTCCCTACTTTAGCTTGTGACTGGGAAGTGCGTGGAAGATCATCCACATTAAACTTTTTTAGTACATACAGGATGAATCCGGAACAATCGAATCCTGCCTTAGTGGTTCCACCCCATAAATAAGGTGTCCCGAGTACTTGATTCACTTCACTCTCCAGGCTTACCTCACTTGCGAAAGTATTTGGTACAGCTGTTGTGAAAATAACTGCAGCTCCTAGTAAAGATAAAATGACTTTCTTCAGAACCTTGTTCTCCCTTCAATGCCTACGGAGTTAGCTGAGGGTTCGGTTAAAGGTTCCCTATATTCTCTTGCTCACAAGAATAATTCACCCGGAATGGTTCCCCCGTTTTCAATACGAAATTCGGCAGCTGGTTAATATTTTGTAACTAGTTACACTTTAATATATCAAGAAATCGCCTGTCAATGCTTTCTCAAATCTTATAATTTTATTTCTAAACTACATAGTTTCTACACATTTTTAGTGTATAATGCCCGTTTTGAGCTTAAATTCGCAAAAAACCTCTTTATAAAAGTAACTCATTTCTATTATCCATGCATTACCTCTTATTCTTTCTATCAAGATTAAAAATAAGGGCGATCAATAAAAGAAACGAAATTGTAATCATTACCTAGAATTTATAGTTCAATAGATTAACATATCCATAGCCAATGAGTGCTTCGAGTAGCAATGATGGTATTTTACCTATCGCCGAAGCAACTATAAAATTTGAAAAGCCTATTTTGGATATAACGCAGATTAAAGTGACTAATGATGAAGGAATTAACGGCGCTGATCGGGCAATTATTATGCTAAAAAACTGACGCTTAGGATTTAATGTTTGAATCTGGGACAGCCATTTGATGGTTTTATTCGGGCGATATTTCTCCTTATAGGTTAAGGTGCCTTTGCGATAAAGAAGATACGAGACGGCTGCACCTAAAACTTCTCCGACCCATGAGAGAAGAAATCCAGGAACCACGCCAAAGACTAACATATTCACAATCGTTAGTGCCACTGATGGAATGATTCCTACAACACTTATGACCACATTTATCAATAAACTTATGAGGACTGCCCAGGCTCCCCATTCCATCAGCCACCGCATGAGTAATTCTGAATCCACTACTAGGTATTCCATACTTCCCCTTCCCTTTCAATCCACGTAGTATACCCATCTTCTAAACAAATTCTATACTTCAGATCTTCAACTCTATTTTCCATCTATTGATACTCCTTCTCCAATCTCTTCTACATACTTTCCACATATTTATCTCCTATAATAATTCTTGCAGTAATTATATAAATGGAGGAAATTAATCAATGAACATGACTCATTACATGTCCCTTCTTATGGACAATCAGCCGTGGAATCTGATCATCTTTATGGCAATCCCCGTCATTTTTGCTGAGACAATTACGGTAACAGAGTTCTTTATCCTTTTCAACAAAAATGTCCAGGGTGGATTAAAGGCATTTAACCGAATCTGCAGTATTTTGGCTGGTCTTTACTTTACAGGAGTTTTCTTGTATCTTTTCCCAACAGCTTTTGTCCCTCTGACCGTAAATGGAGAGTGGCATTCTTGGGTAGACGTTGTCGCGGTTGGATTTTACCTCAGCGGCGTATTCTTCCTGCTGCCTCTGGCTCTTTTGGATCTTGGACTTATCAGCCGTAAACGTTCGGAAGAAGGAAAGCTCAAGCTTCACTTTATTCTCGTCAGCGGGTTTCTCGTTGTTGCACACATCGCCATGATCTTTGGGATGGTTAATCCTGAGATTGTAAGCGGAATGGCTGGTATGAGTCATTAATAAAGAAAGATAACAAAAAGACTTCGAAGATATACTTCGAAGTCTTTTTGTTATAGAAAACATCGAATGTAGGTGGCACATATCTTTTGTTAGTGTAGAGAATTTCTGTACCACTAGATTATTACAGCGTAATTCGTTGTAAGCGAAGGGCATTCAAGACTACAGATACAGAACTTAGTGCCATAACCGCTCCTACAACCCAAGGAGCCAAGAGACCAATAGCAGCAATAGGAATCCCCAGTGTATTATAGCCAAGTAGTGCGGGAGCGTCGTTGATTCCATCACCCACCATAGCTACCTTTTTACCTTGTGACTGAAGTTTTTTGACTTCATCTGCTTTTCCTTCTGGAAGTATTTCAGCCATGACCTTCTGTATGCCAACCTGTTGAATGCCGGTTACGCTAACTTCAGCAAGGGGATGTTCGGAGTTCTTTTCAGCTGAAGCAGCGAGTCTTAACAACTCTTTTTCAGTAATCCCTTCGGTAAGCAATTCAATCTGCTCTAAATGGAGTGGGTAAGATGCTTCTTGAACATCACATGAAAAGTTGTGTTATAAATCGATTAAATGAAGGTGATCATGCAGTCATTGATGAACTTCTTCTTACTGTAAAAAAATTAATGAAATAAAAAGAAACGATTGAATAACAAGGATAAGAAGTGAAATAAGTTCAAAGTGGTATCATAAGTCGCCCTTTGGGCGGAGGATATATATGAACGAAACGAAATGTTAGATGAGGGGTCTCATAACTGCGCTGAAGCACAGGAGCGAAAAATATACTCTACCCTCTTAACCTATGTGTCAAGTATAAACATCGTATAATTATGAAATAATCTTACCGCTATACGAGTATTATATTCCGGCTTGACCCTTCAAGAATCATAATAAAACAAGCTAAACCAAGCCGAACTCGGCGTCAGCTTGTTTTATTATGATTTTTCTTAAATGGATTGCATCATCTTGTCCATATCTCTGGATTGATGCATATCAATCAACTGATCCTCGGATATATTAGGATGCATTTCTCTCATCAATGGCAGCATTTCCTTGATCGCATCAGTCAAAGTAACGGTTTTATACGCTTTTCCATCCACCGTGATTTGAGCAGTCAACTACCTTGAAGATACTTTTCATTATGTGAATCAAACCATTTTACACCGGAAATTAATCCTGCGATCAGAAGTACAATTCCAAGAATTATAAAATCTCCGATTTTCATTTTTTGCACGTTCTTACCCTTTCGCTATTCGTTGATATAAAAATAACAATTAATTTTATATCAACTTAGGGCGTAAAACTAATACCATTCGGAGTTGTCCCAACCTTAACCTGGGTAATTACCTTGTTTTCTTGGTTATCGATAACGCTAACGGTATTTTCAAACATGTTCGTTACATATATGCGACTATTATCTTTATTTGTTACAACTCCATGAGCGCCCTTACCTGTTTCAATCGTAGCTACGACCTGTTGAGTGCTTAAATCAATTTTGGAGATGCTGTTTGAAGGGTTTTCCTCTGTACCTTGATTTGCAACAATTGCATATTTGTTATCGGACTGAACGAATACTTGTGCAGGGCCATTGCCAACAGGTACTTTCACACTACTCCCATCTTTCAAATCAACAATGGCGACGGCATTTTCAGCGTTAAGTGTCGCGATCAAAGTTTGACCATCGTTTGTCACAGCCGTTGTAACAGGCGTTTGACCGACTGTAATCTTTCCATCTTCCTTCATCGTTTCCAGGTTTAACACGCTGATGGTATCTTCACTCATATTCGCTACATATGCAAATTTACTATCCGCAGAAACTCTAAATCCATGCGGCCCCTTACCGGTAGGAATTGTTGTTACTTGTTCATGGGTCTTCGTATCAAGAACCGTTACATTATTATCTTCATTATTTGTGATCAGGATATACTTATTGTCCCCTGTAAATACGATATGAGCAGGGTGTGCTCCAACATTAACTTGGTGGATTTTTTGTTAGTTGCTGTATCATAAAATATCGCATATCCGTTCATGGCATGATCGGAGTCATGATCATTTTCACTTTCACCCATCTCCGGCATTTCAGGAACGACTGTGACGCCTACTGTTTTTCCATCGGGAGAAATCTGAACATTATGAACGGCTCCATCGATTTCAATTGTATCTATCACTTGATTTGTGGCCGCATCTATTTTTGAAATACTTCCTCCTTCATTAGCTGTATAGTAGATTTCTCCTTCTGCCAAATCCCCTGCACTTTTGGAGGTTTCATTCGAATTTACCGTTTGACTATTATTAGCTGGTAATGCTGAGTTTTGCTGCGTACTTGCACCATTACCGCATGCGGTTAACCCAACTACAAGAATAAGACTCGACAGACCTATGATCATATTTTTATTCATCGGTATTGTTACACCCTCCAATTTAATCAATTAGGATTATTACATATTTTTCTTTCGCATCAATAGTGGCATCAACACTAAGTGTGAGAGTGGGCAAAGAAGTAACAAGCTGTATGTCAGGATATTACCGGAGATACCACTCGCTGAATTCGCTACAAGCATTATACCAATCAGAACAATCGGTAAGATGCAGCATACTTTCATTAACCAACTATGTTTCTTCATATTACTGTGATTATGACCCTTACCTTCTTGGTTTTGATCTCCATGTTTGTGATCTCCGCAACAACTCATTGATACTTCCTCCTCTAAATTGCTTTATCTTTTAGGCCTTGAATTTCTTTTTGCAATAGCTCATTTTTTTCTTTTAAGTTCAATAATTCTTGCTGTACTTCTTCAACAGAAAGTTGTTTTTTATGAGGCCCATGGCTATGTCCTCCTCGCATACCGAACATCATAAATATCATCATTAACGGACAAACCAGAGCGACTAACCAAGACCAATCCATATCGTTACCTCCGTATAAATCTTATTTTGTTATAGCCTCATTGTAAGGAATGACTATGTAGAAAATGTGTTGAAACATTGGGTTAATCATGAAGTTAGAAAAATTTGAAATACTTATTAATAAAAGAACAAGCTGAAACCAGTTCCCCGGAGTCAGCTTGTTCTTTTATGTGAAACCCAAATATATTGATAATTTCAAGAACAAGAATTACATCATGCCCATTCCGCCGCCACTGCTGCTAGAATTGCTGTTGTTCATATTATTCATATTGTTCATTTGGTCCATCATGTCCATCATATCCATATCATCATCCATCATACCGCCGGAGCTTCCCATATTGCTGGAACTCCCCATACTGCCGGAGCTTCCCATAGTGGAACTTTGTTGGCCCATAGATCCCTGCTGCATTTGCATCATTCCCTGCTGTAATTGATTCATCTGCTGCATCAAATCATCCATCTGGTCCATCGATACACCGCCGTTAACTGTACCCTGTACTGTTCCTCCTACTGATGCTGTTCCATTAACGTGATTCGTGGTCGTTGTTGCTTTTGCAGGATTTGTTACATTCATCAGTACTACCAGGATAATTAGTCCAGCAAAAGAGAAGATCGACAGTTTCAACCAGCCATTACTGTTGTTCATTTTAATTTTCCTCCAATATATATTTTTTTAGTTACCTCATCACACGCTTCATTTATTCCTTCTCTGTTACATCCTTATGAATAGACTTCTCTTCTGCTCCAGAGCTAAGGTTAACTCCAGTTGAAGAAGCGATGTAAGTGCTTTTGAGATTTTGTTTCACATAGTTGTATAAGAAAGCAATCAAGGCTACGACGAAAAGAATGGTCAAAACTTTAATGAAAAACGTTATGATTCCTGAAACACTCAAGCTTGAAACAAATCCGATTTGATTCGGGTTAAATCCACCATTCATCAACACATCCAAGAGATATAATACGACGAGTACACCCACCAAAGTGGATGCCAGAACGAAAATCGTCTTCAGCATTGGGTCATTGTTTATAAACTGTTTCCCTTTGTCAAAAGATTCTTTGAAATATTTGTTCTTCAGCCATACTACTAAGCCAATAACGATGCTGAGAATCAACACTACAAATAGCAATTGAGTTAGGCCCGATAGAAGGCTACTCATTACACCTCCTGAATTATAATTCCCCGTGCCAGCAATGCCCTCAACGTTTCCAGATACACTAAACCCTGACATCATACTTGAATTATCCATATCCATTTTTTATCCTCCTTTTTTGTTAACGGTTTGTCTGATTTGCTCATTGATGAGTTTGTTAACACTTAATGAATGGTTTTGTAAGAAGTTAACCGCGGGCGTTACAAATTGAGGGCACAACCAAGAATAGTATGTAAAGCTTTCAAACAATCCTTACCCCCCCATATGCCCCCCCTTATTTAGCCCTGATGCTCTTGCTATAGCTAAAGCATACCAATGTACTTTGGGGAAAGTATGAAGAAAGAATGTTCTTAAAAAAAAATAAAACACCCTGTTTACTGCCTCACATCAATGATTGGAAAGCCATCATTTTTTAGGCAATCAGATTATTTTAACTAATTTTTATGTGGGAACCACGTGGTATTTATGTGGTTTTAATGGAGTTTATTGAAAAACATGGTACCAAATATTACGCCTCAACAAACCTTGAAATCCTATGCTAGGATGTGATCAGATTCACAAAGATACTCTTAGGAGGAACCCAACATGAAAAAAACAATAGCCCTTTTTCTAGTGTCAGCATCATGACGGTATCTTTTTGGGAAACGGGAAGGTTTTACAGACCTATTTCATAAAATCAGGCGGGGTTCGAATTATAACTCCTATCTTTTTGAGTAGGCCTATTCTTTTGACTTCCGGTTTAGACGAATCAATTTCACCATCAGAAATAGGCTTACAACAAGCAGTACAATGCATAATAAAAATGTCTTAACATAACCGCCAAATTGAAGAAGAGAGTTACTCTGGAATGAAACTGCTGAAATTGTCATACATAAGATCCCCACTCCCATAAAGAGAGCAGCAATGAGCCATTCTACTTTTTTCATACCCTTCCCTCCTCCTTTTCTGGTTGCTTCTTGAGTATATTAAAGATACTTACATTCGAAAACTCGGCAAACGTCATCATCGTCTGCTCTGATGTCGTATCTGTGGCATTAGCCATCACCGTAAAGTGCGAGGTAATCTCCTCAGTTTCTTTTTGCATCTCAGCAGAATAGAAACTTGTGAACATTCGATCGATGGCAAAACCCAGGAATATTAAGACGATCAAAAATATGGTGATAATGACCATCCCCATTTTAAAGCCGATTCGATTCTGTCTCATACATCGTCTCCGGAAGCATGGAATTTATATCCTACTCCCCAAACGGTTTGTATCGGGTTATAACTCATTCCTGCCTTTTGCAATTTTTCACGAATATTTTTAATATGAGTATCGACAACCCGAACCTCACCCTCATATTCATGACCCCAAATTCTTTCTACCAGTTCCTCTCTGGTATAGGCACGCTGCCAGCTCTGGGCTAACACCACGAGAAGATCAAATTCCTTCTGGGTAAAATCAACTGAAGTATCTTGTATACGAACCTCTCGGGCATCCGGAAAGATAGTTATCTGTGGAAATTCCATCACCCATTGTTGAGGTTGAACGGACTTTGAAATGGTTGATCTACGGATTAATGAATAGATTCTGGCCAATAGCTCTTCAGGCTCAAACGGCTTCGTTAAATAATCATCTGCACCCACCCCAAGTCCATGAATCTTGTCCTTGGTTTCAGAGCGTGCCGTGAGCATCAAGATAGGTACTGTTTCGGTTTCCCTAACCTCCTTGCATACTTGCCAACCATCCATATCAGGCATCATTACATCAAGCAATACAATATCAAAAGAATGTTTCTTAATCATCGACAGAGCCTCTTGACCGGTTGCAGCTTCCTGGATTCGGAAGCCTTCCTTCATCAAATATATACGAATTAAATTTCTCATGTTCCATTCATCATCTACAATTAATACCTGCAGTTTCGACATGATCCTGTCCACCTTCGTCATTTATGTTTTTCATTGATGTATCCTATTGTGTACCCATTTCCGTTTTCAAAACTGTTTTAGATCTCTGTACTGCTAATGATCTGTATATCCGATCTATGTTTTCGTATAAAAACCACCATGAAAACCAAAGCGATACTAATTACCGATACACTGGTCCATTGGCCGGCCGTCCAGTTAAGCGCATACCGAGGGGAATCTCCGCGCAGGTACTCCAGTGAAAATCGGCCTGCTGCATATAAAACATTGTACGATAGAAAAAGAACACCTTTGGGCAGCTTCCTATTCTTCAAAGAAATCAGAATCGCAAACACCATAAAGTCCCACTGTCCCTCCCAGACTTCCGCCGGCCATAGTGGAACTGCTCCATACTGATCATAGGCTAGTGTTCCTTCCGGATAAACAATTCCAAACCCGGCGTTCGTCGGTGATCCAAATGCATCTCCGTTTAAAAAACACGCGATGCGCCCGATCGCATGTCCCAAAATAATGGCTGGGGCAAGCGTGTCCGCTAATTCCCAAAATGAGATTTGGTGTACGCGGGCATAAACGGCTGCAGTGATAAACCCGCCGATCAATGCTCCCTGTATGGAGATTCCACCTTTCCATATCGCCACAATGTCCGAAAGATGCTCTGAATAGTAATCCCATTGAAAAAAGAATACATGCCAGATTCTAGCCCCTAATAGGGCTCCGCCCAAAACATATAAGATCATATTGGGGATATGTTTACGAAATGATGTCTCTCTTGCTAGATATATAGCAACCCCCATCGCTGCCAGAACTGCCAGCGCAACGATAACTCCATAGGAACGAAGTGTAAATCCACCGATTTCAAATAATTCTACTCTCACACTGGTCTCCTCAGGTATGACATATGGTAAAAAATTGTGATTTCATATCTTCATTGTAAGGACTGAATGTGTAGAAAATATGTTGAAACATTGAGGCAACCAAGTATTTGATCATAGTTCCTTCATACGATCTGTTGAACAAAAAAACAAGCCGGCACCCGAAGGATTACCGGGGCCAGCCTGTTCTTCTTCAAAAGAATGAAATATCTTGATGATTAAGAAACGTATTCAGCATTAATGTCCGGAATGCGGGTTTCCACCGGATGCAGGGGAAATCTCAAGCATATCATCAATCTCACTTTGGGTAGCAGCAGTAACGGATGAGTTCTCACCGGTTACCCAGGCATGATTATAGATACCTTCGGATGGTGATTTCTGAAATTTTGGTTGAACATTCATTAAATCATGGTAGAATCCGTCGTCAGAAACGAAAAGGAATGAATCCTCTTGCTTGGCCATACCATAACATTATTAACACACAGGAGGTTGTACAAATGCCAAGCTGGATCGTTGTTGCAATCTTTTATTCCTTTATGTCGTGCTGGACATTCGGATTCATTCATCGCTTTCGCTCCAATCTTACAAGCACCATTACGATGATATCGCCCATGGTCAGCGGTATGATTATCGGCATTGGCGGAGGAACGATCACGGGGATATTATATGAGCAAAACTTGCTGCTCTCACTGTTTATCAGCGTGATTATCGGGATGACTGCTGGCGGCATTATAGGGGCGTTGATCAGTATTGGGGCTTTTTTGAACGGGGCACTATCTGGCATGATGGCAGGCATGATGGGGGTAATGCTCATGAATATGCTCCCCTCTTCACAGTGGGGGAAAGGGATCTTTGCATTTATGGTTATCGGCGCTATTCTTCAGTTTGTCCACATGTTAATGCTTCAAGGACAGATTCAGGAAACCCTCCTTCGTCAGTCTTCATGGATGTATCGCAGCCCAGTACTTATGATGTTTGTAACGGTTACCCTTCTCTCCATTTTCACATTTGGACGTTTTGAAACGACTCTCACAGACTCTAATTCCATCCAGATGCCTAAGCAAACTGAACAATCTCCTATGAATGCGCCTAATGGACGTCATATGGCTCAATAATAATGGAGGGTGTGCCCAGTGTTATCCTCCACTGGTTATCCGGCAATGCAGGTTTGGCCATAATTTGCAGGTTGGAATATTCATCACCAATCATTCGCGTTCCATGAAATAATCCTGAATAATAATGGGTGTTATACTCTTTCTCATCACTGCTGGAATCAACTTCATCCGCACAAATATATAATTCAATTGGAGCCAGCAATTGATGGAGTGTTTCCCCTTTCCTCATGCAACCTTCGATGTGTATATTCCATGTCCCCGTTAAGTGTAGTGCCTTCACCTCGGCTGCTGCCCTCTCTATCCACGAGACAAAGGAAGTTAGACATTCTAAACCATGCGTTTTATATCCAAACACTATAGACCGGAGATCAAACCTTTCCATATTCACAGTTCCAATCTTATTCATCAGCAGAAGGATATCTTCTTCGTTCGCACCCTCGCAGCAAACACTTGCCATATATATTCGTTCTTCATTAGACATCACTTCATCTGCAAGTTGAGAGAGTAGATATACGTCTTTATGACCCAATGAACTCAAATTCAACACCATTTCTATTCATCTACGAATAGAGTAGCCGAGCGACATTATTTTTATACTCCTAACTTTCTCCATAGAATCAACATAATTGTATGGTAAATTAAAGCTAAATCTGATAAAAATTTGGGTGAAAGGGATGAATTAATGCAAGGGAAAATAGTTTTCCTGACTGGAGGGAATTTCGTTGTATATTGATCCTTTCTTTGCAAATATGATCAACTTCGTCATTCTCATCTTAATTCTCTTAATTGGATCCATTATATTAATTGGCAGTTTACGATTTTTCCGGCTTTACACTCATCAATCCACCCACACCTCGTCTACTTTCTCCAATACATTAGAAATCCATTCAACGAGCACCTCCACAGATCCGAAAGAAAGCAACAACCTGATTTTGGATTATATCAAACGAAACTTTATCGAAGGCTCCGAGAGTTCGAATGAACAACCTTTGCAATGACACCGTTTCAACTTTTCATGAAAATGGGTTTTAAAAGGGAGGCAATTCTCATGAGTACACGAAATGCAGCGATTGATATTGGTAATGACACGTTGAAGGCTTATGTGCAAGGTTTGAATCAAGAAATATGGATCCCAAATGTTATTGCTGAAATCGGGGAATCCAGAGATATTGTAGAATTTGAAAAACATCCTTTGGACGGACTCCATGTGGAGATTGTATCCGGGGCGCTGAAACGCGGACAAGGTGTTTTTGCCGTTGGGAAGCTAGCTGGAGGTTACGCCCATAATGATGAATTGACTTCAGACAGCGAGAAATCAGAAGCAGACCAGCCTGTAATTATGCTGTTAACCGCACTTGCCTATGATGCAGCGAAAGCACTTCACCCTAAAAACGGGTTGATCGAAGCAACCTACAACCTCTCTACTGGATTACCATTAAGTGAAGCCAAGCGAGGAAAACGTAAAACATTCAAAGATAAACTAAAGGCGAATTCTCATGAAATTAGATTTAGAACAACACCAGAAATCGGCGGTACCCTTGTTCGTCTGAAATTTGAGGAGGTATTAGTCAATATTGAAGGCCATGTAGCCTTAATTGATCTGACAACGAATGATGACGGAACAGTTCGTAATGAAGAGTTGACCCGCATGACGGTTCTGATTAATGATATCGGCGGCCTTTCAACCGATGCAGCCATCATTCATGAGGATGGAACTGTAGACAATATCTATTCTGACGGGATTAAAGAAGGGGTGTCACCCTATCTGGATGAAATTATGGATAGGGTTCATCATGATCTCGGTTATCGATTCCTGAACAGGCAACAACTGGTTGAGGTTATCACTTCAGAGAAAGTCGAAGAACGCAATCATATTTGGATAAAGGGCATTCGGACAAGCATCCAGTCTATTGTTGATGAGATTTTGATTAAACTTGCCCGTGAAGAATACAAGCTTATCAGAAGTTCATGGAATAAGGTTCCGGGAATCCGGGTTTCTTATCAAATCGGTGGTGGTGCATTACTGCTTAAACCTTATCTCGAGGCGATAAACGAACAAGAGGATAACTATCCCCTCCGGTTTGTTGGAGCAAAAGACTCCATTTGGATGATTGCCAGAGCCTATTATAAGCTGTTGACCGTGTATCTCCAATATAAAAATGCGCAAATACCTGTAACACCAAAGTAGGTGCCTAGTTATGGATTCATCCATCAAAGCGGGGCAGACAATAAGCGTCTCTTTGCCTTTGGACACCCCCCAAAATGTCCTTTTATACTTGGATCAGTTAAAGAACACTGGTGAAAGAACCTATAATCGAAAAATAAGCCAGCTATTTATCGATTCTGTCAGCCTAGCCTGTTCCAAGGAGAAACCAGGGCTACTGCTTCCTTTTCCCGAACACCTTTCGGAGGAACAGCAGGACTGGTTTAACCAACCATATACTCGGAAAATGCTGGCCAAATGGATTTTTCAACTGCTTTTAGATCCTTCTCCTTCTTCTTCACCTTTACTATCTAGATCCTTGGATAAACCGGAGGGCAATACAATCGTTCTAAAAGCACCAGAAAAAATAGGAGTCAGTAAAGAGCCTCCTCAAGCTGAAAATCACTCCTTTGAAATCAGCACTTCCTATCACAGTAAACTGGTGGGATACTTTATTAATGACGATTAAAAGGAGCTTTAGCAATGAAGGATAACCAAAACACAATCATCCGTAGAAGATATAACCGGATTTCAAGGATTTTTGACCTGATGGAGCGCATGATTAAAAAAGAATGGCGAGTAGACCTATTGAATGGCTTACATGGAGAAGTATTAGAGGTAGGCGTAGGCACAGGAGCTAATTTGCCCTTTTATGCTAAACCAGTATCCGCTGTAACTGGTATTGATTTCAGCCCAGGTATGCTTCGGTATGCGAAGGTAAAAGCGCAGCATTCTGAGCTTCCCATCACCCTCTTGGAAATGGATGCTCAGTGTATGGATTTCCCCGACAACACTTTTGATTACGTCATCGTTACCTGTGTCTTTTGTTCGGTACCTGATCCCGACGCTGGATTCAAGGAAATCAGGAGAGTGTGTAAACCGGAAGGAAAGGTACTTCTCTTGGAGCATATGCGCAGTGAACAGCCCTTTATAGGAGTACTAATGGACATCTTGAATCCTTTAGCTGTAAGGATGTCAGGTGCAAATATCAACCGTCGAACGCTTCGCAACATAGAGTTAGCCGGATTCGTTATTAAAGAGAACAAGTCATTAATGGGTTCCATTATGCGCCGGTTAGTTTTGTCTCCAAATAAAACTGAACTATAGCTTATACTAAAAGGGAGTATTCCATCAAGCCATGAAGAAATGGCTTATGGGATACTCCCTTTACTTTGTCACATTATCTAAAGTTATTCAGGCTTGTTATCTGCCTTGGAGGGATCAGGAGTGTAGCTGGAGACAAAATCACTATATATCAGCTGCTGTGCCATCCCTGCAGCTGCATGATGAAGCTCATGGCAGTGAATCATCCAACTTCCGGGATTGTCTGCCTTAAAGGTAATCACAATTTTCTCACCTGGTTTAACTAGTACGGTATCCTTCATAAGAGTACTATTTACTTTCACCCCGTTTTTCTCCAGTACCTGAAAAAAGTGTCCATGTACATGCATGGGGTGATCCACTTCCCCTTCGTTGATAAACGTTATTTTTACGTTATCCCCGGTTTTCACCTGAAGTGCCGGCAGGTCTGAGAAGACTTTATCGTTGATCGTATACACTAGCTGATCTCCATTCATTTTGGAATTCAATACAGCTGTATACTCAAGGGCATATGTTTCAGCCGCAGCAGCGCCCGCCTTGGTGGCAGGCTTCCCATAACTAAACAGATCAAATCCGGTTAGATCCGAATGCTGAACTGCCTTAACTTTTCCGTTGCTGCCAGCAACTTTAAATGGAATTACCAGCTGATCATTATACTTATTGTCATCATGTGCATCAATGGTAAAATCCTCTGGTGAGCTTACTTTAAACTCGATATCATAACGCTCTCCAGGGGCAACCGTCACCAATTGATTCTGGAGTGTAGTGGGCTTCTCAATATCCTGTCCGTCTGTACTAACTACTTTAAATTCGCCAGGGATATGAATGGCATGGGAGCGATAACCTGCGTTGATTAAACGAAGTCTAACGGTATCTCCCACTTTAGCCTCAAGAGGTGTGATCATTGCTCCGGACTTGCCGTTGACGGTGTATAGGCTATACATGGAAGACATCATTTCTTCATCACTCATACTTGTCGTATCAGCCATTCCCGCCATACCTTCCATGCCTGACATACCTGTTGTTTCTTGAGCATTCGAAGCATCCTCCGGGTTAATCCACTCATCCAATAGTAAGGTATAGTCTTTATCCGGTCTTGCGGTGTCCTTCGGTTCTACAATTAGGGCACCATAAAGCCCTTTATCTACTTGTTCAGAGCTTTCCTGGTGTGAATGATACCAATAGGTTCCAGCAACATCCACCGAGAAACTGTAGGTAAAGGTTTCACCCGGGAGCACAGCATCCTGACTGACTCCAGGCACTCCATCTGTTTCAGATGACACTGGATAGCCATGCCAATGAATCGTAACCGGAACCTTCAAATCATTTTTAAGTGTTACCTGCACAAAATCACCTTGAGTTACACGGATTTCCTGACCAGGCACAGTTCCGTTGTAGGTCCAGACTGGCAGGGTCACACCCTCAGTAATTTGCAGATTACTTTCCATGGCAGTTAGAGTAAAGCCCTTAACGGGTTGTCCTGGTTTAGGCTGTAGATTTATGAGTTCATTGGATGGACTAGCTCCATTTAATGTATCATTTGAATTGCTGCTAACCTCTTGGGAAGTTGTAATATCTGCTTCCGGTGAAGGGCTCGGTTCTGGTGTTTCTTCAGACATTGTATCGTTCTCTGAAGCACTTGTATTTGAAGAATCGTGATTCAGGTGCTCGTCTGCACTAGTATCTTCCATATTCATACCATCCATTGCACTTGAACTCGTACTGGAAGCCGATGTCTGACTATAATATATTCCGGCCGCTGTTCCTCCGATAATCATAGCAAAGATAAACAACCAAATAAGACCTTTAGTACTCAAACGACATTCCTCCTAAAAATTTAGCAAGCATTACCTTCTTGGGATCTCTTCATGCAAAACCCGCTTCGAAAGCATTTCCGGTAAGCTTTAAAAAAGGCAGCGCTCGACATAATTCCGAACACCGCCCCATTTCCGTTCTTACATCATTCCCATTCCGCCGCTGCTGCTGCTGCTTCCACTGCTTGAATTGCCGTTATTCATGTTGTTCATGTTGTTCATCATGCCTCCGGAACTGCCCATGCTTCCTGAGCTACCCATGCTTCCAGAAGTACCCATACTGGAACCCATCTGACCTGTGAACTGCTGCTGCATTTGCATCATCTGCTGCTGGAGTTGACTCATTTGCTGCATCATATTATTCATTTGGTCCATGGTCACTCCTCCGTTCACAGTACCCTGTACCGTCGTTCCAACGGCCGCAGTACCGTTAACGTGAGCACTATGCTCGTCATTACCAGATACATTTGAGGGGTTAGTTATGTTCAAGAGGACTACTGAGATAATTAATCCTACGAACGAAATGAATGCCAGTTTAAGCCAACCGTCGCTTTTCATTATTGAATCTCCTCCAGTTTTTGTTTTTATCGCTGCTCTTCCCTTTGATTGATCTTTACCGGATAGAAGTGCATATATCTTTTGAACTAAATAATAAATGGCATAAAACATACCAACTACCATTAGAATCAGTAATGCTGCCATATACAAGTTCCCGAAGGACCCGAGAACATTCATTTCGCTTTCCCCCTGTAGTTTGGCTTTGGCCATACGATTGCCAGAAAAACGGTTCCCGCCAGGATAATAGGTAATGTTAGAACAAGCAGTGCCGTTGTAACAATATGCATCGTGTAAAGCTTGCCTTCTTGACTGTGATGTCCGGTATGCTCGCTGTTCACAGAAGCCACTTCGACACTGTCATTGGTTCCAAAGGTAAAAAGATCCTGTACGGTTGTATTCCCCAAATGTTCATCTTTCATCATGTTGGCCATGGAATGATCCATTTGTGCGACATTTTCTGTCCGATTTCCCCAGGAAAGTGCCAGCGCCAGTCCTACAATGACTGCAAATACTGAACACAGCTGCCAAAACGGCTTTTTTTGTTTGTTGAACATGGGTTACACCTTTCTTCTGCACCGTACATACACTCCGCCGGCAATGCTGATGGCGAGTAGAGGAAATACCAATTGAACGCTCTCATACATCAATCTCTGTACATTTGAATCTTCTTTGACCTGCATGGATAATCCCATTAGAGAGGTTTCCATAGCCTTCATCATGCCGCCCTTAAAGTCCATCGCTTCCTTCTCCGTTGGGCCAAATCGAAGCATGGAAATTAGTATCGCGCTAAAAGCGAAGAAAAAGGAAGTTGTTATAAACCATATTAATAGCTTGAACCATTTTTTTTGCATCCACATGACAAAGGCCACCTCCTTCGCTGAGATTGTCAGTTATTTTGCCTTCTGCATCTTTTTCTTGGGCCACATAAGCGCATGAGTCTTCATGTAGATATGCCAGATCACACTGGCAACCGCCAGATAAGTCAACTTTTCGTGGATCCATAGTGAAAGGGCCGTACCAGCTTTATCGCTATCCATGAAGAGCCAGATAAAAGCGCCCGTAATAATGAAGATCAGTGTGGTAATGAAGGTGAAGAGTCCATAACCGGATGGGCCGAATACAAGCCAAGGCTTTATGGTCTTATCCCGTCTGAGAATTCGGATGATCTCATAGAGGATCACGATAAGTGTCAGTAGCACATACACGATAGCCGCAACGCGGTGTACAACATCGGCTGTAGCAATATCGTATTGCATGACCCAACCATACTTAGCTCCTGCCATAGCAATTCCACTAAGCGCTAGTATCGAGAATACAAGCGCCCATAACCAGTGAAGGATAAAATCAAACTTCATTACCTCATCAACCTCAATCCATTTTATCTTTATTTCATTACCTATTATTCCGACTTAGCTTCTTCGTTGGTCTTATTCTCATTTCCTGCAGTTAGTAGAACTGTGGAAGAAGAGGAAGCAGGTGCGGTATTGATATTTTTCTTCACGTATGTGAACAAGAAACCGATTAATGCACCCACAAAGACAATGGTCAGGAGCTTAACAAAGAATGTTAAAATTCCAGTAATGCTCCAAGTGGATACCAATCCGATATGATTCGAATTCATCCCGCCATTCATCAGGATTCCAAGGAGATATAAAACTACAATTACTCCCACCAAGGTCGAAGCCAAAACGAAAATCATCTTTAACATCGGATCATTAGTAATGACTTGTTTGCCCTTATTATAAGACTCTTTAAAGTAGGTGTTTTTAAGCCATACGGCAAGCCCAACCACAAGACTTAGAATTAGCGCAACAAACAGCAGCTCAGTTACTGTCGATAGAAGCCCGCTAAGTACACCACCCGAACTATAAGTCCCCATTTCCATTGTTCCCTGGACGCTGCCGGATACACCTGCACCTGACATAGGAGTTGAACTACTCATATTCATATCCATCATTATTTTACCCCTCCTAAAAATTAAACTGTTTGTTCATTTTCAACCTTTGGTTGTTTGGACACCAGATTGCGTGTGGCGCCAATGATTCCAACTAGCATCAACACTGCAAAAAGTATGGTAAGCAAGGTTACAAGAGTAGGCAATTGAACATTACCAATCGAAAAACCGCTCGTTTGACTGTTCATGGCATTTTCTGCAGCTAAAGCTTCAGCCGCTAGTTGTGCTTGCTCTGCTTGGCCCATCGTCAGCTGAATTTGATTATTCAACCATTCATTCGTGCCTTGAAGTTCCATTACCGTTTGTGCCATTTGAAATATGGCCTTATTGACCTGCTGTACATCTCCAGCTTCAATAGAAGCTTCGGCGGTGTTCGTTGTTACATTGGATAAAAACATTTCTTTGGCGTCACTCAGTTTTTGTGAAACATTGTTCAATACACTCTGGGTTTGAACCATAACATTATGACGATTGACGTACACTTGATACGTGGGTTCCGTTGCATCCGTCAGACGGGCCATTTCAACCAGATTCTGATCCAGCTGATTCATGAGATATACTCCCTCAGAAAGAGAATACAGCCCTCTTTGATAACGCCCAATCAGTGATGGGTTTACGGAACTGGACGACATTAATTCCGCTACCTGCTGAACAGATTTGTAAGAACTGGTGACCTTCGCCTGTAAATTGTCCACTGGATTAACATCTGCACTTTGTGTTGTTGTAGTTGTTGTTGCTTCTGCTGAAGTATGCTGATTATGAGAATTTGCCGCAGACTGCGAACCCAAAAGGCTTGACCATGTAATGTTCTGTTCTTTTGAAACAAACCATCCGATGTATCCGAGTCCCGATAGAATAATCAGGATAAGAGCGAACCCAAGAATATTGCGAATAGCTTTCAAAAATCTTCACCCCCTTAATCGTTCTACAATAATCTACATGTTCTTGATGTATTTAAAGGATACCAATGGAATTTGGGGAAAGTATGAAGAAACCATGGGTAAAGAATGTTTTTTCGAAATAATTAAATATGGCACTGCCGCTACTCATTTTCAGGATTATAATTCAGGATATACAAGTAATGGAGGAGTCAAAGTAAATGCTAATGAATGTAGAAAAGCATATTAAGGAGTTTAAATCTGATACAGAATCCGTGTATAATTCCTGGTTCCTAAACAACGGGGATCGAATAGATGCATTCGATACGGTAAGAAACGGAGTAAGCGATGTCATACAATCTATTGAATCGAGTGTGTTTGGAAACGACTTTAAAGGTTCTCCACTTGAATTGGTGATGGAAGCGATATGTAAACAAAAGCAAGTTTTTAAAGGAGCAGCCCACGCTTTTTATTGGAAACCAAAGCTTGGAATCCCCGATATTTATGAAAATGATGAACATCAACTTGCCTTTGGACATTTTTTAAAGCAGATATCTCAGACCCCTGAAGAAAAAGATATCCTTGATGAGATTAATCACTTGGACAATCTACGTATCAAAGGTTTAGGTCCCGCGGCAGCTAACATCTTATATTTCCTTCATCCCACCTTGTTCCCACCCTTCAATACAGCGATTTTAAACGGATATAACCTTCTATTTGGTCGTATCATCAAGTTAGGTTCATGGTCTGCTTATTTGGATATGCGGCAAGATCTAATCCATTTGAACCAAACCTATCACTCACTTCTCTCTAAAGATCTGGGGGCTGTTGCCGGTTTAATGTTTCATATAGGGTCAGGCCGACATAAACTCAATTTTTAGCAAAGAAATATAGAATTTTGATAATCAGCAAAAGAGATAGCTCATAAGCACTAGTCGCTTAAGGCTATCTCTTTATTTGCTATTTGGTAAGGCTTAAGAGTTGTTTTTCCAGCCGTTCGTTCTCAACCGTTAACTCATTAAAATCTTGATGAAGTGTCCAATCCATCATAGATTGGTTTACCCGAGATTCAGGACCATGCCGTCCTTTCATTCCAATCATCATATATATCATCATCAGCGGACAAATTAACAACAGCAATAAAGACCAATCCATTTGTATTCCTCCTATTTAAGTTGTTTTCTTTTTATATTTATATTCTAGTAAACTTATATGTGGATATAATGTTGAAAGAATGCGCATTCTATGTATTTATTGATTTTAGTCAAAATAATGACCCACTCACTGTCCTTAAGGGAAGGATATGACTAATAATTATAGATTACATAAACTGATAAATAGTACCATGTTCTTGTCCATTTACGGCAATGGATACATGTTTTTGTCCTTTGCTGGGGACAAGAACATGTATCCTTAAATCAAAAAAACCGCGACCAGCGCGGGTTTCAATAAATATATGTTCTTGTCCTCTTACATTGTCGGAGTGTTATTTGGGCAGCTATAATTAGGATAAATCATTACTTCTGAGTGTTCCCTCTGATTTTATTAATTGGCTTGTTGTATACTTAAATGCAGGTTTTGTTTATACTGATGAAACTAATTGTTGCACATATGTTTTCAGCGCAGTTCAGCCAGGCATAATTTAAATTAATTCCAAATCGCAACGTCCCTTGATCGAGAATCCAAAACAATGCATCTTTATTTAGCCCTCGTTTATTTACTTTGGTGATGAATTCCTCAAATAATGTTTTGATCTCATTAGTATTAAAATCTGTTGCAAATTCAAACCCACTCTTCTTAGTTCTAGAAATATCATCACTTCTTGATTGGAAACTCATATCGGTCGTTAGCTCTCTCAAATATTTTCCAGTAGCTTAATACCAAATTATTTTTCAAAATTCAGGCTTTCGAATCTATGAAACCGATGAAATCCCGGATCGGCTGTCGTCTATATAAACGAAGGCATAAATGAACACAAACTAATTTGACGAAGAGGTGTTTTGAAAATGGCATTAACATCCGCATTCACGAGCTTCAACCTGCCTGTAAAAAACGTAGAACAATCGAAAGCGTTCTTCACCGGACTCGGATTCGAACTCAACCCGCAATTCCCCGATAATGAGAATTCGGTAGCCATCGTGATCGGCGACAACCTGCAGGTTATGCTGATCAATCAAGCATTCTTTAATACGCTTACGGAGAAAGAATCCGTCGATACGAGCAAGTATGCGCAGATGACGATCGCATTGGCTTTCGAGAGCCGGGAAAAGGTCGATGAAATCGTGAATACCGCGCTCTCCTTGGGCGGGAAATTGCACGCTGAACCTGAAGATCATGGGTTCATGTATCATTGGGGCTTCGTGGACTTGGACGGCCATCTGTGGGCTATTAACTACATGAACATGGATGCGTCACAAGGATAAGGCTAACGGAGAGCACACTCGTACTAGGGTTCAAAAAGAAAGACACCGGGCATCTTCCGTCGAAGGCCTCCTCATACCGGACAGCAGTTGCTGCTCCGGTTGAACGTCCTTGCTGCTGAGCTCATCCGAGCGAAGCTGGGCCCGGTCCATCGTCTCAAGGGCTTTTTGCAAGGCGCTGCTCACCGCTGCCGGCGACATCGCCAACGTTTTCGCGATCTGCTTGGAGGACCATTCAACTACATCCTCGCTGGATTCAATCTTGTAACTTTGATGAATTCCACTCCATTTAATCAAAGCATACTAACCTTCTTCCAACAACCTCCTTTTCTGTCCACTGCTTTTTTACCTGGCACCCTGTAGCCCCTTACATTCAACCTTTGATTATCCGGCTGGAAATCAGTATTAATCACACCCTAGGCTCTTGTGCATATAATTGATAGTAAAATTGCTTACATTATCGGAGGGCTACGCTCATGAATATGGTTTATCCGCATTGGTTCAGATCACCATTCGTTCCTGTTTGGGCAACTTCAATGCAAGACGCGCTTGAATTAATGCGGACTTCAGTCCAAGGGGAACGAAATGATGAACTTTTTTATGACCAACTCATTCGCCTTACTCCTAGCCAGCAACAAGCTGAAGTGATCACCTCTATTCGGAATGATGAACGAGGGCATAATCAAATGTTCCGGCAAATGTACAAAGAATTAACTGGATATGAAGTGACAGGAGTTAGCAACGAAGTTCCTGAACATGTTCATTCGTATATTGCCGGTTTGCAAAAAGCTTTCCAAGGTGAATTGTCTGCAGTAGAAAAGTATCGAAAGATTTGGTTCGGCCTTCCTTATGGCGTTTATAAGGATACATTGTATGGCATTATTCTCGATGAACAAAAACATGCGGCAAAGTATAATAATCTATTGCTACAGAACTTAGCTGGAAATCAGTAGTAATTTACTTGGATTTCCATTTATAAGTACACATGGTGCCGCCTCTGCCCTCTTCCGGTGGTGGCGGTGGGTACCGAACATATTCGCGTAACTCTGCTCGGTAATCGCATTAAGCATCTCACTAAGGTCTTCTACAATGAGCGATTCCAGCAGCCACACGGGATATACATACATCTATTCATTCAGAGTCTCTCATTTATTCAATCTTCTTAATAATTTTCGCAGGAACACCTGCTACAACCGTATTGGGTGGTACATCCTTGGTGACAATTGCACCTGCGGATACAATAGAATTTTCTCCGATCGTAACACCTGGCATGATCATCGCACCTGCCCCAAGCCAAGCGTTTTTCTTGATAACTATAGGAGTAGAGATAGTAGATTGTCTTTTAGAAGGATCCAGAGGGTGGTTAATGGTAATCAGGTTCACTTTAGGCCCTATCAAAACGTTATCTTCGAGGGTTATGCCACCTCTGTCCATAAAAGTACAAGCATGATTGATAAACACATTTCTCCCCACTCTGATATTCTTGCCAAAATCCGTGTAAAAAGGAGGAAAAAGTCCAAACGATTCATCCACCTCTACTCCCGTTAATTTCGAAAATAATTCCCTGACTTCTTCCGCTTCATGATATGAGTTGTTTAATTGCATTGTAATTCTCTGTGCTTCAACAATAAGATCAAGAACTTTATAATACTCCGGGTCATTTAAAGAAATTAACTCGCCATTTTTATCTCGCTCAAGAATGCCTTTTGGTTTCATTAACATTACTCCTTTTCCATTTTAGAGTTTTTTTGTTGCCTTTAGTTGAGGTTATATCAGTCATCTATGGAATAAGTAACTTGAGCAGCTTCTGGCCCAAGTGCCGCTGTGAGTCCTGAGATGTCCTCTATATATCCGAGTTTGGTGTAACCACCGTATGCATTGGAAAATGTTTCGTAGAAAAGTACCAGGCTGTTGGAATACCATAACATGATTTCTCCTGCATGAATGGTTGCCGGTGCTTCTGTAGATCCAACAGGCAAATCACTTTGGAAACGATAGTATTTTTCTTGGCCGTTCAATTCTGACATGTTTACTGTTATTGGCATCTGAGTAATCAATGCCCTTGTTGTTTCATTGTCATACATTTTAGCTTTGAAAGCCGCTTTCCCGACAAGGATAGTCATGTTAATCATATTATTCTCCTTATGTTGCTCTTTTATGGATATGTTGTCTAAAAAGCGCATTAGCATAGTTGCAGCCTGTGCGCGGGTTGCAGAGCCTGAGGGCGATAATTTACCCCTACTTCCCTGCATATTCTGGATCCCAACCATCCAGTGCATGGCAGCCTTCGCATAAGCGCTGACCTCTGATGCGTCGGTATAACCATCTAAAGTGGTATAGCCAGAAATGTCATACCCCTTCGCTTCGGCGTAACGGTACAGGATCGTTGAGAATTGCTCACGGGTAATTAGGCTGAGAGGGGAAAAACTCCTCTCATCTACACCGGTCACGATCCGATTGGCTTTCGCCCAAGCTATAGCAGAGGCGAAGTAACTGCCAACAGGAACATCCGAAAAACCACCGTTGCCTGCTGCTGCCGGAGACCCATCTATACGGTGCAGCACCGTGACAAGCATTGCCCGGCTCATAGTTGTTTCCGGCTCGAAATTACCTGCCCCATTACCGCTCATCAGATTTCTCTCCGTAACAAAGTCTACAGCGGTACGATACCAAGCGCTATCTGAAACATCGTTATAGTCCGCCGCAAAAGCAGTGCTCACCGTACTGAAAGTGAGAGCCGTTCCCAGCAGCAGACTAGTTAGCCTTAATGTTTGGATACTCCTCACGCAATCCATCTCCTTCTCTAAATATCTTTAACCCTAGAATCAACACCCTAGTTTAATCTGCAAGTGACCAGGTAACTTGTACATTCCCTGAACCAAGCGCTGCTGCCAGATTTGCAGGATCGTCGACACTTCCGAGCGGAACATAACCGTCGTAAGAATTGGAGAAGGTCTGATAAAAAAGTACCAGAGTATTTCCGGACCAGGACATAATGTCACCGGCATGAATGGTTGCAGGGCGTTCAGTAGATGCAGCCGGAAGCTCCTCGGACAGATCATTATACTTCTCCAGCCTATTTTGTTCATTCATACGGATGGTCATCGGAAACTGCGCTACCAGGGCTTGCGTCGTCTCATTGTTATATAATGTTGCTGGAAACGTAGTGCCGCCAATAATAATATAGATGGGAATTTCAATCCCTGAGTTTTCCTTCACTTTATTTTCCTTTCCCACCTCTGTGGGCTGCTCAGTTGCTTCTGCGGGTTCACTGCCCAACGGCGGGATATCAAGACGACTGCCTTCATCGCTTTCCGCAGCAACTCCGGAACTTGGCCTATTATTTGTCGGGCTGCAGGCTGCCAGTGCAAATAGAATAGTAATACCAAAGAGCAAGCATAAGAATTTGCGCATGTGTACCTCCTGTAATAAGAAATTACCCGCCCATCCGATCCGGCTTAAGCAACGGATGAGCGTGTGATACTAAACGATATTGATCGATTAAACGACACGTGTATAATAATATATAGAATCGAGCATCTTACAATCGTTAAATAATCTGTATCTGTCGAATAATGTACATATTCCTCTGAATTGACTATTAACAAGGAAATTGGTGATATCAAATATGACTAAAATAGATAGAAGAATACTCAAATCACAGGAAGCGATAAAAAAGGCCGTCATTGAATTGATGTCAGAAAAGAATTTCGATTCCATTACGATCCAGGACATTTCCAACAGGGCAAATGTTCACCGGGCAACCATCTACCTGCATTACACAGATAAATTTGATCTGCTGGATAAACTGATTGAAGAGCATATTAACAACATGAAGGACATCAACAAATATGCATGTGAAATGGAGTGGAGTGAAGCAAATCTGGTCTATTTCGAATACTTTGAGCGTAATTATTTATTCTTTTCAACGATGTTGGCGAGTAAAGGAGCTCCTTCCTTTCGTGCCCGGTTCCTTGAATTTCTTATTGAAGAATATAAAGGTGAAGTAAATATGAATGAAGAAAGAAACCAGGGATTGGATAAAGTGATTGTGGGCTCTTTTATGGGAACAGCTTTCGTAGGAATAGTGGAGTGGTGGATCACGAACGGGATGCCGCATCCTCCCCATGTCATGGCGAACCAGGTTGGGGTATTGCTTGAGAGGGTTGTATAAAGGGATCTTAAACGAAACAAAAAAGCTGCTAAATCAGCAGCTTCAGGCTGTCGAGACGTTCTCGACAGCCTGAGCCCTGTTTAGCAGAGATGTTGTACCGTACCTATTCGATATGAGTATATTGCTCATCAGATACAGGCTCTAACCATTCCGGTCTGCCCGCAGTGATTGCAATGTGTTCAAACCAGCTGTCTTTTGCCGCACCATGCCAGTGTTTAACACCATCATGGGTGACGATTACATCACCGGCTTTCAAGGATTGTGCGGGTTTACCTTCCTCTTGATACCATCCCTCACCGCCGGTTACCAACAATATTTGAAACCCATCCCGGTGGATATGCCAGTTGTTTCTGCAGCCTGGTTCAAAGGTTACATTGCCAACACCTACATTCACTTTAGGATCAGCAATTAAGGTTTTCAGATAACTTTGTCCCACAAAAAATTGTGCAAAAGCATCATTTTTTTCTCCAACTGGAAAAATAACGCCATTTTTGACTTCCTCATGTTTTGCCACTGTAGTTCCTCCTATAAATACCTTTATTATTTGTACCTGCTTACTTTAATGTAATTAATTATGAAGCCCCAACTACCGGATGCGGGACGTACAGTTCTTCAAGGAATGAAATTTCTTCAGGGGTTAATTTTACCGAGAGAGCACCTACAGCATCTTCAAGCTGTGGAAGTTTTGTCGCACCAACAATAGGAGCAGCTACATTCTCTTTCTGAAGCAGCCATGCGAGTGCGATATGAATGCGGGGCACACCGCGCTTCTCTGACAGAGCAGCTACCCGTTCAATGATCAGCCGATCTGCGTCGGCAGTCGCATCGTATTTCAACTTTTGAATATGATCACTTTCTGATCTTTGCGTGGTTTCAGACCAATCACGGATCAGTCTTCCTGATGCCAACGGGCTGTAAGGAGTCGAAGCAATTTTTTGATCCTTGCAAAGCGGCATCATTTCCCGTTCTTCTTCGCGGTAGATAAGGTTTAAGTGATTTTGCATGGATACAAATCGGGTCCAGCCGTTTTTCTCCGCGACATGCAAAGCCTTTTGAAACTGCCAAGCGAACATGGCAGAAGCACCAATATATCTAGCCTTTCCAGACTTCACTACCTCGTGCAAGGCTTCCATCGTTTCTTCAATAGGCGTATTGTAATCCCAGCGGTGGATAATATAGAGATCCACATAGTCAGTCCCCAGCCGCTTCAAGCTTTTATCGATTTCACTCAATATGGACTTCCGTGAAAGTCCCGCGCCATTCGGACCTTGATGCATGCGTCCCCAGACCTTTGTAGCGAGCACAATTTCATCCCGATTCGCAAAATCCTTCAATGCCCGTCCGGTAATCTCTTCACTGGTCCCATTCGCATAAATATTTGCGGTATCAAAAAAGTTGATGCCAAGCTCAAGCGCTCTCTTGATTATTGGACGGCTGCGATCTTCATCAAGCACCCATTGATGTCCTCCCGGCATCACTTCTCCAAAACTCATACAGCCCAGGCAAATCCGGGAAACATCCATTCCTGTATTTCCAAATTTAATATACTCCACAACGCAAACCCCATTTCCAATTAATATAAGTAAAGATGATCACAAGATCTGGGCAACATTCCCTACACTCGATCAAACCATTCATCCTCGACCGCTTCAAACCATACCGTTTCTCCTGGAGTCATGCAGATGCACAAACCAGCTGTCTTTGGTCGCGCCATGCCAATGTTTCAGATTAGGCTGAATACTGACCACATGTCCGACTTATTCACCTGCAGGAAAATCAGTAGAAGCTGCAAGTGCTGTCTGCGTTTCGAAATCGGCAAGACGTTTTTTGAGCGTTGAAATGGTGATTGACAGTGCTTGAGAGCCAAGGACCATTCGTAATGGTGCCTGCTCTATGTCAACGCTCTCGATGATACGGGTTGCCATTCGTACAGGATCGCCTGGGGCCAGCCCATTAGAAGCATCCAGCATGGTCAAAAAGCCATGTGCCGGGTTACCTTCGTATTCTGGCATTAGGTTTGCAACCTGTGCGCTGCCATAACGGAATTCAGTACGGGCGCCGCCCGGCTCCACCAATGTAACACCAATGTTAAAAGGTGCTACCTCTTGGGCAATAGACTCACAAAAGCCCTCAATACCAAACTTGGTTACATGGTACATCGAATTACCCGGAAATGCCACCTGTCCTCCATAGGTAGATAGCTGAATAATACGGCCACCGCCCTGACTCCGCAGATGCGGAAGAGCGGAACGGATAAGTTGGATAGATCCGGTTAAGTTGGTCGCAATGATGTGATCAACCTGGGCGTCAGAGAGTTCCTCGGCGGCCCCGAAAAGGCCATAACCGGCGTTGCTTACAACAACATCGATACGTCCAAACTGCTCAAAGGAGCTGTCAACCAGCTTTCGAATAGCGGGAACATCGGTGACATCTAGAATTTTGCAAGTAAAGGTATCAGGATATTTCTCGATAAGGTCAGCGACCTTGACTAGGTCACGAACCGTGCCGATCACTTTATCCCCCTTCTCAAGCAGTTGTTTAGTCATCTCATAACCAAAGCCACTGCTTACCCCTGTGATCATCCATGTACGATTACTCTCCATAACTTCCTCCTTATTCTGACTTTGCTGCTGCATCATTTACACACCGCAAAGCATTCAGACTACGCGGATAACCGATAAAAGGCAGGCATCAGATGCCACAATATATAAATTATGTTGCACATGTTACAACACCCTTTCTTTATAAAATATCACGGAGAACTGAAAAAATAATATTCATTATTACTTTAATGTTCATACGTCTATTATTATATTTGAATTAATGATTTTGCCTATTGTTGATTTCACTCAATTCGTATATTACTGAACTAATTCTATGATTCTGTTAATTATCATTAGAAATTCTCTTATAAAGAATTTGATAAAATATTGTACATTTGTTTATAATTATAAGTAAGTATAAAACTACTCTGTTATCAATTACGATTTATGACAAAAAGAAAGATCGGTGAACAACATGTCGAAAATCGACAGAAGAATTCTTAAGACGCAGGAAGCATTAAAAACAGCAATTATTGAACTAATGTCTGAAAAGAATTTTGACGATATAACCGTTCAGGATTTATCAGATAGAGCTAACGTCAGTCGTGGTACGATTTACCTTCACTATATGGATAAATACGACTTGCTGGATAAACTTATTGAAAGTCATATTAATGAACTCCGTAAAAGATGCAAAGCTGTAGCTGATGTGGATTTTGTAACAGGGTCCGTAATTTGGACAGAATATTTTGATCAGAATTACGCTTTTTTCTCCACGATGCTGGCAAGTAAAGGAGCAGCCTATTTCCGCAATCAATTTCTGGAGTTTCTTATTGAAGAGTTCAAAGACGAAGTGGATAACACAAAAGGAAAGAACAAAGGATTTAATAAGGAGCTTGTCGTTCATTTTCTGGCTTCTTCTTATGTGGGCGTAGTGGAATGGTGGTTTACGAATGAAAAACCTGTCCCGCATGAAGTGCTGGCCGAACAGCTCGGAGGTTTGTTGGAACGGATTTGTGAGTAATGAAGCCACCTGCAAAGGTGGCTTTATCTTTATTTAAATCTTTGTTTAATGAATACATCGAAGGATTAACCCTTCCAGGGGTCTTCCTTCAGTCTTCCTTTGGCTGCGCCAATGCAACCGCCTTCCAACAGATAGGTTTTGATTTTTGTCTGTAAGGATGTATGTTCCGGTAGTTCTTGTATTGGAATATCAGTTCTTCCATAAACCCATCTAATAGAGCTGTCGTTAGAATGATCTACATGCGTTAATTCGAATGCCTTTTGAAAGCCCGCTATGTTGGAGTTCTCAGGTAACAATTTGGTCAGGATAGGAGAAAGCAGCCAGGAATCACACACCATATCCGACTGTCCATACTCCGGATAATATCCGGCGAAAAATCCCCTGGCTTCCTCATATGACTTCCGCAGACTCTCACGCCCCAAATTCGCATCAGCGGGGATATGTATATTTATTAATTTCTCTTCTTCCTGCTCGATCATTTCATATTCAAGTGCACCAATTCGGTATTCGCGAAGTGAAATCTGTCTTGGAAACCACCAAGCCCACGTGAATGCATATGTCCCGTACAGCTTGTAATGTTCCTCTATGAATCGGGTACAAAACTTCATTGTATCTGTAAAAATGCGCTCGCTTATTCCTCTTTTTTCGTACTCCTTATGGGAATCTACTGCACGCAAAAGCATAAAAGTGAGCATTTTGGTCCCATCCGGATCCTCCCCAAGTACCCCGGCTATTTCTTTAACTCCCTTTCCCCAGGATGATGGGTCATAGAGGGCAGCAGAAAGCGACTCTGTTGTTCTCTCATCGAATTCGCCTGCAAATTCAAGTACTTTTCTTTTCATTGGATCCGGTAAGCAAATACGTTCACACACTTCTAGTAAAGTCATCTATATTCTCCTTTAGCGATCATTTAGCCGGCAGCCTCACCCATGATTATATACGTTTTGCATCGAGTCGCCGGAAAGTGTCCATACTAAGAATCGAAATATGAATAAGGGAGAGGCTTGATATGGACCTGCAAAGTGGTAAATTGTACTGGCCGACAACGGTTGTTAACCCCCCTTCGTATCCGAAGCTCGAAGAGGATATATCCTGTGACGTTCTAATTATTGGTGCGGGCAGCTCCGGGGCCCAGTGTGCAAATATCCTTTGTGAGCAAGGGATGTCTGTTGTTGTAGTCGACAAAAGAAAAGCCGGAGAAGGCAGCACCAGCAGCAATACCGCTTTGATTCAATATGCCGGAGAAAAAAGTTTTGTATCGCTGAGCCACTCTTTTGGTGAAGCGGTGGCTGCCCGTCATCTAAAACTATGTGAGCAGTCTATCACCGACATTGAGCGGGTTAGCGGTCAATTACCCATTGATCCGGATTTTATAAGACGGGACAGCTTGTATTACGCAAGCTCCAAGGAGGATATTTCTGAATTAACCGAAGAACATGCTCTCCTTAGGAAACACGGGTTTAAAGTAGATTTCTGGGATGCACAGATGATATCAGGCCATTATCCTTTTCACAAAGAGGCAGCACTGTACTATCATGATGATGCCGAGATGAACCCCCTTAAATTTGTTTATGGGCTGCTTGAGAAAGTAAAGTCACAGGGCGGACTGATTTATGAAAATACAGAAATAACAGGTAGACGCTTCGAACAGGACTATGCCCTGTTTTACACCAAAGAAAAGCGGGAAATCCGGGCCAGACATGTCATCATCGCGGCCGGTTATGAAGACAGCGACTTCAAAACTGAAAAAAATGCTACACTCTCAAGCTCCTATGCCGTCATTACGAAGCCGATCGCCGATTTTTCAAGCTGGCATAAAAGAACCTTGATATGGGAAACAGCACGCCCTTATGTCTATATGCGTACGACTGCTGACAACCGGGTGATTATTGGAGGAATGGATAAGGATACATCCTACGCTGAAACAAGGGATGCCAAAATCCTTGCAAGCAAGGACAAACTCATTAATGCGTTTAACCATCTATTCCCGGAAATTCAGGCCATACCGGAATACTATTTAGGTGCCTTTTACGGAGGAACGCATGACGGATTGCCTGTCATCGGCCAATACGAGACTTATCCTCATTGTTATGTCCTTATGGCATATGGAGATAACGGAACCGTATATAACGGAGTCTTAGCCAAAGTTGTTTCGGACAAGATACTAACTGGATCCAGCCCGGATTTGGAAATTTACCTGCAAAGCAGACCTCTTGTTACCCAGTAAGATGTATATAAAAGCGATAGGTAAGCCATTTAAAGGCTTTCTTATCGCTTTTATTCTCGTCATTTCAATAAGATAACATTTATTTAAAACCGGCATTTGCCCCATAGACCGGATGTGGTACATATGCATCTTCCAGTAATGATATTTCATCAGAGGATAAGGTAATTGAAAGCGCAGCTTTGGCATCCTCAAGGTGAGAGATTTTCGTAGCACCGATAATGGGAGCAGTAACCGGTTGTTTGTACAGTAACCAGGCAAGTGCAATTTGAGCGCGGGGAACGTTATGTTTCGCTGCAATTTGGGCAACCTGTTCAATGATTACCCGGTCGGCTTCTGCAGTCGCGTCATACTTAGCTTTTTGCACCAGATCGGTTTCTGAACGCTGTGTAGTTTCCTGCCAATCACGAGTCAACCGGCCTGAGGCAAGAGGACTAAATGGAATGACACCGATGCTTTCTTCCATGCATAGCGGCATCATCTCCCTTTCCTCTTCACGGTAGATCAGGTTATAGTGGTTTTGCATCGTTACAAACCGGGTCCAGCCATGTTTCTCGGCAACATGCAGTGCCTTTTGGAACTGCCAGGCAGCCATGACAGAAGCCCCGATGTATCTCGCCTTCCCGGCTTTTACTACATCATGTAATGCCTCCATCGTTTCTTCAATGGGTGTATGTTCATCCCAGCGGTGAATTTGATATAGGTCCACGTAGTCTGTTCCGAGTCGCTTGAGGCTCTTGTCAATCTCACTCATAATCGCCTTACGGGATAGCCCGGCACCGTTAGGGCCTTCATGCATGCGTGAAAAAACTTTTGTCGCGAGAACAATCTCATCCCGATTCGCATAGTCCTTTAGTGCACGGCCGACAATTTCCTCGCTCGTTCCTTCCGCATAGACATTTGCTGTATCAAAAAAGTTAATTCCGAGCTCCAAAGCTTTTTTTATAATGGGCCGGCTGTTTTCTTCATCAAGTACCCACTTATGAAATCCGCGACCGGGTTCACCAAAGCCCATACAGCCCAGGCAGAGCCGGGAAACATCCAAGCCGGTATTTCCAAGCTTCACATACTGCATCTGAATAATCCCTCACTTTCTGTACCCCTTATTGTCCTTTCACATCTCAACCTTACCGGTCTACTAATGTACTTCCTGGGCTGCAGCTTCAGGATTAAGCACATAAGCTAGATAGTCTTTTGCAGTCTGCTCTATTTGTTCGTCGGATAGCTGCATAACTCCATAGGCTTCATAAGGCGTCAGATAGCGAGTACCGATCATCCTGCTTGTTGCCTGAAGTGGCCGCAATAACTCAGTAAGAGTATAGTTGAAGGCACCATTATGTGTATAGGAATCTTCAGAAGCCCCCACGCTAACAGCAAGCAATAATTCCTTGCCATGTAGCTTGTTACCGGTGCTTCCATATGCCCATCCATAGGTAAGAACAGTATCTTCCCATTTTTTAAGCAAAGATGGTGTGCTGTACCAATAGAAAGGGAATTGGATTACGATGCGGTCATGTTGCTCTAGTAGTTGTTGCTCCGCTGTAACGTCGATCTCCTCATTGGGATAAGCTTCATAAACACGATGAACAGTTACACCGGCTTGTTTGTCCATTTCTTCCGCCCAGCGGCGGTTAAGACGAGAATTAGATAAGTTAGGGTGGAATACGAGTACTAATGTTTTCATTTAGAGTCTCTCCTTATTTCTGTTTAGTAATCTACTCGTTCTGCTGCTGATATAAGAATAACAAGAATACTCAGTCGTTTCTTTGCTCACAGGCTCATTTTGTTTGTTCATTTGGCTCATGAACGACAAAAAACGTTCCACGGTAATTACCGCGAAACGTTAACACTTATCTTATAATCTTCACTTCTTTCTCCTTCGGCTTAAACTTTAATCTAAACTCTGAAGGAGCGAGTCCGAACCGAAGCTTAAACACTTTGGAGAAATGGGCGATGTTCTCGAATCCGGTGGAATAACAAATATCGGTAATGGAAAGCGAAGTTTCTAATAACATGTTCTCAGCCTTGTCTAATCTCCGGTTGCGAATCCACTTCAGGGGAGAGGTATGATAGATTACCTGAAACTCCCGCTTGAACGTGGACAGACTTCGGCCTGACAAATAAGCCAGATCCTGAAGGGATACAGGATTAGTGAAATTCTCCTCCATAATTCTGCTGATACTGTTATTATCATTACTTCCCGGTTGCAGCAGCTGATACAAGAAACGTTCATTTGAATCTGCCAGATGAAACAGTAATTCCATCAGTTTGACCTTAACTAACCCGTCACTGACCTGTCCAGGTTTATCAAAATAAGGTTGCAAAGACTCGAAATATGTTCGGGTAAGATCATTAACCGGAATAATGGATACCGGAATCACATCACTCACAGGATAAATCGGCTTCACATTCGCAAACTGTACAAACTCCTCGAGTAATTTCTCGTTTAGGAAGAACATCATATAATCCAGCATGTACTCGGTACCGGGTTCTCCCGACTTGTCATACTCGATTAGAGTTGCTTTGTGAATAAACAACATTTCGTTACTCCGAACGGTATACTTGCGATCTCTGAAACGAACCGTATATATACCTGATTTCACGAACAGCAGCAAATGATCCTTCAGAAAGTACGATCCTTTCTTACCCTGTGTATGCAGGCAGAAAGTAATTACAGATAAGCCGTTCTGCTGTAAGCTTCCTATTTTATCCGGTGCATTGATCAGTTGTTGCGGTGCCTTGGCTGTTTTTCCGGTACTAATGGACATGAGGAGTTCCGCCTTTTTTAGCTTTTACCTATAGAATACCAGGAATCAAGAAAAGAAACTTTGCTGCGTAGCTCAAATTATTTGTCTGTTTAGTCCAAAATACTGATTTACGCTTAGCATCTCAGATGAATCTTAGTTTAACCTCCTAGTTTTCAAGTCCGACCGGGTTATTGCAACTCTGCTGAAAACCTCGATTTCAGCTTCTTTAAAATGACCGTTCCAATCTTTCTTCGCAAGCTTATACTGAGCATTGTGATGCCGGTTCATATACTCTCCGAAACCAAAAATGTCCACACCAAACTCTTTTTGTACACGGCTAATGGTGGATCTAACCTGTTCGTTCAGGTAATTAGACTCCAGCTGTTCCAGTTGTCGATACCCTGCCGCAGTATCAAGAGGTAAATCCGTATCAATGCTGCTCACATGGCCTTCTCCTGCAATAGATAATTTTACATGCGGGCGTCCGTTATTCAATGTTACATCAATGTTTGTGTGTATCGGGTTCATCCGAATCGTTGCGACACCTTGTTTGTTGTCAACCGGAACAGCAAAACTCGTTCCTGTAATCTTGTCTCTAATCAGGTTTAACAATCTTGTATCTGACACCGAAATAAAACCAATAAGCTTGTCCTCTCTGAACACGGCGGAACCTGCACATTTGACGATGGCTCTAGGAATAGATGACGTTGTGGCTTTGCTGTTGTCGCTGTTGTTAACGTCTCCTTCTATAGAAATTGCAGCGAGAACAGGCTCCCTTCCTTCATCCAACATTGCATCTGTATAGTTGTACAATGTACTTTTCGGAGTGCCGCCCCAAGAACGGTAAAAATGAATGATCTGCATTCTGAGCTTCCAGCTTGCATATTGTCCACTTGGATACATGATCTTAAGTACATTTGATGCCGGTGTATCTTTGGCAATCAGTAATAGCACGTCCTCGCGAACAAAGCGGGATCGCTGAAGAACATCAATAATCTGACTTAATCCTTTCCGCGCAATGCTTTCATCGATGACAACCATATGGATATGAGAGAAGATGATTTTCCGTTCAACCATCTCGTTCATGCGGGAAGAAGCTTCACTGATTGATTTTCCCTCCATGGTATATAGAAGTGTAGGAGGCCCTCCACTTCCGTTTTGTACTCTTTGCGCCTCGGCGGGATTTAACACTTCCATGGTGAGCTTTAACATTCCATTCTTCCCTGGCTCAATAGCCATTCCGGTTAACATGGAGGACTGGTTCACCTCCACCCAATCCCAGCAGCCGCTTAGAAGCAGACATAGGGTAGCCGCCATAATCAGAAGTAAACCTTTACGCAGCATTTCGCTCCCCCTTTTTCGCACGCTTCGTAAGACTGGATGTTAGATAGGGTATCCCGTAAGGTTCGATACGCGACAAGTGAATCAACAAAAACGCACACGCAAGGAAAACGCCAAACAAACCCAAGAGGGAACCAAGTATGATAAGCCCGTATCGGAATAAACGTATTCTTGCACCAAAGCTGTAGATTGGGGATACAAAACCTGAAATAACCGTTAACGAAACAACGATTAAGCTGACATTGGATACAAAGCCCGCCAAAACAGCAGCTTGTCCAAGTACCAGCGCGCCTGCAATCGAGATGGATTGCCCGATAATGCGCGGCATGCGGGTTCCTGCTTCTCTAAGGATTTCAAATGTGATCTCGAGCACCAAAACCTCAAAAACAACCGGGAATGGAATACCTTGCCGCTGGGCGGCTATGCTCGTGAGCAGCATGGTCGGAATCAATTCCTGATGATAACAAGTGATTGAGATATAGAGTGCCGGCATACAGAGTGAGATCAGTAAGGACAAATATCGCAGGTACCTGATAAAAACACCGAAGGAGAACCATTGGTAGACGTCCTCTGGTGATCTGAAGTAATCATTTAATAGTGAGGGAACCATTAGCACGAACGGACTACCGTTTACGATAACGGCGACACGCTTATCAATTAAACCATTACAAATATTATCTGGCCTTTCACTTGCATAGACGGTCGGAAACAACGAAAGTTCTTTGGACTGGAACAGGGTGTCAAGGTTGCTGGAAGCGAACAGACTATCCATTTTGTGCTGCTTAATTTTATCGCGGATTTGATTCAAGACTTCCTTCTCAACTAAGTCATCTACATAGGAGAGGTAAATGGACGTCTTGGTTATCTCGCCAAGTTCATATTTCTCAAAGCGTAGGTTTGAATTCTGAATCTTCCTCCGAATTAAGCTGATATTCGTCTCTGCTGATTCCGTGAATCCATCCTTAGGTCCAATGGCTACACTCTGTGTAGTCGGCTCAGTAACGGCGCGCGTTTCAAGTTCCTTGATATCAATCATTAAAACTTCTGTCATACCGGAGATATATAAAGCAGCATAACCTTTCATGATTAAGTCTGTGAAATGTCCTGGGTCATTTGATGCCTCCGTGGTTAGACCCGTCAAATACTGCTCTCGAATTCGATCAAGCCACTGGCTCTTTTGCAGTTTGTCCACGGGGCTCACAGCGTGAGTGAGTGGTTTTATAACATTATCCATTAGAAAAGCAGTATTAGTCATTGAGGTCAAATAGCTGAACACCCCTGCCTCCCCAAAAATCCTAATCGTTACGGATGCCAAATCAGAGGTTGCTCCCAAACGCCGTTCGATTTCCTCTTTTACAGACTCCATATGAATGCCGGTACTTGGCTTTTTTTCATCCGTAGTCATAATTCTTCTCCTTTCAGATTACGAATCCAGACAAGAAGCAGAGTAGCAACCGGAATTGCCAGCTGCATCGGTATATGTAGCCAGAAGATAACATGGTTCAAACCTTCCTCTATATGTTCGCCATAATTGTTCGTAACCAAAATGGAATAGCCGCCAATAAGGAACGCACATGGTAACGTGAACTTTGTAAAGCTTCTCTTAAATACAAACGCGGCACCCTTTGTGCCAGCGTATAAAAAGATCGAGCATTTTAGAAGAACACTAAAGAAGATGATAAACGCCACCAGTGCATCCATACGGGTAATAAAGTCGCCAATGTTGATTTGTCTTGCTGCGTCCAATAATGCAAAGACTGAGAATTTCATGTTCTCCTTCCCGAGTGTGCAGATCTGCAGGAGGCTAGAGAAGGTTAGCACGAAGCAACTGCAAATCATCGCGGCTAATCCCAGTACCCGAAATCGTCTCGGGTTACCGAGTCCATTCACAAATACGAGAAACACGATAATTTCTCCGTAGGGAAACCATATTGTGCTTTTCCATGTAGCATTGATAACAGGTGAGACCCCCTTGGAGAGTAGCGGAAGGATTCGTTCCGTATCCAATGATCCACTGAAACCGAGAAGTACCGCAAGCAGGAGAAAGAAAAAGATAACCATAACCGAAATGGGGATGGCTACACGGCCAATCGTGGATAGTCCTCCGGCTGAAGCATAAGCAATAACTAAAGTGAACAAAAGAATGAGCAATTCCTCAGGGGTATTCGCAAGAAGTGTTGTCTTGACTAACTCAATCATGTCGCGGATGTTCCGGGAGCCTATATATAAAAAATAAACGGTATAACCTAATACAAGAACCTGGCCCAGTAATCGTCCCCATATTTTATAAAGAAGCGAATACAGGTCATTACTCTTACCAGCCACTAATAAATGGGTATATAACAGGAATAAAGCGCAGGAAGGAACAAGGGTGATGAGGTCTACAATCCATGTGTCCTCTACCAATCGGGGAGTTCCGAAAATAATCGAGGTACCGAGCAGAAAGACAGTCACGATTGTAAATGTGTGAAAAGGTTGAAGGCGGGTAGTTTTCATTAAGGTCTCATCCCCTGTTTCTCGTCAGCATTAAGACTAAACGCCTGATAAAAGCTGAGTTTTTTAAGTCGGTTCCCCCTGCCGTTAACAGTGCAGCCCCAAGAAACCAACGAAATGAAGAATTTGAAGGAATGAAGTATAAGTGTAGCAATGCAGATTGGAATGAAACACGATATACTAATACGTCAAGGAACACCAGCAACACTGTCCCCATAATCGATAGAACGAAAATGCCAAGAAAAATCAATGCATCGTCCCCCCGTTCACTTGAGTTAATGTTAATATGATCCTTTGAACTCATTATTATGAAAATCAACTTTTAAAGCCGATCCTTTGTGGGATCGGCCTCATTTCATCCTTAATTTTGTCTGTTCTCAACAGATTTCATACGGTTTTGATCGTCAGGCAGCCGGTCATTACTGTTTTCCTGACCTGCTTCTACTTCACCGTGGCCGGAGACAGCCCGGGCAAAGTTTGTGAACTGCCTTTTTTCCTCATCCTGCTCATGCTTAAGCTTAAGAAGCTCTTGCGGATCCTGTGTTGTCATAAGGTTTAACCTCCTAAGATATCGAATCGATGTGTTGATTCGCACTACAGAAGTTTTCCATTATAACGCGGAGCTTATGCAAGAAATTCACAAACGCGGAATTCCTGCCCCCTCCCGAATAGGAAGTTGTTTAACATACTTGTCAGATTGCTTCATACGTTTAATAATTTCCTCGTATTCAGATCTGTAGGGCGCAATGTTATTAATTTTTTTGAAGCTTTTTATGGAGGTCGCAGTCCCGTCCTCAAACCCTTTTTTACCGGGTAGGAAGAGGATTTCATCATTTAAGAATGATCCGGTCGGCAAATAATACCGGATTCCTACTGTATTGTGCTTTGTATTCAGCAAATCTTGACCGAATGCTGTGAATCCTAAGCTTTTCAAATCAATTCCCATAATGTTCGCAACAGTAGGAAGGATATCCGTTTGCCCACCTGTAAGCTCAATTCTATGTCCGGAGCGTTTCCCCGGCAGATGAATAAGGAGCGGAATGTTTAATGTGCTGATCTGCTTGTGATAACGGATGCCAAAGGTCTGGCTGATCTTCTCGGGATTATATTTCTTTTTGCTTAATCCGAAATGATCCCCATATACGACCAGAACACTCTGGTTCCAAAGCCCGGCATGTTTAAGCTTCTCAATAAAGGTGCCAAGCGCATAATCAGCATAGTTAACAGCAGTAAGATAATTACCCAATAGTTTTCCGTTCAGGTCCGGGTTTAACTTCAATCTCCTGCTGGCCTTAGGTATATTAAAGGGAGAGTGACTCGATACAGTAACCAGTTGTGCATAAAACAGCTTGTTGTTTCTATGTAGTGACTGCAGCTTTTCGATAGCCACCGTATACAGTTCTTCATCGGAGGCTCCATAACGGTTAAAGATTTCTTGCTTAAAATAGGGTTTATCATAATACTTATCGAAGCCTAATGCCGGATACAACCGGTCCCGGTTCCAAAAGCTTACCTCATTCACATGGAAAGTGTTCGCAATATACCCCTTGGCGTGCAGTAGCTTTGCTATGCTTGGAATGTCCCGGTCAGCATACTTGGACGACATGGCTGGATCACCAACAGGGTAAATAGAAGTGTTGCTCGTAAATTCGGCATCCGAGGTATTCCCCCGCCCTATTTGTGAAAAAACATTAGGGAAATAGATGCTTTTGGCCGATAGCTTATTTAAATTTGGAGTGACTTCCTGCCCTTGGACGGATAGATTCACAAGAAAATTCTGAAATGATTCAAGCTGGACTACGATCAGGTTATATCCGTTACCAGCACCGAAGTAAGCCTTTTGACTGACCTTCTTATATTCATATATCTTAAAATCAGCCATACTGAAGAGAAACACCATCAGCAGTATAGCCGTTCTCCGGAAGATTAAATTACGTAGCATCTGATTCCCTTTCTTATACTTAATGCTGCTTTGCTTATTGTGGTTCTTACAGCTGTAATTATGCAGCTTGGAGTAAGAAACGAGAGGATCTCTGCTTCATTGATTGAAAGGCAATCATCCCACCCCATCCTATTGGGCTAAATGATCTAAATCCGGCTGCAATTTCGTACGCAGCATATAAAGCATGATCGCGCCGACAAGGAACGCTACGATATCCGAAATAACTAGCGACCACACCACCCCATGGAAACCATTCATCCGGTTGGCGATGTAGAGCACAGGAATCAGAGTAATGCCTTGAATGATTGACATCATAAACGCGGCGGTCCCTTGTGCTGTGGCCTGAAAGATTCCCGTAAATAACGACGTCATGCCTGTAATGAACAAGGACAAGAACGTCACATGCAGAATGTAGCTGCCCATTTCAATTAATTGCGGGTCATTCGTAAATAAACCAATTAAATGGTCCGAGATCAGATAGACGATCACGCCGAACACAACGGCTAACGCGACAATCGTTTTAATCGTGAATTGTATGGTATGCTTCATGCGCAATCGGTTTGCTGTAAAAGAGAAGGCAATGAGCGGTACGACTCCTTCGCTTAAGCCCATCAGAATTAACTCGGGAAATTGCAGTAGACGCGATGATATTCCAAATCCTGCTATTGCCTGCTCCCCATATTGGACAAGATAACGGTTGAAGATGAGTGACATTGCACCCATGAACATACTCATTACAAAGACGGGGACTCCAATTTTGAATACATTACTCAGAATTTCCTTGGAAGGCTTGAAATGTTTGATTGAAAGCGTTAAAAAACGGCTCTTTAAGCCTATATGGTAGGTGTAATAAGCACTCGCAACCAAGTTAGAAATGACCGTAGCAGAAGCTACGCCAATCACATCCCAATGGAAGACGAAGATGACCAGTGCATCAAGAATAATATTCACGACAACGCTAAGAAGCATACCAATCATGGATGTAATTGCTGCACCCTCCGAGCGTACGATATTCTCCAGCGTGAAGAATAATACGACGAATGGTGAACCCATGAGCATTATTGTGACATAGTCCTTGGTAAACCCGAAGGAGTCAGGCGTTGCCCCCAGGCCATGAACGATGGAATTGACCAGAGGAAGTCCAAGTGCCATGGCGATAAGTCCGATAACTAAACTGCTGTAAAAAGCGAATGAAGAAACATGCTTAACATCAGCATATCTTTTCTCTCCCAGCAGACGGGAGATGAATGCACTGCTGCCGACGCCAATCAAGTTGCCCAGTGCCATAATGACCGCGAATAACGGCAAGGTTAGGGCGAGTGCAGTTAACATGGCAGTGTTATTTAGGGTACCAATGAAAAAGGCGTTTAAGATGGAATAGATCACGCTCATTGACGTGCCTAGCATCATCGGTAAAGCGAAATGAGCTACAGCCTTTGCGACCGGTGCTTTTTCAAAGTAATGGAGATTTTCTGTATCCATAGGGATCACCACTTTCTTCATTTTTATCATTTATTTTTGGTGTCAAACAATTAGAATTCTAACTATGACAAATTAAATAAGGGCACCGCCTAACGGCTTTGGTAAGGCAGTGCCCTGCTGCTTATTATTAATATTCTGCTTATTTATCCTCAGGGTCCGGCGAATTTCTTCCATCCCTGGAGGGCCAGCCAAATCCCTGCATTCCACTGCCGAACCCTTCCCCGCCAAACCCCGGGAATCTTCTGTTAAAGCGTTCGTCTCCGGAATTTGCCCACATTCTGTGCATTTGTCCACGCATGGACATTAGCTTTTCTAATTCCTCAGCACCAATACGCTCCTTTGCAGCCTCCATCCAGCTTGCCATTTCGTCACGTTCTACGTCTGTTCCCAGTTCCTCCTCCAAAGCTGTACTCACGCGTACGAGATATTCCCCGAAGATAGCCTGCTCATCCTGGGATAAGCAAGAAAAGATGTCTCCGCTGTCTATTTCATGTTCTTCTTCGGTTTGCCCTTTGGACGTCAGATAAATCAGCATGATGCGTTTATCTGTTTCTGAGGGTTTACGGGTGATGTATTCGGCTTTCTCCAATTTTGCCAGCAATTCATTGAGGGATGATACACGGATGTCCAGCATATAGGATAAATCTTTGGTGCTGATCCCGTCCTTCATCCGGAGAAATGCCAGTATCCGGCCTTGCCCGCGGGACGTATCAGCCATAGGGCCAACAGCGGTGTGGGTTCTAAAATGCTTCCTCTGCAAAAGCCACTGCAGTTTAGCGAGTTTTTCGTACAGTTCAGTATTCATGTTCCTAATGGAGCCTCCTTAATGTGGATGATTCAAATATCCTTACGGTACCTGTTGATTCGATTATAACGGTACCTGTTAGAAAAGTCAAAATCTTTTTACAGGTACCGTCAGGATATTTCTTTGCTCTTCATTTATACAAAAAAAACAGCGGCAGACCAAGACGTAAAGTCATGGTCTGCCGCTGCTGTTTGAGTTGAATCAGGGGGAAGCCCCTGGGAATCGTTAATGCGGAGAGTTCATCATCGCGTGCTTTACGATTACGCGGCGAATGAAGAATCCGGTACAGAGGCCGATTAATGTAACAATCATCGCGAATATGAACACATTCTGGGAACCGAAGGTCAATGCTTTTGCTAATTCGGCCTGTTCTGTCGGTGCGGAGGAACTATGCAAGTAAGTCTGCATGCCGCCTGTAAGAATACTGATTGCGACAGCTGTGCCGATCGCCCCAGCGACTTGCTGCAGGGTATTCATAATTGCCGTACCGTGTGGGTACAGCTCAGGGGGCAGCTGGTTTAGGCCATTCGTTTGCGCCGGCATCCATACCATAGAGATCCCTACCATAAGTCCGACATGCAGCGTCACTAGGAAAGCCACCGAAGATACAACGGATATACTGGAGAAAAACCATAACGCTATCACAACAATAATGAGGCCCGAAATGACAAGTCCTCTCGGACCATATTTGTCGAACAAACGCCCCATTCGCGGCGATAAAATACCGTTCAGCGCACTGCCCGGCAGCAGCATGAGGCCGGCGGCGAATGCAGTTAGCCCCATACCGTTCTGCAGGAACATCGGCAGAATAATCATACTCGACAAGATGATCATCATACATGCCAGCACCAGAACCAATCCAACGATATACATCGGATACTTGAATACGCGCAGGTTCATCATCGGTTCACGCATCACATTCTGACGCAAGGCAAATAATACGAGCGCAATAAGCCCAATGATAATGGAGGACACGACAACTGCGCTGGTCCAGCCCCCTTCACCTTCCCCTGCTTTACTGAAGCCGAACACTACCCCGCCGAACCCGATTGTAGACAGTATGACAGATATTACATCGATGCGGGACTTCGTGACCTCGGTTACATTATCCAAATACTTCAGACCTACCAATAACCCCACGATCAAAAACGGAAGCGACAGCCAAAAAATATAATGCCAAGTGAAATATTCGATTAACAGACCTGCTACTGAAGGACCGGTTGCCGGCGCGAACATGATAACGAGTCCGACGAAGCCCATTGCCGCTCCGCGCTGCTCCGGCGGATATACAATAAGAATCGTATTGAACATGAGCGGTATTAACAGCCCCATACCCACCGCCTGTAAGACGCGAGCCAGCATCAACATTTCGAAATTAAATGCGAGTGCAGCAATTAGAGTACCCACGATTGAGCTGGCAAGCGAAGCGATAAACAGCTGTCTCGTCGTGAACCTCTGCAGCAACCACCCCGTCATTGGCATCAGTATACCGAGCGTCAGCAAGAATCCTGTCGTCAGCCACTGAGCGGTCGCCGCGGATATTTGGAACACATCCATTAAATTACTTATCGCAATATTAAGGGCAGTTTCGCTGAACATGCCGACGAACCCGCAGATCAGCAGCGACGCCATGATAGCCCTCGTATTGTATTTCTTCATTATTCGGTCTCACTCCTATACACAGGTTACGGATCAGTCCCGGAGGATCCTCTTCATCCGCAGATATTCTTCTTCCGTGATTTCACCCCTTGCAAATCGTTCATTCAAGATTCTCTCTGGAGTATTGTCATTAATATGCGATTCCCCTCCCCCCCTAACCCATTTTATTACCCAATAAACTACACCTAGTATCAGCAAAAAATTGATGACCAATCCAAAGATACCGAACCCAAAACCATATCCCATCATCATAGGGTCTCCTCCATTCATCGAACGATTGGGAGACGAACATGGACTGTAGTCCCCTTATGGATCTCACTTTCAATATAGATAGCTCCTTCATGAGCATCCACAATTGCTTTTACAACGGCAAGGCCTATTCCGGCTCCGCCAGTCTTCCGGTTCCGTGATTTCTCCCCGCGGTAAAAACGTTCAAAGATATAGGGAAGTTCCTCTTCAGGTATCCCCATCCCCGTATCAGATACAATAACGACGGCCTCTGTGTTCTCTTTTGACACTTCAATCTGAATCCGTCCAGAACTCGTATATTTAAATGCATTACTTATCAGATTCACGAAAACCTGAACCAGCCGCGAACGGTCCCCTGTGATCCAAACGTCATTTAAACTTATCAGGTCAGCTGAAAGCCCCTTCTGCCAAAACTGGCTGGATACAGTATTTAACGACTCGTCTACAATCTCGTTAAGAGATACGACCTCCGTCTTCAACTGAATCATGGGATTCTCTGCATTAGCCAGGTTTTCCAAATCACTGATAAGACGGACTAGCCGCAAAGCTTGGTCATGACACACCTGAATCTTCTCCGGTGTCGGCTCCCAAATACCATCCTGAAAGGCTTCCAAATGACTTTGTATTATTGCTATGGGTGTGCGAAGCTCATGTGCCACGTCGGCGGTCAGTGATTTCCGAAACTGCTCTTGCTTTTCAAGTCCGTCAGCCAAATGATTGAGTGCACGCCCCACATCATCGATCTCCGTATTATAATGTAAACCTTCAACCCGGGAAGTGAGATCTCCCTGCCTCATCCGCGAAGCAATATCTTTAATTTCTAAAAGAGGCTGGCTAATGCTTTTAGCCATATAGCGGCTAAACAGATACGTACCGGCTATAACGAGAAACATTGCAGCCCATAACAATATATTAAACATTCGCAGAAACTGCTGATTCAGACTCTGGGACGTTTTGTCCAATGATTGAAATTCTAATGTCCCCACCTGCTGATTGTCTTTAACAATTGATTTAGTAATGGTGTCTTGCTTCGGCTGAGAATTATGCATCCCCATTTGGCTGGTGTCCCAAATCAATTGGCGGTCTATGTCATAGACACGAACGATATATTCATTAACCATCGCCTGGTGCGAAATGATCATCCATACGTTTGGATCCCATTGGCCGGCAGACTCATGATATGCATCTTTTAGATCTTCCAGTAAACTTTGGATTTCCGCCTGTTCCTGGTTTTTCTGATATTGGTTGAATGAGATATTCATTACTATGTTAACGAGCAGGACAATGGACAGAAGCGCAGCAAGAGCCACACCGGCATGGGATATAAGTAGCTTTCTGCTCAATCCGCCTCTATGTAGCATCTGAATTCACCAAGAATTTATAACCTACTCCAAATACGGTACCGATAAAAAGAGGGTGTTTAGGGTCATCGCCAATTTTTTGTCTAATATTCTTAATATGAACATCGATGGTTCGCTCAAATCCTTCATAAGAATCACCCTGGGTAAGGTTAACCAGTTCAAGTCGTGAGAACACTCTCTTGGGATGCTTCGCTAAAATTTCCAGCAGCTTAAACTCCATAAGGGTAAGGGATACGGCCTCCTTATTCATCAACACCTCATAACGCTCTAAATCCATTGTTAAAGAGCCTTGGGCAAAGGACAGCCGTGATTGATTCCCTTGCTGGGGCGGGTTGGTTCTTCTTAATAGACTAATCACCCGAGCGAGCAGCTCTCTTGGGCTGAATGGTTTGGTAATATAATCATCGGCTCCAATCATTAGCCCGTTCACCATATCGTCTTCACTGCTTTTTGCAGTCAACATGAGAATGGGAACGTTAGATGATTTGCGGACTGTTCTGCATACTTCCTCTCCGGTCATATCCGGAAGCATCAAATCCAGCACGATCAGATCGGGCTGTAAGGTTTCAAAAAGATGAATTGCGCCTTTTCCTGTATCGGCTTCGTACACAATATATTTATTTTTTTCCAAATAAGCCTTAATGACCTGCAGGATATTTTCTTCATCATCCACCACTAAAATTTTCACGGACTCATCACCTACTTTGTTTGAAAAAATGAGATAGACCTCATTTCTTTGAGATCTATCTCATTTCTATGAGGTCTTATCTTATCATGATCGGATTAGAAGTTCATCATACTCCGGCCATGTTGGGCATTTTGCATCATTTCTGACATTCCCGTTCCGGATGAAGTGCTGCAATTGTCATGCATGTTCTTGATTTGATCCTCTGACAGGTTGGGGTGCATTTGTTTGGCGAAGGGCAGCATTTTCTTGAAGAATCCGCTGTCGTTAGTATCATTGTTTGCTGTTGCAGCATACGCGCCGGCGGTTCCAATTCCCATCACCAGTACCAATGCCGTTAAACCAATCCATAATTTCTTCATTTATATCTCCTCCTTATAGGTACACTATATAAAAGAGTTATGAAGAACAAATTTGCAGCTTATGAAGAAGTTATGAAGTTGCGAACAAAAGCTTGAATATGCTTACGGATAAGCTAGTTACAATATTTCAATATACCCTTCAGTTCCATTTACACGAATTTGTTGCCCGTCTTGGATCCGTTGGGTAGCATTCTCCACTCCGACAACTGCGGGTAAGCCATATTCGCGTGCGATAACTGCTCCATGGGTCATTAATCCGCCAACTTCGGTAACCAGGCCTTTTATGGATACGAACAATGCTGTCCAGCTGGGGTCAGTAAAGGAGGTCACGAGTATGTCTCCATCATCTAGATTGGCCTCTTCCATATGGATAATGACCCGTGCCCGTCCTTCTATTACTCCTGAAGATACTGGCAGACCTATAATAGCATCAGATGGTAAATCACCCCTTTTGTACTCACCTGTAATGATTTCACCATCAGATGTTATTACACGTGGCGGGGTTAGTTTTTCATATATTTTATACTCGTCTTTTCGTTTGCTGATCGTCTGATAATCCAGTTTATGGCTGCGAATGACTTCTTGAAGTTCTTCGTACGTAAGATAGTAAATATCTGCTTGTTCATGAATAACGCCTGCTTGTACGAGTTGCTCAGCTTCTTTCAATAAGGCTTGTTTATAAATGAAATACCGATTAACCATGCCATAATTGGGATATTCCCTATACCCGCTGAAATTACGGATACGGTCGATCATTACTTTGGTTTCTTTGGCTTTTTGCGCACCATCCGGTAATTGCAGCAGTCGCTCTAATAGCTCTTGCTCTTTGTTCAAGGCTTCCTGTAGACCTTGCTCAAATTTCCGCGTGCCGGCATTAGGCTCAAGGTTCTTAATGTTACCCAGAAGGATTGGGATCAGTATAGTCGGTTGTTCGCTCCAGCGGGTTCTGGTAATATCGATTTCTCCGGCACAACGCATTCCGTATTTGCTGAGATAATCATACAAAGCGTCTTGGACTTCCTGGCCGCCTTCAAGCTTAACCAGTTCATCCATGAAATAATCATCTTTAACACGCTGTAAATAGTCAATAACTTCCGGAAATGGCCGAATCACATCTGCGACTTCTAACAATGCAAGACCCATTTCCGAAGTAATATTGCCTGGTACAGATTGAGATAGGGTATCTGCAGCGTTTTTTTCACCTAACCATTCGTTCATCTTTTCATTGATCCATAGTGAAGCATCCATCGCAGCCGTAATCACAGCTGAACTTTGCTTGTCGAAGAGAATTTTCTTCAGCTCTTGTATGTCCTCTTGAATAAAGTCCATTAATTCTAATCCGGATTTCGTTTGGATCGTTTGTTTTAAAGCTTCTATTGATGTTTGGGTGTTTTTAATCAAATAGGGTACGATTTCAGGATCGATTTCACTCCGGGCTTGAAGACCTGAAGAGGACATTTCTGTATTACTTTTAGGGGGATTCAGCGTGTCCTTATCATTTCTTGGCCATATTTGTATAAAATCCCGCTTTATTATGGTCGAGATTGCATCATGAATGAGCGGCTCGTGTTGCCCAAAGGTATGTAATAACTTTTCCCGGCTTTCCGGTGAAGCCAGCATTTGTGTTACATCAACAAATAATCTTCCACCTGCTTTATAGCGGGGGCCAAAGGAAGTGAACTGGAAAATCGACATTCCGAGTGGTTTCAAAGGGTCCGTCATCATTTGCTGATGACCGACAGATACATAGACGTGATTGTCCGGGTCATTGGCTTCCGGGACCGGGTATAACGTAGTGATGGGCCGGCTCTGGACAATATAAAAGTTATCCTGGTCCAGACACCACTCGATATCCTGCGGGCAACCCAAATAAGCCTCAATCTGTCTTCCGATGCGTGCGAGCTGTAAAATTTGCTCATCCGTAAGTGTTTGCGTCTTCTGCAGATCGGGACCGATCTCACGGGTCACTGTCCCGCCTTCTTTTACCCCATAAATCGCCAGTTTCTTAGCTGCTATCCGTTTATTAACGATATCCTCTCCCTGTACTTTATAGCAATCAGCAGATACCAGGCCTGAGACCAAGGCTTCGCCAAGTCCCAAACTGGCATCGATGGACAGCAGCTTTCGGTTAGAAGTAACCGGATCAGCAGTGAATAGAATTCCTGAAGCCTGCGGGAGAACCATCTTTTGAACGATTACCGATAAATGAACTTGATGGTGATCAAATCCATTGAGTATACGGTAGATTACCGCGCGTTCCGTAAAAAGAGAAGCCCAACATTTGCGAATGTGCTGGATGATTGACTCTTTGCCGATGATATTCAGATAAGTGTCATGTTGACCAGCAAAAGAAGCGTGCGGTAAATCTTCAGAAGTTGCACTGGAACGTACTGCATAAGCGTGTTCTTCGCCAAGCTGGGAAAGTTTAAGAGTTACTGCTTTCACAACATCGGAAGGAATTTCGATTTCCAAAATGATGTCCCGAATCTTCCTGCTGATTTCATCAATCTGATTCCGATTATCTGCGTTTAGCATGGATAGCCGATTCAGTAAATCGTGATACGGTTCGTTATGTTCGAGGGCTTGTTGAAATCCCGCTGTTGTAACACAAAAGCCTTCGGGCACCTGTATTCCTTCCACTTTTGATAATTCCCCTAAGTGGAGCCCTTTTCCGCCAACGAGCAAAAGCTGCGTATTGTCCACTTCTTCAAAACCGATAACCAAAGCACTCATACACATCTCTCCTAACGATTAGGTTGCGAGTAAACGTTTGACAAGAGTTTACCGTCATATTGTCTAAAGCTTCAGGCAGACGACAGCTTTTCCTTTTACAGAACCATTTCCAAGATCCTGAAGCGCCTGGGCTGCCTGATGTAACGGGTACTGCCGATCAATGACGGGTGTGACTTGGCCTGATTCGACAAGCTCTTTCCAAACCAGCTGATCTCCGTGATTGGGTTTATGGACGAGCACTTTTATCTTCTTCTTTTCAAGCAGAGAAACAAACGGAGCCCACAACAGATTTAGGATAATCCGCGACATGGGTCCTCCAATCATGACATAGGCACCACCATTCCTTAGTGCACGCTTCAATCTGAAAATGGATTTGTTTCCGACAACATCAAGTATCAAATCATATTGTATCCCATTCACCGTGAAGTCTTCTTTCGTATAATCGAGCACATGATCCGCACCTATAGCACGTAGTATCTCTAGCTTTCCGGTGCTATCAACTCCGGTCACTTCAGCCCCGTGCAATTTGGCGTACTGGATTGCGAACGACCCGACTCCGCCGGCGGCTCCATTAATAAGAACATGCTGCCCACTTTGCAAATTCCCTGCATCACGCAGGCCTTGCAAGGCAAGTACGGCTGCTTGAGGAATGGCTGCCGCCTCTATAAAGCTTATTCCAGCAGGCTTTGGTGTTAATGCTCCCTCTGCAGCGCATACATACTCGGCAAATCCGCCCCAGCCGCAACCGGAAAGATCACCAAAAACCTCATCCCCTGGTTTAAATCGTGCAGCAGCCGCTCCAACCGCAATGACCTTCCCTGCAATATCTGCCCCGAGAATCCGGTAACGTGGTTTGCGAAACGCTCCAACCCGGTTTATGAACGGTTTCCCGCGCAGGAGGTCCCAGTCCCAGGAGTTAACCGAAGCCGCTTGGACTTCGATTAACACTTCATGATCCTTGGGATCAGGGATATCTACCGATTCTATCCGGAGGACTTCTGGTGTTCCATAGGAATCATAGACCATTGCTTTCATTGAGCCATGTTCTCTCATGTTCATTCTCCATTCGATCGGATTTAGGGAATTATTCTATAGTTTCATATTAAATTAATTTCGTTAATATTCATAATTAAGTTAATCTTTCTAGGGATTCATACGAACCATCCAGGAAAATGTTCCCACCCCATAACAACTTAAAAAGCCCAAGTACCGGCTGCGCCGTTCCATTGGGCTTTTTTGCTGCGTTAGGTCCTTCCGTTCATTTCTGGATAGGCTGTACTGCTGTGGTTACTTTCGTACTGTTATGACCATCTTAGCCGTTCTGGTTTCACCCGCCGAATTGCTTAATACAGCTTCGTATTCATAGGTTCCGGGAGCTTTGCCGGATATGGCCGTTACTGCCGATTGGGCACCAGGAGTATGAGCCTGCAGTGTTTGTGAATCTACCAGAATTCCATTCTCGTACAGCTTGTATTCGGTAGCGTTCGTTCCCCACCACAGATTCATGCTGACATTAAAGCTTCCGTCACGATCCCAGTTGTCATTCGACAACACCGCTTTCCCCGGAGCGGCATCTGTAACAGTCACAGTGAGCGGAGCGCTCTTGGTCGTACCCAGTGAATTGATTAATTCGCCGGTATACACATAGGTGCCGTTCTTCTTGCCGACAACGTCGATTTGAACAGATTGGGCGGACGGAGACTGGTCAACTAGGGTTACTTCTTTGATCAGTTCACCGTTCTCATACAGCTTGAACCGGTTTCCGTTATTGCCCCACCACAGATTCATGGTAATGGTATAGTCTCCGTCTTTCAGGCCCGTGTCGTAGCCGTTATTATCAGACAAGACCGGAGTGCCGGGAGCGCTGCTTGCCAGCGGCGTCGCCTGGCTGAGCCATGCAGCCCACTTAAGCAGTGCATCAGCCTGTTCAGCTGTAAAGACCGTACTTCTGCCGGCAGCAACCTCATTGCTGTAGGTAGTGAGCAGCTGGCGGGCCTTAGCTCCTTCATGTGCATTCGCCGCTTGTTCAGCCTGCTGCAGAATACCGGCAAGCTTCTCGGCGGCCGTGCCTGCGTTCGGGTCTTGCGAGCCGCCTGCAAAGGTGCGCGTAAGTTCGGACAGGCTTGCGAAGGTAGCGCTGACCCCGAAGCTAAAGTCTACCGTCTGTTCCCGGCCAGCAAGGTCATAGACAGCAGCGGTTACTACATTCAAGCCGGGATCCAGCGTGTAGGCTGATGTATTCACCAGTACGCCGCTAGGTTCAGCGACACCGGAGACCGTATCGGATGCAGAGTAAGTGATGTTTATATGCTGGTCAATCGTGTATTCCGTCTGTCCTTGAATGTCGATCGCCGGAGGCGCAAGATCAATCGGCACCGAAAGCGTCTGTGTTGCCTCTTTGTTGCCATCCACATCAACACTCCAATAGGTCACGTTGTGCTTTCCCTCGTCGCTCAGGGTCAGATGCGTACCGCTCACGACCTCACCGCCGTCGACTTGGAAGGAAGTTGACTCGATTCCGGAGTCTTCATCGGTCGCGGTGAACGTCACTTCTGCTGCTGAAGTATACCAGCCATTCTGCAATGTTCCTTTTACTGTAGCGGTCGTATGCGGTGCTTTCTGATCGGATGGTTCCTCTTCCAGGGTGACCAGGTCAGAGAGCGGTATATCCAGCTCCTGCACAAGCCGTGCCACCAACTCGGATACCTTGATCGCACCGTTCATCTGTAGATGGGTATTGTCTTCTGTTGTACCTACCCACATGAAAATGGATTTAGTGCCTTCAGGACCGAGCTCCTGGAAAACTTCCCAGCTGGCCTGATTCAGATCAATGAGCAGGGTTCCGGTTTCTTGCGCCGTTTCCTTCATCGCCTGCACGTATTCCGGGAAGCTCTTATTGAGCACTTCTCCGGTAAAATCGCGTCTGTTCACCGGCGTAACCAGTACTGGAGTTGCCCCTCTTTGTACAGTCCCGTTAATGTAATCTTTCAGATAGACCTTAAATTGCTCCGGTGTAAGGTACCGCTCCGGACGGGAAGGTGTGGAATCATTGTGCGACCACTGCATGAAGAGATAATCCCCTTCGTGTATGCCTAGCAGAATGTCGTTGAGATATCCGCCTACAAGGAAGGTTTTGCTGCTTAATCCACTGACTGCCCTGTTATCGATGCTGATCTTATCCAGATCGAAATAACCGCCCAGTGTTTCACCCCATCCAGTCTGCGGACGATAGCTCTCGGCATAATTGGCCACCGTAGAATCGCTCGCCAGATAAAGGACTGGTTTATCGCCAGCACCGCTACCCGGAAGACGTTCGATTTTCATCGCGTTAATCTTCGGTGTGCTGCCCGGGAACGTAAAGTCAAACACGCCGTCAATCAGGGCAATGTCGTACGTTACTTCGGTAAACTGGCCTGCCGGTACGGTTGCAACCGGCAATTTAGGCATTTGTTCTACAACAACGCCTGTGTTGGTCGATTCTTGCGAATCTCCGATGGTTAACGTTACGCGGTAATTGGCTGGCTCCATTTCCACCCGGAAGGAGGTGCCGTACACGCGGGTGAAATCCTCCTTAAGTTTATCCCCGGTTTCCCGGTTCTCATCCTCGAGCAGCGCGGTATCGGCAAAGCCATACCCGTTACCTTCGACGTATGCCCGCTTGGCATCTACTTTCAAGTATCCTTCGGCAGCGTTACCGGAGCCAAAATCAAACTTGTACTCACTGATTTCGCCAACAGGTTCACTCGTCAGCGAATCCCTTGCGACCGTCAGCATGTTCAAAGCATGGTCGACCTGGGCCTGTGTCGCTTCCGTACCGATGACCGCCTCGGCAGCGGCCAAAGCTCTGTTAAGCACGGTTTTGGATGCCTCAGAATAAGCCGACAGATCCAAGGCTTTCACCTCGTCGCGAAGCGCAATCAAGGCCGTCTGATCGCCTGCTACCGGCGGCAGCTTCGTACCTTCAATCTTCACGTTGTCGATCTGGGTGGTCCAGCTCAATGTGCCGCCGCCGCCCTTTCTGGTCCCCAGGAACCGGATTCCCCTTACGTTATTGGCGTAGACGCCGGGACTCATCGGGATATCCTGAATCGTCTGTTTGATACTGGAATCCGCAAGACTCGTCAATGTCAAATCGATTGTTTTCTTGGCAAAGTTAAGATTTGCATCTACATTCACCCACTGATTTTTGAGGATGTTCGTGGCGATTCCACCATTCGGAACAGCTGTAGTACCGGTTCCATAGTCTGGAGTATAAGGACCTACAAAATAATGGATTTTCGTATACGGATCTGTAGTGCCGGTCTTCGTTAACAGAGTGAGAATAATATTCTCGTTCGCATCCTGCAGCGTCAGATGTCCTTCCGATGGGGATGCGCTTACATTTCCGGAATGCCAGTCAAAATTGACATTAACAATATCGCCGTTGACCGCATCAAACAACCGGAATACCTTCGCACGATTACCGGAACCGGATCCGGCAACGGACAATACCTTGTTTCCGCTCTGATCTACGACCGTACCCGTCATCTGACCGGCGATACCTGTGGCATTCACCATTGAGTATTGAGCAGCAGCAGGATCTCCCTCAAAGTTTTCCTCATAAATCTGGATCTCCGGCTCTGGTTCCGGTTCCGAGATGTCCGGATCGATGACAGACGGAGAAATGCTTAAATTCATGTCTTTTACTGCTCCGGCAACCAAAGCTGCAATGACCTGCGCACCGTAACTGCTGAAATGCGTATTGTCACTAATGCCGTTCGGGTACTTCGGATACTCACCGGGATTAGCGTACAGGAAAATTTTCTCCGTAGCACTTAGTCCGATTTTATCGTAATACGCGATGCTTAACTGGCTCAAATCAACCAGTGCCACACCCTGTTCTTCCGCCACCTCTTTGGCGGCCTTCACGTATTCCGGGAAGCTAACGTTAAACTCCTGGGTAATCGTATTGAAATCTCTGCGTCCTACCGGAGTGAGCAGCACCGGTGTAGCGCCGCGCTGTTTGGCTCCGTTCACATAACGGGTCAAGTATAATTTGTAATCTGCCGGAGACGCGTAGCGGTCAGGAATGCCGGCGCTGGCATCATTATGACCGAAGGATATAAAGAAGAAGTCGCCCGGCTTAATCTGCTGCAGGATCGTGTCCAGACGGCCGTCAACCATGAACGATTTGCTGCTTCTGCCGCCGATTGCATCATTCTGGATCACTACGCCACTGTCAAAATACCGGCCGAATTGCTGACCCCAGCCTTCCTGCGGAGCCTGCATACTGCTGTAAGACTGCATCGTCGAATCGCCGGCCATATAAATCGTAGTTCCTGCTCCCTGCGTTTTCTCCGGGTACTTCGAGATGATAAGTTCCTGAACGTTAATGGCCGAGCCGGAGAAGATAAATTCCAGCTGGCCGTCTACCAGCGCAACGTCATAGGAATATTCCCGGGATTCTCCAGTGTTCAAGCTGGTCATAGCCAGTTTCTGAACATACTCGGATTTGACACCTGCATTCGTGCTCCGGGAATCATCGCCCAGTTTGAGCGTTACCTTGTAATTGGCATTGGGCAGGTTAACAGTGAATTTGGCGTTTTCCGGCAGGGTAACATTATTGGTGCCCACCGTAATGCCGCTTATATTCTCGAAGCCGTAACCCGTCTCTTGTGTATAGACGTTATCCTGCACAGCGGTTGTACCTGCGGCCGTGTCAGTACCGAAGTCAAAGTGATACACCTGCTCCTGTACTTCCGGTCCGCCGGTAAGAGCCAAGTTCGCTTTAGGGAATGCTGTTGCTTCCGTCCCGAGATAAAAACCGGTGTGCGGCGGCTGGTTGTAACCGACATTTTGCCAGGCTATGCCCAGACGGTATACCGGATCCTGCATCAGCGCAGGAATACGGTAGCTTGTCGGTATTGTTGTCGTATAGAGTCTGTATTCGGTGCTGTCTTCGCTGCGGAGCAGAAGCTCTTCGCGCCAATCGCCCAATATATCGGCCTGAAGAGCCGGATTACCTTTGGTGTGGTTATTGGTCAAGGCTCCCGTTGCCCGGAAGATTTCCTTCAACTGCTTATTCTCGTAATCCCACTTGTAGATGAGCGGAATGCCTTTTGCCGTGGTGCTGTTCCATTCATGGTCGAATAGCTCCCGCTGGAGATCCCCATCCCACCAGATCGCAAAGTTGGCAGTCTTCGGAACTTGGTTCTGTTCATAAATGACCTCACCATTAGCTGCATATCCTTTGGTTAAGGGATCCATCTGTCCATCCACAATTGTAGACGCCCAGGATTCATATCCGGGATAATTCGGATCGATATCCGCGGACATCCCCCGTCCGGTATCTTTGCCCGTATACTGTCCCCAGATAATTTCACCAGTAGCGGCATCGCGCATTTCCAGCCCGTATTCGGCATTCGTATGCTCATGCACGCTGACGATCTGGTAGCCCTCCCGGTTCGGGTCGAGCTTACCCGCATGCATCGCGTCGCCGTGGCCGAGTCCGGTGCTGTACATCAGGCTTCCGTCGTCGTCAATTGCCAGTGCGCCGTACATGATTTCATCTTTGCCGTCGGAGTCGACATCGAGCACACTTAAATTATGATTACCTTGTGCCTGATACTGAGCTCCGGCTTCGTTAGTGTCGAAGGTCCAACGCTGTACAAGTTTGCCGCCAATATAATCGAAAGCCGCCAGCACGGTGCGCGTATAGTATCCGCGGGCCATGACTACGCTTGGCTTCACGCCGTCCAAGTAGGCAATGCCGCCCAGGAACCGGTCTACGCGGTTGCCGTATCCGTCACCCCATGCGCTTACGTCTCCTCTTGGCGGTACATATTCAACAGAGGAAACCGCCGCTCCCGTTTGTCCGTCAAACAGTGTTAGATATTCCGGACCCGTCAGGATATACCCGCCTTCGTTGCGGTAATCCTTAGTGCCGTCACCGATGACAGTGCCTTGGCCGTCCTTCGTGCCGTCTGCTGTTTTGACGACGATTTCGGCTTTGCCGTTTCCGTCCAGATCATACACCATCAGCTGGGTATAATGTGCTCCGGCACGGATGTTGATACCCAGATCGATTCTCCATAGTCTCGTGCCGTCAAGCTCAACGGCGTCGATATAGACATTTCCGGTATAACCGGCCTGAGAATTGTCTTTCGAGTTGCTCGGGCTCCACAAGAAAACGATTTCATAATCGCCGTCGCCATCCAAATCTCCGACAGAGGCATCGCCGGCATAATAGGAATACGTGCCGCCGTCCTTCGTGCGGCCATCGGCCGGTTTATCCAGCGGAATAGGTAAATAATTGTTATGCAGTACCGATACGATCTCCGGCTGCATTTCTTCCTTACCGGCAACAACGGTGGAAATCTGGTATTGCGAGCTGTCTGCGCCTGTCGTATCTACATAATTCGTAGCTTCGCTGATAGGTGCCGCATTGACTTTATTTCCGTTTTTATATACATTGAAAGCGATTTCATCCGAATCCGTATTCAAGTACCGCCAGCTGAGGAATACGCCATTGCCTTGCAGGACTGCAACCAATCCGCGGTTAAGATATTCTGCCTGACGGCCGGGCTGACTGTCCGCTGTCTCTGCATATCCCGGAGTTTGGGGAACCACAAGCGAAATTACCATTAGAAATGACATCATGAATGCAAGAACCGGTTTCTTGATGGAATTAGCTTTTTTACCCATGTACTTAACTCCTCCTACGTATCTAAAATTCAATTTAGAAATCAGGGGAAAATCTGATCACGAAACCAGCAGAACAACGCAACTTCGAATCCTTATGTTATTTATAAAGTTCTCAGCTTTCTCTGGAGATGTTCACCCCTTTCATAGAATCCTTCATATTGTGCAGGCTTCTCCTATACGAATCTTACAGAATCGTTCGGTTATGTCCCGGCACCAAATATGCACAAGTGTATCAAATAATGGTAGTCAATTCTTCGCAAAAAAACGCATTTTAGACCTAGAATCGACTTTTTTGCTTCTTTGCTGTTTAGGCTAATCTTTTAATATCACTGGTGCCTCAGTCTCCTTCGCCACCAAAATTGGCCTGTACCCGTCTTATGATCTTCCAAAGCTGCTCAGCAATGACGTTACAACGGCGAATAAGGCTTTATCGCTGTAACTGGACAGCACATCTTAAAAAGGGAATGTCCAACCGGCCTTTTTAAGGCCAATTAGACATCCCCTGTTTTTTTGTTCAAGATATGCAGTTGTTGCAAAATAGTACAGTCTACCGCGCCCGCTGACGGAACAGAGTGCCTTTCTTTTGCCCAAAACTGCTTTCGCTTGAATGTTCTCCTCCTTCATTCTCCTCCTTGCTTGGCGTTACAGCGAATAAGGACAGCAGTCCGCCAACCGCCCCTACGGCTGCCATAGTGCCGAATAAGACCCAATGCCCCCGGATCATCAGGAGTGACACAACCGGAGGTCCCAGCGCAACCCCGATAAACCTCATGCTGCTGTATAATGAGGTGATCGTACCCCGGTTATCTTTCTCAATACCTTCTGTAATTAGCGCATCCATGCAAGGCAGTACCACACCAATCCCAATACCGCTTACACTTAAGAATCCTACCATAAAAAATATATTCTGACTAAAGATTGTAATGAGCATTGCCGCCGTTAGCAGAACCATTCCTCCGAAGCCAAGCCATTTCATTAACAGCTTATTTTTCCCGATAATCTTCCCGCTTCCGTATGAAGCCAGACACAACAGTGCAAGGGGAATTGCCAGCACATATCCTTTAGAAGCTCCATGCAGGTTATACTCCGATTCCAAGGTCTCGGATAAATAGAACAACACTCCGAAGGTTGCAAACATACATATTCCGCCAATCGCAAAAATCGCATACAGCCACCGGCCCTTTTCATGCAGAATTTCTTTAATGCCAGTTAAAAATTGCCCGATGCTTTTGACTTCAGTCTTCTCCTCTGACTTTGGTTTCTTTACCAGAAACACAACCAGCGTAAACGAAATCAGACACAAGACAGGAATGGCAATAAACGGTGCATACCACAGCACGATACCCAAATAAGCGCCAAGAATCGGACTTAGTACTTTACCGAAGGTATTGGAGGTCTCAATGACTCCCAATCCTTTACTGACCTCCTTTTCATCCTTGAACAGATCCCCTACGAAAGGTAGGACGATCGGAAATGCGCCTGCTGCTCCAATCCCCTGAAGAAAACGCCCCCCAAGGATTACCCAATAAGCTGTTACCCCCGTGAAAAACCAAGCAGCCGCAACACAGACTGCGCCCCCTAAGGCCGCCAAGATAAGACTGGGTAATATGACGATTTTACGTCCAAAGCGGTCCGATAAATATCCGGCAATAGGAATCATCAGGATGGCGATAAGGCCATATACCGTGATGATCATACTTACTTGAAAAGCATTAATCCCCAGCTCTTTTGATATTTGAGGCAGTATAGGTAATAACATGGAATTGCCAAGTGTCATAATTAATGGAATCGAAGCAAGTGCGATTAAGGCCCCTTTATTACCTTTCATTGAAGAACCACCTTCTTATTTATTGCTAACATGCTTATTGTGGTTCTTGCGGCTGTATTTATTCAGTCAGTTAAAATGACGATGTACTACAGGATGTGCATAAACATTCTTGCTGCAAGGGAAACTACAGTGAAATAGCTCACACCAGATGTACAAGGAGGATGTACTTTTGTATTTTTATAAAGAGGGTTTGATTAACGATATTGTAGTCGATAAGCCAGATCCGGCAGCAGCAAAAGTACTGCAGGAGATTCTGGGCGGTCATTATGGGGAAATGCGGACGATGATGCAGTATTTTTTCCAAAGCAGTAATTTCCGGGGGAAAGAAACGCAGTTTCGCGATTTGCTTCGCGGCATATTCTTAGAGGAGATTGCCCATGTAGATCTGGTACAGCATACAATCAACCAGCTTCTGAACGGATCCGGTGAAGCGCAGGCCGGAAATGCAGGCACTGATGGCGCACCTCTGGATGAAGCAGTGAGGCATGCTAATCCGCATCATTTCATTGTGGGTGCACAAAGCTCACTGCCTGTAGATGCGGCGGGTAATCCGTGGATGGGGAATTATGTATATAGCCATGGCAATCTGATCAGTGACCTCTTGAACAATGTTGTCCTTGAATCTACAGGGGTACTCCAGAAAACGCGGATTTATGAAATGAGCTCCAATAAAACATTCCGTGAAACTCTGGCTTTCCTTATTGTACGAGATAATGCGCACCAGAACGCATTTGCAAAGGCACTTGAGACCCTTGGCGTGAATTGGGGCAATATATTCCCAATACCAAACTATGACATCAATAAATATCCGGAATGCCGCAAATTTGTTGATATGGGCTACCATAATGCTCAGTTCAACTTTAGTCTGGATCCAACCAGGATGGCCGAAATCTTCCAGGGGACTTCTCCTAGCCGGAATAAAGGCACTTTGGAGGTCGTTCCTCCTCCGCCTGGTTTCCCGGTTCCAGTTATGCCAGAGATGCCGAATGAGCACAGTCCGGGTCTGAGTGATATGAATTTCTGAGCAAATAATTAAATGAACCCGAAATCTCTTCTACCCTAACAAGCAGGAGAAATTTCGGGTTCACAATTTTCTATGAGAACTTCTTCATTTAAGCCCCTGTGCGTTTTGTGCGGCTTGCTGCGCGTCTATTGGAGGGTTTGCTATCCTTATCAGTCTCATCAAACGGCTTCAGCTGCTTCAAGCTGGCCTGCAAAGCGTCCATAAGATCGAGCACATTGGCTGTCTTCTCATCGTTAGCCGGTTTTACTTCCTTTCCTTCCATCTTATCCTCAATGGCCCTCCGCAAGCGCGCTTTATATTCATCTCTATATTTCTCGGGTTCAAAATTGGCAGTTAATTGTTCTATAAGCATTTTTGCCATATCCAGTTCCCTGCGGTCTACCTTCTCCTTATCCGGCAAGTTAGGAATTTGAGATCTGTCGCGAAACTCCTCAGCATAGAACATCGTCACCAGAGAGAGTACTCCGTCTATAACTCTTACCGCAGCCAAGCTGCTTTTCTGGCGTATCGTTACATGGGCAACTCCGATTTTTTGCGTAGATTCCAGTGCATTCACGAGCAGCATATATGCATGCTGGCCGGTCTCCTCTGGTGAAAGGTAGTAGGTTTTTTGAAAATAGATCGGATCAATCTCGGACAAATCAACAAAATCGATAATACGTATTTCCCGTGAGGTTTCAGAAACAAGATCTTCTAATTCCTGTTGCTCAAAGGTAACATAATGTCCTTCTTTATATTCATAGCCTTTGACAATGTCGCTCCAGGGAACCTCTTGTTCGCATTTAGGACAGGTACGTCTATATTGAATCGGTTCTTTATACTCCCTGTGGAGCATCCGGAGCGTGATATCTTTATCCTCGGTAGAGGCATACATTTTCACGGGAACATGCACCAGCCCGAAGCTGACAGCCCCTTTCCATATGGCCTGCATATTGACATCCACCTTCTTCGTTTATGGATGTCAATTATTAACCTTATACCGTAATGTGCAATCAATTGGTTTCCTGAATGTTTATTTTTTCAAAAGCTGGTGTACAAGTAATTGTTAATATTTTAATAAATTGGAGTAGCTATAAAAGTAATTCAACCAATACTAGCCGCTTTGGAGGGACACCACATGATCTCAAACGAACAAGCCATCAACTCTGCAAGACTTCAAACAAACATTAAGCTGGATTGCCTGCACCATGTACCACACAGCAACTGGGCGTACCTGTATGATAAGGATACCTTCCATCTTCGTGTCCGGACCAAGAAGCTGAATGTAGACCGGGTTTTTGCACTTATAGGGGATAAGTATGACTGGGAAACCTATCACCATGAGTACGAAATGCGAAAGGTGTCATCCGACCGGTTCTTTGATTACTGGCAGACAGCCATACGGCCGGAGCATCGGCGCTTCTCCTACGGATTCCGTTTTCACAGCGGGGAAGAAACTGTTTGGATGACCGAAAATGACATTTTAACCAAAGAGCCGGAGGCTCCTGCTGGATTTTATGACCGGCCGTACATCCATGAGATTGATTTGTTCCAGGCGCCTGAATGGGCGAAGTCCGCTGTGTTCTATCAGATCATGCCGGACCGTTTCGCAAACGGTGATCCCGGCAATGACCCGGAGAATACCTCACCATGGGGAGATACACCCACAGAAGAGAGCTTTTTTGGCGGTGATCTGCAAGGAATTATCGATCATCTGGATTATTTGGAGGACTTGGGGATTACGGCCATATATCTTACTCCTATCTTTGAAGCCCCCACCAATCATAAATACGATACGATGGACTATAAACAGGTCGATCCGCACTTCGGGGATTTGGAATTGTTGAAAAAATTGGTGGAGAAATCTCATTCTAAAGGGATCCGAATTGTTTTTGATGCCGTATTCAACCATATGAGCGCTAATTCTCCACAATTCAGGCATGTGATTGAGCATGGAGAGCAATCGGAATATGTGAACTGGTTCCATATTAACGAGTTTCCGGTGAAAGTACGGGAAGGAAATCCGAACTATGATACTTTCGGATTCTTTGAACAAATGCCGAAGCTGAATACCGCCAATCCGGATACCCGTGAATATTTACTTGATATTGCAGAATACTGGCTGAAGGAGGTCGGTATAGACGGATGGCGTCTGGATGTGGCCAGTGAGATTGATCATGTCTTCTGGAGGGAATTCCGCGGGCGGGTCAAAGCGATAAATCCGGATGCCTTTATTATTGGAGAAGTATGGAACGATTCCCTGCGCTGGCTGCAAGGAGACCAGTTTGATTCCGTGATGAACTATCCGCTGTCCGACCGCTTGCTCGAATATCTGAAATCAGATGACATGGATGCTGAAACCTTCGCTTCCCACATTAGCAGCCTGCTGATGCGTTATCCGCAACAGGCTAATGAAGTACTCTTCAACCTGATGGCCAGTCACGACACTCCGCGTGTCCTTACCCAGCTTAAAGGCGACAAAAGAAAGCTTAAGCTGGCCATCGCTTATCTCCTCACCTTTACCGGAACACCTTGCATTTATTATGGAGACGAGATTGGCCTTGAGGGCGATGGCGATCCGGATTGCCGAAATGTATGATCTGGGAAGAAGAGCGGCAGGATCGGGACTTGTTCAGCTGCTACAAGGCACTGATCCGGCTTCGTAAGCAATATCCGGCTCTGCGCACCGGTGATTTCAGATTTCTGCAAGCTGAAGCCCAGGAACGCTCCTTTGTCTATGAACGGAAGGATAACAATACCCATTTGACCATCTGGATGAATGCTTCCGAACAGCCTGTTACCCTTTCTCTTCCACTAGAGGGCAGCTGGCAGGATACGCTGGACAACAAACCTGTTAGTTCGGCGGAGGGCAACATTATGGTAGAGCTGGAGCCATACAGCTATAAAATAGTTGTCAAAGTTTAAATACTAACAAACACGTCAGAACACACAGTCAAGTCCTATAAATCCTATAAGGCTGTGTGTTCTGACATCCCTTCTTTCTCTTCTTCCCAATCTAAGCTTATTCGTTTCGACCGTAATAGAGCTTCAGATTCGTTATATCCACCAGATACAAAATATCAACACCCTTGGGACTTCGGTCCACTGCCAGCCGTTCCACCGGGATACCCGGCGCAAGAGAGGTTTCAGTGAAGGCTCCGCCTGTATTTACTGCCATGAACGCCCGGTCACTGCCGCTGCTTTTTACGTAGTAGATTCTTGCCGCATTTCCTGTCCAGGTCACATCAATAGCTGCGTTCGTCGGAGCAGCATTATAGACCGTTTGCAGTGTCCACCCCCCTGTACCATAAGTGGCCTGCTTCACCGAAAAGCTTGTACTTCCTTCTTCCCGATAGCGGTATGCGATATAGGGATGGCCATCCGAATCTACGGTCATTTTTGCACTCTGAACACCCGGTCCGCCGGGATCACTGCCACTCTGTACATAGATTTCGCCAGGAGCCAAGGGCTGTACAATATCCGCTGTAGTCAGTGAGACTGGCGGCACTACAGATGTTCCATCCGCCTTAGTAAAGATGTTCGTAGATGGGCTGTATTTCAGATACGATAATTGATGGCGCAGAGGACTTGCGGCAAAATACGCCCACTCGAACAAGATATGAAGATCTCCGTTAGAATCGAAGACCAGATCATCAGGGTAGACAGACCGGTTAAGGTGAGACGCAATCACCTTGATCTGGCTCCACACCGATTCCGCGTTATTCCAGCGGAACAGGACGGCCTCCCTCTTGCCTGCAGTATCTTTGTCGACACGGACCAGTAAGTACAAATCTCCGTTAGGGGCGGTTGTAACTATCGGATAAGTTACATTCATGCCTTGGGGAAGCTCATCCGAATGATTCTGTGGGATGCCGCCTACCGTATCCGAGCGGTAGTAATTCCATGGATTGCTGTGCATGGAGGCGAAGACGTGAAACCGTCCGCTTCCGTCTCTGGCTATGGAAGGCTGATTATGGCCAAGATCATCATTAAACTCCGCAGGGGTGGTGCCGTTCATTAGAGGGAGCTTGCTCCAGATGCCGTCGTTGTCCCGTCTTGCAATGGCTACCGTATGCTTGCTTGCGGTTGACCCTGGCGCATTATATGCCATGTATGCATATTCAAAACCTAGTCCATACGTATCAATAGGAGACCACCAACCGGCCTGATTGCTGGAATCCATCGGGAAAGGAACCTCTTCAAGCACAGCAGACGCATTTCCCGTAGCCGCCGGCAGCAGAGTCAACAGTGCCATTATGACGAGACTGAGCTTCCATGTTCTTATTTTGTTCATTGTTTCGCCTCCCTCATATATTTGCCTCTAGTAAGCACACCTTACTGATACAGAATAAAATCACGCCAATGTAAACGCATTCAAAAATGCTCTTTAAAAATGCTCGGCACCACTTCCTTTTCTGTAGGCTCTTCCGGTATCGCAGGTCTAAGAATAGCATCCGGCCGGCGGAAATGTTACTGTACTTTTGCAAGAATGCTGTACAAGCACCGACTATTGTATATAAACAAAGAAAAGCCCGGAATCCGGACTTTTCGAAATGCGTATATGCTTAGATTAATACTCTCCTTTTATTACAAAAAACGAGCCCCGGATCGTTCCAGCCAGTTTAGACTTCTGCCGGGCAAACTTAAACTTTGTTTCTAACTCCTTTGGAACCTCCATCCCCTCGGAAAGCTTAAAACCAACCGCCCGCTTCTTGGGGTCATCAACTGTATACATAACATTCAGCGCAAGACCATCCTCGTAAAAAACGTAGGCAAACCGGATATTCTCCACTTGAAAGCGCGACGTTTCTAAAGGCTTGGCCGCAAACTCAAGATCACGTTCTATTTTCAAAATCCGGTTCACATACTCAAGGGTTTCCTGGCTTTCGCTGGCGGGTACAACCGTAAATTCATGCTTGTATTTGTTCATAAAGTACCGGGCTTCATTCGCACGTAAACCCGCAAGCGCTTCAGCTACTGGTGAAGACTCTAACCCGGTCACAGACACATTTTTGAAATCAACGATATAGGACATACCTCTGCCTCCTTTCAGCTCCTTATTTCTTTACAACAGGAATCCACATTTCACCGTAAACGAAGCCGTCCCGCTCCCCCATCAGGGCAGTGGTGTTTGGCCCCCCTACATAGGCGAAATCCTTAGCTTCAGGCAAGGCTTGACCAAAGGCAACCCCGGCCAGCTTATTATTTAATTCATCTGCCGTCTTCGCTTCCCCTTTAACCACGAGATATGGCCCCTTGGGAAATTGGATCACTCTGGCTTCTTCGGGTGCTGCTGCCTCCGTCATGACGCCTGCATAATGCATCATCTTGCTGTTCACTGCCTCATTCACGGCAAAAATATAGTCATTCAGGGCAATGCCTTTTAAATAATCAAGCCTTCCATCTTGGCTGACGGCCTCCCAAAACTCGGTCTTTTCCTTGTTAATACCCGCATAATCTGTGTAATCACTCTTAAGCTCAGTTCCTAATCCTACAACAGTGAAGCCTTCTTTTTCTTCCAGGGTATATGGAGTCATGTACTATCCCTTCCTTTTCTTTTGGATTTGTCTTTATCACTTGATAGTTATATGATAGCCTTGAATCATGTCAAATAATGATACTGTTTAGGAGCTCCCATGAAAAAAGTTGAGCGGATTAATATCATCATGCGGTATATCAACAACCGTGCCCACTTTACTATTTCTGAAATCATGCGTGAATTTAACATTTCCCGTTCGACCGCTATTAGGGATATTAGAGAAATAGAGGCCTTGGGCATGCCGCTTGTCGCAGAAGTTGGAAGAGATGGAGGATACTCGGTTTTGCGCAACTCTGTCCTCCCCGTTGTCCGCTTTACCGGCAATGAGGTCAAAGCTCTATTCATTGCCTTTATGGCCACAAGAAATCTGCAACTCCCCTATCTTCAGAGCCGCCAGTCTTTAACTGAAAAATTACTGGGCCTCATATCCGAAAATCAGCAGGAGGACCTGTTTCTTTTAAATCAGATCCTGCTGTTTGAAGGGACCAATCCGAGTAATCCTGACCTGCTGGATCTTTCGGATCTGCCACATCCCATGCTGGAAAAGCTGATCCAGATCCTTTTATTGGACAGCTATTTATTGATTAGCCTTAAGGAAGAAACCTATCCTATTTATCTCCTGCACCTTTACCGTGAAAAAAGCCTCTGGATGATTGAAGCCTTTAACCTGAAGGATGAAAAGAAAGAGATCTATCCTGTTGATCATCTTACTAATGTCATTCCCTACCCGGAGAAAAAAAGAGTAAGCAAAAAAAAGATTTTAGAGAAACTAAGTAAGCAGGAAGAAGCAATTAATCTTGTTCTGGAGCTCGGTCCAAAAGCAATTGCCCAGTTTAAGAAATACCATCCTTTAAAAGTGTCACTATCCTATACGAATCCGTACCAAACAACAGCGATTATAAAGACTTTTATCCATATAGAAAAGCCGGAAGAATTGACTGAGATAACCAGCTGGCTGCTTTTCCTGGGCGAGGATATTAAGGTTAGAGAAATGCCGGAAGAAATCTTAGCCGGTTTACAACAGAGATTACACTTGTACCGGTCCGAATAATAAATCGAGTATTTTATCGTCTGCTCTGCGATTCATTCCCTGATAAGGATAACAATGAATATGAATAGCAGGATTAAAATTGATTTCGATAATACTATAATTATCATTACTTGCTTCTTCATTAATATCCCCGATCATCATATCCACTCCGCAAAAGGTAGCTCCTGCCGCTTTGGCTGCACGGATCGCCATTTGTTTATAGCTTTCCGGAATATCGTCTGTATAATCGATACTGTCCCCGCCCGTGCTGATATTTGAGTTCTCTCTTAAATAAATCACCTCACCTGATCCTGGGATATCGGAGGGGTTCAGGAACTGATTTTTCAAAAACAGCTTTTCGGCTTCGCCTAATTGAATCCGTTCAAGCGGGGTTCTGTATCCTATGCCTCTGAGCGGATCTTTGTTTTTCAGGGCGATCAATTGTTCAATTGTATGAATGCCATCCCCGGTAATATTGGCGGGTACCCGATGCAGGATTCCGGCAACCTCATCCCCCATCACCAGAAACCGGTATTCCTTTCCGGCTATAAACTCCTCAAGTAAGATCGTCTGGTCATGAGCAAAGGCCATTTCAATCGCTTGCCGATAATCTTCTTCTGTAAAGCTATGGGTGAATATGGTGATACCCAGTCCAAAATTGGTTGATTTCGGTTTAACCACAATCTTTCTTTCCCGATGAAGTTCATAATCCAGTATAGCCTCCTGCGGGCTTCGATAAGCTTTTCCGGCCGGAACCCTAATTCCGTGTTGCTTCAGAACTTCCTTCGTCACAATCTTATTTTCCATGATCAGAACCGTGCTATAGGAATCGAGGGACGTTTTTGTTGCCTGCTTAACATATTCCTGATGGTCTCCTTTTGTAAGGATAACAAAGTTATCATCACGATCGATGAGCTCAAAACGGATTCCGCGCTTAACAGCAGCTTTTAATAAAAGCTGAGTCGATAATTCTAAATCTTCGTAGCCTGCGAACTTGTAACCGGCTTCAGAGCTTTCATGTGCATATTGCTTCGCCCTGTCCAGGTGATAATCCAAATAGGATGAAGACTGAATTTCTGCTTTAATGACAGAGGCGTAACTAAGCTCCGGATTCATTAATATGTTTTTTTGCTCTTCCAGAGACTGGACCATTGCCTGATCGTCAGGCTGCAGTGCTTTTATCATTTTTTGCATTTCATCAATGATGGATAAGCCCTCGTCCCGCAGTTCCTCTTGGAGCCCTGTCATCAGAAGAAGGTCCACATTTAAATCCGCATGCTTCTGTTCCTGTTGGTTAAAGGGTTCATCTTGTACCATCAGCAGATAGACAAGAAATAAATGCACAAACTGCAAGGTCTGCAGGCCGATTCCGTTCTTATAAAGCGGGTTTAAATCAAACATCCGTAATTCTATGTAAGCTACCCCGTGATCCTGAAGCTCCTGAAGCGGCTGGTCTCCTTTCGCCGGCTTTAACCGGATGGGGCTATAAAACTCTTTTGCACTCAGCAACTCCTTAGAAAGAACCAAGTCCCTCAAATCGCGCACATATTCCTCTATAGAGTGAAAAGAAACATACAAAGGTTTTTCATTCCGATAACCGCACACACTATTGCGAAGTGAACTCATATTGGGGAAGAAGTGACTTTCGTCATCCAACCGATCACTTAAGGAAACACATTGTTCTACATAGGATTTATTGAATACAGGACTGGCGCCTGTCAAATAAATCAGTAACCAGCGGTATTTCAGAATATTCCGTGCGACCTTTAGATAAACTCCGTCTTTGAATTGCTTAAAGCCACCTTGATTTTGTGAAGCATGATATAGCCTTTGCAGAAAACCCTCATCGAACGAAAAATTATAGTGGATTCCGCTGAGCAGCTGCTTCTTTTTTCCATACTTTCTGGCCAGCTTATCCCTATAAGAGTCTTCTATGGGGTCATTCATCCGGGCAACGGGAATATCCTCTTCACGCGGCAGCGCTGGAGGATTGCTGCTGGTCCACAAATACTCGTCAGTCAATTCCAGCGTCACGATATCCTGCAGTGCATCCAGGAAATGATAGGTCTCCTCAATGGTATGGAAGACAGGGGTTATCATCTCCACTTGGCTTTCCGAAAAATCTGTTTTGATATAAGGATTATCCATTTTTGAGCCAAAGGCTTTCGGGTGAGGCGTTAAGGCAAGATTCCCCCGCTTATCGACCCTGGTGTTCTCTTTTTCAAGGCCAAACTGTCCCTTTAGAATGTCTTGATTTAATTTGTTGCCGATTATGTAATTTACAAAATCCGGGTTTAGCTTCACCATCGTATATACCTTCTTTCATTTAATCATCTATATAGATTGAACTTGTGATTTTTCTATTTGGGATGGGCCGTGACTACAGAGAATATTTGGACTTCCGGCCGCTGTTGTCTGCAGATTTCTTGATTAATACCGCTACTATCGGTAGAAATCCGCAGCCTGCTTATGCTTTCGAAGCGAGCTTTCCTATGGAAAGCTTTTAGGCGGACGCATTCGCTCCTCCAGTTCCCAAATTCCCCTCCGCCACTTTTCCCTAATTGTATTTTTTAAGTTCAATATATAGGGTGTTAATATCCTTCCCTATCCATCAAATTATTTTGATGTATGGAATAAATTTTTACCCGCGATTTATGTAGTCGGCGGGTAAAAAACACAACATACGTCGTCCGGCAAAAGATACTTCATAACCTTCTCATTAATACTGTAGTAATTCCAGCGGCCTTCTCTGCGGCATTTAATTAAATCTGCATCAAACAACAGCTTAAGGTGATAAGACAGCTTAGATTGCGGAAGATCTACAATTCCCTCCAGATCACACACACAGACTTCAGAATGTTTATTAATTTCGAGTAAAATCGCTAAACGCTTCTGATCGGCCAGTGCCTTGAACTTTTGTTCGTAATTCGTAAAAATCCGTGATTGTTGTTCTGTATCCATAGATTAACCTCAACAAATCAAATTTATTTGATGGGTTTATCGTACGCCAAAAAATAGAATTCGTCAAAGTGTTTTTATGCAGGAAAAGAAGGACTGCCGGCAATACTCAGGCAGCCCTTCTCTTCCTTACAAAGTAGTAGTATGCTTCTCGTCATATTCGCTGGACAAGGTCTTAAGCGATTTGATTTTACCATGGGGATGCTGTTCTTGCTTTCGTGACTTCCAGGCAGCTTCTCTTCTTTTTAACTGGTGAGTCATACAAGAATCCTCCTCGGGAAACTGAGTTGTATACTACTTCCTTAGGATGTCATTCCCGGGCTGCGTTCATTCATAAAATGATGCGGGACTATACAACCGCTAAAAAAGCGTTTACTATTTTCTATAGAAAATTGATTTCGAGAAGGAGACAGAGGCCACATGCTGGAGCCCAACGTTACCAACCAATTGAAAAAAACGCTAAAAGCAAGCATCGATAACAAGGAAATCGCCGGTGCGAACTTTATGGTGATCAAGGACGGAAGTGAAGTTTTTTACCATGAGGACGGGTTGGCTGACATAGAGTCAGGACACCCTATCGCAAGGGATTCGATTTATCGTTTATACTCGATGACGAAACCGGTCACCGCCGCTTCCGTCATGATGCTGCTCGAGCGTGGGGAGATCGATTTGTTCGATCCTGTAAGCCGCTATATACCGGGGTTCAGGAACCCGCTGGTTGAGAAAAACGGTGAACTGGTACCTGCCAGCCGGGAGGTATGCATACACGATTTGCTGAACATGACCTCTGGTTTGGTATACGGCGGAACAGACAAAGCCGGGCAGCATACAGATGCATTGTTCCAGGAACTGGGTAGCCGTTTGAACACAGATAACGCGATGAGCACTCTGGAATTCGCTAACCGCCTGGGTCAAGGCCCCCTTTCGTTCGACCCGGGTTCGTACTGGCAATACGGAACGTCGGCTGACGTTCTTGGCGCAATTGTGGAAGCGGTTAGCGGCATGCGCTACGGCCAATTTTTGCAAAAGGAAATTTTCGAGCCGCTGGGAATGCAGGATACCGGCTTCTGGCTGTCTGAAGATAAAAGAGCGCGCCTTGTGAACACCTATCAGGATGACGGCGAAGGCGGTTTGAAGCTGTACGCGGAAAGTCATCTAGGCATCGGCCATCAGATGGACCGGGAACCTTTGTTTGAGTCCGGCGGAGCAGGCCTTGCGTCTACGATTGACGATGCGGCCAAATTTACGACAATGCTGATGAATCAAGGATCTCTAAACGGCGTGACGTTATTGAAGCCTAGAACGGTTCAATATATGACATCAGCTTCCTTAAGCAGCTGGCAGCAAAAAGGCTTCGATACGTGGCATTCCTTGTGCGGACATAGTTATGGTAACCAGATGCGCATCATGACTGAGCCAGGGAAAGCCGGTTGCCTTGGCAGCCGTGGTGAATACGGCTGGGACGGCTGGCTTGGGGCCTATTTCACCAACAGTCCGGCAGACGCGCTGACTGTATTGTTTATGGTCCAGAAAAAGGATGCCGGCACGATGGCCGTTACCCGCAAGCTCCGCAACATCGTGTTCAGCACGCTGTAAGACAAAAGGGTCCATTTCTTGTTCCGGGTAAAGAACAAGAAATGGACCTCTTTTATATATATAAGTCGCAACCTTCTCCGGGCTCACTCGCTTTACCACTGGGCATTCTCTCTGTTGGTGTGAATGACTTCGAGCAGACGGTCAGGAAAATTGGTATATACTCCATCCACGCCCCAGGAATAGGCTTTATCCATGTTGAGCTGGTAATTTACGGTATAGGGCATTACCTTCAGTCCGAAATTCTTAACCTGAGCTACATAAGCCGAACTGATCCCCTGAAAATTCGGGCTAATTCCAACTGCATATGATTTTATGTCTTTCAGATAAGTTTCTGAGACTCTCACCGCGTTGTAATCATACCAGACCAGCTGATATAACGGGATGTCCGGGTTTATTTTGTGGAATTTGCGTAAATTGCCTGCGCTGAAGGAATGAATAGCTACCACATCCTCCAGATCATATTTCTGAATGGATTCATTGATTAGGGTTTCAATACCAGCGCCTGGTGCAGAATCCTTGATCTCCAGAATGTATTTGATCTCTTTGCCGAACGTTTCAAATACCTGATCAAGCGTGGGAATTGTAGTGCCAGCATATTTCTCCCGGGCAAACATCGGGTAGGCTTCGTTGAACCAGGTTCCTGCATCTAGCCGCTCCAGCTGCTCTAAGGTCATGTTTTTTACATAACCCTTGCCATTTGTCGTGCGGTTAACAGTATCATCATGAATCACGACCGGAATCCCATCCTTGGTTAAATGGATATCAATCTCAATAATATCCGCCTTCATCTCGGCCGCCAGCTCGAAAGCAGGGATGGTGTTCTCCGGAGCATATCCGGAAGCGCCGCGGTGGGCTATCGTGTAGACTTTATCTGCAGGATCAATAATCTCTTTCACCTTCACCCGGATTGTCGGCGAGTAGGCGTATAGTATTGTTAACAAAGAAACAAACAGCATTACATGTACTCCAGTAAAATAAGCTTTATGTCTGAACACCTTCATCATTCCGTTGCCCTCATTCTTCTCTATCCTTAATGACATGAATATTATACTAACAGTTGGCCTAATTAAAAGCCACAGGTTTCATTAACTTGAAACAATTCATCCTTGCTATTTATTATTGCCAATAATCACAAAAGCTCCCTGGCAGCCCGGGAGCTTCTTAATTATTATTATGATCATCCAAAAATAGCGTTCCTGTTTCTTTAGTTTACTGATTTGTCATACTGCAGATAGACTACATGCGTCTGCAGATATTCGTTCAATCCATGTTTACCATCCGCTCCGCCGATGCCGGATTTCCGCCAGCCTGCATGGAAGCCCTGCATCGCTTCAAAGTTCTCACGGTTAATATAGGTTTCACCATATTTCAGGCGTTTGATGACCTTCATAGCCACATTAAGATTTTGCGTATATAAAGAAGAGGTTAAGCCGAATTCGCTGTCATTAGCAAGCGCAATGGCTTCATCCAAGGTGGAAAAAGTAATCACCGGGATCACGGGCCCGAAGATTTCCTCTTGTACAATCTCCATGTCATTCGTAGCTTCTGAGATAACCGTCGGTTCAAAAAAGCTGCCTGCTCCCTCTACCTTTTTACCGCCCAGGAGGATTTTTGCACCTTCTTCAACCGCCCGGTCCACCTTTTGCTGGACGGAATCCTGTGCGGCCTTGTTGATCAGCGGCCCCATTTGGATATCCTTATCTTTCAGTGGATCACCATATTTCACTGCCTTCATGGCCTCAACCAGACGGGCAGTGAATTCGTCTTTGATCTTCTCATGCACATAGACACGCTCCGCACAGTTGCAGACCTGGCCCGTGTTGATTACCCGTGAATCTACAATGGCTTTGATGGCCAGATCCAGATCGGCATCGTCCATAACAATGGCTGGAGCCTTACCGCCAAGCTCGAGACTAACCTTGATGATGTTCTCAGCAGCAGCTTCCATCACCTTTTGCCCGGCCGGCACACTGCCTGTAAGGCTGACCATCCCGACTTTTGGATTGCTGGCCAGCTCATTGCCCACCTCAGCCCCTCTGCCAGTGACAAGATTGAATACCCCTTTGGGCAGCCCTGCTGCGTCAACAATTTTGCTAAAAGCCACAGCATTGTTCGGCGATTCCGCACTTGGCTTGACGACAATTGTATTTCCGGTGATCAGGGCCGGTGCCATCTTTCTCGCAATCAGAAAGAACGGGAAATTCCAGGGCAGAATACCTGTAGTAACCCCAATTGCGCGTTTAAATACAAAGATGTTCTCGTTATCGCGGTCACTCTGAACGATTTCCCCTTCATAGCGTCGTGCCCATTCAGCCATATAATCCATATAATCTGCTGTAAAGTTAACCTCTACGGCCGATAATTCCAGTGTTTTGCCTACTTCCTCGGAGATCAGTCTGGCGATGCTGTCCGCCTCCGCACGAATCCCGTCTGCTATGGCATGCAGATACTTCCCGCGTTCAACCGCAGGTGTCTCCTCCCAGGCAGATTGAGCTTCTTCAGCAGCATTGATTGCTCGAATGACATCATTCCTAGTAGCCTTGGGAACCTGTGAGATCACTTCATCTGTTGCAGGATTCGTTACTTCCATCCACTCTTTACCTTCTGCTTCGGTAAATTGACCATTGATGTACATCAAATGTTTGGTCACTGTTTCTCCCCCTCAAGGTGATTGTTCCATTTCCCACCAATAGTGTAAACGCTAACAATATTTATTGTCAATAAGATTCACATTTTTTATTTGTTTTTGTGTTGTTTTTTATTGACTTCTTGAGTTAAGCTATGGTTAGGGTTATTTCGATTGGAGGGATAAGGAGTGAAAGTCAGTATTTTTTCCACTTGTTTAGTAGACCTCATGACCCCGAAGGTCGGGATCGCAATGGTTGAGGTTCTCGAGCGGCTGGGTTGTGAAATCGATTATCCGGCTTCGCAGGTTTGCTGCGGTCAACCGACCTACAACAGCGGATATCTGGAAGATTCCAAGCTTGCGATGAAGAATATGATACTTGCCTTTGAGCGCTCCGATTATGTCGTAGCTCCCTCCGGCTCCTGCATCGCTATGTTTCATGAATATCCGAAGATCTTCAAGGGAGATCCGGACTGGGAATTGAAAGCGATTACTTTAAAGGAAAAGTCTTATGAATTCACACAGTTCATCGTAAAAGTACTCGGCATAACGGATGTGGGTGCAAGCCTTGAAGGGAACGCCACCTACCACCGTTCCTGTCATATGACCAGACTGCTGGGTGAGAAGGAAACCCCTTTTCAACTGCTGGAGCATGTAAAAGGGCTGCACATGGAGCCGCTCAAAAATAGCGATAACTGCTGCGGCTTCGGCGGGACCTTTTCGGTGAAGATGCCGGATATTTCCGAGCAGATGGTGGATGAAAAAAGCAGCTGTATCATAGACACCGGAGCGGATATTCTGATCAGCGCTGATATGGGCTGTCTGCTGAACATCGGCGGCCGCCTGTCCCGCAAGGGAGAATCTGTGAAAATTATGCATATTGCGGAAGTGCTGAACCACCAGAATCCTGTGATTACCAAAGGAGGAAGCCAAAGTTGAGCCTGCAAACGGATAAACGTGATTTCAGCGAACGGACAACAGACGGACTCGGGGATTCATTTATGCGAAATGCCGTAGGTTCAGCGCAGGACAGTCTCAAGACCCGGCGTCTGTCCGCGGCCACCGCGCTCGGAGACTGGGAGCAGTGGAGGACTGCAGGCCAGCAAATCCGCCAGCATACCCTGCAGAATCTGGATTATTATCTGGAGCAGCTCGCGGGAAACATTGAGAAAAAAGGCGGCCATATTTATTTTGCAGCAACCAAAGAAGAAGCCAGCAGCTATATCCGGGATGTTATCGTACAGAAACAGGCTAAAAAAATCGTTAAATCCAAATCGATGGTCACAGAGGAAATTGAGCTGAACCATGTTCTGATTGAAGCCGGCTGTGAGCTGATTGAGACCGATCTGGGTGAATATATCCTGCAAATGGATGATTGGGACCCGCCTTCGCATATTGTGGCTCCTGCACTCCATAAAGACCGGCGGCAAATCCAGCGTGTGTTTACTGAGAAGCTTGACTATACAGATGACGAAAGTCCTGAGAAGCTTGCCCGGTTTGCCCGGAAGGTCCTGCGGCAGAAATTTCTGGAGGCAGAGGTCGGAATCACAGGCTGCAACTTTGCTGTCGCCAACCTGGGGGCTATTAACCTGGTGACCAATGAAGGGAACGGCGATCTGACAGCGGCCATACCCAAAACGCATATCGCCGTGATGGGCATGGAGCGGATTGTCCCTACGCTTGCGGAAATGGAGGTGCTGGATAATCTCCTCTGCCGCAGTGCCGTTGGACAAAAGTTAACAAGCTACATTACCGTAATGGGACCCTCTGCAGCCGGTGACACCGACGGCCCAGAAGAGTTTCATCTGGTTGTCGTGGACAACGGCCGTTCAGACATTCTCGGCAGCGAATTCAATGAAGCTTTACAATGTATACGCTGCGGGGCTTGCCTGAATGTCTGTCCGGTCTACCGCCATATTGGCGGTCATGCCTACGGGTCCATCTATCCGGGGCCGATTGGTGCCGTCATCACACCGCTGCTTGGCGGATACGATGATTATAAAGAGCTCCCTTTTGCCTCCAGCCTGTGTGCCGCCTGCACAGATGTATGCCCGGTCCGAATCCCGCTGCATGAGCAGCTTATCCTGCACCGGCAGAACATCGTAAAGGAAAACCGGACCGGTTCCATGGAAAGATTCCAGATGAAGGCGGCGGGGCGGCTGCTGTCCTCCCCTGCTCTCTTCGGTAAAACACTGCGGTTTGCGCATCCGGCCAGCCGGCTGATGAGTAGGCATGGCCGAATTGTCAGAGGGCCGGAACTGATCCATGGCTGGATTGGCGCCCGCGATCTTAGTCAACCCGTCAAGCAGCAGGACAGCTTCAGGGCCTGGCTGGACAAACGTAAAGGAGAGTCGGGCCAATGACAGTATCAGGGAATCATCATACATCAGGGAATAATAAGGAGGCCTTTCTGAACACGATTGCCTCCAAGCTGGGACGGGAACGCAAGCGCGAGGTTCAGCTTCCGGATATTCAGAGTTTGCTGCCGGACAGCTATGGCAGTCTAACTCAAGACGATCTGATAGATATCCTTAAGGAGCAGTGCTTTTTCATACACACTCAGGTCATTGAGTCGAAGCCGGAGATTCTGCAGAGGACACTCGATGATCTGATTGAAGCAAATGGCGGAGGAAGCGTAATGACTTCCGGGGATCCCCGGTTTGCCGCTTACGGACTCACCTTCCCGGGTTCATTCGTGTGGGAGGAAGCTGCAGGAAGAGAGCAGAATATTATGCGGGCTGAATCGGCGAACACGGCGGTTATTTTCGCTGATTATGCTCTTGCCGAGTCAGGAACAATTGTTGTGGAGAGCCGCCCGGATCAGGGACGCTCCCTTCACTTTCTGCCAGCCCATTATATTGCGGTTATTGAGAAGGAGCGGATCGTTCTTCGCTCCACACAGGCAGCAGCAGCGCTGAACCGGCGGGTTCAGGCCGGCGAACCGCTGGGCTCATCGATAAATCTCATCTCCGGCCCGTCTAATTCAGCTGATATTGAGATGAAGCTTGTTGTCGGGGTGCATGGACCATTGAGCGCCACTTATGTGCTTATATAGAGCATGCTGTAGAACGCATAAAAAAAGAAGACCGTACATTCCGGTCTTCTTTTCCATTATATTTTGAAAAGCCACACTTGATGTAAAGACTGTTAGTTACTTCTCCCAAAGCTCAATCAGCCGGCCGTCAGGATCTTCAATCCAAATAAACTTTCCATATTCACTTTCCTCTTTTTGCTTTGCAAGTGGTACACCAATCTGTTCAAGATGCTTAAGGGTCTCGTTCAGATCGTTTACCTGGAAGTTTAGCATGACCTGTTGTTCGGTTGGAAAGTAATTGTCATTCTCGGTGAAGAAAGAAAAGATCGTCTCATTTCCTGATTGGGGTTTAATCACAGTCCCATTCCAATCTCCTATCTCAATCTGCAGCACATCGCTGTACCATTTTTTTATAGCTTCCAGATTCTTCGTTCTCCAAAAGATGCCTCCAAAACCTTGTATCATCGTATCTACTCCTCTCTGCCAGCAAATTTTGTAGCATTCCAGTTACATTAGATATTCGATATTTTAAGTGAAGTTCCTTTGGCAGAAGCTAATTTAAGAAACAGCGATATAGCAAAGCCTAATACAATAATACCGCCTAACACGCTGAAGGACAGCGGATAGTTCTCAGTCTTTAATAATCTCAAGGCTATTATCGGTCCCGTACTGGCACCAAGGAAGAGAATAAATGCATTGAATGAGATCGCTGCACCTCTTGCATTCCCTCCTAGCTGACTGACAGTGGAGATAATAACGGGAGTTACCAGCGCAATACCCGCCACAAATATAACGCTCATGAGAACAATTAACAACAGGTTCTGGACTAGACCCAGCGTAAGCAGCCCGATTGCTGACAAAGCCAATCCGCCCCGCAGCACAGCTGTCATCCCCAGCCTTTGCGCGATTCGTCCTGAGAAAGGTGCTAATAGCATTCCTGCAATTCCGATGGCCCGGATACACAGGATCTCCTGCGCAGATAGTCCGAACTTAGCGGAACTTAAATAACCTCCCAAGACGGTATACATGCCTACAAGAGTTAATAGCAGCACAAAGGTAATAGAAAAGGCCGCCAGCAGCTGGGTTTGTTTCAGCAAGCCTGTCATTTGCCTGAACTTCAGCAGCACATTTTCTTTCGGCCTGTGCAGTTCGTCTTTCGGGAGAAAGCCGATGACGATTACTGCAGTAATCCCGTATACAATCCCTAATATGTAAAAAATAGCCCGCCAGCCGAGAGCTTCGTGAACCATGCCGCTAAATACCTGACCAACAATCCCAGCCATTAGTAGTCCGGAGCTAATAAAACCAACAGCGGTCAGCCTTTTGGGAGGCGGGAACATCTCTCCTGCATATACAAGTGAGATCGGTGCAAATGCGGCGGCCACCAATCCTTGTACGCCTCTGAGTACAATAAGCCCGTAATAACTATCCACAAAACCTATCGCAACGGTAACGACGGTTAACCCGATGATACTAGCTGCCAGAAATACTTTACGTCCGTAGCGGTCGGAGAATGGCCCGTACAGCAGGCAGCCCAGCGCATAGCAGAGAGAGAATGAACTCCCGATCCAAGCCGCCTGACCTGAGCTAATCTGGAACGCCTGGGTAAATACATCCGCTAACGGAATCGTAATATACATACTGGTCAGAATAACTAACCCGCACCAGAACAAAACGACCGTCATGAAAGGATAGTTTTTATTATACTGCTGTAGGTCTATCGTCTGGTTCATATCCGTGATCCCCCCCCGTTATCTTTTTAATTTTTCAGCACAAGCGGTCTTCGTTTATTTCGGTTGTTACATTATCGTATAAAAAATAAATTATGTAAAATTTAATTTTATTCCATGGTTATATAAAAAGCCAAACCGCATTGCTGTGCGGTTTGGCTGATAATATAGATTCGATTGTTACTGAATTAGTCGTTATTGCTCATCCAGCCAAAATGGAAGCTTCCCGGCTGGTCCACCCGTTCAAAAGTATGCGCTCCAAAGTAGTCTCTTTGCGCCTGCAGCAGGTTGGCCGGAAGACGTTCGGAGCGGTAGCTGTCGTAGTAGGCCAATCCGGAAGCAAAGGCTGGAACCGGAATGCCTCGTTTAACCGCGATCGCCACCACATCTCTCCACGCTTCCTGGTAGTTATGAACGACGCTGCTGAAATACTCATCCAGGAACAGGTTTTTGAGCTCAGGGTCACGGTCATAAGCATCCTTGATATTCTGAAGGAAGCCGGCACGGATAATGCAGCCTCCACGGAAGATCATTGCGATGCTGCCATAGTTCAGGTTCCAGTTATACTCGTCCGAAGCCACTCTCATCTGGGCAAAACCTTGGGCGTAAGAGGCTATTTTACTGGCATACAGCGCTTTGCGGACAGCCTCAATGAATTCCTTGGCATCGCCGTCGTAGCCCTTAACCTCAGGCCCCTTCAGGCGCTTGCTTGCAGCCACGCGCTCTTCCTTCATCGCCGAAATAAAGCGTGCAAATACGGATTCGGTAATGATCGATAACGGAACGCCGAGATCGAGCGCATTCTGACTCGTCCATTTGCCGGTTCCCTTTTGTCCGGCGGAATCCAGGATCACATCGACCATTGGTTTGCCGGTTTCCGGGTCAGCTTTGGCGAAGATGTCAGCGGTAATCTCGATCAGATAGCTGCTGAGTTCACCGTTGTTCCATTCAGTGAAGATCTCATGCAGTTCTTGGGTGTCCAGGCCCAGTACATCCTTCAGCAGCTGATAGGCTTCACCAATGAGCTGCATATCGCCGTATTCGATACCGTTGTGAACCATTTTGACATAGTGTCCGGCACCGTCTTCACCGATATAAGTCGAGCAAGGATCGCCGTCCACTTTGGCAGAAATGGCAGTCAGGATTGGTTCTACCAGCTCGTAGGCATCCTTCTGCCCGCCCGGCATAATCGCCGGCCCCTTCAGCGCCCCTTCTTCACCGCCCGATACGCCTGCCCCGATGAAGCGTAAACCTTGCGCCTGCAGCTCTTTGTTCCGTCTCTGGGTATCCGGGAAAAAGGCGTTCCCGCCGTCGATCAGAATATCCCCTGGCGATAAATGCGGAACCAGCTGCTGGATCGTATCATCAGTCGGTTTGCCGGCCTTGACCATAATCATGATTTTGCGCGGCAGCTCGAGCGATTGGACAAACTCCTCAATGCTGTAGGCACCGATGAAGTTTTTGCCCGCTGCTTCTGCAAGCAGCTCATCTGTTTTCTCGCGGGAACGGTTGTATAAGGCTACCGAGAACCCCTTGCTCTCCATATTCAAGGCCAGATTCTTACCCATGACGGCTAAGCCGACCACACCTATCTGTTGTTTACCCATCGTCAATAGACCTCCCTATGATTTGTACCAGACCAAGAATGAGATCAAGTGGCGTAGTTATGACTGCGGAGAATGTTTGGACTTCCGGCCGCTGTTGTCTGCAGATTTCTTTATTTATATTGCTGTTTGCAGTAGAAATCCGCAGACAAAGGCGGTCGCTAACGCTCCTACAGTTCCAAACTTCTCCTCCGTCACTTCAGCATCTTGATCAATCTTGGTTATTTATTTTAACTGTATTTAGACCTGTGGAGCTTTCTTCCAGTCGGCAGCGAACTTCTCCAGCCCCTGATCGGTCAGCGGGTGCTTGGAGATTTGCTCGATTACGCTGAACGGAATGGTGGCGATATGCGCACCGGCCATCGCTACACGGGTCACATGGTCCGGATGGCGGACCGAAGCGGCGATAATCTGCGCGTCAAGGTTATGAATGCGGAACAGTTCGGCAACTTTTACAATAAGCTGAACCCCATCCTCTGAAATATCATCCAGACGGCCGAGGAACGGTGATACATAAGTGGCTCCGGCACGGGCTGCGAGTAGCGCCTGGTTCACGGTGAAGATCAGCGTTACGTTCGTTTTTACGCCTTTTTGAGTCAGGTACCGGCAGGCTTCCAGACCTGCGAGCGTCATCGGGAGCTTGATGGTAATGTTTTTGTCGTAGTTGTTGATCTTGATCAGTTCGTTCGCCTGTGCGATCATTTCTTCCGCAGTAATGGCATCCGGAGTAACCTCGGCGGATACGGACTCTACTTCAGGTACGGTCTGAAGAATTTCCGCAATGCGGTCTTCAAACTTCACGCCTTCTTTGGCTACTAGAGACGGATTCGTTGTGACGCCGGATAGGACGCCGATCTGGTATGCTTTTTTGATGTCTTCTACATTCGCTGTGTCGATGAAAAATTTCATTGTGATAACCTCCATTTTTTAGTTGAACTAAACTTAGTATTAAAAATTTGAAGCATCGGGCAAAGAAACATCGTTTTCTTCTTCTTGAACACCGTCTGCAGCTTCGGCAGTATCAAGCCACCAGTGATGTCCTTTCTTGGCCAGCAGCTGAGCTGATTCGGCAGGTCCGAATGAACCCGCAGCATAGGTGTGAAGCGGAACGGTATTTTTCTCAAAAGCATTCAGGATTGGCTGCACCCATTTCCAGGATAGCTCAACCTCATTCCAATGGGCAAAAAATGACGGATCACCATGTAAAGCGTCATGTATCAGATTCTCGTATGCCTCAGGAACCTCAATAGAGCTGGTGTGGAAATCAATATGCATTGCCTTGAACTTCCCTTTATGCTGTGGATCTCTAGCCTTTAGCTGCAGGGTTAGCCCTTCGTTCGGGCTGATTTCAAACACCAGCAGATTGGGGATATCATTCTCTCCGGCCGATGAGCTCTGCTTGAGGGGCTCTTTGAACTCGATCACAATCCGCGTCGATTTCTCCTTCATGCGCTTTCCGGTCCGGATATAGAACGGCACATCCTTCCAGAATGGATCGTCAATCTGTAGTCTGGCCGCAATAAAGGTATCGTTCGTTGATCCTGCCGGAATTCCCGGCTCGGAGAGATAGCCCTGTACCGGCTTGCCCTGGATTGTGCCAGCAGTATACTGCCCGCGGATCACGTTAAACTGGACATCCCCTTCATCCAGCGGCTCTAATGCTTCCATAACCTCTTTCTTCTTAAAGCGCACCTCTTCCGGAGAACTGTCCTTCGGCAAGCGGATGGCGAGCATCATTAGCAGCTGCAGCATATGATTCTGGAACATATCCCGGAGTGCTCCTACATGATCGTAATAACCCGCTCTTTCTTCCACACCTACGGTTTCCCCTGCGGTAATCTGCACGTTGGAGATGTAACGGTTATTCCAAAGTGCGTGAAGCACCGGATTACTCTGCTGGAACACATCAAGCTCCTGAACCATCGGTTTGCCGAGGTAATGGTCGATCCGGTAAATTTCATCTTCAGTAAAAGCCTCGCTCAGCTTCTGATTCAGTTCCTGTGCAGACAACAGATCATGTCCGAAGGGCTTCTCAATCACCAGGCGCTTCCAGCCCTTGGCGTTACCCAGACCGCTTTGTTTAATATTGAAGGCTATGGTCTCAAAAAACTCCGGGCCAACAGATAGATAGAACATCCGGTTCGGGGAACCTCCCGCCCGTTTCTCCTGCTGCTCAACCCGCTGAAGGAGCTTGGTATAATCCTCTGTATGCCCTACATCCAGCACATTATATCGGAAGGACTTCAGGAAGCTGCGCACGGACGCAGAATCTTTCACTTCCCGCCGGGAAAAGTCCCGGATCGACCGCTCCACCATCGCCTGAAAGGCTTCGTCTGCTAATTCTCTCCGGCCGAGACCAATCACAGAGAATGAATGGTTAAGCTTGTGATCGAGAAAAAGATTATACAGCGCAGGGTAGATTTTTCTCCGGGCCAAATCTCCTGTCGCTCCAAACAAAACAAACGTGGTTGCCTCCATCTCCATTCTCCTTCTGCTCTGGTTTATCTTTCCTGGTTACACTATAATACAAATACGACCCATACAAGTAATTAATATATTTCACAGGAGCTATAGACCATGTCTATGATAAATTTCGAATTATACAAGGTTTTTTACTGGGCTGCCAAGACCGGAAGCCTGACTCAAGCTGCTAAATCGCTATATATTACCCAACCGAGTGTCAGCCACGCGATCAAGCAGCTGGAGGACAGCTTAGGACTGTCCCTCTTCATTCGGAACTCCAAGGGAGTTGCACTGACACCGGAGGGGGCCACTCTCTACTCTTATATTGAACAATCGCATATTCTTATCACTCAGGCCGAGAAGAAAATGGCCGAGCTCAAAAACCTCGATAACGGGGAGCTGCGGATTGGCGGCAGTGATTCCCTGTTCAAGCATTATCTGCTGCCGTTCATTGAAATCTTTCACCAGCAGTACCCGGGCATCCGTCTTCATCTGATCCATGGTACGACACCGGAAGTGATCTCCTATTTAAAAGAAGGTCTCGTCGATCTGGGCGTAGTACGCATGCCGATCACCGATCCGCAGCTGGAAGTCCGTCAAGGGCTCCAGCTGCAGGACTGCTTCATTGCAGGAAGCCGTTATGCCGAGCTGAACCAGAAGGTGCTCTCTATCGAAGAGCTGCTTCAATATCCTATTATCCTGTTCTCGCGGAGCAGCCGGGCACGTATGGCCATTACGGATTTGTTCCAGGGCTACGGATATGAGCTGAAGCCCGAATTCGAAGTCGGCAGTGTGGGACTGCTGATCGAATTTGCCCGCAAAGGCCTCGGGATTTCCTTCGTAACCCGGGAATTCGTATCCAAGGAGCTGGAAGAGGGCTCGCTCTTTGAGATCAAGCTGGATGTACAGCTTCCTCCTGCCCAGGTGGGGATGATGACGATGCGGTATATGCCGCTGACGACTGCAGCCAGCAAGTTCATCGAGCTTACCCGTAGAACCTGATCTTGGCGAAATGCATAATATTTCCTATAATATAAAAGGATCGCGCGTTTAGCGCTGATCTAAATTGGCATTTAAGTATGGAGTTGCCTAATCAGCTTTGATAGACACCAAAAAGGATAGGGTTAAGGAGGAAGCATAATGACTGTTGAAAGTTTTCAAATCCGGGTACCTGATGAAGTACTTGATGATCTGAAGTACAGGCTGAAACATGTACGCTGGCCGGAGCCGTTAGGACCAACCGGATGGGAACATGGTACTGATTTAAGCTATCTGCAATCACTCGTTACATATTGGCAGGAGCAATATGACTGGCGTGAACAAGAAGCTAAGCTCAACAGCTTTTCACAGTTTCGCAGTAATGTCGATGGGATAGATGTACATTTCGTCCACGAGCGCGGGAAAGGACCAAGCCCTTTGCCGATCATCCTAACTCACGGATGGCCAGACAGTTATTTGCGGTACCAGAAGATTATCCCTATGCTTACGGATCCGGCCCGTTACGGGGGTGATCCTGAGGACTCTTTCGATGTAATAGTCCCTTCATTGCCCGGATTTGGCTTCTCCAGCAGCCCGGACTATCGCGGGATCAACAATTTCCGTGTTTCTGAGGTATGGGCCAAACTAATGACTGAGGAGCTCGGCTACAGAAAATTCGCTGCTGCAGGCGGGGATATCGGTTCCGGAGTGACCCGATACTTGGCATCGAACCATCCGGAGCTTCTATTTGGCATCCATCTCACCGATATCGGTATTATTAAAGGCCTTATGAATCCCAATGATCAGGCAGAGCTTTCTGAGGAAGAACTGCAATATAAACGAAGTGCTCAGGAATGGATATCCCGGGAGGGGGGCTATATGACCCTTCAATCGACCAAACCTCAGACCCTTGCGTACGGACTTTCCGACTCACCAGTAGGACTCGCCGGCTGGATTATTGAAAAATTCCGTGCGTGGAGCGACTGTAAGGGTGACCTCCGGAACAGCTTTAGTGAAGATGAACTGCTCACCAATATAATGATCTATTGGATTACTAATACGATAGGCTCAACAGCACATATGTATTATGAGAATACGCATTCATTGCCGGCACTTGGCCGGATAGAGGTACCGACAGGCATTGCCATTTTACCTGCGGATGTCTTAACACCGCCCAAAGATTGGGCTATGCGCAATTTGAATATTACCCGCTGGACCTCATTGCCTCGAGGCGGGCATTTTACCGCTATGGAAGAACCGGAACTTCTGGCTGAGGACATTCGTGCTTTCTACAGACACTTTAGAACCGGAATGGAACAGAAATAACAGATACTCACACACAAAGATGCCCTCTGCCGCAGTGCGGGGGCATCTTTGTGTCTGAATATAGTAAAGAATCAAGTATCTGATTGTTGCCTGATATGGATACGTACGCCTACTTTAATTCGATGGTCTGGTTCAGATTGGACTCTTCCGTATCCTGATTCGTTAACCGTTTAAACAGGTAGGAAGCCTTTTCAGCCAGGTTACCGCTCTTCCAGTATTCTGCCGCTTCGGCGTGAACCTGAATCAGAATCACATTCGGATCATCATAGCTGGTCTTCAAAAAAGCATCATAGCCCGCATTCCAGAATTCTTTTTTCTTCTCCAGATCCTGTACGATTCTCGCTGTTCCGCGGATAGATACATAGGATTTACCGGCGTATACGACATTCACTCTCGGATCATGAAGAACTTCACCGAACTTGCTGGTATCTTTTTTCGTCAGGAACCATAAGTCTCCATCGAATTCAACCTCCTGAGTCTTCATTGGACGGGATACCAGACCTTCTGGCGAAATCGTCGTGAACATTGCCGTATCGATCCCTTTGATAAGTTCTCTTACAGTCTCAACCGCTTCCTGATGATTATTGTTCATCGTTGACATGCTTATCGCCTCGTTTCTTCAGAGTTATGGGAATAGGTTATCCAATCGTCTACCTATTATTAACCAAAGTTACAAAAATCCGATCTCTTTGGCGTGCATCTACTCCTCTTTATTTATAGCAATCCGCTCTGCCCACACCCTTATCAGACCTTTTCTAAGAGGAAAATCCTGTAGCACTTATATTGACTTTCCAACATATAGTGATTAAAATAAGAAACGCACACTAAATATAGTGTGATAATCATTTTCAGCACATCTGGCAATGGTTCCAGGTTACTATCCTATTAAAATTTGCAACAATATTTACAGGAGGACTGACACGATGCTGGTCGCATACGATTCAAAAACGGGAAACGTCAAACGGTTCATCAGCAAGCTTAAGCTGCCGGCTGTGCAGATCGAGGAGCATATGACTATAGATGAGCCTTATGTACTAATTACATACACCACCGGTTTTGGACAGATTCCAGAGAAGGTGTCTGCTTTTTTGAGAAATAATTACAGCAATCTGAAAGGCATCGCTGCCAGCGGCAATAAGAACTGGGGCGAGCTGTTCGCCCATAGCGCGGATTTGATTGCAGACCGGTACAATGTGCCAGTCATTGGGAAATTTGAATTATCCGGCACATTTGGCGATGTGGAACGGATTAAACAGGAGGTGAGCCGGGTTGCGGCATATTGAACTGAACAACATGTTGATGAAGCGGGACGAGAGCGGCTTCTTTCAATTAAATAAAGACCTTGAGGCGGTAGTCGAATTCATGCGGGAGGTGGAGCGGCGGAGCCTGGTGTTTGCAGATACCAAAGCCAAGGTTGACTACATGATCGAACAGGATTTCTATGAGAACTTTTACTTACAGTACAGCGTGGCTGAGATTGAGGAAGTCTACCGGATTACCCACAGCTACAACTTTACGTTCCCCTCTTATATGGCAGCTTCGAAGTTCTATACGGACTATGCTGTAAAAAGCAATGACCGCAAGCAATATCTGGAGCATTATCCGGACCGTGTGGCGGCAGTCGCACTTCACCTGGGACGCGGCAATGTTGAGACCGCCGGTACACTAGCCCGCTCGATGATGGAACAGCGTCTGCAGCCGGCAACGCCCACCTTCCTGAATGCCGGTAAAAGCCGGCGCGGCGAGCTCGTCTCCTGCTTCCTTATCGAGATGGACGATTCGCTTAATTCCATTAACTATGTACTGAATACCTGCATGCAGCTGTCCAAAATCGGCGGCGGTGTAGCCGTCAACCTGTCCAAGCTCCGCTCGCGCGGGGAGACGATCAAGGGAGTCGAGGATGCGGCTAAGGGCATTATGCCGGTGCTCAAGCTGATGGAAGACGGCTTCTCTTATGCCGATCAGATGGGTCAGCGTAAAGGCTCCGGAGCAGCCTACTACAATATTTTCGGCTGGGATGTTCTGGAATTCCTCGACAGCAAGAAAATTAACGCCGACGAGAAAACAAGACTTAAAACCCTCTCCATCGGCCTGATCATACCGAACCGCTTCTACCAGCTTGCTAAGGATAATGAACCGCTGCATGTCTTTGCCCCATACACTGTATACAAGGCTTACGGGACTCATCTTGATGATATGGATCTGGATGAGATGTACGATAAGCTGCTGGCTGATCCGCGTGTGAAGAAGAAGAAGGCAATGAATGCACGGGATATGCTGACCAAAATCGCCATGATCCAGCTGGAATCCGGCTATCCGTATATTATGAACAAGAGCAACGCCAATGAAGCGCATGCCCTGAAAAATGTCGGCCAGATCAAGATGTCGAACCTCTGTACGGAAATCTTCCAGCTGCAGGAAACCTCGGAGATTAACGATTACGGGCAAGAGGATACGATCCGCCGTGATGTAAGCTGCAATCTGGCTTCCCTTAACATTGTTAACGTTATGGAGCATGGCAAAATCCGTGAATCCGTGCATGAAGGCATGATCGCCCTCACCGCCGTCAGCGATATGACCAGCGTCTCCAACGCCCCTGGCGTAGCCAAAGCTAACAAGGAAATGCACTCTGTCGGCCTTGGCGTCATGAATCTCCACGGTTATCTGGCTAAGAACAATATCGCTTATGAAAGCGAACAGGCCCGTGATTTTGCCCGGACCTTCTTCATGACCATGAACTATCATTCACTGGAAAAGAGCATGGAGATTGCTGCGGAAACCGGCCGCTCTTTCCAGGGGTTTGAGGCATCCGATTATGCGACTGGAGCTTATTTCGAACGTTATCTGACTACGGATTACCGTCCGGTTACACCAAGAGTGCAGGAGCTGTTCGGGGATATGTACATCCCTTCGCCTGCTGACTGGGAACAATTGCGGGATAAGGTAAAGGAAAACGGCCTCTACCATGCTTACCGGTTAGCGATTGCACCGACAGCGAGCATTTCCTACATTCAGAATGCCACTTCCAGCGTGATGCCGATTGTAGAGCAGATCGAAACACGGACTTATGCCAATTCAACTACGTACTATCCGATGCCCTACCTGCGGCCGGATAATGTGTTCTTCTATAAATCGGCTTACCAGATGGACCAGTTCAAGGTGATTGACCTGATCGCGGAGATTCAGCCGCACATAGATCAGGGTATCTCGACGGTTCTGCATGTTAACAGCGATGTATCTACTCGGGAACTGGCCCGCTCCTACCTGTACGCTGCCCATAAAGGCCTGAAGTCGCTGTATTACACCCGGACCAAGAAGCTGTCCGTCGAGGAGTGCCTCACCTGCTCGATCTAACAAGGAAGGCTCTGGCCGCAGAAAAGGAGATTGCAAGATTATGAGCGCTATCCAAGCCGTTAACTGGAACCGTCCTGACGACGATTTCTCATTGATGTTCTGGAACCAAAACATTATGCAATTCTGGACGGATGATGAAATCCCCTTATCCGATGACAAAATGTCCTGGCTCACACTCAGTGAGCAGGAAAAGGACTCCTATATGAAGGTGCTGGGCGGCCTGACGCTGCTCGACACGATTCAGGGCGGTGTCGGCATGCCGCAGATTATGGAGCATGTCGATGGCCTGCAGCGCAAGGCTGTGCTGGGCTTCATGGGCATGATGGAACAGATTCATGCCAAGTCGTACAGCAGTATTTTTACCACCCTCGCTTCTACGGAAGAAATTGACGGGGTATTCCGCTGGGTGGAGGAGAATCCGCACCTGCAGTTTAAGGCGGAGACCATCTCTCAGTATTATAAAAACATTGATTCGCCTAAAGACTTGTACCTCGCTATGGCAGCCTCCGTGCTGCTGGAGAGCTACTTGTTCTACAGCGGCTTCTTCTACCCGCTGTATCTGGCCGGCCAGGGCAAAATGACCTGCAGCGGTGAGATCATCGATCTGATTCTGCGCGATGAGAGCATTCACGGGGTGTACGTCGGTGTTCTGGCGCAGGAGATTTTTGACGGACTTGAGGAAGACGAGCAGCGTGACCTGCATCAGACACTTGTAGGCCTGCTCCGCCTGCTGCATGAGAATGAAGAACGTTATACGGAACAGGTATATGCTCCTATCGGACTGGTGGACGAGGTTAAGACCTTCCTGCGCTACAATGCCAACAAAGCCATGATGAATCTCGGTCATGATCCGCTGTTCGATGAGGAAGAGATTAATCCGATTGTGCAGAACGGCATCAGTACCCACACGAAGCAGCATGACTTCTTCTCGAAGAAAGGCAACGGATATATCCGTGCACTGAACGTGGAGCCGCTGAAGGATGAAGATTTCCAGTTTTAACAATAAAACAGCTGCAGTTCAGGACTTGTAAACCGTCCTGGGCTGCAGCTGTTTTTGGCTTTTAATACATTCGTTCTTCACCGGTAATCGGATTTTTGAATGCTGACTCGATATCGCTACTGGTAAGCTCATCCGCAAACTCGGGTTCATTTTTACCGGAGGAGATCGTAGGAGTCACTTTCTTAACCGGCGTAGCTTTGGGATCCGTTGTTTGTTTTGACTGTTTATCCATAGGTAAGGATCACTCCTTCAAAGCATAATTTGCCCCTATAGGATACCAATATCCAAGTGGTTTTATACAATTCGGAGTTGTGATCGTAGTTCTTTACAGAATAGGTGACAACAACCTTGCTACAGCTTCTTTGAATTTGGCCAGCTTCGGCCGTACCTCGTATCTCTCGAGTGTTAACTCCGAGCACTCAGTACTATCTTCTAAGAATAAGTCATGCAGCTGACCGGCAATGACTTCGTCACAGACCAGTGCATTCACCTCAAAGTTCAGCCGGAAGCTGCGGGTATCAATATTCGCTGTACCGACAGATGCGATCTCCTGATCCACTACAATCGTCTTCGCATGCATGAATCCTTTTTCATATTGCAGGATTTTGACGCCATAGGGCAGCAGTTCACCGGCATGCGCCAGGGTTGCCGAATAGACAAACATATGGTCCGGCTTATTGGGTATCATGATTCGTACGTCCACTCCGGACATCAGCGCGATTTTGCAGGCATCCATAAAGCTGGCATCCGGAACGAAATAAGGCGTTTGAATGTAGATGCTCTTCTTGGCGGAACCGATTAATTTCAGATACATATTTTTCAGATGCTCTGTCTGGGAATTGGGGCCGCTGGAGATGATCTGAACCACACTTTCACCGGTATGTCTTTCCGTACGGAACGGTAACTGCTCCGGGTGCTTTTCACTGCGATTCGCAGCCTTGTTCCAGTCCAGGAAAAACCGGCCTTGAATCTGATCGACAGATCCTCCCTTGATCCGGAAATGAGTGTCCCGCCAATAGCCCATTTTTTTGTCGAGACCGAGGTACTCATCCCCGACATTAAATCCGCCGATATAGGCAATCTCTCCGTCAATAATGCACAGCTTTCTGTGGTTGCGGTTATTAATCCGGAAATTAATCAGCCGGAACAGCGACGGGAAGAATACTTCTACCGTTCCTCCATATTCGATTAACTCCTTGAAGAAGGAACGTGATATCCGCTTGGAGCCGATCTCATCATACAGAACGCGTACCTGGACGCCTTCCTTCGCCTTAAGTGTCAGCTCATCCCGTAGCCTGGTCCCTAATTCATCGGGTTGAATGATATAATACTGCACGTTGATTTCTTGGGTTGCATTGCGGATATCCTCGAACAACGAATTAAATTTCTCCCGCCCGTCATTAAATATCTCAATTTCGTTGTCGGATGAGATAATTGCGTTGGAGGATAACAGGTTCATCTTTAGCAGATCGGCATACTTGGCTGTAAGTCCCCCTTGATAATCTACATTCATCAGCTGTTCATCGATAGCCGATTGAAGGTACATCCGCTCTTCAGCGGTTAGATTGTAGAAATTTCTCTGCTTAAGCTGTCTGCCGAAGAAAATGTAAAACAGAAATCCGACCACGGGGATAAAAAACAAGACCATCAGCCAGGCCCATGTGGACCCGATATCTCTACGCTCAATGAAGACAACAATTGCAGCCAAAATAATATTGAGTATGGTTACAAGAGATAGACTAAGTGTGAAGAGGCTCCCCCATTCCAAATCGTGCCAGCCCCTTTCAGATGCATTTGCTGCGTATAGTTTGTACAGTAACTATTTAATAACCAAACATCCCCCCACTCGAAGCAGCAGCTTCATGGGGAGTTGTGGAAGATAGAAGCGGATCGCTCTACTTCAAGTATTTTCCCGTGATTGATAGCTCGGCTTGAACGATCTGCTGAGGCGGGCCTTCGAACACCACCTGACCTCCCCTGCCCCCTCCATCCGGTCCCATATCGATGATCCAGTCAGCCTGGCTGATCACATCGAGGTTGTGCTCGATGACAATCACTGTATTTCCGGCATCCACGAGGCGGTTCATGATCTCGAGAAGATGTCCGATATCTGACATGTGCAGGCCCGTTGTCGGTTCATCCATCACATAGATGCTGCCCTTCTTATACAGCTCACTCGCCAGTTTAATGCGCTGGCATTCCCCGCCCGAAAGTGTACTGAGCGGCTGGCCGAGTGTAATATAATTGAGGCCCACATCACTCATTGCCTGGAGCTTGCGGACAACCTCTTTTAACTGAAAAAAGTCCAGAGCCTGCTCCACATTCATCTCCAGCACATCGGCAATTGACTTGCCATTCAGATGATATGCCAGGACCTCTTCCTTAAACCGTTTGCCTCCGCATACCTCGCAAGGCAGCTTTATACTATCAAGGAAGCCAAGATCAGTATAGACAACTCCGAGCCCTTGGCAGTTCTCGCAGGCCCCCTTGGAATTGAAGCTGAACAAACCAGGGCTCACCTTATTCGCGGATGCAAACGCCTTGCGCACATCGTCCATAATCCCTGTGTATGTTGCAGGATTCGAGCGTGTTGACACTCCTACTGAAGATTGGTCGATGACGATCGCATCTGGATGCTGGCTGAGGAAGACATCGTTAATCAGCGTACTTTTGCCTGAACCGGCGACACCTGTAACTACTGTCAACACTCCGGCTGGGATATTAACACTAACGTCCTGCAGGTTGTGTAGTGAGGCCTCCTTGATGGGCAGATATCCGGACGGCTGCCTGCAGACATGCTTCAAATGAAGCGGTCGCTTCATATAACTGCCTGTAAGTGTACCTGCCTCCAGCAGTCCCTGGAAGCTTCCCTCATATACGATATTCCCTCCGCGGCTGCCGGCGTGAGGACCGACATCAACGATATGATCTGCCAGCTTGATTACATCGGGATCATGCTCAACGACGATCACTGTATTCCCCTTGTCGCGCAGCTTCAGCAGTAGTTCATTTAACCTGTGTACATCACGCGGGTGCAGGCCAACACTTGGCTCATCGAAGATGTAAGTGACATCCACCAGACTGCCGCTCAGGTGCTTCACCATTTTGACGCGCTGAGACTCGCCGCCGGACAATGTATCCGTTTCACGGTCCAGCGTCAGGTAGTCAAGACCGATATCGACCAGATGCTGCAGCCGCTCCACCAGCGATTTGACGACCGGCGCAGCGGCAGGATTATCTATCTCACGGATGACATGGATGAGCTGTCCTACCTCCATGGAGGACAGGTCCGCAATGTTACGGCCGTTGATTCTGCAGCTGAGTGCGGCTTGGCTGAGTCTAGCCCCATGACAGCTGGAGCAGGGTCCCTCAGTGATATACGGCGCAACAGCTTTTTGGGTACGCTCGGACTTCAGTTTCACATCCTGCTTGATGTATTTGTTAGTGAATTTCTCAATTACACCTTCTACTGTAATATTGGTTGCTTTACCGGCGAAATCCATCTGCACTTTCCTTGCCTCGGCGTACAGCAGTTGCTCCAGTTCCTCTTCTGAGTAATCGCTCAGCTTCTTATCCAGATCGAAGTCTCCAGACTGCGTGATCATATTCCAATCCCAGCCGTTCACCGAATAGTCGGGAAGATGGATTGCTCCTTCATTCAAAGACTTCGACATATCCAGTGCCTTGCTCATATCAACAGCCAGCCTGCGGCCGATACCGCCACACTCGGGACACATTCCCGCAGGATCATTGAACGAGAACCTATTCGCTTGTCCGACATAGGGCTGGCCCGCCCTGGAGAAAAGCAGTCGCAGAATAGGAGAAATATCCGTAATCGTACCCATCGTCGAATGGGATCCGCCGCCCAGCCGCTTCTGGTCTACAATAACGGCCATGCTCAGGTTCTCAATAGAGTCTGTATCGGGCTGCGGATATTTCGGCAGGAAAGTGCGCACAAACATGCTGAAGTTCTCATTCAACAATCGCGTGGATTCTGCGGCAATCGTATCGAAGACGATCGATGACTTGCCGGAGCCGGATACACCGGTGAAGATCGTGATCTTCCGTTTCGGAATACGCAGGGACACATTTTTGAGATTATTTTCTCTTGCACCTGAGATTACGATATACTCCTGATTCATTTCGCTCATGCCTGACATCCTTCCGGTTCATATTGATGTTAGTATTCAATGATAGGCAATCTCTTAGGACCGTGTCAATACATAACCAGTCGATATATCTTCACAAATTTTAGATATAGGAAAAGACGCAAGAACTACTCCATAGGAGTAAGTTATTGCGTCTTTTATGCGTAGTCTTGTCTTAGAAAATCGTTGGCACCATTCCCCCGTCCATGCGGATCGGAGAACCTTTGAACGCTGAAGCAAATGGACTGCATACGAACGCAGCTAATCTGCCAATCTCGCTCGGTCTGATAAACCGCTGGATTTCGGATTGGGGAAGATTGGTTGTCATGAAGGTTCGCTCTTTCTCTGCAAAAGACCTCTCATCATTGGCATAGATACCTTCAACGATCTGCTGCACATTTTCAGACAGCGTTGGCCCAGGCATGATCGTGTTTATGGTAACTTCGGTCCCGATTGTCAGCTTCGATAAACTTTTGGACAAGGACAGCAGCATCGATTTGGTCATACAGTACTGCGGCATTTGCCCGGATGGCATCACTGCTTCTTCACTCGCGATGAATATAATGCGTCCATAACCGTGTGCAAGCATTTTGGGAAGATAGAATTTAGCTAATCCGTTCGCAGCCAGTACATTCGTCCGGAAGTATCGCTCCCATACTTGATCATCAACATCCTCGTACTGCATGATTTCGTATATGCCTGTATTATTCACTAGAATATCAATGTCGGGGTACTTCGCATATAAGGCTTCCCTCTGCTGAGCATCTGTAATATCAGCGGTTGCATTCCGGGGATTGGTGGACGGAAATTGCTGTCGGATCTCCTCTACAACGCGTTCGACTTCTTCCTCACTTCGGCCATTGATCAGCACATGTACACCTTCCCGGGCAAGCTCGATAGCGATTGCTTTCCCAATCCCTTTTGTCGATCCCGTTACTAGAGCCGTTGTATTCGTTAATCCCATATCCATCGTTCATCTCTCCTTGTGTTCTTACTGCACTGGATAGAGATTATGATATCTTGTCCGGCACTTCTGGTAACTAGCCTGTCCCGCCATCTTACTTGTTGGACACGCCAATTTACTAAACCGTCGTCACAACAGGACTTAGATGTTCGGAACGCCAATGGGCTGGAGTATCTCCTTCCCACAAACGGAAGGCACGGTAGAACGAGTTCTGATCCTCATATCCGATAAGGAAGGCTACTTCTTTAATATCAAGCGAAGGGTCGGCCAAATATTCCAGTGCCTGTTCATGCCTGGCCTCAGTCAACAGCTGCTTGAAGCTGGTCCCTTCTTCAGTAAGCCTACGCTGCAGGGTTCGGTCGCTCATCCCGAGTTCACTGGCAACAGCCTGAATATCTTGGCGCCCTGCTGTAAAGCTGCGTTTCATGATCCATTTGACAGTCCCGGTCAAAGAGTGGCGGCTTATCCGTTCATCCAAGGTATGATCCAGCACGGGTGTCAATATCTGCAGCAGCTCTTCGTTATAGGAGATAAACGGGAGGTCAAGATGTATCCGGTGCAATGTCAACCGGTTATGTTTCGCCCCGGTCTGAATCCGCGCGCCAAAGTACGTCTCCAGCGCCCGCAAGTCTCCCATAGGGTGTGTGAACTCAACAAGTTTGACATTCACATGTTGTCCCGTGCCCCGCCGGCCGATCTCCAGCAGAGTAGCCAGAGTGATCCCGGCTAGTACCGGCAGACCGGTCTGTACACCGGACTGCCAGTTCAGATCGATCGTACAGCTATCTCCATCTTCAATGATGTGTAAGTTCTCAGGCGGGCACATTTGTTTATACCGGGCCATACGGTATAGAGCATCACGATAGCTGCGGGCGTGATATGTCGCCAAGACTGACGGAGGGTACTGCGCTGTTTCAAATGCGCTGGATAACCTGATAATGCTATGTGAGATGTCTCCTACAAGATCGGAATACGACTGCCAGATTGCAAAATATTGGGCCATGGTAACCCCGGTTGAATCCGTTACCACGGTGAGCGGCAATCCTGCTTGCGAAGCGACTTCGTGCAGCGATAGCCCCATATGGCTTAATCCTGCCCAGAACCCTGGCGGGATCTTTATACGTTCAGAAGGATGATGGAATGCCATCTTGATCGTCCTCTCTAAATTTAATGCCGTATAAAATGGCAGCGGGAAAAGTATCTATTGTTACGACTGGAAGCTTCATTATACGCGCTTTTAAAATTGCTAACTGAAAATTATTATTCAGTATCCGAGGGATTAATAATAGCGAGAACCTGATGATCCTTCCAGACTCCGTTGATCTTCACGTTGCTTCGGGCGATGCCTTCTTTGTGGAAGCCCGCATTCTCAAGCACCCGGATCGAACCGGGATTCTGGGGCGAAGCTTCGCCGCTAATCCGGTGGAATTTCAGCTCCTCGAAGGCATAACGTACGACCTGTTTCACGGCTTCCGTCATATAGCCCTTCCCGTTATAGGCCTGATCCAGGCTGTATCCGATCATGCAGCTCTGGAGCGCACTCCGTACCACAAAGGACAGCCCGACATTGCCAATAATCCGGTCATCCGCTTTATGGCAGATCACAAAGTCATATCTCCGGTCTTCTTCCCTATCCGCCTTGCCCTTTATTATCGTCTGCAACTGGTGCTCCTCAGTATAAAATTCCTCCTGGACGCTTGGCGAGAATTGTTCGAAAAACTCCCGGTTACGCTTGTAAAGAGCTGTCAATTCTCCGGCATCCTTTTCCTCCGGGAACCGGATATATACTCTCTGCTCTAGCAATTTCATCATCTCCACCTCTGTTCATTTTATATGTTCGGATATCCCCGCAAAATAGTCCAAAACGACCTCGCGGAAGTCGTGGGCAGCCCGGGAAATATACCTGCTTTTATGCCATAATAATGCGATCTCCCGCACCATCCCTGGATCCTTTATTTCCAGATAACTGAGAGAAGCCCGTGAATCCCTTGCTGTACCGGGAATGAAGGCAATACCAACCTCAGCTTCCACCAGTGAGACTAACCTCGAAGGTTCATCCCCTTCATACACATAGTTTAGAATAAAGCCTGATGACTTGCATACCGCGTCCGTCAGATCACGGGTACCGTACCCTCTCTTTACACCAACAAACCATTCATCCCTTAATTCTGCCAAGGTCACACTAGTCCGGTCTGCCAGATGATGCCCTTTAGGCACAGCAACAAGGATCGGATCGAAGAACACAATGATGCTCTCAATGTCTTCATCTTCTATAGACGGTGAGGATAGACAGAAGTCAACTTCTCCTCTTAATAACCGGTCAACCATTTCCTTGGTAGTTAGCATTTGCACATGAAAGTGGATATTAGGCTGCTTTTTACGGAAAGCTCTCAGGATATTTGGCAATGTACTTGCCGCAGTCACTGCTAATTCTAGTGTGCTGTGTTCCGGGCTGGACAGATCTCTGAGCTCCTGCTTCCCCTGCTCGAGTTCAAACAAAGCTCTTTCTGCACGGCGGAGGAAACGGATGCCGAATTCATTTAACCGCAGACTCCGGCCGCTCCGGTCAAATAAAGGAACTCCCAGATCCTCTTCCAGACGCCCGATCGTTTTGCTGAGCGAGGATTGGGTAACATGCAGAATGCGTGCAGCTTCGGTCATGTGCTCTAACCGGGCAACCGCAAGAAAATATTGCAGCTGAAGAAGTTCCATCGCGTATCCTCCATTCATTCCTTTGAGTCTATGAAATCATACCATGAAATGCGTTGGAATAAATAAAGGAATTCAAGTACGCTAACTTTAACACACAATAGAGGGAGGGCAACAATGATGAATGCCCGCAGCAGGTGGTTATTGATTTCCGTGGGATTAGGAGTACTCTTAAATCCGTTAAATTCTTCAATGATTTCCGTTGCAATTGCCAGACTTCAGGACGTATACGAGCTTAACTATACTGACGTGTCCTGGGTTATTTTTTCATTCTACATAGCTAGTGCTGTTGCACAACCGGTGATGGGAAAGGCCAGTGATATTTTCGGGCGCAGAACAATCTTTCTTGCCGGTCTTGTTGTAGCGTTCGCTGCCTCATTACTGGCTCCGTTATCACCAAGCTTTGGCTGGCTCATTGTATTCCGTATTGTACAATCCGTCGGAACAAGTATGATGGTTGCCGTTGGAATGGCTATCATTAGGATTCATATCACGGAGAAACAGGCCACCGCGCTGTCCGTGATGTCGATTTTTCTGTCAGGAGCAGCAGCAATCGGTCCCTTTATTGGCGGGACATTAATTCATTGGTGGGATTGGAAGGCTATCTTTTTCGTAAATATTCCGTTTGTGGTGGCTAGTTTCGTGCTTGCCTGGAGAACGATACCAAGGGACAACCTGCCAGTAACCACCGCTAAGGATATGTCCGTTCATAAGTGGTTTGTATGGATTGATCTGCCGGGGATTCTGCTTTTTTCAGTTGGCCTGGTCTCCTTGCTCATTGGAGTATTATCAGCTAAATCATCCGGAGAAATTGCACTTCAGCAGGTTATTCTAGGGGGGATTGGCCTCGCATTGCTGACGGCTTTCGTAAGACATGAGCTAAAAGCGGCGTCACCCTTCATTCCTTTGCATACCTTCGCCAAATATCCTGAGATGATGCGGGTCAATGTGGAGTACTTGCTTGTTAATGTGCTGTTTTATGCCCTCTTTTTTGGTCTGCCATCATATTTGCAAATGGTGCGGGGTGTCAGTGAGTTCCATACGGGAATGCTCATGCTGAGCTTAGGCTTATGCTCCCTTGTTGCCGCTCCAATTGCAGGACGATGGATTGATAAATCTGGTCCAGTACCAGCCTTACGGGTATCCGCAGTACTGATGACCTTCGGATCCGTGTGGCTCGTGACATTGGACGCAAATTCACCGGTTATCAGTGTATGTATTGCACTGGCGGCATTCGGCATCAGCAACGGCCTGAACAGTGTTGGCTTACAGGCTGCCTTGTTCAAAAGCTCTCCTAAAGAGATTATTGGTGTAGCCTCCGGAGTCTTTAATACATCTAGGTACCTGGGGACGATACTCTCATCCTTATTGATAAGCATCGTAATGGGAGATAAGTTCAGCAGCGGAGGCTTGCAGGCCCTTGGGATGATTCTCACGGTAATCGCATTGACGTTGGTAATCATGAGCTGGCGGCGCCTCAATTAACCGCTATATAAGCACGTTCTATAATCAACACCGAGGATTATCAAAAGGTTAATCCAACCGCTCAATCCGTTTCTCTCCCCTGCCACTTTGAGATTGTTTCGATCAGCAGGACTGCCGCCTTGCTCAAATAATGCCGCTTCAGCCAGATCACAGCCGAGCTTGATACGGCTTGCGGATCGTCAATGCGATAGGAGCGGATGTGCCTGTCTGCGTGTCTGTCAAGTGACGTCTCAGGCAAAATAGTGGCGCCGAATCCGGATGAGACAAGCTCCATCAGTATTCCGATATCGGAGCATTCACCAATAATTGCTGGCGACAGCCCTCTGGATCGGAAATGCTCCAAGAGCAGGTTGTATAGGCCTAAACCTTCGGTGCTTGGAAGCAAAAGCGGGTAACCTGCAATGGTCTCATAAGAGACGGGAGCAGAAGCTTCTGCAAGAGCACCCGGGCCAGCTTCCCCTACTACGAAATATAGCGGCTCCTCCCCCAGCATCACACAATCAAAGTCCTCCAGATCGATAGGCAGCCGGATGATGGCCATATCGAGTGTCTTCTCCCGGATCAGCTTAAGAAGCGTATTCGTTTCATTCTGCTGGATTTTAAAAGTAACCTTCGGATATAACCCGCGAAACATGCTGAGTGCTCCGGGAAGACGGGCATCGGACAACGTGTTGACTCCGATCGAGAGTTTCCCTCTTATACCCAGTCCGGATTCCCGGGTCTCCGCTTTTGCTTCGTCCATTAGTCGTGTGATCGTCAGCGCATGTTCATATAATGTTTTGCCGGAGGCAGTTAGCTCGAGCTGACGACCGTTCCGGTGGAATAATTGGACGCCGAGCTCGTTCTCCAGCAGCTTAAGCTGCTGGCTAAGCGGCGGCTGCGACATGTGCAGTTTATGCGCTGCTGACGTGACCTGCCTTTCCTCCGCAAGTGCGATGAAATAGCGTAACTGTTTCACATCCATAGATTTGACTCCTCATCCTATTCATTAAGTATGCAGTGCCACGACTATGCTATATGATTTTCATATACTTTTACAACAAATTAAATATTATTCATATAGTTTTTCCCATGATACCATAAATACGTTACACATTCATGGCGGGATAATGTGAGCTGTTTGCTCCTTCGCCAACGATATCAACACGATTATAGAAAGCTGGGAAAGACGTTATGCAATGGAATAAATCTAAAGATAGGATAAGCCTAATGCTCGCTGGTGTGCAGTGGCTTTTCTTTTTGTTCACCAACACAGTGCTGGTACCGTTGTCGGTGGGGCATGCCCTGGGAATGACGACAGCGGATATTACCGCATCAATGCAGCGCTCATTTATTTTGACTGGCCTGCTGTGTATCGTTCAGGCATTGTGGGGGCACCGCTATGCGTTAATGGATGGTCCGGCCGGCATCTGGTGGGGACTTGTGCTCGGCATCTGTGCCTCTGCACCGGCGATGGGTATGGATACTGCTGCGGTTGCCGCCAGCTTGACCGGAGGATTTCTGCTTTCAGGCATCATCACCGCTGTGTTAGCTTTGTTTGGTTTCTTAAAGCTCCTGCAGCGCATTTTCACCCCGGTTGTGATGGGTATTTATCTGCTTCTGCTTACTTTCCAGCTGGCTAACACCTTTTTTAAAGGGATGATTGGGTACAGTGTCGATGGAAAATGGAACTTGCAGCTTGCCGGACTCTCCCTGTTTATCATCGCAGTTGTATCCTTCATTCATATAAAGGGGAAGGGGAAGCTGGGGCAATTCTCACTGCTCATAGGAATCGTCATTGGCTGGATCGCTTACGAGATATTTATTAACCGTAGCGGGATTACTGGAAGCGAATCTGCGGAGACAACAGTAATTTGGCAATGGCTGCCATGGGGGAAGCCTGCTTTCGAACCGGGCATTCTAATGGTTGGCCTCGTTGCCGGCCTGGTGAACATGACCAATACGTTAACGAGTCTAATTGCTGCGGATAAACTGTATCAGAAAAAAGCCGGAGATCAACAATACATCCGTTCGCTGCTGTTCACGAACTTGTTCTCAATCATGGGTGCCTGCTTCGGACTGATTCCATTCGGAACGTTCGCGTCCTCCATCGGTTTCTTGGAGAACACGAAGGTGCTGCGACGTGCCGCACTTGTAACGGGGGCTGCCCTCCTTATTCTTGTCGGTATCATTCCGGTGCTAAGCAGCTGGCTGGCCCTGCTTCCAATGTCGGTTGGCAGCGCAGTGTTGTTTGTAGCCTACCTGCAAATGTTTGGAACGGCTCTGAATACCTTCAATAGTACCTCATTAAACTCCAAAACGATCTACCGCGTCGCCCTTCCGGTATTGACAGGTATAGGTATCATGAACGTTCCTGTTACTGCTTTTGCAGACTTCCCTCCCTTATTGACGCCGCTCGTTTCAAACGGGCTTGTCGTTGGTGTCATCCTGGCTATTGTGATGGAGAACCTGATCCATTGGGGAAGGTACGAGACCAAGCCTTCCGCTACACCTATTATGCCGAAGAAATCGTATTTTCGTTAAGGAACATAACAAAAACAAGGGAGATCTAAACTCCTCCCTTGTTTTGTTATCTAATCTATTACAGAGATTCATCGAACCGGTAGGTCCAGAACTGTTCTGTACCAAACCGTGTACGGATTTCTTCATCAGACAGCTCCCGGTTGCCGACGAGCTCCGCTGCTTGGAATTGCGAACGGTGCGCCTGAATCGACGCCATCTTTCTGTTAAGAAATGCGGTAACGTCAACGGTTACATCCGCTTTCCCAATCATCTGCTCGTGATTGCTGGCGAATGCGCTGCAGTACACTAGCGGCCGGTCAGCTGAAGGAAGCCTGCCAATCGTGCGTATAACTGCGGCACCCGTCGCATCATGATCCGGATGCACACTGTATCCCGGGTAAAAAGTGATGACCAGCGAAGGGTTCAGCTCCTTTACCAGCGTCATAATCTGTGAATCCAGCAGTTCCTTGTCTTCAAACTCGATCATTTTATCATGGAAGCCGAGCATTCTTAAATCCTGAATCCCAATTGCATTACAGGATGCTTCCAGTTCCAGTTTGCGGATTGCGGGCAAGGTGACCCGGTTCGCGAAGGGAGGAATGCCCATGTTACGGCCCATCTCTCCAAGTGTCAGACAGGCAAAAGTGACTATCGCTCCACCTTCTATGTACTTGGCCAGCGTTCCTGAGGCAACGAATGATTCATCATCGGGATGGGGCAACACCACTAAGATGCGCTGATGTCCCGCTTGTTTAGTATTCATAGCTGCATGCACCTCCGCTCTCATTCGAACTTGTCCCGGCTCAGCTGCAGGGCGACGACCAGCTTACCCTGGCTGTCATGCCCGGCCATGATAAGCCGTTCTGTTTCAGTCTCATCTACATGGGTAAGGCCTTCAGCATATACCCAGCCCTGCTCCGTCTTTAAGCCGACCCGGTATGGACCTGTGCCAGAGATCGAACCATTGGTATAACGGATGCCTGCATTACTGATGAATGCTGACGCCGGATGTCTTGTACTGTCCAAATGATTGGCATAGGCACCTGTCGTGAGTTCAAGATGAATGAACAGGTCCTGACCGGTAAGCTGGTCGATCCGGATCTGGATGTCTTGCGGGTTTATCAGCTGCATAGTAGCCTCCTTGTTGTCTGGTATTCTATCCTTCAACTACATCTGCACGCAGATCCGTTGCAATTTCAAGCATTTTGGGAACGATGGCTTCGGCAGAAAGAGCTACATATAGATCTCCCTCATAAAGCCGGAAAGGGATTTCGCCGTCCCCAAGCCTCCACATGAAAAAATCACCTTCGATGGTCATGATGCTCTCTGGTCCTTTAATGGTAAAAACCTGTGAATACGTAAAGTCAGACTGGGAAGCAAAGTACTGCTTACATTCTTCCAAAGTGATCGCTTGCTCCGGAAGGTTGTCCTGCATAGATCGTGTGATCCGAAAACGCTGATTCATTGTATACCTCCAAATGTACGAAATCTGCTCTGAAACATCATCATTGTTCGTTCAATACGCTTATTACTTCGAAATGTTATTTTCTCATTCCTTGTCTCCACTGTCAAAACCATGCATGCCCATTCATGTTTATTAATGTAAAAAAGGCACATAGCAAGCGCTATGCACCTTACGAATAGCCCTATTTCATTAATCCTGGTTCAAAAACAACCGGGTACGCTCAAGCTTTGGACTGCCAAAGATCTGCTCCGGCGTGCCTGATTCGGCAATCTCTCCGTTGTCCATGAAGAATATACGATCCGCCACATCGCGGGCAAAGTTCATCTCGTGGGTAACAATGATCATCGTCATGTTCTCCTCTGCCAGCTGGCGGATTACCCGGAGTACCTCGCCGGTCAGCTCGGGATCCAGTGCCGAGGTCGGCTCGTCAAAGAGCAGAATGTCCGGATTCAGCATGAGCGCTCTGGCGATCGCTACCCGCTGCTTCTGTCCGCCGGACAGCATGGACGGATATACATCCGCCTTATCGGCAAGGCCTACCTTGGAGAGCAGCTCGCTGCTTCTGGCTGTAATAACCTGCGGGTTCTCCCGTTTGAGCGTTTTTGGAGCAAGCTCGAGATTGCCCCGCACAGTAAGATGAGGGAACAGGTTGAAATGCTGAAACACCATGCCCATGCTTGCGGTAATATCTCTGATCGCCGCATGCCCGGCATATTTACCGTTCTCTACCAGCGGTTTGCCGTGAATGAAGATGCTGCCGCCGGTTACTTCCTCGAGATGCACCAGACTGCGCAGCATGGTACTCTTTCCAGAGCCGGAAGGCCCGATCACCGCCACGACCTCTCCCGGGTTCACCTCAAAGGTAATCTGCTTCAGCACATCAAGGCTGCCGAACGATTTCTGTAATTGTTTGACATCAATCATACTACTCATAGTTGGACAGTCCTTCTACTCAAATTTGAAACGTTTTTCCAGTGCTTTGAAGAACAAGGTCAGCACCAGGGTCATCAGCAAATAAATTACGCCGGCTACGACAAACGGGGTTACCGTAAAATCACGGTTCACCGCAGTCTTTGCATAATTCAGCAGCTCCGGTACGGCTACAGCATAGAGTAATGCAGTGTCTTTGACCAGTGTAATGGATTCATTGGCTACTGCAGGCAGCGCGACCCGGAACATCTGGGCGAGAATCACCTTACGAAGGGTCTGCCATTTGCTGAGTCCAAGCACTTTAGCCGCTTCATGCTGCCCTTTATCAATCGAAAGCAGCCCGCCGCGGAAAATTTCAGCAAAATAAGCACCATAATTAAGGATAAAGCCGAGACAGGCTGCAGCGAAGCGGTCCATAACCAGATACTGTCCGATTACCGGAATCTGCGGCAAGCCGAAACAGAAGAATAGCAGCTGCAGCAAAAGCGGCGTTCCGCGCATGACGTAAACATAGGTATGCGCCATCCAGGCCAGGGGCTTAACCCGGCTTTTGGCCAGCAGCGTGACCAGCATTCCGAGCGGGATGGATAAAATAATGACAATCAGGAATAGCAAGGCCGTTGTCCGCGCACCCTCCAGCATCGGCCCGGCTATCTTGATAATATAATCGATATTCATTTCTTCAACCGACTCCTAAGGGTAACAATCTAGTTCAGTACTTTGTTCTCGCCAAACCACTTTGTGGAAATTTCAGCAGCTGTTCCGTCACTGCTTAGTTCATCAAGTGCTTTCTGCAGCTCAGTCAGCAATGCCTCATTACCTTTTTTAATTCCGATGCCGTATTGCTCAGGGGCAAGGGATACATCCAGCAGTTTGTAAGTATTCTGCTCTTTTGACATGTAATACTTCGCCACCACTTCGTCAATCACCACACCATCCAGGCGTTTGGATTTCAGGTCCGTGAGTGCAAGCACATTGTCCGGGAATTCGGATACACCGGCAAGCTTGGCTTTAAGCGGGCTGGCATCCAGCGCATCTGCAGCCGACGAAAGACTTTGCAGTCCGATTTCTTTTCCTGCCAGATCATCCAGCTTCGCGAGCTCTGAATCCGCCAGCACGACTACTACCTGGCTGTTCTCCAGATACGGTTTGGTGAATAGCACCTTCTCCTTGCGCTCGTCAGTGATCGTATATCCGTTCCAAATCATATCAATACGTCCGCTGTTCAGTTCGGATTCCTTGGCTGACCAGTCAATCGGCTGGAAGGTTACCTCTTTACCCATCTTCTCCGCAGCTGCTTTCGCATAATCGATATCGAAACCGACAATTTCATTGTTGTCATCCCGGAAGCCCATTGGAGCAAACTTATCATCTATACCGATCACCAGCTTGCCGTCATTACCCCCTGAATTGGAGCAGCCTGCGACCACTGAAATTGCCGCTGCCGCCAATAGTACCCATAATCCCCGTCTCTTCATCTCTCTATTCCCCCTAGTAAAATTACAAATGATGTCTCGCGCTTTAGTTCGGTAACACGTTATCAGTTTATCATGATAACATATCGTGTTAGTTACGTCGATAGAGAAGAAAGACACTTTTGTGTCAATAGAAAGTAGATTAACAAAAAAGGCTAAGCAGCTGTAAGACACCGCCTAGCCTTGATCATTATCCTAAGATATCACCGGAAACTACAATTATTCGTAAAAATATCTAAGCTCATCAGGACTCCTTCCAGATTCTATCCACTATTGAGCTTATCTCAAGCAGGACCGGTTCACTATTGGTATCCTTTGTGTATCCATAGTGCAGATCAATATGGAGATCAATGCCCTTCCATATCTTCAGCCTATTGTCTTCTGCAAACCGCATGGCTATTGGCTCTGCCAGCAATGAACAACCGATTTCCTGTTGAACCAGATTCCCTATCAGCGATTCATCATCTACATACATAATCCTCTGTGGAATGATATTCTGCTCCAGGAAATAGTCGATGGACTGTTTGTAGAAGGGGCAGTTTTGTGTTGTCCAGATCCACGGCTTATCCGCAAAATATTCAAGAGACAACCCATTTTCCGGCACATCCCAGCTGTTGGGATATACCACAATCATTCTGTAGGAGTGGAGTTTGATGGAGTGAATGGAGGGATGGGCGATATTTCCATAGTAAAAACCTGCGTTAATCCTGGAACTGGTCAGATCCCGGACGAAATCTTCACTTTTTATATCCATAAAATGCAGTTCCACCTGCGGCAGGTTTTCCGAAATGTACATAATCAATTTCTTTACGCGAAGAATCTGCCCCTCAGTATTCAACCCGATTCGAATGTGCTCGGTTGAATTTGCCTTTAACTCATTCGCCTTATGTTGAAAGTTACCGATAGAAGAGAGTATATTTTGCGCTTCTACTAACAGCTGTGAGCCTTTTTCACTGATTGTCATCCCTTTGGACGTTCGCTGAAAGAGAGAGAAGCCTACTTCCTTCTCCAAAGATTTGAGGTGGGCACTGACTGCCGGCTGACTTGTATTTAACTGGGCTGCCGCCTCGGTTAGGTTGCCTGTTTGAGCTATTTTTATAAAAGTTTTCAATTGATACAGCTCCAACATGCCATTCCCCCTTGGATACCTTATCAGTACCATCCGTTTTTTTGATGGATCTCATCAGAATTTGAAATTGGACGGTTTGTTATTTAATGGATTATAGTAACTCCAGAAAGATTGAAAGAGGAGTGAGTGTTAATGTCGATTTTGCTTGCTATGTGCTTTTTTTCATTATCCATGTCTATTTCTCCAGGCCCGGTGAACATGATGATTCTTACATCAGGAGTCACTTATGGCTTCAAGCGCTCCTTAATTTTAGTAACCGGGGCAACCGTCGGATTTGCGTTCTTGCTGTCAGCTGTGGGATTAGGAATATCCGGTTTTCTAGCACAAGCCCCTGTATTCTACGAAGTACTAAGGTACGCGGGAACAGGATATATGATTTATATGGGCTATCAAATTATGATTTCGCGTCCGGAAATCGAAGTCAAGGATGAACAGCTGCCGCGTTATCGTCATGGCTTTCTGATGCAATGGCTTAATCCCAAGGCTTGGATTGCCTGTCTTTCCGGTGTAACCTCCTTTGGTCTAAACGATTCACTTTCATTGCTTATTATCTTTGTAAGTATTTATTTTTTCATTTGTTATCTTTCACTCGCCGCCTGGGCCCTGTTAGGCTCCAAGCTGCAATTTCTCACGAAAGTAAAGAACGGTATGAGGGTGTTTAACCTTGTAATGGGCGGCTCATTAATTATTGTAGCTGTGTATCTATTATTTTCGCATTTCTAGGCTTAAGTCAAACACATTATAGGAACATAATCTTTTCTAAAAGTAAGATCCCCGTATGAACGGCAATTTTGATCTTGGACGCACTTGCTTTTGACAAAGAAATCGGAGCTATGGTTTGTTTATTTCCACTAGATTGCAGTGACAGCGTAACTAGCTCCCGCTCATCCTGGAGAACCGTTACAGAGACGGGCTGATCAGCACTATATACAAATGAGAGACTGCTGTCCTCTGTCGTATCATTTATCGAATATACAGCGAATTCACCGCCTTGCAGCTCAAGGACAAACCGGTCCCACAAAATGTCGAAGAAGAAACGTTTCTGGAGCGTTTGTAATTTGCTGTCCTCAACGATACGCATCCCTGTCCGTGACCGGTAATTATAGTGATTCCCTTCCGTACGCAGCCCGCTATAGGCCACTCCTTTCCCCGGAAGCTCATCGAAGTCTGTCGCCCGGACGGTACATCCCGGAATTCGAAATACAGCACTTGTAACTTCAGCATTATACCTGCAGTTCCCGATCTTCATGTTCTCCAGATATTGATCGAAGATGCGGCTAGCCTGTTCGTACCCCGGGTGAACTCCCCCTCTGGTATACTCCATGATTTGGTCCCAGCCCTCAGGCAGGTTAACCGAATAAGGGGAATTTGTGGTGTCCATTTTCTTCCACGGCCAAAGATTATAACCGATATTCAATTCCGCGGCGAGCGGATAGAGCGCTGTGTACCATTCATTGAGATTCTCACCCGTTTCCCCTAACCACAGGGGTGCATTCAGCCTTTCGGATACTTCCAGGAATTCATAAAAGGAGCTGATCTCCGGGTAGCAGGCATATCTGTGAAAATGCACAACCATGTTGTCGTCATACTTTTTGAAGAAAATGCTGGTGTCCGTTGCCCAGTGATGCCCTTCAATCGACAGCATATGTTTCGTATCCACGGTCCGGATCGCAGTAATGGCTTCTTCATAAAACTGCACAAGCTTAGGAACTAAATATTCAAAGTCTTTCCCTGGAGAAGGTGTTTTGATCGGTTCGTTGAGCAGGTCGTATCCGCCGACAATCCAGCGGTCCTTGTATCTGTCCGCAAGCTGCTCCCATAGGGCGATCCCCTTGTTCCAGCTGTCTTTATCTGTAAACAATCGCGGTACATCATCAATGGAGTCGTCGATATTCGCGCCAGTCTGGCCGCCCGGTGCACCGTGCAAATCCAAAAAGGCATAGAGCTTAAATTCTTCACACCAGTCCAAGCAGCGGTCAATGAGCTGAAAGCCCTCTTCCTTCCACGTGATTCCAGGCTCATTCTCCATTAAAATACGCCAGTTGAACGGAATCCGGACCGAATTATATCCCTGCTCAGCCATCATCCTGATATCTTCTCTGGTGATATAGTTATTTCTGAATGCGGTCCAGAATTGCTCTGAATATTTCGTACCGGTTAATTCGCGGATGACAGCCTCGATTCTCTGGGGTCGGTCAAATCTGCTGTTCCCGTCTGTCGTCCACATATACCCTTCAGGAAGCAGCCAGTTGCCAAGTCCCCAGCCGGACAAAATAATTTCTTCGCCCTCTTCGTTCACAACTGATCTGTCCTCTGCTCTCAGAAAACCTTTGACTCTCGAATTGCTTAATTTTTCATTCACCTTAGTAGACTCCCTTTCGCGGCTATAATTGAAGCGTTTACAATTGTCTATGCGGTATTCTATAGTCAATAAATAGTGATGTCAGGTTTCATTCATGTTGCCTATGTAGTAGGTGTAAACGGGTTCGACCGGCTTGAAATACAAATACCCGTCGTCCTCCCAGGGCTGAAAATGGAGATCCATTCGTGAATCCTCCCACGGTACCGGTGTCCCTTTTGTGCTGAGCCGTCCAGGAATTACCGGGTCTTCGATGACCAGCGGGAACTCCTGATAGCCGAACAGTAAATTCTCGTGCATAGCAATCATTTCATACTTATTTCCGGAGAAAGCGCGTTCCTCCTGCAGCTGGTAATGATAATAGATGTAGCTTGCCATCTTCTCCCGCTTCAAATGGGCAACCCGGCCGACGCGCCGCTCCACCGGTGACTTGCGCAGCCAATGCTCGTAGCCGGCCGGTTCATTGAAATGAAATACATCTACCATTGGAATCCATTTGCGGGGGGCGGCCTCACCTTTCCAGTCACTGAGATACTCTATAGAAGCTCCGGTTAGCGCCTCAGGTGCAATCTGTTCACCTACACATTCATAATAGAGAAAGACATTATCCTTCCAGGAAAATGCTGCAGCCGTCATAAGGACACCTTCCTGTACTAGCCGTCTAACTCCGATATCTTCTTTTAAGGCGCTCAGACCTTCGGCCTGCTGCCCTTCGTTCCAAATTCCCCGGTAAATCATGCGAGAAACCAACTGAATCCCCCCAAGACGATTTAATCGTTTAAACCTTTGCCGTCCAGAATATGGTGTGTATATTTTTCGACTCGTGCTGCCCGCGTTTTCGATTGCTTAGGGGCTGAGAAATAAAGAATATATGCCCGTTGCCGGCCGGGTGTTAATGCTTCAAAAGCAGCCTTCAAGCCAGGGAGTTCAGCAAACCTAGACTGAAGTTCTTCAGGGATGTCGGATTCTGTACTCTTAAACTCTACTTTCAGGCCGGCTGTTTCCACTTCTATTGCTTCATAAATATAGTCTTTCAACAGGGGCTCCAGCTCCGTTATTTCTGTAATACTCGTGAACCGGAGCTGACGAGATGCCTGTACATTCTTCGTTTGCTGAGTTAGAATCCCGTGGACATCGCGCAGCAAAGCCCCTTTAACAAATAGAACCGCACAATATTCCTTAAATCCATGAATTAACAGAATGTTTCCATTCTGAAAGGTGTAGCAAGGTACACCCCACTTCAGTTCTTCGGTCAGCTGACACTCAAGCATAATCAATCTCAGCTTCGCAAATTCTTCACTCCACTTATCGGCTTTTCTGAAAAAAAACTCAACTTTAGGATTCTTGGTACCATTTGTCATCCAGGAGCACCCTTCTTAAATTCATCATAATAGTATGCATGCAAATGATGCAGCTTACACCGGTTCAATTGTACTGCATTTTTATCACAAAAGCTGAAAAATGTCTACTTGAACCCTATCCTATGTATACGCAAAAACGGCTGCATGTCCCTCTTAAAGGATCTGCAGCCGTTTGATACTATTTTTTGTGGATTTCCGGCGAAGCCGTCCGGCTAGACCTTCACCTGCCGGATAGCTTCCCGCATATCGCCCGTATTCGCACTGATGACCATCGAAGCCTCATAGACCTCTTTGACTTTCTCCAGTTGAAGATCAGTCAGTTCACGGATCTGGCGCGTCTGTTCCGATACATCTCCGGCAATAGTAGCCATGCTGCCCACAGTTGCCGCTACTTCTTCCGAACCTGCGGACAGCTGTTCTGCTGTTGCGGATACTTCCATGATCTGTTCAGCTACCTCACGAAAAGCATTGGAGACATGAAGCAGCGCTTCCTCTGCCGCGGAGGACATCCGCACCCCTTCTGCCACTTCCCTGGAGGCGTCTGACATCTGCGACCCGATATTTGACGAGGCTGTGCCTATATGTATTAGCAGATCCGCGACGCGCTCCACCGAAGCAGCCGAACCTTCTGCCAGCTTGCGCACCTCACCGGCAACAACGGTAAAACCCCGTCCGTGTTCGCCCGCCCGTGCAGCTTCAATGGATGCATTCAGTGCCAGAAGCTTGGTCTGATCGGCAAATTGCCTGATCGCAGCCAGTGCCCCTTCGATTTCCGCCGCATAACCTTGCAGCAGGACAGTGATATCCAGGGTCTGACCTGTAGATTCGGCGATGGATTTCATCTGCCTGTTCATTTCAGTCATGGCTGCTTGTGAGGAGTTCACTAAATCCAGTGCATTCACCGAGGATTCGGAGACAAAAGCGGAGGAGGCCGAAATCCGTGAAATGCCCTGTGCCATTTCCTCCATGGCTATGGCGCTACTCTGAGCGCCCTCTGTCTGCGTACTCGCACCGGCGTAGATATCTGCAATTTTGCCGTTTACTGTCTCGCTAATCTGCAGGACATCATCGGCATTCCTGGTGAATGTCTCTGAGGTGCTATAAAGATAATCCGAAGCGGCGGACACATGGGACACCATTCCCTTCACTCTTGCATTCAAGTCACCCGACATTTGGATCATGGCCTGGTAAGCCGTTCCGATCTCATCCTGGGACTTGACCGGTGAGGCATGCAGAATCCGGGCAGCCTGAGCCAGATCACCTTCAGCCATAGCTCCTGCGCTTTCTGTAATGGTCCGCAGCGGTCGCAGGGACCGTGTGACAAACCAGCCCATGATTGCCAGTGCAGCTATAGAAACAGTAAGGATCATCCCGTAGAGTGGAAGGCTTTGGAGCAGCACTTCCCGGGTCAAAGTACTGAGGACAGCGACATCTGTATCAATTCCCAATACCCCGACCATCGTACCTTGTGCGTCCTTCATCGGGACAAACGCCGAGATGTAATCACCGTATTCAGGATTCTTGATCAGCGGGGAGCTTGCATTCTCACCTGCCAATACGGCCTTTACTGCATCAGCGGGCATATCCGTACTCTCATTGATCGGTGAGGCTAACGAATCTCCTTCCGGCCTGCCGTCGATCATCAGCAGCGGTTGACCTGCTTCATCAATCCGGACAAAATATACAAAACGGGCACCGATAGATTCACGAAACTGATCCAGTTCATTCCGGAGTGACCAGTACAGGTCAGTCTCCTGCGGATCAGCCAGAAATTCGCTGTAGCGTCCGACATCGATCTGAGAGACATAATGACTGGCAATGTTCATGTTGTAGCTGCTGATGGTTCCTTTTACTGCAGCACCGGTATTCACCCATTGAATGGCGATGTTTCCGGCTGCGATGCACAGAATGACCGCTGTCATCACAATGAGAATACGGGCAATAAGTCTTTTACGGATAAAAGCGATCATAGAAGCCTTCCCTTTCGCGCACGGCAATTGCGTTTGTTGAAGTAGGGAGTTGTGTTCATAAATCAATGACCAATGTCCCTCTTCCGGAAAAATTCGACAATTTATCGCAAATTCCTTTATACATTTGTCAAAAATTTCACGCTAGAAACTATTGCAGGACCTGTTTGATTGTGCATCCCATTTTGAAGATCCGTATGATATTAAACTGGAAATAACGGGAATGTCCCGGTATACTTAAAATAACCCGACTCTTTAACTTGGAAATGGAGAAAATACATATGATTACTCATTCCACGCCTTCAATAAAAAAACAGGTATACGACCGGATTTCCTATCTCGGGACTGTTTCCAAAGCCGATCTGCTGCAACATTTTGCATTGGCCAGCAGCAGCATGACACGCTTACTTGAAGAGATGACTTCTCAAGGCCTGATTATCGCTTCCGGACTCGGCAGCTCAACCGGAGGAAGAAAGCCAGTGTTGTTCCAGACGCGCCCGAAATACCGCTATCTGCTGGGACTAGAAATATCACGCATTTATTCTAAGCTCGGCCTCTATGATTTGCATCTTAATACATTATCTGTGATCCGCTGGGAAATGGACGCACAGATGACACCTGAGCATCTGGCTGATTATGTTGAAGCTGCTGCCGCTGACTTTCTTGCGAAGGAAGGGATCTCCGCGGATCAAGTCCTCGGTATAGGGATAGGTGCGGTTGGTCCTCTGGACCGCAAGCAAGGGGTCATCCTTGAACCAGAGTTTTTCCCTTCTCCTCATTGGAAGAACGTTCCGATCTGCGACATGCTTACGGCAAGGCTGGGCATTCCGGCCAAACTTGATAACGGCGCAAATACCGCACTCATCGGTGAACATTGGGCGCTCCGGAATGATAATATTGAGCATGCCCTTTATGTACATGCAGGGATCAATATCCGCTCAGCTATGATGTCCGGCGGCAAGCTTATCCGGGGTGCGGTGGATACGGAAGGGGCGGTCGGCCAGATGATCATCCAGACCGGCGGGCCAAGACTCCGGGGTAAAGGGAACTATGGAGCGCTGGAAGCTTTTGTGTCCGTGCCATCCCTGGTGGATCGTGTTCGTGCCCAGCTTAAGGCCGGGCGCAGCAGCCTGCTGTCTCCCTTTTCACCTGACCGTGTTAATTTTGCAACTCTGGTTGACGCCCTTTCGCGCGGTGATCTTCTCGTTAAAGAGCAATTTACTGAAACGGCCCGCTATCTGGGGATTGGACTAGCCAATTTGATCAATACCTTCCATCCTGAATACGTAATTCTGGGCGGTCCGCTCGTGAGCGCTGATCCCCTGGTCTTCAATATTGCACTGGAGACTGCGAAATCAAATATCTACCATTACCCGGAATATAGCCCGGTCTTCTCGCATGGAATGCTTACGGATGAGGCCGTAGCTACTGGCGCAGCCATCATGGTGCTGCATGAATGGGAAGGGAACGAATAGCCTTCCCGGGGTAACAGCACATGATAATAGAGCAGAGATGCTCCCTTTACGGGGAAGATCTCTGCTCTTTTTATATCCGGAACTAATTCTTTAACAGCTTATTCTATCAGCTTCACCAGGAAGGTGCTGATTTCATAAGGCTTAAATTCATGGGTCAATTCCCGGCCGACTACCGCTTCTTCCAGCGGACGTTCCATTAAGTCGCAGGGCTGCCAGGAATGCACAGCATAATCACTTCCCAACAACACAGTGCTGCGGCTGCCCGTATATTCATGCAGCCGGACGATAAAGCCGTCCCCCTGTTCAGCCAGCTTAACGGCGTCAATCGCGATACCAGGGGCATCCGTTCGGATCAGTGATTTGCCGGCTCCTGCGGAGTATGCTCCTTGTACCGCTCTAAGCGGATTATTCAGTGCCCACGCCTCCTGGGCCGTCTGGCCTGCGGCCCAGTCTCCTATATGCGGCAGCAGCGCATAGGTGAATTGGTGCTCGCCTTGATCCGCCTGCCAGTCCGGCTCGGTAGCAGATTTGATCAGCGACAGCCTCATTACATGATCCTTGATGTCGTAGCCGTATTTGCAGTCGTTCAGCAGGCTCACCCCATAGCCCCGTTCGGATAAATCAGCCCATTGATGGCCTACACTTTCGAAGCGGGCATAATCCCAGCTTGTATTCCAGTGGGTCGGGCGTTTCACATTGCCGAACTGAATATCGTACGTGGCTTCCGTCGCCCGCACAGCAACCGGAAAGGCTACTTTCAGCAGCTGATGCTGTTCATGCCAGTCGACCGTCGTCTCGAAATCAATACGGCGGCTAACTGCATACACTTTTACTTTTTGAATAATACAGGAATCCAAGTATTTCCACTTCAACTGCAGAACCGCAGCGAGCGGTCCGTTTTCGGTCAATTCTATAGCCAGCAAATCTGTGATTTCCCGCTGTTTCTCCTGATAATACAGATCAATATCCCAGGCATCGTACATTTTGGGTTTGTCCTCGAACACCTGCAGCACATTGCCGCATTCACCCGCCGCTAACACCTCCCGGCTGGCTGCACGGTCGTAAATCCGTTCCAGCTGCCCCGATGAATTCCATTCCAGAAGGTAGAAAGGCGTCGTCAGCCGTGAATTCTCCCATGTAAATGGAGTTTCCGTCTCTACGGAGGCAGCCGCTACGGACGTAATTACTGCCGTTCCCATCATTGGGAGCGCGGGTATTTCAATCAGCCATTCACAGTTCTGGCGCTGGGAGCGCAGTACATGCCCATCCGCAGCTCTCCACTCTCTGTCCTGAGGATCTGTGCAAGTCAGGGTGAGCAGGCCTGCCCTGTTAAAGAAAGCTCCATTGAAAACAGTGTAGTCTGTTTCCCGTGCTGTTCCTGATGAGGAGATGAGCGCAGCCGCGGCGTCATCTGCAGCTTGTGTCCCTATCTTCTCGGCTTCCATATATTCCAGCCTTGAATCCTCATATACCTCCCGGATCGAGGAGCCGGGTATAATATCATGGAACTGGTTACGCAGGATAATTTTCCAGCCCTCAAGCAGCTCCTCTGCCGGATAATGCTGGAAGCTGCCTGATTCGGCGGCCAGCATAACCTGCAGCCATTCCGCTTCACGGTAGAGCAGCTCCAGCTTGCGGTTCATCCGTTTGTTGTATGCCTGGCTGGTATATGTGCCTCTGTGGTATTCCAGATAAAGCTCACCATCCCAGGTGTGGACATACTGGTCAGTGTTCTTCACCGTTTCATTTAGACGTTCGAAATACTCATCAGCCCGGCCGGTCTTAAGCGTAGGGATGCCGGGGAGACGTTCCAGCCGGCGGCGCATTTCCAGCATTTCACGGTTCACACCTCCGCCGCCGTCACCGTACCCGTAGGACAGCAGCAGCTCGCGGTTCAGGTTCTTATCCCTGTACTGATCCCAGATTCCCTGTACAGAAAATGGCTCAATCAAGCCGTTGTAGGTATAATACCAGGCACTGGAATCCGGCCCTTCAGGCGTGGTAATGAAATGGGTCAGCACTTCACTGCCGTCAATCCCTCTCCAAGTGAAGGTATCGTGCGGCATGCGGTTATACTGATTCCAGCTGATCTTTGTCGTCATGAAGGTATCAATGCCGGATTTGCGCAGGATCTGCGGCAGTGCCCAGCTGTAGCCAAAAACATCCGGCAGCCAGAGGTACTTGCATTCGGCTCCGAACTCTTCCCGGAAGAACTTCGTTCCGTACAGAATCTGGCGTACAAGTGATTCCCCGCTGGTCAGATTGCAGTCAGCCTCCAGCCACATCGCGCCCCCGGCTTCCCAGCGTCCTTCTTCCACCCGTTCGGCGATCTGTGTATACAATTCGGGATAATCACGTTTAATGTATTCATACAGCTGCGGCTGGGTCTGCAGAAAAATATATTCCGGAAACTGCTTCATCAGCCGAAGCACGGTGGAGAACGAGCGGGCTGCTTTTTCCCGTGTATGCGTCAGCCGCCACAGCCAAGCGACATCAATATGGGTATGTCCGATAGCCGTTACCGTAACCGGATGCTCCCGCCTCATTCCAGCCAGCTGTGCCGCCAGCAGGTCATCTGCATCGGTAACAGAGGAATAAAAGACTTCACTGCCGGGCTTCGACCAATCCAGCAGGTTAAATGCACGGCCCAGTGCCATCAGCAGCTCCTGCTTCTCCGGCTGGCTCTCTGTAAGCTGCTTACAGACCCCAAGCGCGGCCCGGCCTGTATAATATAAATTGTCTGCTGCTTCATCCAGATAAGCCAGCTCTGCCTGCTTAATCCGGTGTTCCTGGAGAACCGGCTTTCCCCCGCCTTCAAGCCCGGACCACAGCCGGAAGGTGAAATCGAGCGTACGTCCGGCGGCATCTGTCTCAAGAAAAACCTCCTGGTGATTGGAATCCACCCCCTGGTAAGGCTGACCGTCCACAAACAGCAGGGCTTCGAAGCCGCTGTTGTTGCCGCCTCCGGTTCTGCCGAAGTCAAACCGCCCGGCAATACGTCTGCCCTGCCATTCTGCTGGGATCTTTACTGACTTATGCAGCCACAGATATACATCCCGCCCGCTCCAATACGCTCCAAGCCGCATCGTCTTCCCGTCTGCCAACACCGGCGGATACATGCCGTTAACCCCATCCTTATCCTCAGCGGCCAGCCAGTCCTCCAACTGGAAAGTTTCGCGGTACCGGTACTCCGCTAGTTCTGCAATGCGTGCAGCCAGTTTTTCTTCTGTCCAGAACATAACTTTATCCTCCTATTCATAACACGTGTTATAAGCCGGGGAAAAAGACGTTACGCACTTTCTCCCGGTCTTAGAAGCGCCGGCAGCCATAGCTTACCCGGCGTTCCCGGTCCTTGCCCGATCTGCTTCAGTACACAGCGGACCGCTTCTTGCCCCATGCCGACATAAGGGATCTCTACACAGCTCAAGGATGGCAGGCTAAGCCTGTGGCCTTGGATCGTATTGTCCGCAGCCATGATCCGCAGATCCTTACCGATCCGCAGGTCTAGGCGGTGAGCGGCCCGGTACAAGTCGGGAACAGCACTGGACCAGTTCACCAGCACTGGAGGCAGCTCTCCGCCGCCCTCGCCTAACTGCGACAGCCATTCCTGCCACTCCACCTGTCCCTCTCTCTCCTCATGACGGGAGACCGACGGCTTCATCCCATGCAGGTTACACCAGTCTGTATAGGCATCCCTCCGGTTCTTCTCTGCCCAAATGACACGGCTGCCAGCGGAGCTATGGAAGACCTCGGCATACACTGGAGCGTTTGTCCCGGCAGAATCTCCCGGAAGCATGTAGTCAAGCGCCATCCCCACACTGCCCCGATAATCGGCCAGAATGGAATAGATTCCTTCCGTTCCGTCATACCCTTCCACAGAGACATAGGGCACACCAGCTTCCTTTACTTTGTGGGCCCAGTCTCTGTTCCGGTAGCTGGTGTCATCCAGTGTTACGATACCGTCGATCTTCCGCTGGTGGTACAGATCAAGCAGTTCGTTTCTCGCGTCCCCGGAATTTCTCTGGCCCGGTGAGCAGAGCAATATGTGATAGCCGCTGGCTTCACATTCCTGCTGCATCCCCTCAAGCAGCCGCATGAACAGCGGATGGCGTGTATCGCCGTACGCAGCAAGAGTCATACTGCGGCCTGTCTTCATACTGCGCGCCTGGGCATCCACATGATAGTTCAGCTCACGGATGGCGGCCAGCACGGTCTCACGTGTTTCGGCACTGACCCCGATTCCGGGCGTATTGTTCAGCACGGCAGATACCACACTGCGGGATACACCGGCAAGCTTAGCTACATCATGACTAGTGATTCTTTTTTTGACCATAATAGCACCTCGGCAAGAGTATAACACGTGTTATGAAGAGTGTATATAAAAAGCCTGCAACAGGAATAACTCCTGTCACAGGCCGGAGAGGCTTCAGATATATTTAGCCTAAAGGATACTTTTCTGTTAACTTAGCTTTTGCTGAATCAGCACAGCCAGTTCTTCAGCGGTATCCCACACTATCGGGCGGATTTCTTGTAACTGCACAGTAAGCTTATCAGCATCACTGCTATTCACGGTCCAAATTACAGGGGTACCTATGCCCAGCGCATAGCCTGCCGCAAAATACACCCCGGGCGCCTGACCGGTTACATCTGCAATAATCAGTTTACTTTCAGCGATTAGCCCCAAATCATATTGTTCATTCTCTGGTGACTGGGTATGCGTCAGCAAAGTCGGCTGATAACCGAACTGCCCGATTTTGGGCAGCAGCTTCTCCTGCCATTCTCCGTGTAATTCATTACCGCCTTGGATGAGAATGGAACAGGCTTTTAACTTCTTCCCTCCGGTGCTGGCTGCTGCTTCATTCCACCCTTTTTCCGTCAGCTTAAAGTTCATGCCTTCCCGAATGAGAAACTGCTCGTTTCCAAGCTTGTCTATGATATATACCAGTTCTTGCAGGTTGGGAGAATAGGTCAGGTTATAATTATTGGAGAGCGGGTGAATGGCAACCGGTTCCTCAGGGCCTTCGGAATGCCTGTACAAATATTGCAGTAGACGGTTACCTTTATCTTCAATGGTTACAGGTATATTTGGGGAATCTGCGATGGATTCCAGATCATCTGCCTTAAGATAGACCTTGTCATTACAGTCTGTCTTCTCCCGGATATAAGCAGATATGATATGCAGCAGGTCCCGTTTCTTCGGATGCGGGAGCGCATTAATGGACTCGTAGCTGTCCCGCCGCAGATGATATCCCCCGCCTGGTGAACAGGAGCAGCCAAGATAGCGATCGTAATCGCCTTCCTGTTCAATGGGAACAATCTCGTCACAGAACAAACAGTGTTTCTTCATCATATTCATTATCACCTCGTATCAATTGCTACCCTCTACCTTACCAATATTTTTGTGTAAAGTAGACTGGAATATACTACCGCTGATGTTTCCGGTGCGCATAAGCGGAGATAATGCGTTTTGTAACCAACTAAAAACAAACAAGCCAAGCTAGCCATTGTTAGACTAATGGCTGCTTGGCTTGTTGTACTACTAACGAAGTATTCTGTTATTGGTTTATTGAATAATCCGCTTAAGCTCTTCCTTGGTTGCTGCGTATTGCGGCTTAAATTCCTCTGAGGTCATGTAACCGGCCAGACTGGACAGGAACTGTCTGCCTTCCGGCGTTGCGCCTGCCTTGTCAGCGTCCAGGGCGCAGACCAGCAGGTTACCGGCCCCAACCCGGCACTCAAACAGGAAGCCCAGCTTATGATTGCGTTCAAAGTTGTCAATCGTCTGCACCAAAGGACTCCATGCTGAATCTGTTCCGTCCATGATAATCGACTTTGAGTTCTCAATAATATTCCACCAAGGATAAGTGGAGTGCTCCTCGCACGGGAAGTTACGGAACACAGGATGGCTGTTGTCGATCAGCAGACCCATGGTACCGACAGGTACCGGCCGGTTCATGCTTTCTGAAATCGAACGGAACATCGGATAACACCAGAAATCTGTACAATAGTAGCCTTCGATAGCATTGTTCAGGGACTCCGGCTTCGGCATCAGCAGCACATTTTCACCTTGCTCCAGCAGAGCCAGCACTTCATCACTAAGTGTATGGAAGATACGTATCCCGTCAAGCCCGGTACCGCTCTGTTCCGGATAGATCCACAGATCGTAGCTTTTGCGGATATCGGTTCCCGCGATCCGGAGATTAAGTACGGCTGAGGTCATGGCCGGTACTGTAGGCAGATCAATGTCCAGCTGGCAGATATCGATATAATTCTCCCCTGCCGGAACTTCTGTTTCGTGCGTACCTTCCGCCAGTATTTCATCGCCCGCCTTCAGTTCCCAGTCTAATTTCACGGTGCCCGGGGTTCCGAACCGGAACCAGCTCAGCTCGATACTAGCACTAAAACGTTCCCCGGAGACATAGTTATATTTCGGGAATCTTGCGAGCAGAACGGCATCGCTGCAGAAGGTGCGCCATTCTTCAGGTGTAATCATCCCTTTGGAGTCCATGAAGGCATCTAGGATGCCGACTAAGGCTGTGCCCTGTCCGCTGAAATCCTGCAAATCCAGCAGCTGAAAGCCGGCAAGCTTCTTGGTACGGAAGGCTGCTTCGAGTTCCTCTTTGTAGCAGGCTGCTGCAAGCTGCCCCGAGGCCGCGAAATATTTAGCCGCGAGATGGCCAAGGCCGTTCTCTTCCAGACGTTCACGGAAGACTTCGAAATTCTTCGCCTTAAGAGACCCGCTGTATTTTGCGATCTCATCATAATTGGGATAGGTTGCGTACTGTCCAATCTCATGAGAGATTACCGGAATATGCGGAATCCATTCTCCGGATGCATCGTCCGCCTGAACGGTTTTTGCTTCTGTGCCGTATTGAATCTGGATAGTTCCTCCACCTTCCGCTTCCGCAGCTGCCCCGGCCGCAGGGACGAACTGGTCATCATAATCCTTCATCGTACCCGGCAGGCCGGTCTGAACATGACCCAGCGGTGCATCGCACATGGCATATGAACCTCGGAATAACCGCTCTTTGGAGAAGCGCACGCCGCAGAAGAAATCCTCATGCTCCAGAATTTCCGGTACCCATTGGTGGTTATTGGAACCCTGTGTGTACAAAGGGCGGCTGTCAAATGTCTTATATTCCTTCAGGATGGAATCGATCTTGGTTCTGCTCCCCCACAGCTCGTTACCGAGCGACATCAATACGAAGGATGGATGGTTGCCGAACGCCTTCAGAATCTCGTATCCCTCGCTAACCAGATAGTCCTGCTCAGCCTGATTATGCCCTTCATCTGCTGGCTCTGTAATCGTTCCCCAGAAAGGAAGCTCCGGCTCCATGTAGATTCCGAGCAGGTCCGCAGCGGTGAAGGCTGCTTCAGGAGGACAGCAGGTGTGGAAACGGTAATGGTTGATGCCGTAGGATTTAGAAATCCCAAGAATTCTCACCCATTCCTCGACGTCAGTCGGCGCGTAACCGGTCAAAGGAAAGATCAGCCCGTCATGCTTGCCGCGTAAAAAGGTCTTCTGTCCATTAATTGTAAACTTATCGCCGTCTGCCTTGAATTCACGTAATCCCAGGACCAGTACGGTTTGGTCGGTTGGCTCTCCTTCCCCTTGTGTCAGGGAAAGTGTAAGGTTATAAAGATTGGGTGCGGTTTCACTCCAAAGCAGCGCATCCGGACCCAAGTTGTATTCGATGCTGAACTCTCCCGGTGTGAGAGCATATTCCTGAACTGCAGCCGAATGTTCCAGCTCGCTGTTGAAACTTAAAGCCGACACTGCCAATGTGCTGCCAGCTGTGCCTTCCAATGTGGCTGAAATCCGGACCAAGCGTGAAGATACATCCGTGTCGAGGCGGATTCCGCTTAAATAGGATTTGCCGTAAAACTGAAGCTCCATACGGCCGGTGATCCCGTTCCAGTTGGTCTGGGTGTCCGGTGAGGTTAAATGTCCGCCCTTAGTCGGATATCCGGTATTATCGACCCGGATCGTTATTGTCTGGGTGCCAGCCTTCAACTGGCCGGTCAATTCATAGATATGAGCAGTATTCAGGCTGTTGCGGCTGCCAATTTCCTGGCCGTTCAGCCACAGAGTCGTCAGGCGCGTCCGTTCCAGATACAGCAGGCATCTCTTACCGGTAAGCTCTTCGGGAATCACGATCTCCTTCGAATACCACGCCGATCCTTCAAATAGATATTCATCTGTTAATGCGCTGATTACAACCTCTTCATTCTTCGGTCCCTTGCGGGCATGCGATGTTGTACCCGGCAAAATGATATTATCTGAAAAAGGCAGAACCAGCCCCTGTTTCCCTTCATCTAACTGCAACTTCCATTCGCCTTCAAGATTGATCATTGTCTGCAAATATATCACTCCCAATTATTAATCTCTCTAAACCTATCATAGCTTCGTTTATCATTATAGCCTCTCATGTATCCGTTATCAATTAATACAATAACAACGATAACATAAATAACAATACAAGCCATGCGGTTATCCGCATGGCTTGTTGCAATAGTTCATTAACAATAGATTAATCTCAATATTCAGGCTTATCTGGACCAAATACAAGGCCGGCTGATTGTTTAGCCTGCTCTATTACACGCATAACCCGCTCACTGTGTTCTAGCATCCGCGATACCCTATCCATGTCCTTCTCGCGGATTATCTGTTCAAAAGCAATAAATTCATCATACATCCGGTGGGGATGATGTTTATGGTCCACCTGGACGGGCTTCTCTTTATTGGCAACATAATCAAAGCTATCGATGATATTCGCTGAGCCGTGCATACGCAAATATCCTTGAACACCCTGAATGTTCATCGCATTCGGAGCCGTACTGTCTTTTGCACCAATACAAACACATTTGAAATTCCCGTAATCGAGCAACAGAATACCCGAGGTGTCTATTCCGCGATCCATATTTGCCAGATACTCCACTTTCCCGGGGCTGCCAAAGAACCCGACCACCATATGGATGTTATAAATATTGATATCCATCAACGCACCTCCGGACATTTCCGGATTGAAGGCAGGCATTACCTGACCCGCCTGGAAGGCATCGTATCTGGACGAATACTGGGAATAGTTGCATTCGACGATTTTGACAGGCCCCAGCTTAGAGAGATATTCCTTCATTAATAAATAATTGTTCAGATATTGATTCGTTATCGCCTCTATCAAGACGAGTCCGCTTTGAAGCGCCAGCTGTTTAAGCTCCAGGAATTCACGCAAATTGGAGGTGAACGGTTTTTCACAGATGACATGCTTGCCGCGTAATAAAGCTTCCTTCGTGTAAGAATAATGAAGATGATTCGGCAGCCCGATGTAGACGGTATCGACTTCATCATCAAGCAGCATCTCGGTGTAATTGTTATATATCCGCGAGATCCCGAACTGGTTTTGCAGAGATAGCAATTTTTCCTGATGGTCCGGCTTTGAACTAATGGCTTGTAAGCTAATGCCGGAAATCTCATCAACAAAGCTTAACAAATCCATAACTATGTTCCCGGCGCCCGCAATTCCCAATTTCATTTTAGCTGCACCCCTCTATTCCGCGCTCCAGGATCTCCATAACGGCGATCGTTTCTTCGTCTTTAACCGTCTTCTCCTTGCCGTGTACGATCACTTGATAAATGTCATCGTATACCCTGGCATAGTCCCCCTGCTCAGAAATGATTTTTTCTTCATGATAGTTGCCCTCAGCATCCAAATAGGTTAATGTGCCATAATGCTCCGGGGCGTCAATGCCGAAATCGGGATGTCCCTTAGGCAGATAAAATAGCTTAAGATGCTCTTCCTGGCGGTCCTCCGTATGTTTTACGAATACGCCTTGTTTACCATATACCACAAAACTCGGCCGTGCCTTTAAGCGGAAAAAGCTGGATTTGACCGATACCTTAAGCGTTCCATAGTAGAAATCCAGATCGAAGTAATCATTCATTCTGCCGGAGCCCAGCAATTGCCGTACATCGTAATGTACGTTATCAGGTTGTCCGAAATAGGAAAAGACCTGATCAATGGTATGCACACCATGTCCGTATAAGTAACTATTGTATTTGTTAAAATGAGTAGTGGAATTCGGCGTCTGCGGACGGTAATAATCGTAATTCATCTCCACCTCGAGTAGTTCACCAAGCTTGCCTGAGTCAATAACCTTCTTTGTCGTGAGGAAGTCCGAGTCGTAACGTCTATTCTGATAGCTCTGGATAACGAGTCTCTTCTCTTTGGCGTACTGGAAGATGGATACAGCTTCATCCTTAGTCATCATGAACGGTTTCTCAACAAGCACATTTTTGCCATGGTCAAGCGCCATTTTTGCATAAGCATAATGGGATTCTATAGGAGTGCAGACAACGATCAGCCCGATTTCCTTATCGTTCATTAAGGCTTCAATATCATCTGTATAAAGAACGCCGGGCACTTTCTCCCATTCCGCTTTCTCCGGATTACGGGCGTAAATCGTCTTAACTTTCAAATGCTCCCGGTTCATAGAAAAAGGCAGATGATATCGGTTCGTGCTTTTGCCGTTCCCAATATAGCCGATAGTCAACATGTGAATTCCCCCTCAGGTCTTTTTCATCTATTATAGAAGAACAATGCCGGCCGTGAAGGATTCGGAGGGAAAACGGTACATTCAACCAATTATTCGCAGCCGTGACCGTTCAAGACTAAACAAAATGTTTACTGAGGTGATTCTGTTGAAACTACTGATGCAATTATCGGACATGCATAACTTTACACCGAACGAAAAAAGTATCGCCGCCTATATCCTGCTGCACAAGGAAAGGATGCTCCACTTCAATGTTCAGGAGCTTGCAAAAGCAACCTATACTTCCCACTCGGCGGTCAACCGGTTAACCCATAAGCTTGGGCTGTCCGGATTTAAGGAGTTCATTATCAAGCTTGCCCGCGAATTCCAGCAAAATACCCAGAATATTTCCAGTGTTGATCCCAACTATCCGTTTAGTCTTGAGGAGACGCCGCTTGAAGTAGCCATGGATATCGCAGAATTAATGAAGGAAACGATTTCCAAAACCTATGCCTACATGGATAATGACCTGCTGGTACAAACAGCCGGGTTGCTGGATCAAGCCAAACGGATCTTTATCTATGCCTTAGGAGATTCCCAAATCCGGGCCAAAAGCTTCCAGAATAAGCTGATAAAAATTAACAAGTATGTAGTGATTGCCACGGAGCTGTACGAATGGGCGTATCATACCGTTAATCTGACGGAAGACGACTGTGCAATTTTTTTGACCTATCATGGAAAATCACCGATTTATTTAAGAGCCGCCCGGCATTTCAGACAGGAGAAGATTCCGTTCATCACGATCACAGCTGCCAGTCAAAGTGAATTGGCACAGCTGAGTACGCTATGTATCCATGTACCTGATGATGAAGTTAAGCATGCCAAAATAGGAACCTTTTCATCACAGATTGCTTTTGAATATGTCCTTAACGTGATCTACTCCTGTATCTATAAGCTATCTTATGAAAATAGGGAGTTCACTGCCCATTCACAGAAAAACACCTACATCACTGATATGATGGAGGATGTATAGCACCATTATGCCGTCACAGCATCTAATCAAAAGGCAGCCCGAGGTATTTCACATGCATATAATCATTTCTTGGGGTGAACAGATGAATGCTTATAACCTTATGATAAAAACTAATCACTACTTAATTAAAAACGGGAGTTTAACTGACTCACAAAAAGATAATATTATCTGGCAGTTTCTATCGGCACAAACCAAACCAGAACAGGCGAAAAGGTTTTATCAGGGTGTCAAGTTTCCTAATAACATTGACAGCCATGGGCGGCAAATGTATCCGATTTTCTTTATTCCACCATTCATTGATGGAGTAAAGCTCAAAACCATTTTTAATCAAACACCGAAAACTCATATTTTCTCCGCTAATATGTATGAACTTGAAATTATCCGTTTACTTTACCTTCTTGCACCAAATAACCCTATTGTAAATGAAATAGTAGATAAAACTCTTATACGCCTAAGAACCACTTGCTTTGGTAACTGTGATGACGGACTAGGGGAATGTTTTGATACATCGCTTGTTGTATTACGCTTTCTTGCTTCGGTCCTCCCTAATGATACAGATTGGATAAGTGGCAGAATTGATAATTATAATTGTCATGTCGGAGATAGAAAACGCCCATGGTTTGCCAAATGGTATTTCTGGCTCTGCCTCTCTGAACTGCCATTTATAATGGCTGAATCAGAAATAAACAAATATAAAGGTGAAATTATGCCATGGCTGACAACTAAGAGTGCTGTCATGAACAGCGAACACGATAAAACTATTCATCCGGTCATTATCTGTATGCTTCGTAACCTAATGAGCAGATATCCAGAATATGCACATATAAAAGAACGCCAACCTTACATTAGTGAGAAAGACGGAAGATTACATTTTGATATAACCCAAGCATAATAATTTATGAATTGGAGTGCTCAGGCAGCCAAGGCTATAAACCGGTCTCCTTCCCTGGCTGCCTGAGCTTGTTGTTACTTCTTTTCCAGTATGGATTCACGTACACTTGTGGGGAGTTTGCCTACAACCAAATCGTAAGAGTGGTTAATCATGTCAAAGATATCGGACAGAGGCAGGGACCCATCGACCATCACTGTGTTCCAATGCTTCTTATTCATGTGGTACCCTGGCCGGACAGCATCATGCTGCTCCCGTAAATTCTCTGCTATTACCGGATCACATTTCAGGTTTAAGCGAAATTCGTCTTCTGCTCCCTCAAAAATAAGCGCGAACATCTTTCCTCCGACTTTGAGCACCATAGCCTCAGGACCGAAGGGATACTCCTTCGTTGCACCTTGTTTCTTCAGACCGTATGAGATAATACTCGTTTTCATATCAGCACCTCATTCCTGGGACAACTCTCTGATCCATTCCTCCACGGTGAGCACATCGGCTTGGCGGGGAAATACCTTTTCGGTGAGTACACGGTGAACCTCCGGATCGGCATCCACACAAGCATCTGAAAGAACGGTAACGGCAAAATCCTTATCCGCCGCTTCACACCATGTGGAGAGTACCACTCCACTTGTTGCAATACCGCTGAGAATCAGCGTTTCAATCCCGCGCTCATGAAGAATGGCTTCCAGCTGGCTGCCGGCAAATGCACTAACTCGGAATTTGTCGACAAGCGGCTCACCGGATTGGGGCTTAACGGATTCATGAACATGCATCGCAGGATTTACAGCTGACATTCCGATGTTGCCGGTCATTTTGCCGAAAATCTTGTTGCGCGGACTATTGGGAACATCTTCACGGACGGCAACTCCCGCATAGATAACCGGTACGCCGTGCTTACGGGCAGCTTCAACCGCTCTTTGGAACGGCAGCAGGACTTCCTCTTGCTTCACATATATTGACACAATTGTATTCTGCATATCCAATACCAGCAGTGCAGCTTTGTTCTGATGATCAGGCACGGGTTGCACACTCCTCTTCTATCGATTAATATTAAGTGGAGAATTCTCCGCTTAGTCTTTTCTTGATACTAAACGGAGAGCTCTCCTCTTGTCAAGACAAGGGCTGACCACGAACGGGAAGTGATGAGAATGCAGAAGACAAATCGTAACGGACGCACCGAACGCCGGGACGCAGCGGAAAACCGCCAGCGTATACTGGATGCAGCTAATCAGTTATTCGCGCAGTATGGAGTCGAGCCTGTCAGTATGAACCAGATTGCGGCTGAAGCAGGAATTGGAGCAGGTACACTCTACCGCAGATACCGCAATAAAGGTGAACTGTGCATGGATTTAATCAAAGACAGCAAGCTCCTCTTATTCAATACAATAGAAGAATATATGAAAACGAACGCTGCTCAGGCACCAGCCTTACGCTTACGGGGACTTCTTGCCATATTTATCAGCTTCAAAGAGAACCATGCACAGCTGCTTGCCGGAATCGAAGGCGCCACATCCTTATCAGAGGCCCGTTCCATGAGCAGCAGTCCGTTTTATATGGAATTACACGAGCTGCTGGTGAGACTTTTTGATGAAATGGCAGCAGACAACGAACAATCCCAGCCGGACAGCGTGTTCAGAACGGATATGCTGATGGCTGCACTGAGCAGCAAATCGTATCTGTTCCAAAGAAATGTACGAGGCAGATCACCTGATCTCATCCTGGATCAGCTGTGCCGGATATATATTTAAAACAAGCCTTATTCACCCACTCGCCACATGGATGATTAAGGCTTGTTGGTTCATACAGAGAGCTTACGGGGGCCTCTCGCATGCTCTATTGGCTGCTCCTTTACGTTTAGAGCTAAGAATAAGCCGGCTGCGGCTACTGCCGTCAGCATCCAAAATGAAGCGAGCATCTCCGTTAATTAAAGACTTAATGTGTCTTCAATATATTTAAACGCCAGAAAAGTCAATCCATCTTATACATCTCAGGGCTACATTCCGCTGTAACAGAACAATGGATACTTCTCCAATGCTCTACCCATACTACTGATAACTATATAAGGAGGGATAATGATATGTCTGAGGAACGGTTGTGGATTGCGGCATTGGGGGGGGTTCATGAGATTGGCAAGAACATGTATTTCCTGCAATACGGAGATGACATTATTGTTATTGACTGCGGCTCTAAATTCCCGGATGAAAGTCTGCTTGGAATTGATCTGATCATACCCGATGTTACTTATTTATTGAATAATCTCGATAAGGTAAGAGCACTGATTGTGACACATGGGCATGAGGACCATATTGGCGGCATTCCTTATCTTCTCAAGCAATTAAACCTGCCACTTTACGCCTCCCGTCTGACGCTGGGACTCATTGAGAACAAGCTCAAAGAGCATGGACTGCTTCGTCAGACCAGCCTGCATCGAATTGATTCGGATTCTGTTCTCACCTTTGGTTCCATTTCAGTTTCCTTCTTCAACACCAACCACAGCATTCCGGATTGCCTGGGGGTCGTTTTTGATACGCCGGAAGGAACGGTTGTGCATACGGGTGATTTTAAATTTGATATGACTCCAGTCAACCGGCAATACCCGGATATACATAAAATGGCCGATATCGGCAAAAAAGGTGTCCGGTTTCTGCTCTCGGAGAGCACAAACGCTGAACGTCCCGGATTTACTCCATCTGAGAAGCTTGTAGGCGCCCATATGGAAGAAGCCTTTCAAAAAGCGGACCGCAGAATCTTTGTCTCTACCTTCGCTTCCAATGTCCACCGGCTGCAGCAAATCGTTGATGCCGCAGCTTTAACCGGACGCAAGCTTGCCCTGCTTGGACGGAGTATGGTTAATGTTGTAGCCGTATCCCAGGAACTGGGGTATTTGAACATTCCAGAAGGCATGCTGGTTGAACCTGCAGAAGCAGCCAAGCTGCCGCCGCATGAGGTGGCTGTTATGGTTACAGGCAGTCAAGGGGAACCCATGGCTGCCTTATCCCGTCTGGCGAATTCGAGCAACAGGCAGATGAGTATCAGTGCCGGAGATACCGTGCTGCTCGCCGCTAATCCGATTCCCGGTAATGAACGCAATGTGTCCCGGATTGTAGATAATCTCTATATCCTCGGCGCAAAAGTCATTTATGGCTCCCGGAGCGAACTTCACGTCTCCGGACATGGCAGCCAGGAGGAGCTAAAGCTGATGCTGACGCTTATGAAGCCGGAATACTTTATTCCGATTCACGGGGAATACCGGATGCTGCACCATCACCGTCTGTTGGCAGAGGCTGTCGGTGTCGATGGGGATAAAATCTTCCTGCTTAAGAACGGTGAGCTTGTGGAGTCGTCTGGCGGTGTTGTCCGCCAATCAGGCCGAGTGCCTGCCGGGCAGATTTTTGTCGACGGGCTAGGGATTGGCGACATCGGGAATGTGGTCCTGCGCGACCGGCGCCAACTATCTGCAGACGGTGTCCTGATCACTGTAATCACCCTAAGCCAAGCCGATGGACGGCTGCTGAATGAACCGGATACGATCTCCCGGGGCTTCATTTACGTCCGCAATTCAGACACGCTGATGGAAGAGATCAACCAATTGGTCGCAGCAACACTGGAGAAATTAAGTAAAGCCGACCTTGGCCAATGGAGCATTATGAAGCAGACCATCAAAGAAACCTTAGGCAAATTTCTGTATGAGCGGACGAAACGCCGTCCGATGATTCTTCCGATCATTATTGAAGTGTAGATCCAAACTTTATTCCTTGATCAAAATTACGCAAGATGATCCGCCTTATTGGGTATGCTAACTATGTTCAAATCTAATGACAAAGGAGCTTGATTATGACTGGAATTCTAGGCGGCAATCCAAAAGAAGAACCGATGCATTATGGTGAAATCTACGGCGTATGGCAAGCCTCTATGGTGGCTAAGGGTGCACTTTCTTGTTACAGGGCTTTTTTGTATCACGCCGGTGACAATGATCTCAAGAAAATATTAAATACGATGATTGATCAGGCGGAACTGGAAATCAGTGAATGTGATTCGCTGCTGGCAGAGCAGGGGCTGGCTTCAGCTCCGGTATATCCTAACCGGCCAGAGACTAAGCTGGAGGATATTCCTGTTGGTGCGCGGTTTACAGATCCCGAAATCGCAGCCAAACTTGCAGCTGATAATGCAGCCGGACTTGTGGCCTGCAGCCAGATGATGGGCCAATCGATCCGGGAAGATATCGGGGCATTGTTTGGTAAATATCATCTTACTAAAGCGGGCATCGGCCTTAAGGTCCTTCATCTGTCCAAGAAAAAGGGCTGGCTCATTCCTCCACCGCTTCAAGTGAAAAGACCCGAACCTGTTAATGCTTAATTAATGAGTTTTACTGCCGAATTTAGGAATTGAAGAAGGCCCGCGAACTTTCGCGGGCCTTTGTTTTGGTTGTCCTACATCGTCCTTTTGCAGAATAGACTATCTAAAAAAGGAGGACGACACCATTAATATTTTTGTCGGGTATATTTTTCTGGGGTTATCCCTTTCGGCGCCCCTCGGCCCCATTAATGCGGCGCAGCTGGACAAGGGTTTGCGCGGAGGGTTTTGGCACGCCTGGGCTGTCGGCCTGGGAGCGATAAGCGCCGATATCATTTACATGCTGCTCGTTTATTTCGGTATGATTCATCTGCTTGATGCACCGTTTGTCAAAGCATTCTTATGGTTATTCGGTTTCTTCGTCCTGGTCTATACCGGTGTGGACAGCATCAGAAACGCAGGAGACATTACCGCGACAGAAATGCGGGGAAGTGATGCTTCACTCTTCAGATCATTTCTGTCGGGATTCCTGATGTCGCTGTTCAATCCCCTCTCTATCCTGTTCTGGCTGGGCATTTACGGATCTATCCTGGCCAAGGCTGCTAGTGAGTATCCAATGCAGCAGTTATTGATTTACAGCGGAGCCATTGTACTCGGCATTCTGCTCTGGGATGTAACTATGGCTGCCGCTTCCAGTATATTCCGCAAATTGCTGACTATCCGGGTATTGAGGGCTATCTCTGTGTTATCAGGCCTGTCCTTGATCGTATTCGGCTTTTACTTTGGCGTACAGGCTGCCAGGCTGCTATTTTTCAGCTAAACCTTATTCTTACGCAGCCGGATGCCTTTAATCCGAAATTCAGGCCCGCCGGGAAGGCTGCGGTGTGCATCCGTCATTCCATCCGTCTGCGATTCTTGGTTGCCATTACCGGCAGAATGCTTTTTCCGCACCCGCTGGACAATGAAGTCACTCAGCGCAATTACAGCGACAATCAACAGACTGATGTAGAAGCCCGGCCGGCTGAGCGCATGAAAAAGAGTACCCGCAACTGCAGCGCCAATCAGCAGTAATCCGATCCAACGTTTTATTCCGCTCAATTTATCCGGCTTAAGCAGTCTTGCAGACGAGAGCAGAATAAAGGACCAGTTATACAAAATCATAAGTCCGGCGGCTGTAGTAATGTATTCATATACCTTACCCGGTAACCACAGCGACATCATGATTGCACCCAGCAAACCGACAGCAATCAGGCATAGGGCGTATAACGGATATTTATCCTTCAGTTTCTTTGAGAAAACCTTGGGGGCATCCCCTTCCTGGGCAAGGGTGAGCATCATGGAAGTTATCGCATAGAGCGATGCGGTCATTGTAGAGAATCCGGCAACAATTAATACACCGTTAAATACATGCGGCACAAAAGCCAAGTGGTCACTCCGCAGGGCAAGCACAAACGGACTCTCCTTCGGATTGAAGGCCTTTAACGGCACCATCGTCACAGCCAGTCCGATTGACAGGACATATAACACCGCCAGGACCAGCAGCATTACCTTGCCTGCTTTGGGAGCCTCCTCCGGTTTCTGGAGCCTGTAGGACATAATACCGAGCACTTCAATGCCGCCGTAGGCATAATAAGCAAAAATAAAAGCCGACCATAATCCAATCGTTCCTGACGGCAACAGTTCGGGCATACTTAACGGAAGTTTTGGGGTATATTTGCTGCCACCAATCCATCCGGCCAGTAGAGCCACTGCAACAACCAGGAACATCAAAATAGCAGCCACTTTAATGACAGCCAGCACATTTTCAACCCGGTCAAATTCTTTATTGCCGAAAAAAACTATGCATAAGCCCAAGACGGCAAAACCGGCCGCAAAGATCCACATCGGCACAGCCGGGAACCAGAAACGGGAGAATATGGACAAGGCCGTGAGCTGACTCCCCATAATTAACAGTTCCGAAAACCAGTATACCCAGCCGCTCCCGAATCCGGCCCAGCTCCCAAAAGCCTTTTTGGCATAGGACCGGAATGAGCCCTGCTCGGGATGTTGTGCCGTCATTCGGGCCAATGCATCAAATACCATATAGGTTCCAATTGCCGCTAACGTGTAGACAAGCAGTACTGCGGGTCCGCCGATCGTGATCGCCAGGCCCGATCCAAGAAAGTACCCTGTACCTATAGTTCCAGCTACTCCTAACAAACTTAGCTGCCACCATTTTAACTTTTTGCCCTCCTGTGCCTTATCTGAAGCTTGGTTCATGAATTCCGTCCTCATCACATTTAGAATTTTGAGAGTTCTCTCATTATCTAGAATCCCCTTTTAGCCTAAATTCATGAAAAAAAATCATTCTCAATCCACAGCAAAAACCCGCACATGGACAACTTGCTTCCATAATGCGGGTATCTTGGAGATTATCGGGGACTTACCCTTTGGGCGGATACGGATCATTTCCGTAGCTGATTGAATCGGATATTTTACTGTCCCTGTTATGAATTTTCAGCTCCGTTCGGGCATTTATAGCTTCCCTTTTCCCGGCCTTTTCTGCCTGTTCCTTTGTGCGGTGATGGCTGAGCTTGTTTCCGCCCTCCTGATTATCCCAACCGCCATCCTCACTTGGGGTCGTGTGAATTTGATGCTTGCGCTGATCTTCCATTGGTAAGTCCCTCCTCTACAGAGTCCTGTTTGCCATTTATTAACCGGATCATTGAATCCGTAACCATAAGTACATCGTGCCATCAATGAAATGGCTACACCTTTACATTCGTTCTTTTGTACAAAATAGGTATTGCCGCTGCTATAAGGATCATCCCCATAAAAGCGGGTGAGGCAGACCCTAGTGAAACATAGATCTGACCTCCGATGAGGGGACCGATCACTCTTGCCAAAGCCTGAATAGATTGGCTGCCTCCTTGAATCCTTCCTTGTTCACTGGAATCCACAGATTTGGAGAGCATTCCATTGAATGAAGGTCCAAAGACCGAATCACCAAAACCAAAAATAAACATGCCGGCGATCATGAGCGGATAGAAGGAGAATAAAGCGGATAGCGCAATAAGACTATAGCCTATAATTTCCGATACCATTCCGACGATTGCTATCTGCTGATCACCAAGTTTCTTCAAAAGCTTGGGCATTATGAAAGCCTGGGAAAAGATGTCCTGGAAACCCATAATCGAAAACATAAGTCCGATGAGTGCTGGCTTCCAGCTGAAGGTATCCATTGTAAATTGTGAAAAAACAGCCTGTAAAGATCCGTTAGGTATCCAAAGCAGGAACGCTGAGATAAGCAGTCTTCTTAAATTTTTCATGGAAAGCAGGTTTGCAAGCTGTGTAAATGGATTCAGTCTTATCAAGGTAATCTCTTTCAGTCTATTCTTCTTTTCAAGGCTCTCAGGCATAAAAAACAATCCGTACACCACATTCAATAAAGTGACTGCGGCTCCAAAATACATGGGTACAGAATAACCAAACCTGGCAAGGAATCCGCCTATGGTCGGGCCAATCACAGTGCCAGCACCTACAACCGCACTTACCCAGCCAAAATATTTGGTTCTCTGCTGCGGAGGAATAATGTCTGCAAAGTAAGCGAAGATGGTGCTTATGCTCCCGCCTGTTATACCTTCAATAATACGTCCGGCAAATAGGACACATAGCGCTCCACCCAGGCCAAAAACGAAGTACCCGGCTGCAGAACCCAGCAGACAAATCAGGAGCAGTGGACGACGGCCATATTTGTCGCTTAAAGCCCCAAGGACGGGAGCCGCAAAAAACACACAGACTGCATAAACAGAGGTCAACAGCGTAACTGCAATCGCCTGATCTCCCGGATGAGTTATATAGGGCTGTACTATGAACGGGACGACAGGTGCGATGATACTGAAGCCTAATCCGCAAAGAAACACTGAGATAAGACCGAATATTAAAGCGTGTTTATCTACAGTTTGTTCTGCATCTGGTTTAGGGTTTGATGTGGATCTAAACATGAAAATCTCCTCTCAAAGGCTATATTTTATTTCCTTGGAAACAAAAACATCGTATCGCATTATTGTTTCCTAGTCAACAAAAAATAATAAAAAAAGCAGCCCGCTCTTAGTAGAGCCCGGCTGCTTGTGGTTTGATTTGACGATTCAATTTTATTCCGGCTTAATGTTCATAGCCTTTTTCTTTATTTCTGCATCCAAATGGGTATTATACTTCTCCACAAAACTTAGCATACTGTCAAATTGCTCCTCAGTGACTTGTTCAAAAACGGCCCTATCCCGCTCTTGAAATTCTTGGTGCAGTCCCTCATGGATGTTATATATTACTTCCCCTTGTGCAGTAAGCCTAAAATAGATTTCTTTCTTATTCTCCGGCTTCTGGTAGCTTTCAATTAGGCCTTTTTCGATGAGCTTTTTAGTTATTTTACTTATGGCACCTCTAGTCATATAAAAGGACTCCGCAAGCTTTGTCACGTTGGAATCTGCATTTTTCCCAATGTATTCTATGCAGTGTACTTCAGAAGCTTTATAACCCCTCAGAGCATCTTCCATCTTATCTTTATTAAGCGAAACCATCTTGTTATATAAGTCCCTGAAACCGGTTGTGAGCTGTTCTTCTTTGTTCATAGCCTGTCCCCCTACCCGCGCATGCATAACCATTATGTCAAATAAGTAATTTTGGAGGCTAGCGGAGTTCTCGGCTTGAGCGCCGGAACTTCTTCCGGATAGCCGATACCGAATATACCGATTACATCGTAATCTTCCGGCACACCTAGAGTGGCACGATTGCGGGGCTGAGCTCCTAAGGATGCCCAGTACGCACCAACGCCAGCTTCATGGGCAGCCAACAAGAAATTTTGTGCAAAACAGGCAGCAGCCATTACATACTCGTCCCGTTCAAACGGAGTAGCCGCGGGTTTAGACAATAAGGCAAGAACGACTGGAGCACCGCCAAAGTCTGTTTTGTGATTCAGCTTAGCCCTGGTCTCAGCTCCAATGAATAAAATCTCCCAAGGCTCGGTCATCCGGTGATTCGGGGCGTAGCTTGCAGCTTCCAGCCAGGAGAGCACAGCCTCTTCACTAATGGCATCAGGCTTGAATTGTTTAATGGTTCTCCGTGTTTGGATTAGGTCAATGATTGTCATTGCTTGAGGCACCTTCCTCTCTTGTATAGCTCACTCAACTGCTTTTTGAACATCGTAATCATGGAGTTCAATATCTAATTCTAATCCAAGTGCAAGCTTGGCCAGCTGACTGCCAATAAACGGCCCCATCGTTAAGCCGGATGCTCCAAGTCCGTTAGCCGTGATCAGTCCCTCCCAGCCGGGAAAAGCGCCGATCACCGGAAGAAAACCCGGGGTAAACGGGCGGAATCCTACTCTGACTTCCTGAAACGTACTGTCAGCTAAACCGGGAGCAAGCTCCAGCCCTTTATTCAGTATCTCCTGCATCCCGCCTACTGTGACCCTTGTATCATAGCCTTCGATCTCATTTTCGTGAGTCGCCCCTATGACGATTTTCCGGTCCTCAAAAGAGAGCAGATATTGATCCGTAGGCGGTATTATTACCGGCCAGGCGCCGGTATCTTGTTGGTCAGCAACCTGTACATGCATGATCTGCGCTTTTTGGAAATGAACCTTGAAGCGGATGCCCAAGGGCAGCAGCAAAGGACTCGCCCAAGCGCCTGCACAGACAATAACGGTGTCAGCAGTGAAGTTTTTGCCTCCGGCAACTGCCCCGGTGACACGATTATTGTCAAATTGCAGTGCTGCGTCCCCGTGCATCAGGACGGCTCCGTTTCTCTGGGCTGAACGCAGCAGTGCGTCGCGCAGCGCACGCCCGTCTATACGCGAAGCACCGCTGATCTGCACAGAATGGTAGCCTTCGGCTAATAACGGAAACCGGCTCTGAGTTTCTTCTTCATTAAGTACCGTAATCCCGCCGATTTCCGGCGCATCCGCTTGCCTCGATTGTGCCCGCTCGTGCATCCTGCTGATTTTCTCTATATCGTGATGAATACTTAAAGCGCCTACGTTCGCATACCCTGTATCGGTTTCACCTTCGCTACGGAGTTCCGCAATTAACCCGGGGTAAAACCGTGCACCTGCTTTTGCCAGCCCGTACCACGCCTGATTACGCCGCTGCGACAGCCAGGGACAAATGATACCGGCTGCAGCATCCGTCGCCTGTCCTTGATCCTTACGGTCTATAATCAGCACTTCTGCTCCCTCTTTTGCCAGCTGATATGCCGCTGAAGCACCAAGAATCCCTGCTCCGATAACGATGACTTTCTTCATGATGACATTCCTCTCCTGGACAAACATGCTTCCTTCTACTATTCGTTTGATTCTAATTCATTGATCAGCTGTTCCAGCTTAGGGAACACACGCAGTGCATTCTTATAAAAGACTTCCTCCCAGTAAGCTTCAGGGATGAGATGTTTTACAAACTTAATATACGCCTCCAGCGGAACCAGCGGCCAGTCGGTGCCAAAAACAAGCCGGTCATATTTCTCGGCAAATACGATGGCGCGGCGGAAATGGTCCGTATAGGTCTGCTCCGTCAGAAGGCGGTCAACTTTAGCAGGATCACCAACGATCCAGCCGGACAGATCTGTGTACAGATTCGGATTCTTCTCCAGCAGCGCCGCCGTGTCCATGACCCACGGATCACCCAGATGACAGAGCATAAAGGTAATGTCACGATGCTTCAGGAATGTCTCTTCCATAGACAGCGGATGCGAATATTTAAGCAGTCCCCTATCTGAATAGGTAAGGCCGCCATGTATGACAATAGGAAGCTGGTATGCCCAAGCCAGTTTGTACACCGGCGCGTAGATCTCATCTCCGACATTGAAATGATAATAGCCCGCGTACAGTTTGATCCCGACGGTCTTCTCCTGGCGCAGCGATTCTTCCAGCGCTTCAAGCTGGCCCTCCAGATGGAGGGTCAGCGGATTGATTCCGACACAGGTAAACAGATTGCCCGGAAGCTGTCCGCCCAAATCCAGCAGCATCGGATTCAATGCCGCGGCATCAGGAAAGGCACCTGCCACAGTTTCAGTAACTCCCATCCCCACTCCGGCAATTACACCGGTACGCCGGAACTCTTCAAGCAGTCCTTTTTCGGAGTAATCGATATTGGCCAATGTCTGCGCCGTCTCATGAAAGACCTCGATATTCGAGTAATGAACATGTGCATCTATGATTTTCATGGAAAAGTCCTCTCTTCAGTTTACTTCATAAACTTGATCGTTAACAAATCTTCGTAGGCTTGCTCCGGAATCTTCAGGTCCGAGATGAGATGAAACTGAGGTTTGCTGAACTGCCCGATCCCGTCCCGCAAATATAGCTTCTCTGTTGTATAGGATGCTATCACATGGGTGTTTACCATCAGCTCGGTAGCATCCAGCTCCGGATTGGCGATTAAGGTCAACTGCCGCTTCCGCTCTCTGGAGCTATATTGAATGATCCCGCTTGGACTGTTCAATTCACATTGTACTCTGCCCGCTTTATAGATAATGTTCTCACCGCTTGCGTTCTTTACACGCCCTCTGCTATCTATCAGGTCACTGCCTGTCTTATAGTAGCCCGATGAGATAAGCTCAAGCGGATACAGAGGCGATCCGGTATGCTGCTCAATCCTTACTGTAGAAGCAAGAACAGGTGCACCGGGCAGGAGCAGAAAATAATGATGCAGGGTAAGCCCCCTGAATTTAGGATTGTTCGTGATGGTTACACTCATCCGGATGCCTGACCAAAGGTTCCCTTTATTATCACTCATTTGAGCAAAAGCAGCTTCCCGCGGCTCTTCGATCAGGCTGAGCGGAGAGATCCCGTCGAAGCCGGCTGAAAGTCCGCCCATCCAAGGATTCCACCAGGATTTCGGCGCCGGATGCGGGAAAGAGGAATCAAGCCACTCCTCGCCGTGGTACTGTAGCGAAAACAATGCAGGAGCAAAGCTGCTGCTGGCCTGAATCTTAAGCACCCCATTATCCGCGATAAGCACCTCTGCCTGTTCTACATATCTGGTCTCTTGGATCATTTCATTGACGGAGCCCGGGAATATAAGGTAACTCTTATCCATTTCGTAAATATCCCAATCAAGCTGCACGGTTACCAGATCAGCTTCTGCACGTTGATTGGAGACAAGCGGAAGGTTAACCTCGGTGAGTTTCTGTTCGGCATTCACATCAAGGCTATGTTCCTCGAGGCTGTTTAATACAGAGGAAACGCCTATCCGGCCGTCTAAAAAGATTTTTTTGTGCTCCTGAAGCCGCACTACCGGTGATCCGCTTACAAAAGGGTTCCCGTCATTCAAGATGATTTTTAGCTGCGTTGAGGTATTTAGGTCCTGTGAATCGCCCTTAAGCAAAGCAAACGAACGGAAATCACGCCAACTGCTCCAGGTTCCCAGAGCAACACGGAGCGGCTTGGTATGAAGGATGCTGCCGGCAGGTATCTCCTTAAACTGATGCTCAACGGCATACATCCAATGGTCCCGGATCAGCTTCAACTCTGACGGCCAGGTAATCCCCCGCGTTGAAGTACCGTCATCTGCGAACAGCCAATTCTCCGTAAGCTCCTGTACTTCCCAATAATCCGGACTGGAAGCATGAACCCCTTGATGCAAGTCTATATACTCTCCGCGATAAGGAATCACGCCTCCGTCAAGACCAAAGCTAAAGCTGTCCTTCAGGTATAGATCCTCGTTCCTGTCTGTAGAAGATGTATTATGAATTTTGTAATGACGGGTAAATATTCCGTTGCTGTACAGCTTTACTACTACAGTAAATAGTAACCCGGCTGAGGAGTCCAGCTCGTACTGGGCTTCCAGCACCATAGCTTCCTCTTCCCTGTAATGAACCATCTGTAAAACAGGGTATTTCTTGTATTCATTAGTGTAAGGCAGACCGAATTTGGGATGGAACAGCCTGAACGCCCAATGTCTGCCCTCATAGAATGTAAGAGCGTTGCTGAATTTGTCAAGATATGCAGAATACGATCCGCTGCTGATCATCCAGCCCATATCCGTTTGACCGCCAAAAGCGGTATGTAGTCCGGGGAATGCTAGACTAAGCTCTTGTTGCACAACCGAAGACTCTCGGCTATCTTCACTCGCAGTAATATTTACGCGATGATGCCACAGTCCATACGCCAGTACTTTTGCCGCAAGCGGGATAGTTCTCCGGCCTTTAGCCGGAACCGCTATCCTTACGCCAGGTTCTTTAAAAATTAGAATGGAATCACTTGGCAAATCAAAAGCGAAAACCGTCTCGGTGTCATATTCATTCTCCACAGTCAAATCAAGCTCAATGTCTTCTCCGGCAAAAATGGTCCGATTCGGCAGCTCCAGCTTGAGCTTAACCGGAAACTTCGGCTCCACACCAAGTTTAAAAACGGCGGTTAAGCCGTTAATAAGCAGTTCGGCTTCCACGACCGGATGCGTCTGATAAGCATTTTGTTCTTCTTCCACCGGATGGATATAAAAGCTGCCTTCAATAGACTCCGTTGCCGCAATAACCCTGGATTCATTCAGCTCAAAATTGATTTGCTTATTGCTGATGCTTCTAACCTGTAGGGTTAAGGGTTGTCCGCTTTTATTTACCGCTTCATAGACAATAGGATAACTGTTTCCAAAAGGAAGCTTATGCTGCCGCGGAATGGTCGCCTGAATCAGATAATCCTCCGTTTCAATCAGCCGCAGGCCCCGCCCGGACCGTTCATACTCCATCTTCAGCTGAAGCGAATCCTTGCTCCACGTATATGTAAAATAATCAAAACCGTTTTCCTTCCGCCCGTCCGGCTGAACCGAGATTTCGCGGGTACTGTCTTTATACCAGTCTATCGTTTCAAAGTAATGTTTGACCGCTCCGGTTTGCAGGACAGAAGGGATAAAGTTCATTAGGTGTGTGGAGTCATCGCGTTTTTCCCAGAAAAATCCGCTTTTCTTATAGGTCGGAACCGCTTTGGTGTTGCCGGGCCAGGTATACAGGTCCAGCCGCGGCCAGCCAAGCTTAATAGTTTCCTCTAGAGCACGCCGTACAAGCATTTTGCCGATTTTGCGGCCGTGGTAATCAGGCCGGACATTCAACAAAGGTATATATAATGCTCCCGTATCTTCTTTGTAATGAGAGAAGCTGCAGTATCCGATGACCTCTTCGGCGACTACAGCCAGAAACAGTTTGAGGTGAGTGCTATTGCGGTGCTCATCGATCACACTCTGTTCCGTCTGATACGCATTATCTCCTCCCCAGCTTTCAAAACTTCTGTTCCACATCTCCGCAATGGACTTCGCGTGTTTGCGGGGTTCATATTCTTCGATAACGGCTTCTCCAGCTTGCACCATTAATATAGTACCTCCTTTGATTACTGTGTACGCCTTACTTTTCATGGTAAGGGATGGATAATCTTGTATATTACTTTTCTAGTATATACTAGTAACTTCATCCAAAGAAACTGCTCTTTACGTAAAAAAGAGAGATCATAGATCCCTCATGCTTACTTTTTTATTTCAAGATTGGCAGCCTGGCACCGGCAAAATAGCCGATAGAAACAAACAGAAGCGACCAGGTGAAAGCGCCTGCTAAGGTTACGAGCAGGAACTTTCTGAAGGACATGGCACTGATGCCGGAGATATAGCTTGTGACATGTCTAATTCCCGGAATAAAGTAGGCAAAGAATATCGTCCAGTTTCCAAAGCGGGAAAACCACCTCTTCACACTGGCAAATCTTTTGGGCGTAAGCCCTACCCATTTCCGAATTTATCGACCGCCGGCTGTCCCAGCCTTAAACCGATGGTATAGCTGATTAGCATGCCGGTTATTGAACCTATGAAACAAACCAGGACTGTTATCGAAAAATTCAGCACCATTACAGAAGACAAGTAACCTACAAACAGCGTCAACAGCTCGTCCGGAACGGGAAGCCCAATAATACCAAGCGCCAGAATCGCAAATATGGCTAAATATCCGTACTGTGAAATCATCTCAATCACCCAAGGCATCTATTCACTTCCTGCTGACGAATTTTTCCGTTCAAATACCACACTATAACAGACGACTTCATCAGTACTTTTCACTGCAAGGTAATAGATGCGAAGCTAAGATTGATTTCGCTAACTTTTTTCTTCTACAAGCATCCCGATATGTAAATTAACAATGAAACGAATTACTTCAATAACTCTAACCCAAATAGGCTAATTATATGTCATTAAAAATAACATTGACAAAAATAAGAGGTGTGTTTTATTATAAATTATATGATAAATGTCACATTAAATAACATATGAAATCTTGTATAAGCCCATTAATCGGAGTGGGCGTCTCGACCAGGCAACCGTAAATTGCCCCAGGCTACAAGAGGATGCATAAGCTGATCAGGCTTGTATTTTGATTACGAGAATACAAGAGCTGCTTCACTTGGCGCCTCTTCCGCCTGGGGTTTATTGCATTACTACTACAATTTCTGAAGGAGCGAACCAACTATGACTAAGACCAATGCGCTTGCCGAATTCCAAATGCAGCTTCCCCGTGACTGTACCTTTACCCCAAATGACTGGCAGATTCTGTCCCAGTACTGGTATCCGGTGGCTATTGCTGAAGAAATCCAAGATAAGCCGGTTTCCGTCAAACTGCTGGATGTAAAGCTGGTCTGTTACCGCAGTCATGGCAAGGTTGTGATTGCCCGTGATCTTTGCTTCCACCGGGGTGCTCCTTTAAGTCTGGGCTGGGTCGAGAACGAAGAGATTGTCTGCCCTTATCATGGTTTCCGCTACAACTGTGAAGGGGCCTGCACTTCAGTTCCGGCGCATCCGAGCGCCAAAATCTCACCTAAGCTGAAGCTGATCATGTATCCTGCTGTGGAGAAATACGGTCTTATCTGGACCTCGCTGGCAGGAACTGAGGAGCAAATCCCTGAATTCTCCGGCTGGGATGATCCGGATTTCATTAACATTCTGCCGCCAAGCTTTGACATTGCCGGTTCGTCCGGCAGACAGATGGAAGGCTTCCTGGACGTCTCACACTTCGCTTATGTACATGCAAATTCGTTCGCAGACCCCGACAACACTGAGGTTCCGCAGTACAAAGTAAGACGTGAAGGAAATGAGCTGTTTGCCGATTATTGGAGCACCGTCAGCAACTACGGTAAAGGTCAGGAGAATCCGGCACCGGAAGGCTTCATGTGGCTGCGGGCATTCCGGGTATTCGCCCCGTTCGCCGCATCGCTTACCGTACATTTTCCCGAGGATGGAAAGCTGATGATCCTGAACTGCGCTTCTCCTGTATCTGCAAGATATACCCGGCTGTTCTGCCCGATCTCACGTAACTTTGACAAGAGTGTGCCTACCGAAGATACGATTAACTTCAATCTCCAGGTGTTCTCGGAGGACAGAGCGATGGTCGAAGCACAGACACCGGAGGATCTGCCGCTGGATCTGACCGCCGAAGCCCATATTCCGGCTGATCGCACTTCTATCGCGTACAGACAGCTGTTGACTGAGTTAGGGCTTGGAAGAAATTATACCTCCTGAGTTCATATAGAGTTATTTACTGAACAAATAAGGGTGAATGTACCTGTTCTATACTTAGAACAGGTACATTCACCCTTTTCATTGATTAATTCCTGAATTTACTCCTGCCCATTATGGTATCAGGTCCTCCAGAGAATAGTGACAGCAATCGGTTTTAATTTAAGCGGATACGCCTTCCCCCTTTTCAATAGAGTTGCCGTTCTGGCGCAAGAAGTAAAGCAGCGTCAAGAGCACGAAGCCTGCCGCATAACACAAAAGAATACCGGCCTGATGCCACATTAAGCTGTAATCACCGCTGGAAATGACAGCCTTAAGCCCGCGGATGCTATGGGTCATCGGCAGATAAGGATTTAAGCGCTGCATCCATTCCGGCAGCAGTTCCCGGGGAAATGTGCCTGCGCTCGAAGTGAGCTGGAGAATCATCAGAATGATTACGACGAACCGGCCTGGCATATCAAGCCAGGTGACAATGGTTTGTATAATCATAAGGAAGGTCAAGCTGGTAAAGAACGTAAACAGCAGAAAGAGCGGGACATTCTGGACTTTGAGGCCAATCCCGTACAGCAGAATCAGAGCGGCAATCAGCGATTGGGCGGCGCTCATCATCATGAATGTCAGCGTCCGGCTCAGGAAGCGGCCAAACGGCTGTGCGCCTGTAACGGTTGAGGTGCGTGCCGGGATTACCACTGTCAATACAAGACCTCCGACAAACAGAGCCATAGACAGGAAATACGGAGCAATGCCAAGGCCGTATACCTCTACCTTTCTGTCTGTGTTCTCTGTAAGCTTCACCGGATCAGCAAACATGCTGACTGTTACCTCATCATTCTTCACAGATGAGGTCCGCTCTTGTGCATCGTTCAGCTTCCCGGCAAGCTCATCCAGCCCCCCGGTTAATTGCCCTGCACCGCTTTGCAGCTGCCCGGCTCCACCGCTGAGCTGCTGTGAGCCGCTTGCCAGCTCGGCAGCACCGCCGCTGAGCTGAGCTAATCCATGTCTGAGCTCCGTAATTCCTGTGCTCAGGCGGACGGCACCGGCAGCCAGATCTGCGCTGCCTGCTGCAGCAAGATCCAGCTTGCCGCCGAACTGCTGCACTCCGTCTGCCAGCCGGCTGTTCCCGGCGGCCAGCTGTTCAGCTCCGTTCAGAAGCAGCAGCTGCCCTTGCGCAAGCCTGCGGCTGCCCCCCAGCAACTGCTGCTGGCCTGCCGCCAGCGACTCACTGCCGGTTAGCAGCTGTTCCTGCCCGGCGCTTAATGCTTGGCTGCCCTCCGCCACCTTCCGGCTGGCTTCCAGCAGCTGCTGGATAAGCGGATTCTGGGCCAGCTGGGCATTGGCCCCGGCCAGCTGTTCCAGCCCGCCAGCGACCTGCTTGGCACCGTCGGCCACCTTCGAGCTGGCTGCAGCTGAGGCATCCAGCCCCGAGGCAAGTCTGGCTGCCCCTTCCGAGGAAGCTTCAAGTACGTCGGCCAAAGCCTGACTGCCTGCAGATGAAGTCCGCAGGCCTGCGGTCAACTGGTCTGCACCTGCCTTTGTACTCACGGCGCCTGCTTCCAGCTGGCTTTCAGCAGATGACAACTGCTTCAATCCATCCGTCAAGCTGCCAGCCCCGGCAGATAACGAGACCGCTCCACTGTGCAGCTTCTCAGCTCCCTGCTCTAGCGGTTTTACTCCATTCACCACCAGCTGAGTCCCTTCAGCCAGCTTGCCGATATTGGTTTTCAGCATCCCGGCACCGGACTCCAGCTTATCCGCACCGCTGTTAAGCTGCTCAGCTCCGCTGCCTGCCTGGCCCAGCCCTGTGGAAATTTCCTTGATTTGATCGAACAGGCTGCGGGCGTAAGACTCGGTTATTTGAGCTGAAATGCTGGATTTGATTTCTTTTACAGCATTGCTGCCAATCTGTCCGCCGACATAGTTGTAATTCCAGTTCGGTTCATAGATGATATCTGCCTGCTCAGGCTGATCATCCATCAACGTTGTTGCTTTTTGCGAAAAATCCGCCGGTAAGGTTACTGTCATATAGTACACATTGCCGGTAATCCCCTTTTGGGCTTGCTCCTCATTCACAAACGACCATTTGAAGCTGCCGTTTTTCTTGAGCTCCTCAACTACATCTTTACCGATATGCAGCTCGCTGCCGGCAAATTCCGCTCCCCTGTCAAGGTTGACAATGGCTACCGGAAGCTGATCCAGCTGTCCATAAGGGTCCCAGGAGCCTTTTATCATCACTCCGCTATAAAGTATCGGCAAACAGGCGACGACGACCATAGTGATCAGGCTGGTCCGGTTTTGCAGCATCTTCTTCAAATCCTGGACGAAAACATTTAATCCACGCATGATTCTTCTCCTCATTCTCTGTGTTCTCCTATATTGACTTCTGGCACATACTAACATATATTTTTAATCAATTAAATTAATAATATATTGATATTAGTTAACTTATAGTTAAGGAAAGTGAGTGTGACCCTTGTGAATCTGGAACAGCTGGAATGTATAGTGGAAGTTGCCCGATGCGGATCGCTTACCCGCGCCGCACAGAACCGGCTAATGACTGTCGCTGGTGTCAGCCGTGCGATTTCCCTGCTGGAGCAGGAACTGAACATGCAGATTTTTATCCGCTCCCGCAGTGGTGCTGTTCAAACCCCGGAAGGTGAACTGATTATCCAGAAGGCGAAGAATATACTTAAGGAAGTACAGGAGCTGCGCATTGAAGCGCAAAATTACAACGGGATTAATAATGCCAAGATCCGGATAGGCACCATTCCCGGACCGATGGGCCTGCTGGTGGATGTGCTGGTACAGCTCAAGAAGGACTATCCCGGCCTGCAGCTCGAAATTATTGAAGGCGGAACAGTAGATTTGCTGAGGGAAGTATCGGATGGCAGTCTTGATCTTGCTTTTATTTTGCTGTCCAGCATGAATGAGAAATATCCCGATTTGTATTTTGAAGAGATCATTGAGGGCGGACTCGTTATCGGGGTAAGCAAACAGTCTCCGCTCGCAGCCAAACAGAGTGTGACTCCGGATGATCTGCGGAACAGCAGCTTTGTATTGTATGACGATAAATATATTGCTAATATAGTCGCCCAGCTCGGGGATACAGCAGATGTTCTATTCCGCACCAATCATGTGGAAGCGATACATAGGGCAGTAAGAGAGAATCTCGCGGTTACGATAGCTACCGACTTCTCCCTTAAGGGCTATCCGTGGATAAAGGCCGGGGCCGATATCACCATGATTCCGCTACTTATCACGGATGCCAAGAAGCACTATCTGTACGGGGTCCGGAAGGCTGAGAACACCAGCCACAAGGTATTGAATATTTTCATGAACCGGGTGGGCCAAGGCATTAAGTGAGGTGCAGATTCGCGGATACAAGCATCCCGCCAAAAAGCCGCGATAACCGCGGCTTTTTGGCGGGAATATGCTCGGTGGATAGCTTGGGAAAGGATATGATTCTGTAACCGGTCAACTGGCGCGCGGATGCTTTAGATGAAGAGCTGATTTCGGATTAAAGTTCAATAACCTTAGTAGCAATGTTCCTGCAAAACTCCCGGTCATGCTCAACAAACAGCAAGGTTGGTGTGAATTCAAGCAGCAGCTCCTCAATTTGCATCCGGGAGATGATATCAATATAATTTAGCGGCTCATCCCAGATATGCAGATGAACTTTTTCACTAAGACTCCGGGCGATCAGCACTTTCTTCTTTTGGCCCCCGCTGTACGATGACAAATCTTTTTCAAACTGCAGTCTGGCAAAATCGAGCTTTCTCAGGATCGCTTTAAACAGGCTTTCATTAAGATCATGCTGCCGAGCATACTCTGATAAGCTGCCCTGCAGGAATGAAGTATCCTGGGATACATAGGAGATTTTCAGCTGGCTGCCCGTTCTGACAGTACCGGAATAGCTTATATTATCACCGGTGAGCAGTTTGAGCAGACTGGATTTCCCGGAACCGTTTTTGCCGGAGAGGGCAATACGCTCCCCCTGTTCAATTACAAAGTTAACGTCAGTACAGACCGTCCGCTCCCCGTAATGAATGGAGACATGGTCGAATTCGGCAAGCTGTTTCTTATGATAAGCTAGCTGGGTGATTTTCAGGCTGCTGGAGCTCTCTATATTCTGAAGAAGCTTGGATTTCTCGTCGATGGCCGTCTGCTGCCTTTGCTCGATGGATTTCGAGCGCTTCATCATTTTGGCGGCTTTATGTCCGACATATCCTTTGTCTAACTTCGAACCTGAATTCCTTGTGCCGTTTTTTGTCTTCTCTACTTCATGTGACCAGTTGCTAGTGCGTTTGGCGGCATCCGACAGGCGTTTGATGTCTGTACGCAGCTTGTCATTCTCCGCAAGCTCATAGGCATCCTGCCTCTTTTTATTGTCCCACCACTCGGAGAAATTGCCTTTTTGAATGTCGATACCGGTCTTGTTGATGGAGAGAATATGATCTACACAATTATCCAGGAAGGCCCTGTCATGGGATACCAGAATATAGCCGCTTTTCCCTTTGAGATAATCACTGACAAGCTGTCTTGCCTCCATATCGAGATGATTCGTCGGTTCATCGATCAGCAGAAAGCTGTCTTCCTTCAAAAATAACGCCGCAAGCAGCACCTTCGTCTGCTCTCCGTTCGACAGCGAATCAAAAGGACGATACAGTACATCATCTGAAACCTGCAGCAAGGATAGCTCGCGCACGAACTGCCACTGTTGGGCATCCGGGCAAATCTCTTCAATCACATCCAGGGTCAGATATTCTTTGTGCTCCACGGTGAACGGGAAATATTCAAAGCTGACTTTTGCCGAGATGCTTCCGCTATATTCGTATTTACCGAGCAGCAACTTCAGAAAGGTCGTCTTTCCTCTTCCGTTTCTTCCCGTAAATCCTAGCTTCCAATCCGTATCCAGCTGAAAGCTTACCTTCTCAAAAATGTTATCGTAGCTGCCGTCATAGGCAAACGTTAAGTTCGACACATTAATTAATGACATGAAGTAATCCTCCTGTATAAAAAAATGAGCTGCAAGAAAGTTAGCTTTCCGCAGCTCAAATAAATACAGCAAACCCAGTCACCTGGCGGTACTGGATAAGGCTATTATTCTGAGTGAACGGATAATGTAACCTTCTTGCACATAAAGAATAAAACAAGCGAAATAGAACTCGCTGGAACTGTTTTATTGTTTTATATAAGCGCAAGAAATCCTACATTATCCTTGTCAACTCCTGTCATTTAGGTATTCGTATCATAACATTGCCGCTTTTTGATTTCAACACTTCCTCAAATCCGCTACAATCAGCATATCCATATGGCGCGCGTTCCGGAGCAGGAAATGTACAAAGCTTTCCTTGAAAAAGGACTGCCATACCGCTCTTCGAGATTGCCCGATAATCAGCTGGGTCGTATGCACTTCATTTATCCGGCTTAACAGGTGCTCATGAAAATTACCGCTGCTGCCCGCCTCGGCAGTTTCCATTTTTCCGCCTAACCTTTCTGTCAAATGCCGCAGTGTCTCAAGCCGCTTCTGCTCATCATCCATGAGGGGCGCCCCGCAATGCACATAATTCACATACCATTCTGCCTTTAAGCGGTGGGCGATACGGAAGCCGCGGCGGATCAACCGTTCTGCCTGCGGCCCCAGATCCACACACACAAAGATAACCTCACGTCTGCTCCAGGGACCGCGCAGGGACGTATCCCGGTCCCATGCTTCCAGCCGTTCATCTACATCATCAGCAATTTCACGCAGGGCCAGCTCGCGCAGCGCGATTAGATTGCCGAGCTTAAAAAAGGATTCCAGCGCCTGATTCACCTTATCGGAGGCGTATATTTTCCCTTCCCGCATCCGTTCCTGCAGCATTTGCGGCGTGACGTCGATCAGCTCGACTTCTCCAGCCATTTTGAGTATCGCATCCGGCACGGTCTCGCGAACCCTTACACCAGTTAGCTGGGCTACAGCATCGTTCAGACTTTCGAGATGCTGAACATTCACTGTAGTGATGACAGAAATACCGTTTTCTAAAAGACGGATAACATCCTCATACCGCTTACCGCTCTGACTGCCGGGCACATTGGTATGGGCCAGCTCATCCACCAGTACAACCTCCGGGTGGCGGGATATAATTGCCTCAGTATCCATTTCTTCCAGCTGAGTGGACTGATAGGGAATCCTAGCCCGCGGAATCAGTGGTAACCCGCCAATCTGCGCCTGGGTTTCTTTTCTTCCGTGGGTTTCCAGCAGTCCTATTACCACGTCGATCCCCCGGTTTAGCAAAAGATTGCCTTCCTGCAGCATTTTATAGGTTTTGCCTACTCCGGGAGCCGCACCGATATAGACCTTGAAGGTTCCTCGCCTAATCGTTTCAATCTTCCGTTCCAGCTCTTGACGGGTCAGACGGTGAAAAGGCTCTTCTGAGCTATCGGATTGCGATTTGACCGGTAAAATCCGTTCCCCGTCCTGCTGCACCCGGTCTGCCATCAGAAACACGTCGATATTCCGCGTTTTCCGCAGCACCTGATTCGCAATGGAGCCCTGCCACTTTTCCTGCCAGCGGCTTTTTTTCGAATGCCCCATCACAATCCGGGTCACGTTATTTTGCGTGGCATACCGTACAAGGACAGAGGGCAGCTGGCGGATATGGTCCAGCGGAAGCTCTTCAAATTTCCCTTCCACCCGGTCAACCAGCTTCATGATCGAGCGCTTGAAGGTCTGCTGATCCTTGGTCAGTTTGCGGTTAGGCAATACAAAGGTTACAACCCGCAGATCACCGTTTAGGCGCTTAGCAATCTGCTGGCCTCTCCTTACGTAGAGCGAGCCGTTCCAGTGGTACTGGCTGGAGACCAGAATCCGCTCCGTTGCACCCGAGGGTCCTGTGAGTCCTTCAGCTTCGCGGTGTTTCTCCAGCGATTCATTCACACCCTCTGCCACCAAACGCAGCGACAGTTCACGGAGCACGCCGAGGTTTCCTCTGCGTGACATTGCAGGATGCGCCTGATCACCCAGGATGCCTTCATCAATCCGCTTAAGAATCGTCTCTGGCGATACATCGATCAGCCGCACTTCATCCGCAAGCTCCAGGGTATTCAGCGGAACCGTCTCTTCTGAACGGATCCCCGTCATTTGAAAAATGATTTCGCCTACTCCACCCAGCTCATAAACATTAATCGTCGTAATAATGCTGATGCCGTTGTCCATTAAGTAGCGGATATCTTCCAGTCTTGTCGGAAAACGGGCTCCGTCACGGTTACGGTGGGCCAGGCCATCCACCAGGACCACTTCCGGATTGCGTTCAATTATGGTCTCTAGTGGAAGATCCTTCTGCTCCTTGCTGCCCTGCCACCAATGGATGCTGGGTATTCGTTCAAGATCCGCCAGCTGCTGGACAGTTTCAGACCGTCCCATAGTCGAAACAGCACTGATCACCACATCAATCCCCTGCTGCTTCAGCAGCTTGCCTTCCTCCAGCATATGATAAGTTTTGCCCGAGCCGCTAACAGAACCGATGATTATCTTTAATCTGCCCCGGTGCAGCTTGTAGATGGAATACAGGATTTCTTCCGGGCTTTTACGTTTATAAGGGGCCATACCTATCCTCCATCCATAACCGGCAAGTACCCTGCCCGCAAACCGCGCGGACAGGGCAAGAGCCGGATTATTTCGCAGATAATTCTGAAAGAGCCAAATTGAGCTTCAGCACATTTACACGTTCCTCGCCGAACACGCCCAGGTCACGGCCTTCGGTCGTCTTCACTATCAGCTCCTCAAGCTGATCCGCTGGAATGCCGGTCAGGTTACTGATTCTGGGAATTTGCACCCTGGCAGCTGCAGGCGAGATATGGGGATCAAGACCCGATCCGGAATTCGTAATCAGATCAACGGGCAATTCACTAATTGGCACCTCCGGGTTATCCTTCTTCCATTGTGCGATACTCTCACTGGTACGCTGCAGCATATCCGGATTGGACGGGCCATAATTGTTCGAGCCCGAAGCTTCAGCCTTGTAATTAATGCTCGATACCCGGCCTTGAAATAACGACGGATCTGTGAAGCTCTGTCCGATCAGCTCGGAGCCGACAACCTCGCCGCTGCTGTTCTTCAGCAGGCTGCCGTTAGCCTGAGAAGGCATAAATACCTGGGCAAGCGCAGTCGAGGCCAGCGGATAAACAATTCCGCAAAGAATAATAAATACGGCGCTGAGTCTTACTATGCTTATGAAATAAGAGGTTTTGGAAATGGAAGATTGCTGGTTGGATTCATGATTTAACATTATTAATGTTCATCCTTTCTGCCGCTATAACTAATTACTCTAGATCCAAAGGCTGACAACCATATCAATCAGCTTAATGCCGAGGAAAGGCACAACCACTCCACCGAACCCATAGATGAAAATATTGCGCCGCAGCAGCCTGGTGGAGCTCATTGGCTTATAGGATACGCCCCTCATGGCAAGCGGGATCAGCAGCGGGATAATGATCGCGTTAAAGATCAGCGCGGAGATAATCGCCGAGCTTGGCGAGCCAAGTCCCATAATATTCAGCACTTCCATCTCCGGAATAGCCAGTGTGAACATCGCGGGGATGATGGCAAAATACTTGGCAATATCATTGGCGATACTGAACGTGGTCAGTGCGCCACGTGTCATGAGCAGCTGCTTGCCGATCGCCACAACCTCAATAATCTTGGACGGGTCGGAGTCCAGATCAACCATATTGGCCGCTTCTTTGGCAGCTGAAGTGCCGCTGTTCATTGCCAGCCCCACATCCGCTTGCGCCAGTGCCGGCGCATCGTTGGTGCCGTCACCCGTCATGGCCACCAGCTTGCCTTCCTTCTGCTCACGGCGAATGACCTCTATTTTGTTCTCCGGTGTACTTTCGGCAATAAATCCGTCCACACCCGCTTCAGCGGCTATCGTTGCTGCAGTAAGCGGGTTGTCACCAGTACACATAATGGTTTTGATTCCCATTTTACGCAGCTCTTCGAACCGCTCCTTCATTCCAGGCTTAACGGTATCCTTCAGGTAAATGAGTCCGTAGATGCGGTTATCTACTGCTACAGCGAGCGGAGTGCCGCCTTTGCCGGCAATGATGTTCGATTGCTGATCCAGGTTATCCGGTATGACTCCTCCTTGAGAAGCCACCCAACGTTTGACGGAATCCACGGCCCCTTTGCGGACTTTATGTCCATCCGACAGATCCATTCCACTCATCCTGGTTTCAGCCCGGAATTCTATGAACTCTGCTCCTGACGCAAGTCCGGTATCGTAGTTATATCCCAGCTTTTTGACGAGTTCAATGACAGAACGTCCTTCCGGGGTCTCATCCTTTAGTGAGCTGAGCACTGACCATACGGCCACATCTTCCTCCGTCTCCTTGCCAACAGGAACAAATTCGCTCGCCATCCGGTTCCCGAAGGTAATCGTCCCGGTCTTATCCAGAATCATCGTATTGATATCCCCGGCGGCTTCAACAGCCTTGCCGGACATCGCCAGTACGTTGAATTGGGTCACACGGTCCATCCCCGCTATCCCGATAGCCGAGAGCAGTCCGCCGATTGTCGTTGGGATTAGACAGACCAGCAGTGCGATCAATACCGGTATTTCCAGATCAACGTTAAGGTAGGCCGCAATAGGACGCAGCGTAACCACAACAATCATAAATATAATCGTCAAGCTGATCAAAAGGGTATTCAGCGCGATTTCGTTCGGTGTCTTCTGGCGCTTCGCCCCTTCGACCAAGGAAATCATCCGGTCCAGGAAGGACTCGCCGGGATCACTGGTAATCCGCACCTTAATCTCATCACTAACAACTCTGGTGCCGCCGGTTACCGAGTTGAAGTCTCCGCCCGCTTCCTTAATGACAGGAGCCGACTCGCCCGTAATCGCGGATTCATCCACTGAGGCCAAGCCTTCAATGACTTCACCGTCGCCGGGAATCAGTTCACCTTGGCTGACTACGACGATATCTCCTTTGCGCAGCTCGGAAGAAGCTACGACCTTAATCGAACCTCCAGCCACCTTGTTCGCGGAGATATCCTGTTTCGTCTTCTTTAGGGAATCCGCCTGCGCTTTGCCGCGCCCCTCCGCAAGTGCTTCTGCGAAGTTGGCGAACAATACAGTAACCAGCAGGATGAAGAATACCGTAATATTGAATCCTATAGCTTCAGTTGACTTAAAGTAACCTTGGAACATCACCATCAGCAGGACAATAAACGTACCTATTTCAACAACGAACATGACCGGATTCTTCATTAAGGTCACCGGATTCAGCTTCACAAAGCTGTCCTTGACCGCACTTCGTATCATCGGGCCACTCAGCAGTTTCTTTTTCTGTACAGTACTCATTTCTGTTCTTCCTCTCCCCTAGCGTAGAGTCAAATGTTCAGCAATCGGCCCAAGTACCACAACCGGCAGGAATGTCAGCGCACCGATAATCAGCACCGTGGCGATAAGAATACCGGTGAACAGGCCGTTGTCTGTGCGGAAGGTGCCGATCGTCTCCGGAACAGGTTGCTTGCGGAGGAGCGAACCTGCAACAGCCAGCAGAGCGATAACGGAAACATACCGTCCGAGCAGCATGACCACCCCGGTCATCATATTCCAGAAGGTATTATTATCCGCAAGCCCCTCAAAGCCTGAACCGTTGTTCGCCGCAGAAGAGACGTATTCGTACAGGACTTGTGTAAGACCGTGGTATCCCGGATTACTGATTGCACCTTGACCCAAATCCGTCAGGAATGAGGCGGCGGTAGGAACCAGAATAATCAGCGGATGGATCAGAATGGCGACCGCGATCAGCTTCATCTCCCGGGCTTCAATCTTGCGGCCGAGAAATTCCGGTGTCCTGCCGACCATCAGTCCGCAGAGGAAGACAGCGAGGATGGCGTACATCAGCATGTTCACCAAGCCGACGCCTTTGCCTCCGAACACATTATTAAGCATCATCAGTGCCAGCGGAGTTATACTGCCAAGCGGTGTCTGTGTATCATGCATATTGTTAACACTGCCAGTCGTAGCCGCAGTCGTCACCGTTGTGAACAAGGCGGATTGCGGTATGCCGAAGCGTACCTCTTTTCCCTCCATGCTGCCCTGTGAAGCATCGATTCCCATCGCATTTATCGCAGGATTCCCGCTGCTCTCCGCATAATAGTTAAGCGACAGCAGCAGTACGAACAGTGTCATCATGGCAGCGAAAATTCCCCAGCCCTGCCGTTTGTTTTTGGCGAACAATCCGTACATATAGGGAAGTGCTGCCGGCAGCATCCACATCGACAGGATTTCGATTACATTCGTGAGCGGTGACGGGTTCTCGAACGGATGCGCCGAGTTGGCTCCGAAGAATCCGCCGCCGTTGGTACCCAGATGTTTGATCGATTCCAGTGAAGCGACCGGACCTGTAGCAATCTGCTGCACTTGACCTTCTAACGTTGTTAACTGAATCGTAGGCTTCAAAGTCTGCGGAACCTGCAATCCAACCAGCACCAGGGTAATAAGCAGTGCAAGCGGCAGAAACACCCGGGTAATCGCCTTGACAAAGTCTTCGAAGAAATTCCCCAGAGAACTTCTTCCGGTAATCCCTCTGACAAAAGCTACAGCTACAGAAAAACCGCTGGCAGCAGAAGTAAACATGAACATCGTGATTACAGCCATCTGCGAGAAATAAGAAAGTCCTGTCTCCCCGCTGTAATGCTGCAGATTGGTGTTGGTAATAAAACTGATCACTGTGTTAAAAGTAAGCGTCTGTTCCATTCCGGATGTCCCGTTTGGATTGAGCGGCAGGCCCGCCTGTAACCGGAGAACGATGTAACCGAAGGCAACCAGTACAATGTTAGTCGTCAAAAAGCTTATGGCATAGGTTTTCCACGACATTCCGTCCCGCTTGTTAAGGCCGCTTAGTTTGAAGATCCCGCGTTCGACACCGCCGAAAATGCGGTCTGTCTTGTTCGGTTCATTTGAGAATACATGATATAAATAAGTACCTGCCGGTTTTACCAGCAGCAGCAGTATGGCAATGACTACGATAATTTGCACAATGCCCACGAATGACCCTCCTTAATATATAGCTCTAGTTAATTAGAATTTCTCCGGATGAATCAAGGCGTATACCAGATACAGAAACAACAGAAGAGTTACTGTTAATACCACTGTCATAACTCTGTCCCTCCCTTGTCCTCAGCCACATGCCCGCACCACTGTGCAAATGCGTAGAAAACTCCGAATATTACAGCGAGCACTGCTACCATATACACGTCCATCATCGTCCTCACCATTCCTCTCCATCATGATCTGTCTCTTTAGCATCTCTTTCTGATTTTCAGCTTAACACCCCTGCCATTAGTTCAGGGTTAGGGTTAATCTGACAGAATTAAGATTGCATTAAGATTTGCGTGAGCGGAGACTCTGGACCACTTCCTCAGCCTGCCTCGTGACTTCAACATCCTCATAATCACCTATCCCTTTTAAGTCGTATTGATCATAACCTTTCTTAATGGTATAGAGCAGTAACAGTACCACGGAGAATAGACCGATATTTTGCAGCCATTCATTCATCAATAAGACCCCTTCTGCTGTGCAATATTCTTCCTGTTCAGCGTACCACTCTGGCCGTTAGTACTGGATTAGGGTTACCGCGAGGGAATATAGATTGCATTAAGAGATGAAGCAACAGCAAAAAAACCATGCTCCCGGAAGAACATGGCTCATCTCATATTGATATTAATTTTGAAAAAATCAGATAACTCTGCTATCTTCTCCTGCCTGCAGCATCCTGTAGCCGACTCCGATGTGGGTCTGGATGATCTTAGACTGCGAAGGTGATTTTTCGATTTTTTTGCGCAGAGTCGCCATAAATACACGCAGGGCAGGGATATCATAGGTGTGACTGCCCCAGATTTCCTTCAGGATATAATTATGCGTCAATACTTTGCCTGCGTTCTTGGCCAGCAGACACAGCAGCTTATATTCAATCGGGGTCAGGTGGATTTCTTCCTGTTCCATCCATACGCAGCCTGCGGCATAATCGATTTTTAAATTCCCGTTGGTAAAAACCGACGCATCCTTCTGCAGCTTGTCACTGTCATAGCGGATACGCCGCAGACTGACCCGCAGCCGGGCGAGCAGCTCCTCCACACTGAACGGTTTTGTCAGATAATCATCTGCACCTGCATCCAGTGCATCAATTTTGTCACGGTCCTCGCTGCGTGCGCTGACAACAATAATGGGAATATTCGACCAGGACCGGACTTTTTTGATAATGTCCACACCATCCATATCCGGCAGCCCCAAATCCAGAATCATTATATCCGGCTGATGGGACACCGCCTCTAAGATCGATGCTTCGCCGGTCTCAGCTGTATGATATTTGTAGCCTTGTGTCTCCAGCGTGGTCGTAATCAGCTTGCGGATCGGCTTGTCATCCTCTACAACAAGAATCAATGGTTTATTCATGAACATTCACCTCCTCAGCCTGCAGGGTGAAGCTGAACACCGTGCCCTGCGGAACATTATTCTTTACTTCAATTGTACCTCCATGAGCATGCACTATCGATTTGCACAGTGACAGCCCCAGCCCCAAGCCGCGGCGGCTGTCTCCGCGTTGATTGTCTGCCGTATAAAACATATCAAACAGCTTGCTCTTGGCTTCCTCAGATATCCCGGGGCCGTTATCGGATATTTCGACCCTTACCCGTTGTTGTTCGCGTCTCGCCGACACAATGATTTTCGAACCGGCTTGAGTATATTTGATTGCGTTGTCCACTAAATTAATGAGAACCTGAACAATCAGCCGGGAATCCATTTTGGCCATTAGCAGCTCATCTTCCAGCATCGTTTGAATAGTGTGCTCTACACTGTTGCGGTTAACATGCATCAGCGCTTCAGCAATAACCTCTTCCAGCAGCTCCGCCTGAAAATTCAGATTTAAGCTGCCATTGTCAATCCGCGTAATGGACAGTAAATTCTCCACCAGGTTGATCAGCCACATGGAGTCGTCATATATATCCGTGTACAAGCCTGTTTTCTGTTCCTCGCTCAACACCATAGAGTTTCCCATAAGAATTCCGGCATTACCGGAAATACTGGTAAGCGGCGTACGCAGATCATGGGAGATCCCCCGCAGCAGATTGGCGCGCAGCTGTTCCTGCTGGATTTGCAGCGAGATTTCCTTTTGCCGCTCATTCAGCAGCTCTTTCTCCAGTGCGAGCGCACATTCTCCGAGCATGGCAATCATAAGGCTTTTCTCGAAAATTTCCAATGGCTCTTCCTGGTCCATCACAATGGCAGCTACTGCGAATACGGTATCCCCGCCACGGACGGCATGGTACAGACAACTGGCAGCCGAAAAGGTATCCGTGGTTGCTCCGGCCCGCTTATTGTTCTTGTACACCCAATCTGCAACAGCCCATTCGTTCACACCGGTATATGCCCGGGGATTTACCGCTGATTCTAACTTTGGAAAAATAAGCGGCTCGGCTAAGTTGTCCTGCTCCACGGGGTAGAATATGACCGTCCGGTCCAGCAGCTTCACCATTTGGATTGCAGTTTCATTGACGATCGCCGGGGCACCCTCCGCCTGCTGCAGCTTACGGCTTGTCTCTAAGAGTACTTCAGTCCGGTACGCTTTTTGCGCAGATTGGCGCGCCTGTTCCTTGATCCGCATGGTAAGTGTACTGCTTATAATAGAAGCCAGCAGCATGACCAGAAAGGTAACCGGATACCCGGAATCATGCGCTTCTAAAGAGAAATAAGGCTTAGTGAAGAAAAAGTTGAAGACAAGCACGCTTAAGATCGAAGTTATCGCACTGTAAAGCCTGCCGCTGGTAACCATAGCATTCAGCAGAACTCCCAAAATGTACACCGTAATGATATTCGCTTCCCGGAATCCTAGAAATTGAAACCACAGTCCGATTAAGGTGCAAACCGTCAGAATCCCGATCGTCTTCAAGGTGTCTGCCAGTGAGAGGCGCGGCTTCACATAGGCCGGAAATCTGTTATAGGGAGCCGGTTGGGTATCGGGAATAATGTGTATATCAATATTTGGTGCCAGCGCAGTCAGCTTATCTACCAGACTGGTTTTAGTGAGCCATCTTTTTTTACTGCTCTGGGAACGGCCGATCACAATCTTGGTGACCCGGCTTGATTTGGCATATTCCGCAATCTGACCAGAGACATCTTCACCATATACCGTGGCAAGCTGCGCACCAAGCTGTTCGGCGAGCCGCAGATTTTCTCTGAGCTCCGCCTTGCTTTTGGGTGTGAGGTCTTTGGTTTTTGGCGTTTCTACATAGAGTGCCGTAAAAGATCCGCGGAAAGCTTCAGCCATCCTAGCTGCTGTGCGGATTACCTTTTTACTTGAGGCAGCGGAAGACAGACAGACTAGAATATGATCTGCTGTGTTATAAGTATTCTTATTCGCCCTTTCACTGTATCGCTGAGCGATACGGTTCAGCTGATCCGCGGTATAACGTAATGCGATTTCCCGCAAGGCGATTAGCTTGTTTTTGACAAATACAGGAGATCCGGCCGCCTCTTCCCCCTGCTCACCAGGATAGAGCTTTCCTTTGTTCAGACGTTCAATCAGATCATCGGGTGGAATGTCGACGAGTTCGATCTGATCCGCACTGTCAAATACACTATCCGGTATGCGTTCAGTTACGGGGTTGCCGGTAATTGCTGAAACAACATCATGCAGGCTTTCTATATGCTGGACATTGATTGTTGTATATACGTTAATTCCCGACCGCAGCAGCTCCTCGACATCCTGGTATCTTTTTTTGTGCCGGCAGCCGGCAGCGTTATGATGAGCCAGTTCATCCAGCAGAATCAGGTCCGGCCGTCTGCGGATCGCCTGATCCAGATCAAATTCACGGATTACGGCTGTTTTTGAGGGAAGCCCCAGCAATGGAAGCCGTTCCAGACCATCCGCAAGAGCCGCTGTTTCCGGACGGTGATGGGCCTCAATGTATCCGGCGACGACATCCGTACCCTCCTTCTGCTCCTCAAGAGCGGCATACAGCATGGCACAGGTCTTGCCAACCCCCTCGGCATATCCAAAAAAGATTTTTAACCTGCCGCGTTTTTTCTCTGCCGGGTTCCCTGAAGTCTGCTCCATCAGGACAGCAGCGCCGGTTCGGTGAGGTGCCATGTTAAGCCCCTTTCTGACAATAGAGTTGCTGTTAGCTAGTATAGCATGCACAAAATCAGCGTAGTATTACAACTTTGACCCTGGCATTAAGATTGCATTAAGATTCCAGCAGTAAAAATAAGGGAGCTTCCAAGCAGCCGTTACCCGCTGTAGAAGCTCCCTTGTACAGGAATTTAATAAGATTATCCGCGATCCTTATTCGCCTCGATCATCAGAAAGTATTCTAGGTAACAGCAGTATGCACTTTACGGGAAGCCGACTTCAATTTAAGTCGGTAACTAATTGAGGTTACCGCAAATGCTGACAATGCGATACATGCTGCTGCCCAAGGCAGCGCTGCTAAACCACCGGCACCCACAACCAGTCCGCAAGTGCCGAACCACCGGCTATGCCGGTATTGGCTGCAACAGGGTTCAGTGATGAGGCAAAATCTCTTGTAGCGTAATCCGGAGTGAAGCTGCTATCTCGGATAACAGGCCCACAATGATGTACTCGGTAGTCCCGAGCAAAAAAGCCATAAAGGTAAAGGGAAAAACTAAGCCGCGTTCATTGACAGTCTTCATAGTACCCTCTTTCATAAATGATTATATATATTGCTCTTTTTCATCCACAGATACAGCATAGCCCGCAGTGACGACTATCGTTCCGCATAAAAACAACCAGATCAATACACCGAGTAAAATCCACATGTTAATATTCCTCCAATACTAAATTGTATGTTCACCATCGATGCAGTCCAAGCAGCTTTTGTCCAAGCTCCGTCAGAAATACCGGTGTTGCCTGCCCTGCAAGATACGCCTGTTCCCTCTGTTTGACTAAGCCGGAATTATTCTCCTGAGCGGGAACATATCCGAGCAGCAGCCAGTGCGGCTCATGCTGGCCGATTATCCGGAAACGGCGCTGGTCCAGAATGATCAGTTCTGCCAGTTTGGCTTCAAGAACAACAATTTGCTCCTCCTCTTGAAGGGTTACGCTACTGCCGTTTATGTTAACGGATAAGAGCCCCAGGGCATCCGCGGATTCCGGCTTACATAATTCTGCCCAGAGTGCCGGAGAGTTCAGAATTACGGCGAATGCGGAATAAATCTCCGGCATAGAGCGGATGTCCCAGATGGATTGATGATGATAATGTGAGCCGGTCAGCGGCTGGCACTCCATCTGCCTCCAAGCTGCATACCGCAGCACATAGAAAAACGGAACTGCTTTGGGTACGCGGATATATCCCACTTCTTCCCATGTACGCCGGAGAACTGCGTGGTTAGGTATCAATACCTCATCACATCCCTTCGCTTGATCTCTGCCCTTCTGCTCAAATCAATTTTACAAATGAACCGGACAGGGAACAATAAAGGTTATTGTTGTCTTTCTATAAAACATGATATATCTTGTCATTAGAATAGTTATTCAATTTAGATGGATTGAGAGTGGGAGACCTATGCCGGACAGCGGTACCTTTTTGTTAAACCATAATTCCTCGGCATACAACGGCCAGCTGATCTATGCAGGCAAGCTGAGTGATAACCCGGAGTGGAAATTTGCACTTCATAAACATGAGGATCTTCATGAAATTATTTTTATCGAGGATGGGATCGGTTCGTTTGTCATCGACGGCAAAGGTTATACGGCAGGAAAAGGCGATGTTCTGATCTATAATCGGGGAATTTTGCATGAGGAGCAGTCCGATCCTGAGAAACCGTTGTTCACCTATTATTGCGGGTTCCGCTTCAATGCCCCGATTGCCGAGCAGCGCGACTGGGTGATTCATCCGGCCAGGGAGCCGGTCATCCGTGCGAACCATTATTCCAATGAGCTGTCGCTGCTGATGCGTACGTTATTTGGCGAGTTTTCACTGCGCAATAGCGGTTATGAACGGATCTCACAGCATTTATTAGAAGCTATCCTACTGCTGCTTGAGCGAATGATTCTTTCTCAGCACCGTACGGAGAAGGAAGAAAAAGCTCCGCTGGCCAATCAGATCAAAGAATATTTAGATACGAACTACAGACGCAAGCTGACGCTTAAGGATCTGGCGCACCTCTTCCATATCGACTCGTATTATCTGGCGCACATCTATAAGAACAACTTCGGCATTTCACCGATCAACTACTTAATTCAGCGCCGTATGGGTGAAGCGATGAGACTGCTCGCCAGTACGAACAAAAAGGTCTGGGAGATCGCCAAAATGGTCGGGTACGACAATCCCAATTATTTTTCCATCCTCTTCACCAGAGTCATTGGAGAATCTCCCCGTAGGTTCCGCGAGAACAATCAGAAAGAGCTCTTTAATAAGGATTAACACATGTCAACAAAAACTTATGACAAGATTGTCATCGTTTTTTAATAAATGGCTTAAAAGCCTTGCGGGCACCGTGCTATCACGGTCCTTAGCAATTTATGTTAAGAAAATCTATGTTAGGGTTGATTCAGGTGATAGACCAGACTGCAACAACAGGAAGTAACACATGAATACAACTCACAAAAGACGTTTCCGCAACTTTACGCTCGGAATTAGTTTAGGAGCAGCCTTACTAACTGCCGGAACCGGATTCACCGGGAACAGCAGCACTGCCTATGCAGCAACAACTACAGCTCCTGCGAGCCCCGTCTCTTCCAGCATTGCTGATCAGATTATTGAAACGGGATTGAAGTATCAGGGTGTTCGTTATGAGTACGGGGCTGAATCAGGGATTACGAGTTCTTTCGACTGTTCTTCATTTACGCAATTTGTCTTTAAGCAACATGGAATCTCCCTGCCCCGTTCTTCGAAACAACAATCGACGGTTGGAACCTACGTATCAAGAGATGAACTGCAGCCTGGTGATCTTGTATTTTTTTATTCCCCGATTCACCATGTAGCTATATATATGGGCGACGGTAAAATACTTCACACGTATGGCGATGATGGAGTGACAATCACTCCACTGGATACCGGATGGTGGGATTCCCACTATACAACAGTCCGCCGCGTATTGCCTGCAAACGGACAAGCTGCTACGGATAGCGGATCGGCTTCAGCTTCACCGGACACTGCCACCCCATCTTCCTCTGATGATTCATCTCAGGATCAGACCATTGGAGATGCTTGGGATTGGCTCTACAATTTTGAATAAGCAGCTTAATCGAATCATAATCTCTGCAAGCTAACAAGCCGATTCTGTTAATGAACAGAATCGGCTTGTTTATTTTACGTAACCAAAGATTATAGATTCCATAACCGGATTTCTAACATTCACTACTCCATTTGACCGTTTGCTCTTCCTCCCAAGCCAGACGCGCAAGCGGAAACGGGGATATCGCCCGCTCCAGGATACCCTGCATATGGGCAATGGCCACGCCGTAATTCACGATGGGCACGCCGTTCAGGGCCGCCTGCTCCATCCGCCAGAGCATCTGCCTGCGGTTGATCATACAGCCGCCGCAATGCACAATGAGCGCATAATCGTTCACGTCTTCCGGGAAGCTCATGCCATTCGCATGATGAAACTCGATATTCCTGCCAGTCGCCTGCCTGATCCAGCGAGGAAGCTTCACACTGCCGATATCGTCCGGCTGAGTGTGATGAGTACAGGGTTCGGCGATCAGTACCTTGTCTCCATCCTGCAGCCGGTCAATCGCCCGCGCTCCTCTGACCAGCTCCTCTAAATTCCCCTTGTGCCGGGCGAACAAGATGGAGAATGAGGTAAGCGGAATGTCCTTGGGTGTATCGGCGGCAACCTTCAGAAAAACCTGCGAATCTGTAATCACCAAACGCGGCTTCCTGCCGAGGCTCTCCAGGGTTTGCTTCAGTTCATGTTCCTTGGTAACGACCGCTATGGCATCGCTCTCCAGAATATCACGGATGGTCTGCTGCTGGGGCAGAATGAGCCTGCCTTTGGGGGCTGCTTTGTCAATCGGCACGACCAGCACAACCAGATCTCCGGGAGTCAGAAGGTCACCTACAATGCGGAAGCGGCCATCCTCCTCCGGAACTGCAGCAGTCAGCGCCTTCCTCAGCTTGCTGACCCCCTGCTGCTCTGCCGCAGAGGCAGGGATGACTTGGAATCCCAACAACTCTTGCGATATTTTCGCCAGCGCCGCAAGGTCTTTGCCATTGCGTTCATCCGTCCTGGTTAACAAATCCATTTTATTTAATACCCCAATGACAGGGATGTTTTTGCTCTGTATAAGTCCGGCAATCTCCTTGTCAAAGGAGGTCACACCGCTATCAGCATCGATAACCAGCAGGGCAATATCAGTTTTGTTCAACACTTCCAGCGTTTTCTTTTTGCGCTGGCCTCCAAGCTCCCCTTCATCATCCAGACCTGCTGTATCTATTAGCACAACAGGTCCGAGCGGAAGCAGCTCCATCGATTTATAGACAGGGTCCGTAGTCGTCCCTTTCACTGGAGACACGACGGCAATGTCCTGCTTGGCCAGCGCATTGATCAGGCTGGATTTGCCGGCATTGCGCCTGCCGAACAAAGCGATGTGGAGGCGGCTTGCGCGGGGGGATTCGTTCAGGCTCACGTTACTCTCTCCTTGTGCCAAAGTCTAAATGAACTCAAGTATTGTTTATTTGCCGGGTACACCGGGTTTCGTTATCTGATTAAGATTCAATATCTGATCAATTTGCTCCTCTGGAAGCAGCCGGGATTCCACAAGGACTTGGCGTACCGTTTTGCCCTCCCGGCTGGCTCTTTTAGCAACTTCAGCACTCTTCTCATAACCGATATGGCCTATGAATGCGGCAGCAAGCACTGTGGAGTTCTCCAGCAGCTCACTGCACCGCTCTTCACTGACAAGAATACCCCGTACACAGCGTTCCTCGAATAACCGGACGGCATGGTCCAGAATCTCCAGCGATTCAAGCAGTGATTCCGCAATCAGCGGGACAAAGGCATTTAGCTCAAGCTGTCCGCCGGCAGCAGCCAGCGTAACCGCTGCGTCATTGGCAATCACGCGCATCGCTACGAGTCCGGTCATCTCGGCTATTACCGGATTGATCTTACCGGGCATGATCGAAGATCCTGCCTGCACCGCCGGCAGCTTGAGCTCTCCAAGCCCCCCCGCAGGTCCGCTTGCAAGCAGACGGAGATCACCTGAGATTTTCAGCAGATTCACAGAGGCTGCTTTCAGCAGGCCGGAGACTTCAACGAACACATCCATATTCTGTGTCGGGTCCATTGGAAACTCGCTGCGCGCCAGACCGTAGCCGGTCAGATCCTGCAATAGATCGGTCATATAGAATGTATACTTGGCCGGCGCATTCATTCCGGTGCCGATCGCTGTACCGCCTATATTGATTTCCCGCAGCCGTTCCTCTGCTTTATAGATTCGCCAGCGGTCTCTCGCGACTGCTTTGGCGTAGGCACCGAAGCCCTGGCCAGCTGTCATCGGCAGCGCATCCATCAGTTCCGTGCGTCCCAGCTTCAGCACTTCCGCAAATTCAAGCTCCTTCTCCTGCAAAGCCTCCTGAAGGGAAGCGAACGCTTCACTCAGTCTGCGAACCAGGCCTATAGCCGCAATTCTCAGTGCGGTCGGGTAGACATCATTTGTGGATTGGCAGCAGTTGACATGATCCAGCGGATGCACCACTGTGTAGTCTCCAAGCACTCCGCCCAGCAGCTCAATTGCCCGGTTTGCCAATACTTCATTAACATTCATATTGGTCGAAGTGCCTGCACCGCCCTGCAATGCATCAACAGTAAACTGCTCCAAGTAATTCCCGGCCTGAATGTCATCACAGGCCTGCACGATGGCCGAAGCAATCTCCGCAGGATACGTATTCAGCTTCAAGTGGGCCAGCGCCGACGCTTTTTTCACCGTGACCAGGCTCCGGATCAAATTTGGGTTAACAGCCCGCCCGCTTACAGGAAAATTCTCCATGGCCCGGGCCGTATGAATTCCATAATACGCGGACTCCGGTATATCCCTGTTGCCTAATGCATCCTGTTCACGGCGTAATGCTCTGCATGCCTGCTCCATCGTTTTGCCGACTCCTTAAGTTATGAATTCACGTGCATAATTTCAAGCACACGCGGGAGGATTCCTTTGAAATAAGCAAAGGCAATGCCGTAGTTCGTGATCGGCACCCGCTGTTCTCCCGAGCTTGCCAGCCGGTTCATCAGCTGCTTGCGGTTAAATATACAGCCGCCGCAGTGCACAATCAGCTTATACCCGGAAAGATCGGCCGGGAAGTCGGGTCCTACACTAGTTCTGATCTCCAGTTTGCCTCCGGCTATTTCCTGCAGTTTCGTTTTCACCAGTTCACGGTCAATCTCGCCGTTATGCGGATGATGGATACAGGCCTCGGACAGAAGCACCTTATCCCCCGGCTGCAGGCTGGAAATCGTCTCAGCCCCTGATACGAAGGTCGGTAAATCTCCCTTAAACCGTGCCATTAGAATGGCAAAGGTGGTCAACGGTACGTTGGCCGGAAGAATTTCACTCACACTGTCGTATACCTGGGAATCCGTGATGACCAGATCCGGCATCCCTTTGAGGTTCATCAGTAGTGTCGGAAGTTCAACCTCAGTAACGGACAAAGCCATTACATGATGATCCAGTAAATCACGCAGGATCTGCTGCTGGGAGGACACTAACCGGTATTTCGGTGCAGGAATCGTCTCCGGCATAACCATCACTACGACTTCGCCCGGGCTCACCAGATCGCCAAGAATACTGGCACGCTCAAATTCGGCAGGGGCAAAATCGCGTATCGCATGGCGCAGGCTTCCGAAATTTATATTTTTCTTTGAACTGATTTTGACGAACGGAATCTTCAATTCTGTTTTTAACAGATCCACATCGACATAATGATCATCTACTTTCGTAATCACACCGATCACGGGAATGTTGCGTTTCACCAGCTCATGATACCATTCCTTTTCCAGCTTATAGTCATCTGCCTCCCCCGAGAAAATCAGCAGGCTTAGATCGGTCAGATCCATGACCTCCCGGGTCTTCTGCACACGGAAACGGCCAAGATCGGAATCATCATCAATCCCGGCGGTATCTACGATGATAACGGGACCCACTATCGGGATGTCAAAAGCCTGAAAGACCGGTTCGGTCGTTGTTCCCGGCTTGTCGTTAACAACCAGAAAAGGCATCCCGGTGAGCCCGTTGATCAGACTGGATTTCCCGGAATTTCTCCGGCCAAAAACAGCAATATGCATTTTGTTAGATTGCGGTGTGGTTTGCATTGCGAATCTCTCCTTATGGGTCTATTAAAAACGCAAATCCCGCTCGCCGTTTTCGAGCCGCTGCAGCCGGTCTTTAGTTATTTTCCGTGCGGCTTCCTTGGGAATATCATCGAGCCCTTTGCGGATGATTTCTTCACCGAGTGCGCGGGTTTCTTCATCTGCATAATCCAGTAAATATTCTTTAAAGGTTAAAAGCGAGTTCGGCTGGCACACGTTATGAATCTGCCCCGATTTCGCCAGACGCATGAACCGGTCGCCGGTGCGCCCTTCCCGGTAACAGGCGGTGCAATAGCTGGGCACATAGCCATCCCGGCAAAGTCCGCGGATAATTTCTTCAGGCGAACGATGATCACCCACTTCGAACTGGGGTTTTTCCTTGAACATTCCTGCGGTTCCCTGCTTTGCCTCCATATAACCGCCTACTCCTGTACTGGACCCGGCGCTCACTTGGGAAATCCCGAGCTGAATGACCTCATCGCGGAAAGACGGCTCTTCACGGGTGGAAAGGATCATTCCTGCATAAGGAACGGACAGCCGCAGAACGGCAACCAGCTGCTTGAAATCTTCATCCTTTACGAGGAATGGATACGTTTTCAAATTTACATTGTCCGCCTCACGCAATCGGGGAACGGATACCGTATGCGGGCCGACCCCGAACCGTTCTTCCAGGTGTTCTGCATGCATTAACATCGCAATGGTGTCATATTTGTGGTCATATAAACCGTAAAGAACACCTACGCCGACATCATCGATCCCGCCCATTTGGGCGCGGTCCATGGCCGTGGTATGCCAGTCATAATCCCGTTTTGGACCATTGTGATGCAGCGCTGCATAGGTAGGTCTGTGATAGGTCTCTTGAAATAAAATATAGGTCCCTATCTCCGCATCCCTCAGCTTCTGGTAGTCTTCAATTGTGGTTGCTGCAATATTGATGTTCACGCGGCGGATGCTGCCATTATCGACCTTTACGGAGTACACCGTTTTGATCGCATCTACAACATAGTCAATGTCACATTGCACCGGGTCTTCACCCGCTTCAATAACCAGGCGCTTATGCCCCAGACCCTGCAGCACACGGACTTCATCCGCCAATTCATCCTTGCTCAGCTTCCGCCTTGCAAAATCCTGATTGGATTGCTTATATCCGCAGTATTCGCAGTTATTGACACAATAATTGCTTATATACAAAGGAGCAAATAAGACGATTCTGTTACCGTATATTTTCTCCTTAATTACCCTTGCTGAGCTGTAAATCTCTGCTAGAATTTCTTTATCCTTAACCTCCAGGAGTACTGCAGCTTCCCGGTGGGTTAATCCCTTGCAGGACCTGGCTTTCTCTAAAATGGACCGGACAACGGCCTCTTCGCCGGCCAGCCTCTTCGCCTCTTCCAGACTGGATAATATCTCTGCGTCATTGATAAAATCCGCCGGTTCCCAATCCTTCCGCAATTTCGCCATCCTCCTAACATCTTACTTTCCGGAATAGGAATTTCTCCATTTATTTCTCAGTCCAACACTCGGATAAGTATGCTAGTGGGAAAAACTCCACTTAAATGTATCCAATTGCCTCTCAGAAGGGTGTATAGGCCTAATTAGGTGGAGGTTTTCCATTTAATTATCATAAATGTTGAAAAATGAAAGGATTAAGTGGAGATATTCCAATTAAATATTGGATCCTTCTCTTTCTGAAACAAAATAGCTACGAACACCTCTAGTTCCGAAAATGGGCATCTAAACCCTAGAACCTACCCTCAGAACCGACCAACAAAAACCATCTGCCCAGAGCATTACTGACCGACACCTCGCCACTCCGGACACAACTGCCTTAATACTTCGAGCGCACCGTATAATGCGTATGCAGCAGCTCATGGGCAAGATGACCATTCGGTTCGCCCAGAAACTCCTCGTACAGCATTTTGATAAAAGGATTGTTATGCGATTTGCGGATGGTCTGCGCCTCATCTTCGGAATAGATCGCCTTAGCGCGTGCGGCTTTGATATCGATCTGCTCGGAGGTCTTGGCATCTACGATCGGCTGGCCGCCTCCGGTAATGCAGCCGCCGGCGCAGGCCATCACTTCCATGAAGTCATAGCTTTTCTCCCCCCGCTGCATCGCCTCCATTAACTTACGGGCATTGCCGAGGCCGTGAACGACCGCAGTACGAATCTGCTTACCATCCGGCAGCTCAATGGTATTCTCCTTGATTCCAGTCATGCCGCGGACAACGGTATATTCGATCGTTTCGAGCGGTTTGCCAGAGGTCAGCTCGAAAACCGTACGGAGGGCCGCCTCAGCTACACCTCCGGTTGTCCCGAAGATTGCTCCTGCACCGGATCCAATGCCTAACGGATTGTCAAAAGCCTCATCCTTCAGGTTCCCAAAGTCGATCCCGGCTTCTTTGATCATCGCGGCCAGCTCACGGGTCGTCAGTACCCAGTCCACATCCTGCATATTTTCATGAGCCAGCTCTTCCCGTGCTCCTTCGAACTTCTTGGCCGTACATGGCATAATCGAGACGACGACAATATTCTGCGGTTCGATACCGAGCTTCCCTGCAACATAGGATTTTATCACAGCCCCTTCCATCTCATGCGGGGATTTACAGGTTGACAGGTTATCCAGCATATCCGGGAAGTTATGCTCCATAAACTTCACCCAGCCCGGACAGCAAGAGGTCATCAGGGGCAGTTTCTGTCCGCTGCTGAGCCGGGAGAGCAGCTCGGTACCTTCCTCCATAATGGTGAGATCCGCCCCGAAGTTCGTATCGAACACTTTATCGAACCCCAGTCTGCGCAGCGCGGCTACCATCTTGCCGGTAGTGCGTGTGCCGACCGGCATGCCAAATTCTTCTCCTAGCGCAACACGTACGGCTGGTGCAGTCTGCACGACAACATATTTGGCCGGGTCAGCGATAGCATTCCATACATCACTGATGTTCTCATGCTCTGTAAGTGCGCCTACCGGACAAGCCATAATACACTGTCCGCAGTTGACACAGGTGGATTCCGCCAGCGACCGGCCAAAGGCTGTGGAAATCACAGTATCAAATCCCCGTTTGGCGAAGCCTATGGCGCCTACTGTCTGCACCGTGCCGCAAGCACCGACGCAGCGTCCGCAGAGGATGCATTTGGAGGCGTCACGAAGAATGGCCGGTGAAGAATAGTCCTTTTCCCGGCTGGACTGTTCACCGGTATAAGTAACTTTACGGATATTCAGATCATTCGATACGGTCTGCAGCTCACAGCCGCCCCCGCGGGAGCAGCTGAGGCATTCCCGGTCATGATCGGACAGCAGCAGCTCTACAGATGTTCGGCGTGCATCACGGACCTTCTTCGTGTTCGTCAGAATCTTCATGCCCTCTTCTGCAATCAGGGTACAGGAGGCGATAAGCCTCGGCCCGACTTCAACCACGCATACCCGGCAGCTTGAAGAATGGTTAACCCCCTTCAAATAACAGAGGGATGGAATATTAATGCCCTGATCACGGGCTGCTTCCAGCACGGTGGTGCCTTTGACGATTTCTGTCTCGACCCCATCGATCATTATTTTAATCGTGTTCAACCTGATCACTCCTATCGTCAGACTATCGCTACCGCTTTGAACTTGCACACATCGAAGCAGACGCCGCATTTAATGCAGGTTGCCTTATCGATGACATACGGTTCCTTCACTTTGCCGGAAATCGCATCGCTTGGACATTTCCGGGCACAGAGACTGCAGCCGCGGCACAGCTCAGCATCGATTTCATAGGAGATCAGGGATTTGCAGACACCGGCCGGACATTTGCTGTCCGTAATATGAGCCATATATTCATCGCGGAAATATTTAATGGTCGACAATACCGGGTTGGGGGCAGTCTGCCCTAACGCACAGAGAGAGGCGTTCTTAATCTGCAGCGACAGCTGTTCCAAATTCTCGAGATCCTCCATGGTCCCTTTGCCTTCGGTAATCTTATCGAGCATCTCAAGCAGCCGTTTAGTGCCTATCCGGCATGGTGTGCACTTGCCGCATGATTCGTCACGGGTGAAATCCAGATAGAACCGGGCGACATCCACCATGCAGGTGTCCTCATCCATAATGATCATTCCGCCGGAGCCCATCATGGAACCCAGACTGGTCAGTGTATCAAAATCTATGGTACAGTCCAGATGCTCTTCAGTCAGGCAGCCCCCCGACGGGCCTCCGGTTTGCACAGCCTTGAATTTTTTGCCGCCGGGAATCCCGCCGCCAATTTCAAAGATGACCTCGCGCAGCGTAATGCCCATCGGAACCTCAACCAGTCCGGTGTTCACAACCTTGCCTCCGAGTGCAAACACCTTGGTGCCCTTCGATTTCTCGGTTCCGATACTTGCGTACCACTCTGCGCCGTTCAGAATAATCTGTGCAATATTAGCAAGCGTTTCCACATTATTGATGATTGTCGGCATCCCCCACAATCCTTCAACAGCCGGGAAGGGAGGCTTCGGTGTCGGCATCCCCCGGTGGCCTTCAATGGAGTGAATCAAAGCGGTCTCCTCACCGCAGACAAACGCCCCCGCTCCAAGGCGCACATCAATGTTAAAGGTGAAGCCGGTGCCAAAAATATCATCGCCCAGCAGCCCGTACTCTCGCGCCTGATCCAGCGCTTTGGTAAACCGCTGTACCGCGATAGGATATTCTGCTCGGACATAGATGAACCCCTGGTTCGCGCCAATGGCATACCCAGCAATGGCCATCGCCTCGATGACCGAGTGCGGATTGCCTTCCAGGATCGAACGGTCCATGAAAGCTCCCGGATCACCCTCATCGGCATTGCAGATGACATACTTCTGCGGTTTGTTCTGTTTGGCCGCGAACTCCCACTTAAGACCGGTGAGAAAGCCGCCGCCGCCGCGTCCCCGCAGCCCGGACTGCTTAACCGTGTCAATCACTTGCTCGCGGCTCATCGTCGTAAGCACCTGAGCAAGCGCTTTGTAACCGTCACTGGCAATGTACTCATCTATGACTTCGGGATCAATGGTACCGCAGTTGCGCAGCGCGATCCGCACTTGTTTTTTATAAAAGTCCGTTTCCTCAAAGCTCAGAATTTCTTCGCCATGCCGGGTCTTTTCGTATATTTTCTTGTCATAAGGCTTGCCGTTCAGCAAATGCTGCTCCACCAGAGCAGGAATATCCTTCACCTCCACCCGGCTGTAAAAAATACCTTCCGGATAGACGATCACGACTGGTCCCAGCTCGCAAAGGCCGAAACAGCCTGTTCGTACGACCTCCACCTGGCTCTCAATCCCGTGGCTGGATATTTCCTGCTCCAAAGCTGCGATAATTGTATTAGAATCCGAGGATGTGCATCCTGTACCGCCGCACACCATCACTGATCTGAATGTAATGGACTCGCCGGAGGCCCCGGTGATTCTCCGGTTATCCAGACGGCTCTGCGTAAGCGTGCGGATAGCATCAAGATCCGTTAACAGCTTCATGCCAATACCTCCCGTTAAAAATGTGCGTGAATTGCCGGGAATCACTTGTACTCAATAAGAATTTTCGGCACGGCATTAGGCACTAAACGTCCATGCACTTTCTCTCCGATGGTCATGACAGGGGCGAGCCCGCAGGCTCCCAGACAACGTGTCGCTTCTAACGTAAATTTATTGTCCTCTGTCGTTCCTTGCACAGGAACCTTCAGCTCTGTACTGAGACGGTCCAGCACCGCTTGAGCCCCTTTGATGTAGCAGGCTGTTCCCATGCAGACATGAATCACATTCTCTCCTTTCGGAGTCAGGGAAAAGAAATGATAAAACGAAGCTACCCCATAAATTTCACTTAAGGGCAGGTTAAGCTCTTCCGAAACCACCTGGAGCACAGGCTCCGGCAAAAAGCCGTATATATCCTGTACTTCATGAAGTACAGGGATCAAAGCGCCCTTCATGAGTTTGAACTGCTCGATGGCATGTTTCACTTTCTCCAGCCTCTCATCGGCTTCGGCAATGTCGGCGCTTGAGCAGGTTTGTTGGTGTTCCATTTAGGCAGGCTCCCTTCAATCAAGATTAGAGCAGCGCGTTTTCATGTCTGAGCTTCAAACGGTTCCAGCGGCGTTCGATTTCATTTTCAAAATCCTGCAGCAGCTCGGTATCCTTCACCAGATGTTTCGTTTTGCCCATACGTTTCAGCCAGTCAACCGCCGGGATCCGCTTGCCCTTCTCTTCCGGATTATAGGTAATGCGGGTAATCCCCTGTTCAATCTCATACAGCGGGAAGAAGCAGGAATCCACAGCCGCCTTCACCAGCTCATTGCCTTGGTCATCCGGTGTTTTCCAGTTGAGCGGGCAGGCGCAGAGGATTTTGCCGTAGGCCGTGCCCACGTTATTCGCATACCACTGGGCTTTAGCCGCTTTTTGCAGAAGATCCTGAGGATTGCTCTCCACACCGGTAAACACATAAGGAATATTGCAGGCAGCCAGTATTTGCGCGGTGTCTTTGTGGTGGCCTTTTTTACCTTTTTGCGCTGAGCCGACACCTGAGGTGCTGGTCATGTGCCCCATCGGCGTGCTATAGGACAGCTGGGAACCGGTGTTCATATAGCCTTCATTGTCGTATTCCAGAATGATCATTTTATGGTTGCGCAGGGCTGCGCCAACGGTCGCTCCCATCCCGATATCCATACCGCCGTCACCGGAGACCATCACAAAGGTAACATCATCAGCAACCTGGATTTCCCCGCGCCGCTTCAGCTCATAGAAAGCATCCACCATCCCGGCCAGTGTAGCTGCACCATTCTGGAAGAGGTTGTGCACAAAGGTCTGTTTGTGTGAGGAATACGGATAGCTTGCCGTGACCACATACGCGCAGCCAGTCTGGAACAATACGACCATGTCACCCTCAATGCCTTTGAAGAACAATTCCAGGGCAGAAAGTGCTCCGCAGCCGGGGCAGGCGCCATGTCCGGGAGCTAAACGGTGAGGCTTCACAGTCAATTGCCGCAGCGGTGGCAGCTTCACTTTGAGCAGGCCCGTTTCTTCGTTTTGGGTTACCTGTATCAGTCCGGTTCTAAATGCATTGCCATGCATCGGTTCGATTACCGGCGCGAGTGCGTCTTTTTCTTCACCGGGATAATAGCCGTAATAGTCAAAAGGTTTCTCCGCACTGCCTTGCTCCGCTGCATCGATGGCCAGCTGGAAGAAAGCAGCTGCATCATCCGCATAGAAATCCTTACCGCCCAGGCCAAAGATCCGCGAGAGGATCATGGTTTTGTTGTCCGGATCAATTTGCAGTGCCGAGCGGATTTCATGGGTCAGATTGCCGCCTTGTGCACCATAAGAGTCCGCACGTTCGCCAACAAGCAGGGCCTTGACATTCTTAAGCGCAGTACGCAGCTCTTCTGCCGGAAACGGCCGGATGATATTCGGACGGATCAGCCCTGCTTTGATCCCTTTTGCACGCAGTGCATCGACGGTATCCTTGGCCGTCTCTCCCGCAGAATTGAGCAGGAACAAGGCATATTCCGCATCTTCCATCCGGTACAGATCGAGAACCTTATATTCACGTCCGGACAAAAGCGCATATTCCCGGGCTACCTCACTGTATACTCCGCCGGCCTTTTCAAGCGCTTCGGACAGCTGATAATGGTTGTTGAGCAGGTCATCACCGCCCATATGCGCACCAATGGTCACCGGCCGGGACGGGTCAGATACATTCGCGTAGGCGTGGTTCGGATTCGGTCCTACAAACTGCTGAACTACAGCGTTATCCTTGAAGTACTTCACTTTGCGTTTTTGATGGGAGGTGAAGAAGCCGTCATAAGCTACAATTACCGGCAGCCGGACTTCCGAATGCTCGGCAATCCTGAGTGCCATAATGTTCATATCGTATACAGCCTGCGGTGTGCTGGCTGTCAGAATGACCCAGCCGGTATTCAGGCCGTAATACAGGTCGGAATGATCGCCGCGGATATCCAGCGGGCCGCTGACCGCACGGGTAACAAGATTTAGGACCATTGGAAAGCGAGTACCTGACTGGGTAGGCAGCTGCTCCAGCATATACAGAAACCCTTGCGAGCTGGTGGCGTTGATGACCCGTGCCCCAGCCATAGCTGCGCCATAGCAGATGCCTGCGGAGCCGTGTTCGCCATCCGCTGCAACGAGCTGAATATCATGCTGCCCGCGGGCCTTCATCTGATCGAGATATTGGGCCACCTCAGTGGATGGAGTGATCGGGAAATAGCCCATCATGTGGTAGTTGATCTGTGCGGCTGCTGTAGCCGCCATCTCATTGCCGGATTCAAAGCATGTGACCTGCTCGGCAGGTACAGCATCAGATAATTTATTTTCACTAACAGCCATTAGTAGGTTCCTCCCTCTTCATTTAACAGAACACTTGGGCAACACGGTTCAGTTCAGCATAGCCGGGTTCTTCGCGGAGGCTGGTCAGCGCATCAGAAGGGCAGGCTTCAACACATTTCAGGCAGCCCTTACAATATTGATAATCAATGCCCCGAAGAACCTGCTGCAGGCGGCCGCGCTTGTCTTCTGCCGATTCCCATACGAAGCAATAGTCAGGGCAGACATTATCGCAGGCAGCACAATTGATGCATTTAGCGGCATGAAACTCCGGCAGCAGCCCGGCGCGGGAACCGCCCAGATCCTTAAGAATGCTGTTTCCCTGTGCGGCGATCACTCCGCCTGGCAATTGCGTTTTGTAACCAAGCAAGGATTGTACACGTTTGAAAGGTTTAATCTGCGAACCTTCCGGTACGTCATAGGTTTTGAATTGCACCTCATTGTAGCCCCGGTCGAAAGTACGGAGGTTGGGCTCCACAAGCTGCGGATATTTCTTCTCGAACGTTCTGCGGATAACGGTACGCATCGCTTCGGGATCGAGGAAATCACAAATACGGAACATCGCGCCAAGCATCGCGGTGTTAATCTTGGTTCTCTCTTCAACGGCTATCCCCATGGCATCAATCAGGGCAATTGTCCCGGATTCAATCTTCAGACTTGAACGTACTTCATCGAAGTCGCGGGTTGTATTGACCAGGACGACCCCGTCTGGCTGCAGGCCGCTTGCCACGTTCACAATCTTGTACAGAGCCTCGTGGAAAACCGCGATCAGATGCGGCTCTTCAATCGGACTATGATCTCTGATTTCAATCTCCGGATCACAGAAGCGGACAAAGGTTTTCACGGGGGAGCCTTTTTTCTCAGAGCCGTAGGAAGAGAAGTTAGCGGCGTTAAAGCCCAGTTCGAGCGCGCCGGTCTCCGCAAGCATTTTTCCTGCCAGGTTGGCGCCAAGTCCGCCGATGGATTCAAGCCGGATTTCAAAGAAGCCGAGTGCATTTTTCTTCGTCAAAGTAGACAACTGGTTTCCTCCTTTGTAGTGCTGCTGAATTCTATACACCGTAAGTGAATTGTTTCACTTACTTTCTTATAAGAAAGCTCACCTTGCGGATTCTTCCTTAGATAAGCGGGGAAAATTACAGTGGTCGCCGCGGCTCAGCTCCAGCTTGTATCCGGAGACGGCAATCCGCATCTCAATACAGCTCCGGCAATGCGCGGGATCATCGCCCATACAGATTTTATGCTCATAGAGCGCATATTTGCGGCGGACCTGCAGCGGGGACAGAATTGGCATAACCACGTTCGCTCCTGCCGCAATCGCTTTTTCCCGTCCAACAGGATCAAGTGTGCCCATAGCAGTGGTAGCTGGCATTAAAGCATCGGGAACCATTAGCCTTGCCATGGCTATCATGACCAGAGTGTCCTCTACTGTTCCGCCGGCAGCCTCTTTAAGCGGTGTTGCACTATGAGGGATAAACGGGCCGATCCCGATCATTTCCGGACGGAACTCTTGCAGGAACAGCAAATCTTCGGCAAGATGCTGATAGGTTTGGCCGGGAAGCCCCACCATAAAGCCGGCCCCAACCTGATAGCCGATCTCTTTCAGCACACGCAGGCAGTTCATGCGGTTGTCATACGACATACCGGGATGCAGCGACTCATAGAGCGGACGCGATGCTGCCTCATGCCGCAGCAGATACCGGTCAGCGCCTGCATCATACATTGCACGATAAAAGGCTTCACTTCGTTCGCCGACTGACAATGTAACCGCTGAATCGGGAAAAAGTCTTTTCAGATTTCTGACAATCGAGACCATCGCTTGCTCTGTAAACCGGAAATCCTCCCCGCTCTGCAGTACAAACGAACGATATCCAAGCTGATAACCCTCTTCAGCACACTCAAGAATTTCTTCCTCCGTCAGCCTATACCGCTGGGCCAGAGAATTGGATCTGCGCAGACCACAATACATACAATCCTGTTTGCAGAAGTTTGAGAACTCAATTAAACCGCGGGAGTAAACGCTTTCAGCATAATACTGCTTGCAGGTCTCAGAAGCTAAAAGATATAATCGTTTCTTAAGGTCGGGGGTTAAATGCCGGAGAAACCAGATGATTTCATCTGCTGTGAGAATATGCTGTTCAGACAATTTGCTTAATAGGGCGTCCATCGTACAACTGCCTCCATCCCTCACGGCAGACCGAAACCAGCCACTCCACTGACTGTTTCCCTTCTACAAAAGCTTACGCGAGAAGAATTACTCTAGACTATGCAGCACTCCATACTTAAATTCCGGGTTTTGTCTGCTTGTTTTTGATCTTTTTGCGAATTGTTGAAAAGATTATGCATATCGGATATTCCCACAGGATTTGTGAGATATCTAACGTTTTCCGGTATAGAAAAAAGGATGGACTACTGTCCACCCTTGTAGTAAATATAATTTTTCATAGCCATCCGTTACCCAAAAGGTCAAAAAGGGGCCGGTTATTGTCTTACAGGTCCCAGCGCTGCATTTGGAACAGCCTTTGTTAGAAACGTTTGGCAACTTCCTTTGCATGTGCAATTGCTTTTTCTTTTACAGATAGAGCCCGATCTGATATTGCCGTTCCTTCCACAAATATCGCCTCAATCGATATCCCATAGAAATTCAAAACCTTTTTCAAATAGCTATATCCCATTTCAAGTGGAGCAAGAGGACCCTCCGTATAAACGGAGCCGCTAGCTTGAATGTGCAAGGCTGTCTTGCCGGGCAACAGGCCCACAGGGCCATTGTCAGTATATTTGAATGTCTTCCCCGGAATTGAAGTCGCATCCGTGTATGCTTTCAAAATTGGCGGGATCGAGAAATTCCACATCGGGGAAACATAAACGTACTTATCAGCGGCCACGAATTGATCAACAATCACCCCAAGACGGTCTACTTTTGATTTCTCGGCATCCGATAGTTGGATGAACGATGAACCCGACCGAAGCTTTTCCCACCCGTGTAAAACATCCGCATCGATTGGCGGGATATTCTCTTTGTACAGATCCAAATGAACAATTTCATCTGCCGGATTTGCTTCACGGTACGCTTCAATAAATTCTTCTCCTACCGCGAGGCTATAGGATGCCTGAGAATCAAGAGGATGTGCGGTGATGTACAGTACTATTGCCATTATTAAAACTTCCCTTCTATGATCAGAGTAATAACACTTTCATGGTGATCATAATATATTTACTTTCTTTTGATAAGTAGGAACAATAATGTGGTATAGTATGAAAAAAGGTACTGTACGGGAGGCTAAAGTATGCAAAAGAATCCTGACCAATGTCAATTCGTTGTGACAATGGAGTCGATCGTCGGCAAATGGAAGCCGAGTATCATTTATCATTTGCTTCAAGGTAAACCCTTACGGTTCAATGAACTAAGAAGATTGCTGCCCAATATCACGCAAAGGATGCTTACGCTCCATCTGCGCCAATTAGAGGAGGAAGAGATCCTTTCCCGAGTCATTTATCCGCAAATTCCGCCGAAAGTGGAATACTCCATCACGGAATACGGCATGACTCTGGCCCCGATTATGGAAGCCTTACACCAATGGGGAGTGACTCATATCGAACGAAAGAAGCTTGGAGAAGCGAAAAAAGAACAAATACCCGCATCCGACGATTAAGCTGCGGAAAGAAGGAATAGCCCATTTAAATAAGCCATAACTCTGCTGGAACGCAGATGATTATGGCTTTGCATTTTTATTTGATATATATTGCAGCTCACAATTTTACACAGTGATAGTATTAGTTAGCCTACCAAGCTTTTCAATCTCCACGGTCACGATATCGCCAGACTTCAGGAATACCTGCTGCTCCGTCGGGTAGCCGAGTACCACACCTTCCGGTGTACCAGTCAGAATTATGTCCCCCGGTTCGAGCGTCAAATGCTGTGAGATGTAGCTGATAATCTCATCACAATGGAAGATCATATCCTCCGTGTTGGAGGATTGACGGGCTTCACCGTTAACCGCACAGGAGATCCTCAGGTTATTCGGGTTCCCGACTTCATCGGCAGTAACCAGATAAGGGCCTACGGGAGCGAATTTATCACAGGTTTTACCTAGCAGCCATTGCTGGGTCCGGAACTGCAAATCACGGGCTGACAGGTCATTCGCACAGCAGTACCCGAAGACATAATCCAGCGCTTCCTCTTTGCTTACATTATAGGCTTTACGGCCAATCACTATGGCCAGTTCCGCTTCATAGTCTACTTGCTGCGAGGCTGCAGGCAGAGGTACAGTCTCCAGATGTCCAGCCAGCGCATTATTGAATTTGCTGAATAGAATCGGCGTCTGCGGGATCGCTGCCTTCGTTTCTTCCGCATGCTTGCGGTAGTTCAGGCCTACACACACGATTTTTCCGGGGCTGGTTACGCAGGGCGCAAAGGCCAGCTTGGATTCATCTAGCAGCTGCAGCCTGCCATTAGTATCATTTTCAGCCAATTGTTGAAGGTTCAGCAGTCTTTTAAGGATTTCTGCGCCTCCGTTTATGACGTCCTGAATACTTAATTCCGCAGTTTCCTCTAGTCCATAGACAACCGAAGCATCTGTAACGTCCAGTATGCCGTTATCCGTATGTATTCCCAGGCGGTAACCGCCGTTTTGAATATAGCTAAGCAGCTTCATAATATCTTGTCTCCTCTCGCTAATGTTATTATATAGCTAATCTCTAACAAGATTATCATACACAACCCCGAAAAATAGCAAATCGCATTTGTGAATTGATGCACATGCACGTTAATAGTATAATTCTAGTAGTGAATAAGCCTTTGTACAGGTACATCCAATGAGGAGGAAGCATCATGGAAGAAGTACGGATTCAGAAAAATGACCGTGCAGTAAGCTTTAGAGTGATTGAAGATGTCGGGGAATATATCGTATTTGATATGTCAATGACCGGCCCCGCCCGGAATCGGACGAGTTATAGCGGTGGTGTTTTTCAAGAGGCATGGCAGGCAGTTGAAGCTATTTTAGGGGAAATCAGCATTCCTGAGGAACTCCGCAAATACGCACACAGATTCTAACAAACGGCCCCGCATAGGGGCTTTCTTTGTAAATAGAATCGTAAGCCCCTGTTCTCATAAGCTGACGGATCCACGCAGCGGAATTTAGGATTACCTCCCAAAAGACCAGCCTTATAAAGGCTGGTCTTTTGGGTCTCCAAACATATCCGGTTATTCCTCTGTACCTACAACCGTTGTACTTTCCCGTTGCATTACAGGATGCTTCTCTAGTGCAAGCGGCTCTGCAAAATGCACACCCGCAAAGAGCTGGTCACTGTGCAGCTGCTGCTCTATTCTGTCCTTAGAAGGTTGGACGGTTAGCTTCCTGATGATTTCTCCGCGCTCGTTCACAAGTTCAATCTCAAGCTCCAGCCCTGTCCGGCTTAGCCGTAGCTCAGCTCCCGCTTCGGCCTCAAGCTCCAATTCGGCAAACGGCGCAATATCGATCACTGCCTTAAGTTTAACTCCCTTGAAGCGGTAGATATACCGCTGCTCGCTGCGATTTGCTGAATATTCAGCCTCGAGTGTTCCTTCTCCAACTTTTACATGAAATTGGAGATCCGTTATTTCCTGCGGAATTCGCGGAGCAAGCAGAACCTTGTGATGGATCATATCAGGCCGGATGCCCAGGAAATACTGATACCATACACGCAGCTGCTCTGCATTGGACCAGGCCTGAAGATAAGCCCCAGTCAGTTTAGCCCAATTCTCTCCTTCGTGCGGGTAGGCATCCAGGTTTTCACTCAGCCCGCCGACGACCCCAAGATGAAGCGCCTGCCAGTTCATATTATGGAAGAGCTTGTATGCGATTTCTTCCTGCCCGGATTCTATCATGCGCTGCATGGCTATGCCGTTCAGCCAGGTCCACACGGTGCCGTTATGATAAGCTTCATCTTTATGATACTTCTCTGTCAGGTGGAAGGGATGGAAGAACGGGTGCTGCCGGTCAAGGGAAGCAACGCCCCAAGGATATACCAGCTCCTCCCATGCGGTACGGACTGCGGCAGCTTTAAAGTCACGATCTTCGAACATGTCAAAAGCAAACAGCTGGTTCGGACGCAGAGAGAACTCCGGCTCGTCAGCAGCATCCAAACGATCCGCCAGATAAGGATGTGACGGATCGCGGAAATCCCGCTCGAAATTACTTTTTAACCGGTCAGCCAGGCTTCCCCACTGCTCTGCATTCTTCTGATCGCCCATATATTCGGCAAAATACACACCCGCCCGCAGCTGGTGATACCAAAGGGCCTGTATATCATTGGCGCGGGTTTCTCTTGGAGAGTAAGAGTTCAAATCAGCATCCCGCGCATCCATCCAGGTCTCATTGTCGTCATGGGTAAGATAGCCTTTGGCATCCACCCAGTGCTTGAGCGAACCCTCGATACTGCTGCGCACCGCCGGGTACAGCTTATTAATAATCTCTGTGTCCCCGGAATATTTTACATAGTCCTGCAGCTGGATAATAAACCGCGGTGTCCCGTCGGTGGTATGATAGTCGATATTCTCCGGTGCCAGGATATTCGGAACTCTGCCGTAATATTTTGAAGTCTCATCGGTGTTCTGGTATTCGGCAAAGGACATGAGAATATGCTTAGCCGTTTCAAACTGGCCGCTGACCAGTACCGCACCCGGAAGAGCGATGAACTGATCGCGTCCCCAGTATTCATTGAACCAGGGCAATCCGGCATAGATCCCATCGCCCTGTTGTCTGGTTACGAGCTGATCCATAGTTAAGCTGAGCCAGTTCAGTGCGAGGGTCAGCTGTTCGTTACTGCTGTTTATATAAACATTTTGCTGTAAAAAATCCTCCATACGCTTTATGCGCTCAGACTTCAGACGGTTTGCGTGCGCTTCAGTATCCTGAATTAAGGCTGCTGCTTCAGCTTCTGTCCGGGCAGCGGAAATGTAGAATCCCCCGGCTTCGGCTTCTGTATGGAAGACCTTACTCAGCAGCGATAACGGACGGGCATTACGGGGACGCAGGGCAATTACCCACTCCCCTTCCATTGCCTTGAAATATGCAGTATTCCTGCTGAGCTTCAAATACTCCAGCTCTTTCCCTTTTAGAGCAATCCCAATGTCTTGGCCTGCCCCGCTCAGGCTCACCTCAAGCACATTCCGGTAATCAAACAGCCACAGCTCTTCAGTCAGACTGCCGTGGGTGCGGATCATGGAATAGGGGCTGACCTCAACTGCAGCTTCCTGATCATCCAGCTCCTGATGGTCTGCATACAAGGTGTACCCGCCAAAGAGCCGGTTCTTCGCAACGTTCAATCCCTCAAAATAAGCGTGTTCAGGATGATCCGTTACATGGGATTGGGTAAAGTAATAGGCAGCTTCTTTATTGGTAAAAGAGACTGCGCGGTTGTCCTTCCGTTCAACGGTCATCGTCATTTTTTCCAGAATAGACCGTTTCGTACCTGATGTCATGACTGTTCCTCCTGCATGATTTAGTTTACTCCGCTGCCAGCAGCCTGAACGAATGAGATTCCATACGGATTTCCGCAGCGGTTTCAACCGGCTGATCATTGTACAAATCTCTCATTTTCCGTCCTTGTAATTCGCTAGGGAGCCCAATATCAGCTGGCTCGCTGGAATTATGGATGAGTACATACAGGGTTCCGCTGCTGCTTTCTTTTTTGTAAATCAAAGTATTAGTTGCTCCCCCTGCTGATAACCACTCGATATCAATCGCCTTAAACAGCGGATTCTCCTTGCGGAGCCCGATCAGTCTGCGGATCGTCTGATATAGCGCCAGATTCTGCTGCTCCGGCTTCCAAGGCATACACTGACGGTTATGATGTTCGTCTCCGCCCAGGCCAACCTCACCGCCATAATAGATGCTCGGAGAACCGCCATAGGTCAGCAGGAAAACATAAGGAAGCTTCACCAGCTCCGGGTCGTCTCCGCAAAAGTGCAGAATCCGCGCGGTATCATGGCTGTCGAGCAGATTGAACATATTCCGCGCCACATGCTTAGGATAGCTGACCAGCAGCTGATTGATGGCATTCACAAAATCCTCAGCAGTATACTGCTCCTGTTCCGGAAGATTCGTCCCGAAGTAGCGGGTAACCGGTCCAGTGAACTCGTAATTCATCACCGCATCGAACTGGTCACCCTGCAGCCACGGATTCGAATAGAGCCAGTTTTCACCGAGAATATAAATGTCTTTGCGGATGGCCTTGATCCGTTTCCGGAATTCCCGCCAAAAATCATGGGAAACTTCGTTCGCCACATCGAGCCGCCAGCCGTCAATATTATAGTGTTCCGTCCAATAGACAGCTGCGCTTATCAGATACTCCCTTGCCGCAGGATTGGCGGTATTCCACTTGGGCATCTGCTCCGTATACGCAAACGTCCGGTAATTCAAATGCTCTCCGAAATAATAGCCTTCCCTGGCCGCAAGCGCAGTGTCAGGTACCACTGGTTTGTCCGCGTCCAGGATATAGAAGTAGTCAAAATAAGGCGAGCTGCTGCCGTGCTTCAATACATCCTGCCAGAACGGATGCTCATAGCCGCAATGGTTGAACACCGCATCGAGCATGACCCGTATCCCCCGCTTGTGCGCCTCTTCTACCAGAAGGCCCAGTTTATCATTGTCACCGAAATGCGGATCAATCTTGAAATAATCTTTCGTATCATATTTGTGTGAGCTTGGCGAATCAAAAATAGGTGTGAAATAAATGCCGTCACAGCCCAGATCCCGGATGTAGTCCAGTTTTTCAATGACGCCTTGCAGATTTCCGCCGAACTTTTTATGAACGCCGTCCAGCTCATCACTGCCCCATTCCAGTAGATCTTCCCTATCTTTCGCATCCTCTTCAGCAGAACCCCGGTTGAACCGGTCCGGAAAAATCTGATACCATACCGTATCCTTTACCCAAGTCGGCGCCTCATACAGATCTTCTTCCAGAATATAAGGATAATAGAAATAGTTCGTGTGATCCTTAGGTGGTGTCCAGTCTTCGGGAAGCGGAACGAACTGCTGGCAGCCGGCAAAACAACACTCATGGCCGTCATTCAGCACAAAGCCATACTTAATTCTTCTCCAGTTAAAGCCCGGGAGCTCGGCAAACCAGCAATCATGATAACGGGTAACATACTCCTTCTTCATCTCCACATGCTGCATTGTATCAATAGCAAAATCATAGACATGCGAATCCTTGGCTACCGGTTTCCAGTTGAACGGATCAATAGCCAGCAAGGTGACCGACTGGATATCATCTTTTTTCGTTTTAATGCGGATATGCAGGGTCTCCGAATCATAGGCGTATGACAATGCCCCTTTAGGTTCATGAATAAATGCCGCTAAATCCATAGCAGTACACTCCTCACAGCGGAAATTTGAGCTTAACTTATACGTTTAAGTGATTTAAGTATAAAGTCCCTGCAGGCGGTCTGTCAATCCACGCCCGGCAGGGTTATAGGGATCATCCATTCAACTATGTATGGCTACGATTGTAGAATTTCATCAATCCGCTCCTTCGCACCTTTCCAGGAGGTCATAAGCGGGAACGCATATTCTTCCCGTGCTCTCAGATTCCATGGATGCGGAATGCACAGCACTTTCTTGCCCTCCTGTACAGCAGGGAGAAGATTATGCGGACCATCATCAATCAGCAGATCGAAATTGATCAGATGCTTCCGCTTGCAGGTAAAGAAGTTATCAGCCGGGATAAACGGCATATGCTTCTGCAGCCAGTTCCATTTTTCTACGACCGTTTTCGGTACAGCTGCAGTCACAATAATAACATCATAAGCATTGTGCAGCTTCTCCATCTCTTCAACCACATGCTCATCGAACAGCTCAAGCTCCTCATACAGACCCGGTCTTCCAAAAAAGATATCCATCGTGCTGTCCGGATGGCGCAGGTGGTCACTGTTCCAGTCGAACATATCCTCGTAGCGTAGCAGATGGGTTGGGAATTCATTATTGTTATGATAAATCGCCCGCTTAACGAGATGGCAGATAGTATCATCCATATCGACTGCGATAATTGGTTTTCTCATAGATTGTCTCCTATTTCTATATTCTATTTTTCTGTTCAGCCCCATACTGACCGTGTCCAGGCGATCTGGAAGCCCGCACGCTCCAGATTATTCTGGCTGGTAGACCCGAAGCTGGCCTGTGCAGCAACAAGCTGACAACCCGCAAAATGAGCTTCGTACAGTCTGCGTTGTATCAGTGCGGTTTGTATACCACGGTTCCGGTATTCCGGCGCGGTCGCAGCCAGCGTGCAGGAAGCTATACTCCCGCTAATATGCATCACTGCTACTCCAGCCGGCACATCATCAAGCGTAGCCAGAAACAGCTTCCAGCCCGGTCTATTCAGTAGTCCAATATTATTGTTCATGAAATGAGGTTTGGCAGATAGCGGCATCCCGGAGCCCAGGCAATGAATTTCGGCAAAAGAGTCAAATTCAGACGGCTGCGTTATTTCAGTAATCTTTATATTAGACTGTGACGCAGGCGGTTCTTGCTTAGGTAGCCCGTATAGCACAGAATGAAAGCCTGTTTGATGCAAGCCCTTTTCTGCCAGAGCTGTGAATAGCCTGGAACCGGAACGGACCGGATCGATATCGATCTGAAAGGCCCGGTCTCTGGACCGGTAGAACTGAAGGATAGCCTCCAACTGATCACTATCTTCATCCGAGAGTCCTTTAACGGAATTGAACAGTGCCCAAGGCATAGTCCTGATGTAAAAAGCAGCAGCATTCCCGAAACGTGCAATCTCCACTCCCTCCGGATTCCCTTTCCGCTCTAGGATGGATTGAATTCTTGATGTGAGATAGTCTGTCTCAGACTGCAGGATTTGTGCAGCAAGTGTGCGGGTCAGGACTGGAAGTTCCACTGGATTCACCTCCTCCATGTTAATACTCTAGCTAGCTTAGATCCTTAATATACCAGGCGTCACAGGCAAAATGCTCAGATCCGGCAAGCGGCTCCGCCAGCAGTGAGAAGCCCTGCTTCTGATAAAAGCGGTTCGCTGCGGCCATGGTCTGCAGCGTTTCCAGGTAACATTGTTTATAGTGGAGCTTGGCGAAATCGAGAGCAGTCTGTAACAGCTCCGAGGCGATTCCTGTACCTCTGGTTGACGTAGTGAGGTACATTTTCTGCAATTCACACACTTCATCCGACCCGTCAAAAGCGGCGATTCCACAGCCTCCCAGCACTTCCCCGTCTTCTTCTACAATCCAGTAAGCCCTGTTCTCTGCTGCATTGTAATAGCTGTAAAGATCATGCATGCTCGCATCAGCCCAGGCCAGCCCGTCACGGTTGCCTCCGTATTCAATCAGGCATTCACGGATAATCCGTTCGATTGAGCCGTTGTCTGAAATTTGAATCGGTCTTATGTTCATCTGTATTCTGCCCCCAACAATCCTAATCTGTTTTATTTTGCTATTATACAGGATTCAACAGACCTGAACTACTGATCCCGGCCGAAACAAACGAAACCAGCCCTGTACGGCACGAATAGCTATCGCCGCTGTACAGAGCTGGTTTGAATAATACTTCGATAATGGATTACTGTTCTTTATTTCTGCCGAGCAGCCCGCTAATCGCCTCGGTCACGTTCATACCGGTTAGCGTCTGAGTCAATTCAGGAATCTGGGTCATGATTTTGGCGATATCTCCGGTAATTTTGTTCACGCCGGATGAAGCTCCATCCTGTGAAATCACTGTAATCTTATCAACCTTAGCCAATGGGGACGCGATTTTCTCAGCCAGCTCAGGCAGAACCTTCAGGAATTCTACTGTGAGCGCGGCTTGCGTGAACTGTTTGTATGCTTCGGCTTTCTTCTCCAGTGCACCTGCTTCCGCCGCTCCAGCCAGTTGAACAATTTCCGCGTTAGCCTTACCCTTCGCCAGCTCTGCTTCGGCCGTTGCCAGCCCGCGTTTGGTTGTCGTGGCTGCCTCAGCTTCCGCTTCAAGAATTTGCCGCTGCTTGGCTGCTTCCGCTCTCATAATCGTAGCCTGGTTTTCCGCCTGAGCAGGCTTGATTACCGTTGCCTCCAGCTCCTTCTGTCTGAGCTCCACTTCGATTTCCCGGACTGTCCGGTTGGCTTCCGCTTCCATCTGCGTTATTTTGACCTGTTCAGTAACCAGCGACTGCTTGATTTTGTTCTGCTGCAATTCGTACGCAAGATCCGCCTGGGCTTTCTTCACTTCTGTCTCCAGCTTAAAGTCTGCCTGCTTAATGTTCAAATCCTTCTCGAACAGGGATTCCTTGGCGCGGGCAGCGGTTTCCGCTTCAATGGTGGCCTGATGTGCATTGGCTTTGGCAATGGAGGATTCTTTCTCAGCCTCCGCTTGTTTAATCTGAATATCGCGTTCTGCTTCCGCTTTGGCAATGCTGGCATCGCGGCGGATGCGCTCAATTTCCGGAACCCCCATATTGTCGATGTAGCCTTTGTCGTCGGTAATTTTCTTAATGGTGAAGCTGACTACTTCCAGCCCCATCTTATCGAGGTCTTCCGAGCAGGTTTCCCGCATCTTGCTGTTAATTTCGTCAGGTGTCTTAAGTATCGATTCTACCGATAATTGCCCGATTAAACCGCGCAGATGACCTTCCACTGAATGCAGGATTATCGTCTCGCGGTCTTCTTCCGGCCGGTCGATAAACTGCTCGCTGGCAGTCAGAATAGCGGTAGGATCACTTTTGATCTTAATCTGAGCGACTGCCTCCAGGTTGAGCTTGATGCCTTGCCGGGAGAACATTGCCTGCGCCGGGATGACATCAAAGCTCATCAGCATCATAGAGATCGTTTTATTGTTCTGGAAGCCGGGGATGACGAATGTCCCGCCGCCCTGTACCACTCTTTTTCCGCCAAGGCCGTACACAATCATCGCCTGATTGGGCGGAACCTTTTTATAAGAATTCACGATACTGAACAATGCAAGCAGGATAACTACAACAATTGCTGAGATTAAATAAAGAAGAACCATAACATTCGACACTCCCCGTTATTTATAATTGTCCGATTTCACTCTCAAAGAGAGTTACTGTTGCTATTCCTTTATCCACCTTCAGAATAATCACCCTATCGCCCTTGGTGAGCTGCTGGCCGGCTTCTGCCCTTACTCCTATGGATCGTTTCGTTCCGTGCAGCACATATTTCATTTCCCCAACCGCTCCATCCAATGCAGGAATACTGATGTATCCAAGTAGACCCGATGGATCATAATCCATTTCATTCATGCTGCTGTCATACCGGGTCATCACCCGGGCCAGCACTACATACATCAGACTGCCCACCAATAAGGCAACCACGGTGCAGATCAGCACCACTACAAGCATAGTCATCACGCTAAACCGCGTCAGGACATAACCCGTACCACCCCAGACTGTGACAAATACCATCAGCGGAAGTATAGGCACAAAACCCGGACCTCCAGCATCACCGCCTCCAACATGCATATGACTTGCCAGACCATGCCCATGAAATCCGCCGCTTAGGAGAAGCAGTAGTCCTACCCAGAAGCAGACGATAAATACAGTAACGATATCAATCCCCCCTTTGTAGCATTTGCGATAGTATTTAACACTCTTTCTTACGTTGTTATAAGACTTTTTGTCTTTATACAGAACGTTTTTTCTTCCTGCTTGCACAGCAAAAAGACCACAGAAGCGGCAGGGCTCTCCGTGGTCGGTTAATCGATCATGGCGCTCATCCTCTCTCTTCGAGGCTTACGGGGTTAGCTGACGGATTCGGGCAGCGAGATTGCCCTACCCTGCCAATGAGCTTAGCAAGGATTCACCCCGGGTGGGCCGCAGCGTCTTATCAGCAGCGTTCACCATTGGTTCCCCCGTTCCCGTTAACGGAATTCAGCCATTTGAGAACAGTTATATTATTCGGTTGCTGATTTGAATCTTACGCCTGTGTTCGTTTAATGTAAAACGTCCCATATGGAATAAAAAGCCAAATAATGCCGTCTCTTCACGAATGAAGGCGTATTCTTTGACTTCGCTCTTAAGCGCCCGATGATTTGCTCATTTTTACTCCATTTCTCGCAAGCTGTCCCATCCGGCCAGTAAACACCGCAAAAAACATCCCCGGATCTGCGCTCTTTTGATTTCCAACTGAAACGGCAAGCATGTTACGATAAGGTAGCTGGAATTCATCTTGACTCAGATCATAAGGAGCCTATTACAATGAACAAACTTGTCTTTTTCCTGGGTCCGGCAGGTGCCGGTAAAACTACATTAGCCAAGGCAGTTGCTTCCCGCCGCAAAGCCGCCTTTTTCGACATGGATATTTTATTAAGGCCTGCGGCAGATGCAATTATGACTATGCACGGGCTAGACCCCACAGACAGGGATTCCGCCGAATACAAAAGACTGTGCCGCGATCTGGGATACCGGATCACCATGGATGCCGCTCTCGATAATCTCGGCCTGGACAGCGATGTCTACGTGGTTGGACCCTTCACTAAGGAAGCAGCGGATCCTGGCTGGATTGAAAGCGAGCTGAAGCGGATCGGCCTAACACTGCAGGACGTTCTAGTCAAAGTCGTGATGGTCACATTAGCTGACGAGGAGCTTTTCCGCAAGCGAATACAGGGCAGGCATTCTCCGCTGGATGACTGGAAGTTCCGTCATTGGGAGCTCTTCCGCTCGTCACTCGGCAGCCGCACCCTTGCATGGCCTTTGCCGGAAGCAAATGTAACGCTGATCGACAATTCGCATCCTAATATAGCGGCTACCGCTGAGCAGGTAGAGCGGTTTATTTACAGTGATAATAATTAAAGAGAATGGACGTAAAACTTATATTCCCATAGTAATGCTTATCTTCAAATTCTCCTTACTCTCAATCCAAAAACAGCTACCCCAAGTTAACTCGGAGGTAGCTGTCGGTATTATATAGATAATATTCGGTCGATAAAGTATCGTTGATATAAGGGGGCTATCTGACAGAGCCAGATAAGCATTAGTCCCTTCTTTAAGCTCAGCAAGCTTCTGCTCAACAGCCGCAATTGCATCGGCTTCAGCAATTCAATCTAACGGTAGCTTATCTCCTTAGGAGTGCCTTCGTCAGGCTTGTCTCGATCACCACTTGTTTACCGCCCATCGGCTCCTAGTTGCGATATTATTCTTCGATTTTAAACCATGGGCCTGAAGCTTTAATTGTATTCCATAGTTTTTGAGGAAGCTCAAGCTCGCTTACCTTTGAAATCCTAATGGCTGTCTCAATTTCTGCTTCCTTATCATCCTGAACTTTTTCTACCCAGTCAGGATTCATAATCAACGTATGTCCAACAGCTGCGAGGGTTAATCCTTTATCCAATACGGCTGCAACATCATCTGGAGTTACCATAGAACCAGCAGCCATTACTGGCAATCTACCGTTTACATATCCCACTATTAATTCAAGATATGTTTCTTCATTTTGACTATCCACCGGCTTTGATGTGAGAGCATCCGTAAGTGAAGCATGCACATAATCCACACCTTCTGTAATCAGACGATCAATCAATGTATAGGTATCGTTCATTCGAAGACCACCTTCCATGGGTTCGTCAGGAGAAAATCGGTAGCCGAGAATAAACGGTTTTGTGGCATGCTTTTGAATTACAGATTTCATTTCATGAATGACAGCCAACGGGAAACGCAAACGATTTTCTAGCGTCCCTCCCCATTGATCCTCACGTCTATTGAAGAATGGAGAAAAGAAGTTTTGCAGCAAAAACCCATGTGCACCATGAATTTCAACGCCATCAAATCCTGCTTCAATGGCTCGTCTTGTTGTTTCTCCAAATGCACGAATTACGTCCAGGATCTCATCCTGAGAAAGTGCTCTCGGTAAAACTGAAGGGGCAAAGGCCGTAGCCTCAGTCTCTACAGCGCTTGAACTCACTACATCCCCATTTGGAGTCAGAGCCGGCAGTGCTTTATTCCCTGCATGGAAAACTTGAAGAACCGCAGGAGCTCCTCCACTTTTCGCCGCATCGGCTAATTTTCGTAAACTTGGAATAAATGTATCATTATAACCTGCAAACTCATGTGTAAAACCTATACCGTTTGCTTGAACATGCGTACATCCTGTAATAACCAGTCCTACACCGTTTACTCTTTTTTCATAATATCTCACTTCTTCATCTGAAATCGTGTAATCGTCATTACTGGCCCACGTAGTCATAGGGGACATAACAACCCGATTTCTAAGAGTGATTCCATTATTGAGCGTAAATGATTCCATTAATTTGTTATATTTTGCGTTCATTTTTTTACCTCTTTCATTTTTAGGTTGGATTTAATATTTCTAAATCGAACATTCGTTAAAATAAACGTTCATTCGATTAATAATGAGCTTTTAAATTTCAGAGGGATTGATTCTTCATGCTCCAATCCAATTCCCTCTGAAGGTCTAAATTATGCTTTTAAAGCATCCCATGTCATCTGAACGATCTCGTTCAAGCTTTCTTGTCTCAACTCTAATCGGCCGCCAAAATATTCTTTAATATATTGCATCACCGGGTTAAACATAAACATATGGAGCAGGCTCGTATCCACTTGTTTGAACACATTTTGGCTTTTGCCTTTTTCAAATAATTTAATGAGCGGCTCAAAATATTCCAATCCTTCATTCCGAGACAATTTATCAAGAAGTGGTGAGTTTGAAAACTGCTCCAGAAATAAAAACTCATCTTTATGCGTCAAAACAAAATCAATATATTTTCCTAACGCATGTTCAAATGCTGTCTTTAACGGCATAGAGTCATCGTAATCATAAAATACTTCCAGACTCATTTCTTTCTTTATATTCAAATATAATTTGTTCAGCATATCCTCCTTGTTTTCAAAATATACGTAAATCGTTGAAGCAGATACGCCGGCTTTTTTCGCGATCTTCGACATCGAAGTTTCCGACAAACCATGTTCATTTATCAACTGAATTGATGCATTAAAAATACGTTCGCTTTTATTCTCATCTTTATATCTCATGCGCCTATAATAAACGACCGTTCGATTAATGTCAACTCGTCTTTCGTGTTGTTCATTTAAGCAACATTTTCCAACTGTTCCCGTATAACCATTAAAGGAGCTGATCTTATGATTGTCACAGGAATTTTTTTGCTTATTATTGGTCTGGGGATAATTGCCTGGGGTCTGTATATCCGTAAGAATCCTACCTTTGGCTGGCGCATGAATGAAGGATGGAAAGTGAACGGTGATGCTGAGCCAAGCAAAGCCTACATCGATTCAAGAACGTTCTTAGGTGCTGTGGCAATATGGATAGGAGCATTTTTTATCGCCTTGGGTATTTTACAGTTTATTTAATCCAAACCATGCAGCTGCTTGAACTGCTCCGGCTTCATTCCGGTTAATCGTTTGAATACGGCGCAGAAGTAGCTCGCGTTCTCAAAGCCTGTCAGCTGTGCGATTTCGTACAGCTTTTTTTCACGTTCCTGATACATCAATTGCTTGCTCCGGTTAATGCGCTGCTTATTGATATAGGTTACCGGCCGGTCATGAACCGTACGCTGAAATAGCCGGCACAGATATTGCGGAGAAACAGAGATTACCTCAGACAGCTCTTTTAAGGTCAATGTCCGGTGCAGATGAAGTTCAATATGCTCCAGCACCGGTTTGATCCGCACAAGCTCATCCTCCTTATTCGGGGCGGGAGGCAGATTTCTTTTCAAATCCAGTAGCAGCGAGTACAGCAGCTTGGAACGTTCCAGGTTCACCTCGAGATCGTTGCCTCCGGGCAGCAGCAGCATTTCCTTAAGCGGACCGAGAAGTTCAGGTTCTCTTAGTCTCCAGACACCTGACTCGCGAATGCCCGCGTAGGACAGCATCCCTCCGGCCTCTCTCCCCTGAAAGGAGATCCAGGCCAGCTCCCACTCCCGGCTAACCGGCATGTAGGAATGCGGAATATCCGGAAAGGTAATGAATATATCTCCCGGGCCGACAATCTGCCGTTTATCTTTTATCGTCAGCTCGCCCTTGCCGTCCAGAATCTGATGCAGCTGATAATCCGGAAACCCTGCCAGGCGTTCAGTCTCTTCCTGGTGTTCCCAATATCCGATCGTTGTAGCGTACAGCGGCAGCTGGACCATATCATCCGTCTCGCAAAAAACCATCATGCTCTCCAAGTCTCTTCACCTGTTTCATATATTGTTATATCACTATAATATCCTTGTATATCTTATAGGCATTTGCCAATTTATAATATGAATATAACAATACAAGGAGATGTTAATGTGCGCAAGAAGCTAAACTACCAACCACCCGCCAACGGCTATCCTGAATGGAATAACAATCCCGAAATTTTTGAATTGAACCGCTTGCCGGCTCATTCATCCATGATCTCCTATACGACCGTTGAGCAGGCACTGCATGGAGATAAAACAGCATCCCCTAATTATCAATCCCTTAACGGCAGCTGGAAGTTTGCCTTCGCGAAGACCCCTGAGCAGCGCATCAAGGATTTCTATAAATCAGATTACGATACCAGCAGCTGGGCCGAAATCCCTGTGCCCTCCCATTGGCAGTTCCAGGGGTATGATTATCCGCAATATACCAATGTGCGTTATCCTTGGGCTGTTTCCGAGCCTGACCTGAAGCCGCCATTTGCTCCAACCGTGTATAATCCCGTCGGCTCGTACACCCGGACGTTTACTGTATCTGAAGCCTGGGAAGGCCAGCCTGTATTCCTTAGCTTCCAGGGGGTCGAATCCGCATTTTATGTATGGGTGAACGGTGAACTCGTGGGTTATGGTGAAGACACCTTCACCCCTTCAGAATATGATATTACCGCTTACCTGCATGAAGGCGAGAATAAGCTTGCTGTTGAAGTCTACCGCTGGTGTGATGCCAGCTGGCTGGAGGACCAGGATTTCTGGCGGCTTAGCGGGATTTTCCGCGAGGTTTATTTATACACGGCACCTCAAGTACACCTTACGGACTTTTCTGTAGTGACGGAGCTTGATGAAGATTTTGCGGATGCCGATCTGAAGGTGAACCTGCAGCTGGAAAATTATTTCAACCATGAGCTAAACCCTCACTCGGTCCGTGTTCAGCTCTATGATGACCAGAAACAGCCAATCTTGGAACAACCGTTGTCGGCGGATATTACATTTCCTGAAGGTGAGGTTCAGCAGCTTAAGCTGTCCGCACACATCGAACGCCCTAAGAAGTGGAGTGCGGAGAAGCCTTATTTATATACCCTGCTCATCACCGTTGTGGACGATCAGGATCAGCTGCAGGAAGCGGTCAGCTGCAAGGTTGGTTTCCGCACGTTCGAAATCAAGGACGGTCTGATGAAAATCAACGGCAAACGGATTGTGCTGAAAGGCACCAACCGCCATGAATTTTCCTGCGACACCGGCCGCGCCCTGTCCAAAGAAGATATGATCCGCGATGTTCAGCTTATGAAATCCCATAACATCAATGCAGTACGGACTTCCCACTACCCGAACCAGTCTGTATGGTATGAGCTGTGCGATGAATACGGCCTCTATGTGATTGACGAGACGAATCTGGAGACTCATGGTTCCTGGCAGTATGGCCAGCAGGAGCTGCATGAATACAACGTTCCCGCAAGCAGACCGGAATGGCGTGCCAATGTCATTGACCGCTGCAATTCCATGATGCAAAGAGACAAGAATCATCCGTCCGTGATCATCTGGTCCCTGGGCAACGAATCCTTCGGGGGCGATAATTTCCTTGCCATGCATGATTACCTGAGAGAAGCAGATCCGACCCGGCCTGTTCACTATGAAGGCATTTTCCACTACAGACCATCGGAGGCAGCCAGCGATATCGAGTCCACCATGTACATCAAGCCGGACGCCGTGGAGCAATATGCCAAAAATAACCCGCAAAAGCCTTATATTCTGTGCGAATACAGCCATGCGATGGGCAACTCCTGCGGCGGACTGCATCTCTATACAGAGCTGTTCGATAAATATGATATTATTCAAGGCGCCTTTATCTGGGACTGGGTGGATCAGGCGATCCGCACTACCACAGCGGAAGGTACAGAGTACCTGGCGTATGGCGGAGACTTTGGCGAAACCCCGCATGACGGAAACTTTAGCGGCAACGGATTATTGTTTGCTGACCGTACAGTAACTCCGAAATTGCTCGAGGTGAAGAAATGCTATCAGAGCATCAAAATCTCTTCCCTGGATCTGCAAAAAGGACATTTCCAGATCCGCAATACCTTCTTGTTCACCAATATTGAAGAATATAGTCTGGAGTGGAAAATCGCTCGGGATGGAGAAACCACTCAAGAAGGTACTATGCGTATTGCTGCAGCACCCGGCGAAACGGTTGAATTTATTATTCCTTATGAGCTGAATGAATTGGTGAATGGTAAGGAAGCTGTACTTACTATTTCCTTTACCCAGCCTGAAGAAACTTCATGGTCGGAAGCCAATCATGAGATGGCCTGGGAACAGTTTGTACTAGTGCCTTGGTTGCCATCCAGCCGTGCGGTATCCACAGGCGGTGCACTTCACATTGCCGAACAAGAAAACGCCGTCACCATTTCAGGCGATAGCTTCTCTCTAGCCTTCAATACAACGACCGGAGAATTGTACTCCTATCAGACTGCCGGCCAGGAACGTTTAATGCAGCCTGCAAGAGCGAATTTCTGGCGGGCCGTCACGGATAATGATCTGGGTAACGGCCTGGATAAACGCTGCGCCGTCTGGAAAGAAGCATCTTCCTCCCAGAGTTTGATCGATTTCAACTGTCATACGGAGGGCAGCCGCTGCTTTGTCTCAGCCACCTACCTTCTGTTCACGAATCCTGACTCCATTCTGCGGGTAAAATATGAGATCCGGACGGATGGATCAGTAGAGATCACGCAGGACTTGAACCCGGGAGGCAGTGACCTGCCGGAAATCCCTGAATTCGGCATGATGTTTGTGATGGACGGCGGACTTGATACCATCTCCTGGTATGGGCGCGGTCCGCACGAGAACCATTGGGATAGAAATACCGGCGCTGCAATTGGACGATATAGCGGAAAGGTCATTGACCAGTTCACCCCTTATCTCCGTCCTCAGGAATCCGGCAATAAAACAGATGTCAGATATGCTTCTCTTACAGAAGGCGTGAACGGATCCGGCTTCCATATCGAGGGAATAGTTCCGATTGAGGTTAACGCATTGCCATGGACCCCGGACGAACTGGAAGCAAGTGATCATGTGTATAAATTGCCTGCTTCAGACAAAACTGTACTGCGGGTGAACTATAAGCAGATGGGTGTCGGCGGTGATGACAGCTGGGGTGCCCCGACGCATGACGAGTTTACTTTGCCTGCCAACCGGCCTTATTCGTTCCGCTTTACGATCTCACCAAGATAACCGAAGTTAGGACGGTACAACAAAAGGGGGAATTCCTTCGACAGGAGTTCCCCTTTTGTATGTGTTGTACTAGAGAATCAGTGAGTGTATCGAACCAAATAGGCGTAATACCCATAGTATAGGGTATCAAAATTCAAGGGAGGATCATTAATGTATCCTTATGGCAGCTTCGGCCCTTATACGAATAGAACGGAGTATGGATGGTCTAATATTTCTCCTGTAAATACAGGCCAGCAATTGCTCTGCTTCTCCCCCGGTCAGTTTGAGTTCAAGCAAGCTATGCGCTCTTTATGGGAGCAGCATGTCGCTTGGACCCGTATGTCGATCACCAGTCTGGTCTTCGGCTTGCCCGATACCGATCCAGTGGTAGCCCGGCTTCTGCAGAATGCCACGGATATGGGAAACGCGCTTAGACCCTTATATGGAGCTGGCGCAGCGGATGCTTTCAGCAAACTGATTAATGAGCATTTGGTTATCGCCTCCGAGCTTGTGAAAGCGGCAAAAGCAGGAGACAGTGCAGCCGCTGCAGCGGCGGAGAAACGTTGGTACGCAAATGCCGATCAGATTATAGAATTCCCCGCCCGTTTGAACCCCTATTTTCCTACAGAAGAATTCCGGAAAATGTTTTACGAGCATCTTGCCTTGACAAAGGAAGAAGCAGTCACGATGTTGCAGCAGGATTACAAAGGCAGTATTCAGCTCTATGACCGTCTTGAACGGCAGGCATTAACCATGGCTGATCTTTTGAGTGCCTATTTATACGCAGGGGCAGCCTAAGCGCATGATTAACTGATTTAACTGCGCCGGCTTATCAATCCGCTTGTTCTAGTCCAGCTCTTCATAAGTGCCAGGAGGATCATTCCGGTCAGGATACCTGAGGAGTCGATAACCATATCGTACAGCCTTCCGTCGCGCGCAAAATACAGTTGAAATATTTCAGTCATGACGGCAAAAGCCACAGACCACAAAATGCTTTTCCCATAGCTTTTATTGATGCGGTAGAGCAGAATTCCGAAAATGGAAAACCCTGAAAAATGCCCGATTTTCCGGATGATATAAGCCTTAGTGTGGTAAAGATCCATTTGGAGCAAGTGATGAAAATCCGGTGAGGACGTCCAGTGGAAATACGGCAGTGCACCTGTACTCCAAAAGCTTGAATTGGCGGCACAAGTGAAAATGAACAGCACAATTCCCCAAAAGAGCAGCATAACGGCTTTCATAGTGATCCTACTTTCTGATACGTAAATGAACAGATATAGTAGCTATTATAGCTTTTTGCCGGCTACTTAATCAATTTAACAGAACATCCCTTCTAAACCTGACACTAGGCAGTCAAGTTACTCCCTGTATAATTTGTTGCAAGGAGATGATGTAGACTATGAATACTTATACCACACACAAGCAAAAGCTGCTGCTTACAGGAGTAGCGGTACGTACCACAAACGCAGAAGAAGCAGGAACAAATGGGCGCTTGCCAAAGCTATGGGAAACCTACTTTCAGAGCACTCTCCCCTCCCTGCCCGGGATCAGAGATCCGCATTATATCTACTCGCTGTATACCAACTATGAAAGTGATGCGACCGGGGCTTATACTACCCTTATCGGACATGAAATTAACGATGAGCGGACGCGGGAAGACAACAATCTTGAAGTTATGCTAATACCCGAGAGCAAGTACCTTGTATTCAAAACAAGAAAAGGCCCGGTGTATGAAGTCGTTGCGGAAGCCTGGCAAGAGATATGGGATTATTTCAAGGAAGCAGCGGAGGTCAGAACTTACACGGGAGATTTCGAGCTTTATGATACCAGAAACTACGATCCGGTAAACTTAGAAATCGAGATCTACATAGCTATAAAGTAGTCACAAGGGCGCCTGATCGGGCGTCTATTTATTGTCAGCAGAAAATAGCGCCCTAAATTGTCGCTGTTTTCCTTGAACTAATGTTTCCCGTTAGCGTAACAAATGGTGCAAAATATTCCATGCAATAAGCCAGGCTGTTTTAATAAATTTTGTGAATTCTCCCTCTATCGCTAGGCTTCCAATCACCTTAAATCGTTCTACTTTATGCTTTCATGAATGCTTCTAACGGTTCCAGAATCGCGAACGTCTTCTTTGCATCCTTCTTCCGTTGCTCATCATAGAGTTTGGTCAACTCTTCGAATGATTTAGCTTTAATCTTCGTATAACTCGATTTGGTGTATCTGATTAAGTACGTCTTTACCCCTTCCTCTTCACTCCACGCGTAAACGACATCATATTTGTCCCTCAGATTCTTTAAATGAAGTGCCTGGCGCAACACTGCATAGTGTTCTTTAATGGCTTCATCGCATTCCTCCACAATCTTCTCGTAGGTGCAGCCAACTCGCATCAGAATCTCCGATGCCCGTTCATCGCCGTATCTCGCGAGAAATTCCTTCAACGAAACCAGCGCATATAGCAATATTTGTTCCTTGTCATTCGGATTCCTGTATTCATAACAGCCTACAACAAAATTGCGGTCGGTCATCTCCTCCTTACTGAATTGCATATTAAACAAATACTCGAGTGTCTTTTGCTTCATAACGGTTTCCAACATCTGTTCTTTATCAATCTTGATGCCCGTTGACACCCACGGAAACGGTAGTTGGCCGTTACTTTCACGCGATATGCTACCCCTAATATTCAAAATCGGCAGACCCGTAGCAATTGCGTACGACCTGTTATATCCATTACCCGCGAATATTTCCTGATATTCTTGCATGGTTCTTGCCCCTCCTTTATGAAGTGGTGTCTAACACTTTACAGCAGCCGGAAGTCCAAACATTCTCTATTGTCACGCCTCGACCCAAAATAGAAAAAACACAAGCTATCCCGGAACACACTATTTCCGATATAATTAAGCATACTTTTACAATCGTGGTGATCCATATGAATTATGAAAATGCCGGGAATGTTTTACCGGAGCAGCTGTTAAAAGAAATCAAGAAGTATGCGGCAGGCAAGCTGCTCTATATCCCCCTCGACAACGAAAAGAAAGCCTGGGGCGAGGTTTCTGGCTACCGCCATTTTTTGGTCAGACGTAACCAGTTTATCCTTAACAAATTTGTTCATGGCATCGGTATCCGCGAGCTGGCAACGGAGTTCCATCTGTCTGAGGAGACGATTAAACGGATTGTGTATTCCAGGAAAGATACCAGCAAACTGGATTATCATCCGACCTCAAAATCTGCCATGAAGTATTTGGAAGCAGGTATGCTGGAAGAGTGGCTTCATACCTACCTGCTGTTTGACCGCTGCAACAAGGTTTTCTCGGACGGCCTGCGGCTCATGTACCGCTATTATTTAGGCCCGCTTATAATGCCCTTGTCATTATTTAAACGCTCCAGTGGTCCGGAAGATCATATGAAGTGGCAGATTCAGCAGGATGTTTTTGAAGATAAGGTTAAGTATTGGATGAATCAGATTGATAGCCAAGCAGAAACGCCGCCGCTAATCGTCAACTTTGAAAAAGGCAGGCTGGAGCTAAATTGCAATAATCCGTTATTGGAGGCGTTGAAGCGATCACAGGTGAATGAGCATCCCATCATCATTTGGATTACCGACCTACCGGATCATGACAGGTTTCTGGAGGAGTATGCAGGATATCAGTGAATACATGTCGAGAACGGCTTAACCCAAACAGGACATAGCATCTGCCCTCCCTCTCACCTATGATTGTAATAGAAGGGTATTATGTAAGAAGGGTGATCCATTATGAAGTATGGCAGTACAACCTGTGCCCTTGAATACGCAGGACGAGGCGCTATTGAGGAATGGGTCCAGTTATTTCTGAGAAATGACGGAGAGAATCTTGAATTCGCGGATGGCTTATTACTGGAAAAAAGATACTATGCAGGTCCAATCCTGACCGATATTACGGTGTTCGGCATTGAAGAAGGGGCTCCCTCATATTTGAAGGAAGCAGATGAAATTCACAGGTTTTTTCAGGTGGTTGAGAGAATGAAAAGCATTATACCGGACTGGGATTTCCCTCCTTTGATTGTGAATTATGCCTTCGGCAGATTTGAGATCAATGATGGACGCCACCGTAATATTGCCTTGCATCAAATGAATATTATACAGGCCCCCGTTATCTTTTGGACAAGTTCTGAAGAAGACCACCGCTATATCACAGAATTTATAAGGAGTACTGAATGATGACACAGAAATTACCGTTATTTATTATCACAGGTGCCAGTGGCGTAGGTAAGACAACCGTGATGCATGAATTAAGAACAATCCTGCCCGAATTTGTGGTGTTCAGCACTGATCTTGATAATTTCGGTTCAACTGCTGATAAGCTGGAATATCAGGACAGGTACAACCTGCTGCTGCATTTTGCCAACGCCGTTGCGAAGTCAGGGAGAGGTACCATTATTTGCGGGACGTTTATGACCTGGGATGCCGAAAAATGTGATACATACGCTAACTTTAGTGAAGTCTGCTTCATTAATCTCCATTGCGATGATCTAACCCGCAGTTCCCGGCTTCGCAGCCGCGAGGATAAGGCCATATGGACAGAGGATATGCTGAAGCAGCATGAGGAATTTGCACAGTGGCTTCTCGACCATGCAGACACCGACTATAATCCGCCAATGCCTATAATCGACACCACCTCTACTCCGCCTTCCCAAGTAGCTGAGCAAATCAAAAGCTATATCCTATTAAAGTGGAATGAACGGCAGGTGAGTACAGAGGTGTAACCTGGCAGCTCAGGCTGGTTGGGGGTTATACTAAGAAAAAAAGGCCATCCCCAAAGGATGGCCTTAAATTTTATACAGATTCCTGCAGATGCTGCTGGAACAAGGTCCGGTAAAGTGTGCTCCGCTGCCAAAGCTCACTGTGCGTGCCGCGGTCCTCCACGCTGCCTTCATTCAATAGGATAATGTGGTCTGACCGCATGACCGAGGAAAGACGGTGGGCAATGACGATAAAGGTCCGCTCGCCCGCAAAACTGTCCAGTGTACGGTTAATTTCCGTCTCCGATTCATGATCGAGCATCGAAGTGGCTTCGTCCATTACGATTACTTTGGCATCGGACCACAGTACCCGGGCCAGCGCAAGCCGCTGCTTCTGTCCGCCGGACAGCTGTACACCTTTTTCGCCAATGACCGTTTCGTATTGCAGAGGAAGCTTTTCGATGAATTCCCCCATATTTGCCATGCAGCAGGCTTCTTGTATTTCCTGATCCGTTGCCTTTGGCCGGGCCAGCTTTATATTGTCGAGGATCGACATGTTGAAAATAGCCGGGTCCTGCATGACCACTCCGATATACCGGTGCAGTTCCGTTTCATTCACTTCAGATATATTTCTGCCCGATAACCGGATTTCTCCGTTGTCCGGCTGATACATGCCTAACAGCAGCTTAGCCAGTGTGCTTTTGCCGGAGCCGCTTCTGCCGACAATTGCTATTCTTGTACCAGCTTGAATCTCAAAAGACACGTCCTGCAGCACTTGCTGATTCAGCCCGTTATAGCTGAAAGCAACGTTTGCAACAAGTAAGGCCGGTTGATCCCGCTGCTCTTCTGCACTCCGGTCAAGTATTTGGCCGCGCTTGGCGCGCTTGGCAGGTGTTTCTGTAATCATAACCTTCACCTTCTCAAGTCCGGGCAGCTCACCAGTAAACTGCATATCCAAATCATTAATGATCCCCAGCTGAGTGAACATTTGCTCATAATATTTCATGAACACGAGCAGACTGCCGATCGTCATCTCTCCATGCAGAATCAGCAGGCCGCCGATGAAATAGAGATTCATCCGGGTGATAAAGAAATCCTTGAATGCCTGCAGTGCCCGGTTACCGAACCAATACATATGCTGCCGGAAAAAGGATTGACTGATGTCATGCCAGTACTCGGTAAACTTGAGAGATACCCGTTTCTGCATATGATTCGCTTTGATCTCACGCCAGCCTTGAATCGCAGTCTGCAGCCAACCTTCGTACTGGCCATAGATATTACGGTTTCTTTCAGCCGCTTTTCGTGCACCTTTTCCCAGCTTCCTAGTAATCCAGAAGGAGACGGGTACCATCAGCAGACCAAATAAAGCCAGCTTCCAGCTGAACCAGGCCATCAATACCGCACCGATAACAACCATGGCACAACTATAACCATAGTCCAGCGCCTGTACTTTAAATAACCGGTTAACAGACTCCACATCCTGATCTATCCGGGCCTTCATATCGCCGGTATTCATCCGCTCTAATTTGTTGAACGGCAAGCGCATATAACTGCGCCACACCGCAAGGCGTACGGCAAAGGTCAGCCGGTTCGACAGCTTGTTGCCAATCGCGGTCTGGCCACCCATGATAGCTGTTTCAGCGATATAGATCCCCACATATCCTAAGCAAACAAACCACAGCATCTGGAGCTTCCGTCCAACCATGACCTGGTCCACCAGCAGTTTGAACAGCAGCGGCGCTGCCATCCCAAGAGCCAGGAGCATCAGCTTGAAGGCAATCAGAACTAGCCACTGCCTCCGCTGGTGAAACCACTGCTCTTTAAAGGTACGTATCCACTCCACGCGGACTCTAATGTTATGAAATGACTTGTTCATCGGCAGCAATCACCTCACTTTCTGTATATTGCTCTACAAAAAGCTGGCGGTAGACAGGGCTCTCAGCCAAAAGCTTGCGGTGATGAGCGAACGCGACGATCCGCCCTTGATCCAGCACTGCCACTTTGTCGGCACGGATAATCGTCGACAGCCGGTGCGCGATAATAATCGTTGTCACGCGGCCATCAAGATTGTGCCAACTGTCTTTGATTACGTTCTCGGCCTCTCCATCCAGCGCGGAGGTTGCCTCATCGAAGACCAGAATCCGCGGCTGTTTCAGGAACATCCGTGCTAGGGCAATCCGCTGCTTTTGTCCTCCTGACATGGATATTCCGCTGCTCCCGCCGATGATGGTATGGAGTCCCTGCGGAAGCTCACGCACATAATCGGTAATAAAGGCTTTATCGCATGCAGCCCACAAAGCATCGTCGGAATGCGCCGTGCTGCCCCATAACAGATTCTCCCGCACTGTACCTTCAAACAAAAAAGGCTCTTGAAAAGATACGCTAACCGCTTTACGCAGAGACTTCAGATCGGAACCCGTAATTGAAGTTCCGTCAATGAGGATATCGCCATCATCTACCCGGTATAACCCCAGCAGCAGGGAGATCAGTGTGCTTTTGCCTCCTCCGCTCTTGCCTACAATTGCCACGGTCTGCCCGCCTTCGATCACCAAATTAACCTGATTAAGGACAGGCGTTTCGTCCCGGTAACGGAAGGAGACCCCTTTAAATTCAATTTCGCCATCTGTCACTTGAACCTGCGGTCCCTTGCTGTTCAGCTCCTCCTCCTCTTCCTGGAGCAGCTGGAATACACGCTCGATAGACACTTTATTCTGCTGGATCCGGCTGTTGGCACCGCTCATACTTTTCAGCAGGCCGCTTCCTTTAGAGAAATACTCAATAATTGCGATAAAAGCGCCGATCGTTAAGTGCCCCTGCACAATCATAATGCTCGCGGTGATGTACAAAGTCAGATCTGAGCCCAGACTAATGAGGCTAATCGTGCGCTCCGAGACAAAATCGATCATGCTTGACTGGTTTTTCAGACGCATATACTTAACGAGCTGCCGGACAAAAACTCGCGTACTATACTTCTCTGCGGCGAGCAGACGCACGTCACGCAGGCCGGCCAGCATTTCGAGGGTCCAGCTCATGAATTGTCCGTACTGCTCGCGCTGATTCTTCAAGCGGGACTTCATGGCCCGGCTGAATGACATAATCGTAAACACAACGACCGGCACAACCACCAACATCAGGAGGCCTAAATACACATTGGCGGCCATCACAAAAGCGATTGCCGTCAACAGGCGTATACTGTTGGCTGTCAGGTAAAAAATATTCCAATGGATCAGATTCATTACTTCATCGGCATCACGATTGATCACCGCCATCAGCTCACCGGATTTACTCTGCGTAAAAAAAGCAGGCTGTAGGAGCATCAGCTTGTCAAACAGCTTTTTGCGGATATCGAACGAGAACCGGGTCACTAGGTAAGACCAGACACTGTTCAGAACCGTATGCAGACTCTGCTCGGACAGAAAAATTATCCCGTACCCTATCACGATAAAAAATAAAAACTGGAGATTGCGGTGATAGAATACTTCGTCTACCAGCAGCCCAAAAATATACGGATACACCATTCCGATAACGGAAGTGACCAGGATACAGAAAAACAGATTGATGAAGCTCCATTTATATTTGCGGATAATCGGCCACAAGGCCGCGAGCTGGCTACGCATTGAATGGCTCACTGCCCCGCCCCCTTATTGAACAGCATGGCAAAGACCGTTTGCTTCCCGAGGGGGAGCTCGACGTATACGGGCGATTCAGAACGCGCAGAGGCGGCGGTATCCGGATCTTTTTTGGCGGCTGACGTGTTGGTATTTCCCGCATGTATTACAAGCTTACTTGATTCTGCTGACAGAGTATCGATGTTTATAACAGTACCTTCAAGTCGTACTTCGTTTTCGTCTACGTACCACGTAATCTTGTCTTGCTTATGTATTCCGGAAAAATCGTACTTCCCCTGCACTGTAATTACAGTGCCTCTGCCGGCTGGTTCCATCTCCCCTTGAACCTTAGCATAATTCTGAATCCGGATACTGTTCATTAGAGTGAGCATTCCAGCGATCAGTCCTGTAAGAATCAGCAGCGCAGCGATAGGCGTTTTGATACAAGTGAACGTAAAAAGCCTCCATAGTCGTTTTCGCATAATCCACCTTCCGATTATCTTCATATACAGCCAAAAATGCATTTTTGTACCATATATAAGTGTAATCGCCACTGGTAAATATTGATAGTGATATTTCATCTTGTTAGTTCAGGTAATTTTCACTTCACCCAGACATCCTTATAATTAATTTTGCCCCAGGCATTCAGCGAGATGCCATGCAGTGACGGATCATGGCCGACTTCCTGCATACTGTGATACAAAAAAAGCACGTTCACCTGCTGTTTCAGTTCATGCTCAACCGCTCTTAGCACAACCCTCCGCTGTTCCTCATCTTGTTCACTAATCGCATCAGACAGCATAGATTCCACCTTATGTCTTATTGAAGGGTCGAGATGGTTCTGAATATATCCGTTATTCGACCTATACATTTCTATCAGCGTGATGGAGGGTTCATCACCCAGCACTTCACCCGCATAAATCATATCCGCCTGAATGATCAAGTCCGCTTGTGACAGCTCCCGGATCGGCAGTACGTTAAGCTCAATATGCACACCTATGTTCCTGCATACTGTCTGAATCCAGCGTACGTCCTCTTCATTGCTGAAATATTCATAGGTGTACAGCTGAAGAATTTCTCCTGCATATGCGGAGTGCTTCAACAGTTCCAGTGCCGCTGCGGCTGAACAGTCACCGGCGTAGCCAGCATCATAAAAGGCAGGATCAAACCCCGACGCGGGCTGAGTCCTCCTGCCTTTCAGCTCCAGTATCATTTGTTTGCGGCTGAGTGCCAGGTGAATGGCCTGACGCAGCTGTAAATCCTGCAATACTCCAGGTTTGGAAAGGTTGAATGTAAGCACCGTGCTCCCCAGCTCGAGCTGATTCAGCGTCTGCACTGACTCCACCTTATTAAGTGCCTCGAAATACAGGAGATGCGCATTAGCAAGCGGTTGCTCCTGCCGCAGCTCCTCCTCATAACCGGGCCATACCCACATCTCAATCCGGTCCAGAAAAGGCCGTCCGGCAAAATAATGCTCATTAGCTTCCAAGACAAGCATAGTTTCTGTGTTGCTGATAATGCTGAAAGGCCCCGTCCCTACCGGCAGCCTCGTAAAATCACGTCTTGCCGCCAGCTGCTCCAGATCATCCGGAACAATGGCAAACCGTTCCGTGGCAATAAAATGTGCAAACAGCGCATTTCGCTCCTGCAGCTCAAAGCAAAGACTATAGGTGCCTGAAACTTCGATTGTCTGCACACTTTTCACCAGCCAATCTTTTCGGTTCCACTGCCGGATCCGAGCAAAAGTATACTTCACATCATCTGCAGTCAGATGTTTTCCGTGATGAAACAGCACGCCTTTGCGCAGGTAAAAGGTCCATCTTCTACATGTTCCGTCATGTTCCCAGTGATGGGCAAGCCCTGCCTTCAGCTGGCCGCTGGCTGCATCATATTGGGTCAGGGTATCACACAGCTGGCGAATCATATGCGCTTCTGTCCGCCGCACCACCTTCATCGGGTCAAGATCAAGGACAGGACGGTAAAAGGGATACCGCAGCACATCCGCCTCACTCTTCTGCTTTTGCACACCGAACTGTTCCACAAGCCAAGTGCGGAACTCGGCATGCAGCGACTCCCCGTCACTTTCCCGGAGGGACTTAAAGGCTTCATTAATCTGGCCATGTGAGGCTAAATATTGTGCCCTCTCCAGCATCAGCTCTTCCTTATTCCGCAGCAAAACAAGCTTTGATGTATTCCCCCTTCCCAGTCCCGGTTGCCAGCCGATATAATGCTGCTCTTTCAGCTTTTGGATCAGGAATTGGGTATTGCGCCGAGTGCAGTCAAAGACAGCTGCCAGTTCATCCATTGTAACGGGAAACCAGGTGCCGTCTGCTTCTGCTGTATAACGCATTTTTAACCTCAGATAATAATCCGCCATGTCCATCCGTTTGCCCTCCCCTAAAAGGCGAAATTTCAAATTCCATTTTTCTATTTTACTTCCACTTTTCCAAAAGTATAATTTGATGACACCAACAGGTAAAGAGGAGTGTACAAACAGATATGTCTAAACCCAATTTACAGACTGACACAGCTGCCCCGCCGATCTGGCTCAGTCCGGCCTTTATGATTCTGCTCGGCGCAGGTGCCGTAATGGCCCTGGGGAATAAAATTTATGAGCTTGCGCTTCCCCTCATTCTTTATGATCTCACGAAATCCTCAGTCGTGATGTCCACAATGAGAGGCATTGAGTTTCTGCCAAACCTGCTGCTCGCAGTGTTCATAGGTGTACTTGTTGACAGAGCGCATAAGAAGAGGTGGTCCTTAACCGCCATTCTGCTGCAGATTGTTTTACTTGCCGGTCTTTATCTGGCGATTGAGCGGGGCACCCACTCAATGCTCCTGTTCTATGTAGCCGGGTTTCTGCTGATGACCTTTGGATATGCATACTCCAATGCCAGGGTTGCCATGGTGAAGCACTCTCTGCCTACATCCATGCTTACTCCGGCTAATGCATCTTATAATTTCGTCACTACCTTTGTCGGAATAACCGGCCCCGTGCTGACCGGACTCCTGCTAATGCTGCCAAAGCTGCATGAAGCATTGCTGCTCACGGCAGTCGCCTTCAGCTTGGCGTTCGTCACCTTAAGCTTTATTAGAACGGAGGAAACTCCACGAATCGCAGCCCATAGCAGGGAAGGCTTCTGGAAGGAGCTTCAGGCAGGCTGGACCGAGCTGCGCACGAACCGTTTGCTGGTCGCGATGAGCATCGCTGTTGTGTTCCTCAACTGCTCATCCGGTATGGTAGACACTACCATTATCTTCTTCGCCAAGGATGAGCTGAAGCTGAGCAATCTGGAGCTTGGGATTGTGTTCTCGGCAGCTGGAGTCGGCGGGCTAGCTGGAAGCCTGCTGATAGGCAGACTGCGGCGTTATTTTCCGGTTGGCCGGTTAATGACCTTGTCCAGCTTATTCACCGGGCTTACGAGTATTATCTTCTTCGTCTCCCACTCTGCTTATTTGCTCGCTCTCGGTTTATTCCTGTACGGATGTTTCGAGACGGTAAGCACCGTCAGCATCTGGACGTTCCGCCAGGAGACTACCCCCTATCATCTCATTGGCCGGGTAAGCGGGATTACCGGTTCGATTTTCAAGCTGGGGATGCCGTTTGCGATTATGGGTTCCGGCTGGATCTCCGAGCTGTCCGGTCCGCGTACCGTATTTTTGATCACTATTGCTGTAAATTTACTGATCTTCGCCGGCTGCTGGTTAAGCCCTCTCTGGCGGCAGCGGGGAGCACTAGTTTAATTAACAGTCATGATTTAACCTCTACCGGAAATACTGACACGGATTCAAAATATAGCCGCCGCTTCTCATCCTCGTATATATCAGGCGGAAGTGACCGATACTCGTCCGTCAGTAAATCAGCTTCAGTAAGAGCCATGGAGCGCCAGAGCGTAAATCCGATATGGGGAAAAATATAGGTACAGCCTGTCTCGGCATGATCACGCTGATACGGGGAAATCTGATCCAGAATTTCAATCAGCTCTGATGCCGGGGTACGGAACAGATCGGTCTCTCCAAACGTGCAGAACGCTTCCTCCTCAGGATTGGCAATTTCAATAAAATTCGCCAGTCCCGCAGTGTCGTAGCCAACTTTATAGAATACAGGAAGATCGGCGCCGGCTGTTTCAATCTCGCTCCGGGACATCCCAAGCCGCAGCGGGCCAATCGAAGCTCCTGCGGTTACCTTAATCCGGTATGGCGAAGAATGGATTGTACTCTCCTGAAGACCATTAGGATTATATTTAACACCCAACGTACTAAGCTGCTCACTGCTAGAGAGTACATCATCATCTTTATAAAGCGTTAATCCATAAAGCTTCATCAGCCGCTGTCTGTCTGCTTCGGGTACGATGGGTTCGGGGTCTGCCGGAAGCTCCAGTCCGATATATTGACCCGCTTCGGTGAAGCTTTCTATCCCGCCAGCCCCTACAGCAGCATAGAGTGCCGCTCCAACCGCAGCTTCTTCCGGTGAATGACTAAGAGCCAGCGGCAGTTTAAAAGTGGACTGGGCTTTTGCGCATAACACTGCATTGGCACGCAGTGCATTGCCGGACCCTATCGCATACTTGTAGACGTTACCCGTTAAACTAGTCAGTGTCGTATAGAATGCGTACAGCTCATCAATCATTCCCTGCAGGAATCCATGAGCCAGACGGGCAGGAGTGAAATTATCCAGCGAAATCTGCCCGATGCTGCCGCGCACTTCGGGGTCCGTACGTGTGCCGAGAAACTGCGTATTCACCGTCAGTTCTGTTCCGGCGGTTTCTCCATCGCTTAGAAGCTGCTCCATGAAGCTGTACAGTTTTCCCGGTGCCTCACCCGTGTAGGCCGTAATTAGCTCCCGGAAAAAATGTTCCAGCAGTACATAGGATTTCCCTCCGCTGAGCGCCGCACCGACTACAAGCCTGCCTCCGCCTGGAAAAGGCCGTATCTCCATCCCCGCTAACTGGTACTCAGCATCAGGCAGCAGAACGGAAAGCTGACTTCCTGTTCCTATATTAAGCAATACCGATTCATCAGGAACCGGAACACTGCCGATAAAGCTGGCCTGATTATCCCCAAGCGAACAGTACACCGGGATCCCGGCTTGCGTGGTACCTACCACCGTACCGGAAGGCACCACCTGAGGCAACAACCCCGTATGTATACCAGCCCGCTCAATTGCTGCATAGTCAAACCCTCCCGTTTCAAAACTGTAGCACCCGATACCTGCAGCTTGGGTTGGATCGATTAACGGCGAGCTGCTTCCTGTCAGCCGAAGTGCGGCATAATCAGCAATCGTACAGAAGCTGACCGCTGCAGCCGGAACGAGCCCATTCTGGATATTATAGTAATGTGTAGCAAGCCCGTAACCCGGAGCAACGGTATAGCCTGTAATCTCACTCAGCTTGTGTGCATAAGAAGAGCCGTCAGCACATGGCAGACCTGCTCTGCCGTCCTGCCATGTGTATAATGGACTGACATGTTGCCCCCTGTTATCGGTATAGACAATTCCGTGCATCTGTCCGGTTAGGCCAATTCCGCTTATTTCCTCCGCCATAGGATAGAGTTGTTCAAGAATCTGACAGGTTCTCTGAATGATAGATTCGGGATCCTGAAGCCGTTCCCACTCTTCTCTATGCTCCGGTGTGCCGTTACCGGTGTCCTCGGTGACGGAGCAGACTACAGTCTTCTGCTCCAGATCATAGATCAGTCCGGTGATTGATGTCGTACCAATATCCAGTCCTATAAACTTCATCTGTGTTCCCCTTCTCTATGCACATTATCTATTACAGGATCAAAACTTAAATTCAGAGATATGCGGTGTAAATATGACATCTGCCGAATTGAAATGAATGATGGCTACCAGCTGCTCCGCCATATATGCAGAACTGTACTTGAACCCGTTATTGATCCATTCGATGATCATCCCCAGAATAGCATAAGCCTGATAACTGGCCTGCAGCTCATGATTGAGCTTGCCCGTGACTGTTGGCGTGTGCAGCATATCCTGCAGCGCCAGTATTTTGAGGACATGACAAATGTGGTGCTGAAAGCCTGCTAGTGCACCCGTATTAGCTATTAGCGTATAGAAGTAAGCATATCTAGCCACATGATCAAAAATTTTCACCCCTGAAGAGGTCAGCTTGCCGACATCAAAGGTTTCACTACTCAAATAAGGCTCACGGTAGGAGCTTATCAGATCCGCCGTAACATCCTCCAGTATAGCTTCGAACAGCTCCTCTTTATATTGATAATGCCTATAGAAGGTGCCGCGGTTCAGGTTCGCCTGTTGCACGATGTCCGTGACAGAAATGTCTTTGAATTCTTTTTCATGCAGCAGGTGGATCATGGCATCCTTCAGTGCCGCTTGAGATTTGCTTATTCTTCGGTCTAACGCGGGAGATGTAGTTGTCATGGGAACCTCCTAACAATTTGCTGATACCGTACACTTGCCAATAATAGTGTTGCTTAACAGACAGTAACGTTCAAGTTTGCATATTGAATATTTAATTTAAAATTAATTATACTATGAATGAATTTTGAAGAAAAACTTCACCAGGGACGCTTGGGTAAATGTACTAGAATGATAGGAGGAATGAACATGAGACTTCAAGACAAGGTTGCTGTAGTTACCGGAGCTGCTTCAGGGATGGGCAAAGCGATCGCTATTCTATATGCCAGCGAGGGCGCAAAGGTCGTTGTTTCCGACATTAATCCTGAGGCCGCTAACGTTACAGTGGAAGAGATCAAAGCCGGCGGCGGTAAAGCGATTATGGTCAAGACTAATGTGGCTGTAGAGGATGATATTCAGAATCTAATCGATACTGCTGTCACAACGTATGGAACAGTAGATATACTGGTGAACAATGCCGGTATTATGGATAACTTTGAGCCTGCAGGTGACATTAAGGATGACCAGTGGGAGCGGATTTTTGCCATCAATACAACCTCTGTCATGCGCGCAACCCGCAAAGTGCTCCCCCTATTCCTCGATAAGAAAAAAGGGGTAATCATCAACATCGCCTCTGCTGGCGGTTTATTCGGTGCCCGGGCCGGCGCTGCCTATACTGCCACTAAGCATGCCGTTGTTGGTTTCACCAAGAACACCGGGTTTATGTACGCCAAGGAAGGAATTCGCTGCAACGCGATTGCCCCCGGCGGAGTAGAGACGAATATCAGCTCAACGATGACCCATATTAACGAATTCGGTATGGGACGCATCCAGGCCGGATTGGCGCTTAACCCGCGTAACGGCAAGCCGGATGAAATCGCAAGGGTAGCACTGTTTCTCGCTTCCGATGAAGCCAGCTTTGTGAACGCTTCGGTCATTACTGCTGATGGCGGCTGGACTGCTTATTAAACATTAGATAATACAGCAAACAGCAGGTCCCTTTTCGGAGACTTGCTGTTTGTTGTTTGTTTGATCAGGGCCACTTACTTTTTATAATATAAAATCCACTCATAATGTTCGTTTATTAAATGGATCCTTTCACTTGCTCCCAACATTCCTTAATTGCGTTAATAACGATTTGGGGTTCTGAGAACTGTGGGAAATGTCCGCTATTTTTAGCTGGGATGTGTTTGCTGTTTGCGGATAAAGTGAGTAGCTCAATTTGATGCTCCAGTCGTTTAGTGCGGACGATCTCCGGCATCATTTTACTATTTTTCTCCCCGCTTATTACATATACCGGTATGTCCGGAAACGCATTGGAAGTAAGGATTTGTTGTACTGTTTCCTTTACAAAATTGACTTCGTTAAATTTCTTAGATGGTGATAAGGAATCGAATACCGACAACATCTTATTGATCTTCTTGATTACCTTTCCTTGATACGCCTCCAGCTCAATGTCTTTCGGATGACTGGATTCCAGAAATACAACCCCTGCTATTTCATTCGGGTAACGCCGGGCATACAAATTTGCATATAATCCGCCCAAGGAATGTCCCACCAATAAATATGGAGGTTCAAGACCAATTATCTTTAATATTTCCCGCAAGGTTTCAATAATGGTCAGCCCGTCTTGGGGTTCATGAGGTTTGTCACTTCCTGCAACACCAAAGCGGTTATAGCAAAATACAGATGACAAATTCACAAGTTCCGGCAGAATTCTCATCCATCCTTCAATAGGTCCCGAGCCGCCGTTAATCAATACAATCGACGGACTTCCGTTACCACTGATGTTATATTGCAGTCTTCCTTTTGAAGTATTTACAATTTGCCTCTCAATACCCAACTACAACACCTCGCATTAGTGAATTATATATCCATCAGTACGGCCTCTTGGTGAAGTGGTTTCATAGCCTCCTGGTTAATTCATATTGAACCTCCTAACTATACAAAAATCCCGTCTGCCGATAATTCCGGCAAACGGGATTTGCTGAGTGATGTTACACTGTTCTAATTAACCGTTTGTTGACGTGTGTCCTTTACCCTGATATTGCTGCCGAACAGCGTAGAATCACTGATCAGCTTGTAAGAGGGATAATTCTCTTCCGCTTCCAGCCGCATAACCTCATCGAACAATGATTCCTGCTGGCGGTCACAGAGAAACGTGAACGGTTCTTGCTGAAATACGATATCTGTTGCGTTTGGCTCAGAAATAATCTGAATGACCAGCACGCCGTTACAGCCGCAGTCTTCCGTATCATAGAACAGCTTGAAGGATCCCGGCTGGCCGGCAAGACTCTTGTGAAGCCGGTCTGCAGTCAGCGTATCGAGTTGAATGTGCATAGATAGTTACCTCCTTGGAGCGGTGCAGTCTGTGACTAGAGTATACCGCAAATATAACCCGGCTGCACCTTTCACCCGTGTGACCGCACTCACTATCTTTTTGACATTCCCGGCTCAACCGATCTGTGAACGAGCCGCATGCTCCAGACTTAGCAGCTGCTCTCTTACATTAACTACTTCTCCGACGATAATCATTGCCGGATTATGAATCTTCATCATTGCCGCCAGCTTACCGATATTGCTGAGAGTTCCGGTGACCGTCCGCTCACCTGAAGTTGTTCCGTTCTCGATCAAGGCAACAGGAGTCTGCGGATCTTTGCCGTGCTTCATCAGCTGTCCGCAAATATCACTTAACCGGCTGACGCCCATATAGATTGCCAAAGTATCCACACTATGGGCCAATGCATCCCAGCGGACAGGAGCAGCAGCGTCCTGACAGCGGCTGCCGGTCACGATGGCGAATGAGGCGGCCAGTCCACGGTGGGTCAGCGGAATACCGGCGGAAGCGGCTGAGCCGATGGCCGAAGTGATCCCGGGAATGATCTCATACGGTATTCCAGCAGCGGCGGCGGCAAGCGCTTCTTCTCCGCCTCTGCCAAAAACGAACGGATCCCCTCCCTTTAAACGGACCACATGGCTGCCTGCTTCAGCGTGCTTAATCATCAACCGCTCTGTGGATTCCTGAGGCATCGAATGCTGTCCAGGTGCTTTCCCGCAATAGATGCGGATCGCGTCACCTGATGCATAATCCAGCAGTTCTTCATTCACGAGGCGGTCATACAGAATAACATCTGCCGCCTGAATGCGGCGCATGGCCTTGACCGTGATCAGCTCGGGATCGCCCGGGCCTGCTCCGACGATAGATATGCTGCCCTGTTTCATAAGCTTTTCTCCAGCGAGGCCAGCTTGATGATCACGTTTTCTCTATAATAAACCATATTATCCCCGCCTTATAATGTGCTTAGGAACTATAGTGTCAGGTAGATATGGCCGCTCTCAGGGTCAATTTCCACCTCATATGTTGTCACATGGCCTGTATCTGGGGCAAGAACATTGCCGCTGTGCAGATCAACACGCCAGTCGTGGAGCGGACAATGCACTCTTGATCCGCAGACCATGCCTTCGGACAAAGCCCCTCCTTTGTGGGGGCATTTGTTCTCAACAGCCAGGACTTCTCCTGTTGTTAGACGAAACAGGGCGATTTCAGTATTCCCCACAAGCAGCTTCCGGGACCCTTTAATATCAATTTCATTTACATTGCCTACGAGCATTTTGGTCATTGTCATGGGTAGGGCCTCCTTATACCGTCTCAGGTTGTGAAATCGGCTCGAAATTTTTACGCAGCTCCGGCTCATTGACAATTTGCTTCCATGGATCGCTTGTCAATCGCAGAGTTGCTTCAATCCGCTCCTTCAGGGCAAGCCGCTCTTCCCTGTCATCAAGCGCCTGCTTGATGCTGTCCAGACCTACACGCTCAACCCACTGGGCGGTCCGCTCATTCCATCCGGCATTCTCACGGTAATATTGAAGGAATGCACTGGCCCATTCCAGCACTTCGTCATCTGTTTTCACTACGCAGAGCAGATCCGTGGCCCGGACATGCACACCGCCGTTGCCGCCGATATGCAGCTCCCAGCCTCCATCGATCGCAACAACACCGAAGTCCTTGATTGTCGCTTCTGCACAGTTGCGTGGACAGCCGGACACTGCCAGTTTCACCTTGGCCGGAGTGTTCAGCCGTTCGAAGGCTTTCTCCAGCCGGATTCCCATACCGATCGCATCCTGGGTTCCGAACCGGCAGAAGGTGGAGCCGACACAGGTCTTAACAGTCCGGAGCGTCTTACCGTAGGCGTGCCCGGAAGGCATATCCAGCTCCTCCCACATCTTCGGCAGATCCTCTTTCTTGACGCCGAGCAGATCCAATCTCTGTCCGCCGGTGAACTTCACCATGGGAACATCGAATTTGGCGGCAACCTCAGCGATTTTGATCAGATCGGCCGGTGTGGTTACCCCGCCGTAAATCCGCGGCACTACGGAATAGGTTCCGTCTTTTTGAATGTTGGCATGATACCGTTCATTCGTGAATCTGGATTCCTTTTCATCAATATATTCTTCCGGCCACAGCATACCCAGATAGTAATTCAGGGATGGACGGCATTTCGCACAGCCTTCATCATTGCTCCAGTCCAGCACATTCATGACTTCCTTAACCGTCTTCAGCTCCATGCGTTTGATTTCGGCAACAATCTCATCACGTCCAAGCGTGGTGCAGCCGCAAATGCCTTCCTTCACCGTTACAGCATTATCACCGGCATATATTTGAAGCAGTCCTTCCACCAGCGGCTTACAGCCGCCGCAGGAAGCCGAAGCCTTCGTGCAGGCTTTGATCGCTCCTACACTGGTACATCCGCCGGATTGTATCGCTTCGGCTATTGCGCCTTTAGAGACGCCGTTACAGCCGCAGATAATCTCATCATCAGCCATCGCTTCCAGGCGGTTCCCTTTTGGTGAAGCCAGCGCATCTGAAGACACGCCGAGCAGAAGCTCTTTTTCCATCCCTTTTATGTTCTCATTATTCTTAATCATCGAGAACAGCTGCGCCCCGTCTCCCGTGTCTCCGAACAACACTGCGCCTACCAGCTTGTCATCCTTAATCACCAGCTTCTTATAGACTCCTTCAATCTCATCCTGGTAGCGGAGTGCCCTGGAACCGGGCTGTTCGGTAAACTGGCCTGCTGAGAATACATCCACCCCGGAAACCTTCAGCTTGGTTGAAGTGATGGAACCCGCGTAGCCTTCGGTCTGTACTCCCGCCAGTCTTTTGGCGAGAACAGCTCCTTGTTCATATAATGGAGCAACCAGCCCGTATGCGATCCCCCGGTGCTCTGCACATTCCCCTACGGAATACACGCCGGGAGTATTTGTTTCCATATAATCATTTACGATAATGCCGCGGTTGATCTCAATCCCGCTTTTGCGGGCCAGTTCTACATTCGGCTTAATGCCCACGGCCATTACAATCAGGTCCGCTTCTGCAATTTCTCCGTCGGCAAACAGTAGGCCCTTGACTCTTTTTTTGCCGAGGATGGCTTCTGACTGCTTCTTCAGGAGGAACTTCATCCCCTGCTCTTCCAGCTCCTTGCGGAGCATCACGGATGCTGCTTCATCCAATTGGCGTTCCATAATATATTCATGGATATGGACAACAGATACCTCCATTCCTAGATGCAAAAGCCCTCTGGCCGCCTCCAGTCCCAGCAGACCGCCGCCGATCACCAGCGCTTTCCGGTGGGTCTTCGCTGTTTCCTGCATAATTTGGGTGTCCTTAATGTCGCGGAATGCGATCACACCCTCCTTCTCAGCTCCGGGCAGCGGCAGCATGAACGGATTGGACCCGGTGGCTAGGATCAGCTCATCATAACTGGCTTCAATCCCTTTATCTGTGTACACTGTCTTCTGGCGGGTATCGATGGATGTTACGGTATGTCCTGTATAAAGCCGGATACCGTTACTGTGGTACCATTCCAGATCATTGATGATGATATCGTTCATAGAAGCTCCGCCTGCAAGGACAGAGGACAGCATAATCCGGTTATAATTGGGATGCGGTTCTGCACCGAATATTGTAATTTCATAAGCCTCCGGAGCTAATTTCAATAAATGCTCGATCGCTCTTACCCCCGCCATTCCATTGCCGACCATGACCAGTTTTTTGCGTAAAGTAGACATATGTCTCTCTCTCCCCTCTCCATGTAGACAACAGAAATAGCCCGCTTCACCCCGCCCGGAAAAATAGTTTTCCCGTTGCGATATTGTGAGAGCAGGCGCCATTGCCGCTTCGACCGAATACATCGTTGTACTCGCCGTAATAATGAATTTGTTAAATCGACTATACTACAGCACCTCGCTAAACGTCAATAATTATGACATATAAATTTTAAATAATTAAATCCATCGACAAAACAGCTAATTTTGTGTTATATAATATAACATCTAATCAATTGGCGGTGCACTTCAGCAATTATGCCTCGATCATTACGATCTAAAAGGAGCGTCACGCTATGCATTCCCTGCTCTTGATTCATAACGGCAAAACAGAGAACGACATAGAGGCGCGCTCAGCACAGAGTCCGGACGGCATTCTTAAATCCTGCGGGTATGTGGTCGGGGTAGCCACTGACCAGGAGCAGGCTGTTGGAATGATCCGGGATATAGACGCCTTCATTCTGAATATGCCGATTACCGAGATTAATCTCTGGAGAGAAAAGCTTATCCGGCACAAAATCGCCCCGGTTCTATGGTGGTGCACCTCATCTACCGCAAACTTATCTGTATCTGCCTGTGGAGATGATATTATGGTGGATGGTATTCTCTCCCCTTCGATGCTGGCCCAGGAGATCCATTGGATTCTTCATTTCAGCTCCAGACAGTGCTTCGAGCGCCATCAGTGGCTGAAAGAGAAGGAACAGCTGCTTGCGCGGATTGAGGAACGCAAATGGATCGATATGGCCAAGGGCATCCTGTCCAAAGCCAAAAACATCAGTGAATCCGAAGCCTACGACCTTTTGCGTAAGCAGGCGATGAACGAACGTAAACGTATGGTGGATGTAGCCACTTCCATCGTCAAAGTCTATCAGCTGCTGCAGGATCAAACTTAAGGAGAATCCGATATGATTAATATTCTAAAAGAAGTTGCCAGAGGCAAACGCGGTGCGCGTGATTTGAGCTACGATGAAGCGCTCATTGCAGCAAAAGCGATCCTGGGGCAGACGGCCTCTCCTGTGCAGATCGGAGCCTTTTTGATCGCTGAGCGGATCAAGCTGGAGAGTATTGAAGAGCTGGAAGCCTTTGTAGCCGTCTGCCGCAAGCTTGCCCGCCGTGAACCGGTGCTGCAGGGTCTTGATTGCGCAGGACCTTATGACGGGCGGAAGCACTCCTTCATCGCAACTTTTCCAACCGCGTTTGTGCTATCCGCTGCAGGTGTGCCGGTTACCCTGCATGGTACAGCTTCACTTCCGCCCAAATGGGGCGTTACCTTGCAGGATATGATTCAGGCATCCGGCATAGATATTTCCAGGCTGACACCGGCGGATGCCATTGAAGCGGCAGCCGCCAGCGGCGTACTGTTCGCCAAAGCTGAAGACTGGTGTCCCCCGCTCGGTGCCCTTCGCCCGCTAAGAGAGGATATTGGAATGAGAACCATCCTGAATACCGCAGAGAAGCTGATTGACTATTCCTGCTCCCCTTATATCGTATTCGGGATTTATCATAATACCGTATTTGACCGCCTCTCCAGACTGATCATTAAGCTCGGGTATCAAAGAGGACTGATTGTCCAGGGGGTTGAAGGCTCCGAGGATCTCTACATTGACCGTCCAAACCGGGTATACACCATCACTGGCGGCCAGGCCCAGCTGGATATCATCGATCCGGAGTCCCTTGGACTGGAAACGGAAGTTCCTGAACTGGAATGGACGGCCCTGCGCCAGCTGCAAACTGCGGAAGAGGTTCTCCAGGGCGGCGGGCACATGGCCTTTTACAACCAGACCCTGCTAAATGGCGGAGCCAGACTCCATCTCGCCGGTAAGGTGAATTCGATTGAAGAAGGCGTGTACACCTGCAAGCATCTGCTCGACAACGGCGAGGCCTGGGCGGTATATGCGAAATGGAAAAGCCTGCTTCACGGCAGCAAAGCAGCTTCCTTGGGACAAGTGTAGCCGGCTGAGCTGTATGACACAAAAATATAAGCCAGAGCTTCCTGAGATTCAGGAGGCTCTGGCTTTTTTAGGTTAAGATTCATTAATCCAAATGCAGGGCCTGCCGCCGCTGGCCGGGGTTTACTTTATCCTCAGGCTCAGCCTCACGTCCTCCGCCTAATTTGAATACCAGAATGCCGCCAACGATGACCAGAACACCCAGCAGCTGATTGAGAGAGAACGGAACCTTGGTCAGACCCAGCCACCCTAGTGAATCCCATAACAGCGCGAAACCCAGCTGGGATGTCAGTACAATTGAAATTGCATAAGTAGCTCCCAGCAGCTTGGTAGCCTGCACGAGGCAGATTACTACTCCTACACCGATAACTCCGCTGAACCAATACCAGCCCTGCATGTGCTGTAGTGTGAACATGCCAGTTCCTTGCGTAATCAGTCCCATTATCAGGGAAGCGATGAAGCCCATGCCCAGGACTAGTGTGGTAGTGGTCCATGATCCCGTATGTTCATTAACTTTACTGTTAAAAATATTCTGAAGGCTTACCAGCGATCCCGCAATTAAAGCCAATAGTAGTCCAAGTATCATTTAGCAAAACTCCTTATTTCACAGATTTATTATTCATAAATATTACGGCGGGCCATGTCGCTGAGCCCTTTCCGGTCTTTTACTAGAATGACCCCTTTGCTGCGTTCGGTTAGTCCATCCCGGCAAAATTTCTGCAGAACACGGTTCAAATGTCTATAGCTGGTGCCTACGAAGTCGGCTGTATCCACCAGATTGATTGTCTTAAGCTGACCGGTAAATGAAGGATCTGATTCATCAAAGCTGATCGACAGCAAGTAACTGGCCAGCCGCACCTCTACCGGATGCATCAGATTGAGGCTCAGAAAATCCGATTTACGGTAGAACTTCTGCGTGATAATCTCCAGTAAAAACTGCAGCAGCGCGGGGTTATCCTTCCCATATTTCTTCAGCATGACGTATGAAATTCCGAGTGTTTGCACCGGAGATACAGCTTCAACGGTGTTGAGCATCTCAGTCTCCTGAATATATTCAACATCCCCAATCACCTCAAGCGGTGTCTTAAAACAGATAATCAAGGTTCTGCCCTCGGCTGTTGTCGTATAAATTTTCATCTTGCCCTTAACCAATATATAGAGCGTTCCTGATGGGTCTCCTTTGGAACAGATACACTCGCCCTGATCAAAACTGTAGAGCGATAAATGCTCACTTAACGGCCCGGCAAAAATCGCTTCCAGCTGATGATCCTTTAGATAGGAATCTATCTGCTGGCGGTCATGAATTTCTTTCATCGCAGAGCTTCACCTCCCGCTGCGTCTCAGAATTTAAGAATAATGACACCGGCAATCATCATCCCGATGCCGAGGAACTGCGGCAGCCGCATTTTTTGCTTGGCCACACCGAACCATCCGTTAATGTCGACTAGAAAGGTAAGAAACAGCTGGGCAATCAGCAGCGCAGATATACTCAAGGTGACTCCGATGTTTTGAATGGCGGTAACTTCGCTGAAAATAATAAATGCGGCCAGTCCGCCTCCGGTCAGATATAAGGGTTTAACTTTTTTTAAGCCATTTTTTTTACCATCCCGCACAAAGAGCAAAATCATCAGCGACATAATAAAACCGGTAAACTGTGTTATTGTCGTCGCCTGCCAAGTGCCGATATCCTGGCTGATTCGCGTGTTCGCGACCCCTTGCAGTGTAATACACGCTCCTGCAATGAAGGCAAAAATAATTCCTTTCATATGCTTCTCTCTCCTCTATGTGTTTTCTGCTTTAATTAAATGACATCCTGCGTGATCCGTGAAGGACATATGTCCTAAATTGTAATTTACTGATCTGCCTCATAAGTAAAAGAAAGCCCGCTTCAAGCCTTAACAGGCTGAAACGGGCCATATAGAATTCGATCAAATTAGAGGAGTAGCTGCATTTCATGTAAACGGTCAAAAATAAGCTGGCTGACAGCAGAAACATGCTCCCTGTCTTTATAACTGAGCCATGCCAGTTCAGCGATTTCCGCTGCCGGAGCTAATGTCCCGCTATAATCCGCAGTCAGACAGGTCATTTGGACCTGTATCCCTGCCTCTTTACCGTGTGCTGCTGCGGAAAATTGGCCGAACATCTGAATCGTATCCGGCTGAATGCGGACCGTTAATTCCTCTTCAATTTCGCGGATTAAAGTCTCGTTGTCGGTTTCGCCCGCTTCACGCTTACCGCCGGGAAAATAATACGTATCCTTACCGTGCGAACGTGCACCTAATACTTTACCCTCCACAATGTGAATCCAAGCGATCTTATCTATTATTGCAGTCATGGAAATCCCCCTCAGAATCTTGGCTTTGCTCTAATTAAGAGTAAAGCAATATCCGGCGCTAAGGAAAGGACATATGTCCTGATTGCATTCCATGCTGCAGGAATTACCGCTGCAGCTTCACATGCATATGCCGCTCTGCTTCATCCCAGGGAACCGAATAGGCTTGCCCTTTGGCGCAAAAAATCGAAATTGAGCTATACGCCGGATCGGCATTTTTATCATATTGTTTGTACTCTATAACATGCTCTGCCTGATGGCAGCTCTGATACCCGGCAACCCTCAGTGACAAGGAACCTTTGCCCTGTGTCATTGAGGCTAGTCTGACCGAATAGTTCATAAATGTCGCAACCGGTACTATACCGGTAATAACAGCAGTCTGCTCTGTTATTTCAGGTGCCGCAAAACTCCCGCTTGCCTGCTGGATATCTGCCATTACTTTGCCCACATGATCGGTATTTATCCTGATCTTGAGGTCATACACCGGCTCCAGAAGAATATTCTCCGCCTGCTCTAGCCCTTGGCGTAATGCGCGGAATGCTGCTTCCCGGAAATCCCCGCCGGAAGTATGCTTATTATGGGCTCTTCCGTTTAGCAGGGTAATGCGAAGATCGGTCAGCGGTGATCCGGTAAGCAGGCCATGATGGCCGTTGTCCTGGAGGTACTGTACAATCTGATGCTGGTAGCCGACAGACAGATCATCAGGATGACACTCATTATACACAGAGATTCCGCTGCCGCGTTCACCGGGTTCAAGCTTAAGAATCACCTCTGCATAGTGACCGAGTGGCTCAAAATGGCCGCAGCCGTAAACCGTATTGTTGATCGTCTCCATATACAGAATTTCCGGATCGCCGAAGGTCACCGGTATACGGAACCGTTCACGCAGGATCTGGTCCAGAATCTCCAGCTGGATTTGTCCCATCACATGAATATGCAGCTCCTGCAGTGCTTCGTCCCAGCTGACATTGAGTGACGGGTCTTCCGCACCCAGCTGCTGGAAGGCAAGAAGAACCTCCTTAAGGTGGACCGGCGGCGCAAAATTCACTTTCGCTTTCAAAGTCGGAATCAGCTCACTGCCCAGGTGATCCTGCAACGCACCCACACCTTCGCCCGGCATAGCGGCTGTCAGCCCCGTAACTGCAAACAGCTCACCGGCAGCCCCCCAATCAGCGGCAGCGGTCTTCGCCCCGGCAATCCTGCGAATTCCGGTAATCCGCTCTGTGATCCGTTCTCCGGCTGGCCCGTAAGCCAGTTCCTCTCTTACTTTAAGCACGCCTTGCAGCGCTTTAATATAGGTGATCCGCGTACCTTTTTCATCATGGCGGATCTTATAGACGCGCCCTGCAAAAGGCAGACAGTGATCATATCCGGTATTTGTTAATACTTCGAGATTCTTGAGAAAGCTATCAATACCTATATCTAGCAGTGCAGAGCCCGCCATACACGGGAAGATCTTGCCGTGCCGCACCATTGTAATGAGCGCTTCCCGCCATCCAGAATCGCTTAGGATTCCGTCGAGATAAGCCTCGAACAGCTGTTCATCACGTTCAGCCATAAATGCCTGTAGTTCTTCTCCTGCTCCGGCAGCTTCCAGGTCAGGTAGCATAACTGCATCTCTGCTTAGCTGCTGGCGGATTTCGGCTAGTACCCGCTGCGGATCGGCACCCGTACGGTCAGTTTTGTTGATAAAAAAGAAAGTCGGTATGTCATGCCGCCGAAGCAGCTGCCATACCGTTTCTGTGTGGCCTTCTACTCCCTCAACGGCGCTTACAATGACCACGGCATAGTCCAGAATTTGCAGTGCGCGCTCCATCTCCGGCGAGAAATCGACATGACCCGGCGTGTCCAGTAAAAAGTAACGCGAATTTCCTATGCTAAATTCAGCCTGATCAGCAAATACCGTGATTCCGCGCGCTTTTTCAATATCATGCGTATCTAAAAAAGTATCTTTATGGTCCACCCGCCCCCGGCTGCGGATCGCCTCTGTATGGTAGAGCAATTGCTCTGCAAAGGTTGTTTTTCCCGCATCGACATGAGCAAGCAGACCAATGGTTGTATTTCTTGTCATAACTTGCGCCTATACACCCCCTCGGATGTGTGGAGCTACATCACTGCTGTAAAACTGGCTGAGCCGCTGCATTTCTTCAGCTGTGAAGGATGGCACTTCCCCCGCCGCCAGATTATCAGTAACCTGAGCTTCATTCTTAAAGCCTGGTATGATGCAGCTGACAGCAGAATGATCAAGAATCCAGCGCATCGACGCTCTTGCCATATTGCCCCGCCCTTCACTGATCCACTCCAATTGGGAGGCCAGCTCCACGCCCTTGAGGAACGGCAGACCGGCAAAAGTCTCCCCGACATTGAAATGCTCACCATTTGCATTGAAGCTGCGGTGATCATTCGGCTGGAAGGTGCTGTTCTTCCCAAACTTCCCGGTAAGCAGCCCGCTGGCAAGCGGCAGACGAACCAGAATCCCGGTTCCCTGAGCTTCTGCCCGCGGCAGCAGTTCAAGCGCAGGCTGTTGGCGGAACAGGTTAAAAATAACCTGGAGTGATTCTACACCCGGGTACTCCAGACATAGCAGCCCCTCTTCTATCGTTTCAACACTGACGCCGTAGTGGCGGATTTTACCTTCAGTCTTTAATTGATCCAGCACAGCAAATACACTTCCATCCCGCAAAATCTCAATCGGCGGACAATGGATCTGATACAGATCAATCGCTTCACGCTGCAGACGGCGCAGGCTTTGTTCAGCATACTCGCTAACCCTCCGTGCCGAATAAGTTTCGGGATCATGAATATCGCCGGCACGGCAAAACTTCGTGGCAATATGTATTTGATCTTCTTTACCTTTGGTGGCCTTGGCTAGCAGCTCCTCAGCATGTCCTGAACCGTAAACATCTGCAGTGTCGAAAAAATTCACGCCTTGTTCAATAGCGAGTGACAGCCCTTTTAGTCCGTCCTCGTCCCGGCTTGTCCCCCAGTCACCGCCAATGGCCCAAGTGCCAAAGCTGACTTCACTGACAGATAAACCGGTATTTCCAAGCTTGCGGTAATTCATATGATTGCCTCCCGGAGTTTTAAATTGTTCATTCAATTTTGTCGCCATGTTATCGCTTTCATCAACTTTTTACTTTCTGAATCCCCTTAGTAGAAGTGTACGTCTTACAGTCCACTCTAAGTCAAGGTCTTTTCGAATATTTCCTTCTGGAACGTCTCTATTGATCAGGAGTCATGAAGTGAAATTGGTTCATGCTTAACGACGGTTTTTTCATCAAGCTCCAATCCGGTGGAGCAGTGAAGAAGACCTTAAGCCGATCGAAGATTTGTTCCCGCTCTTTGAAATAATAGGTACGCTCATCAATCCCTCCAGGATCAAAAAGGTAAGAATAACGCGTAATGGAATAATTATACTTCTCCCCAATAAATCTCAGTTTCATAATCGAATGGAACAATACCATCCTGATTATTCCGGTCAAAAAGATTTTCCAGCTCCTTCATCATCGGATCGTAATTCGGGTGCCCGGGGACAGGACTGTAGGAAGAGGATAGCAGCCGGCCTTTTAAGCCCTCGAAATCGAACTCCTGACTCATTCTGAATCGAACTTCATGCATCGTACCTTCCTTGAAAAAAGAATGAAGTATATCAGGAGAAATATTTTTATGATTAACCTTCTTGTAGTCAGTTCCGTATGTATGTAGCAGTTGATCGTACTCATCACGAAACGGGGTACCGTTTGTAAGCCGGGAATTCCAGAGTAGTATTACTCTACCACCAGGTTTTAGAATTCTGCGAAACTCGGTTTGTGCTGCTAAGCGATCAAACCAGTGAAACGCCTGTGCGCTGACAATAAAATCAACTGACTGATCCGGTAATCCTGTGGATTCTGCTGACCTTGAACTAGACTGAAAGTTCGGCTTGTCTGCGAGCATTTGCTCGGCGGCTACCCGCATGGCCTCATTCGGCTCAACCCCGGTCACATAGCTTCCGCGTTCCAGAAGCAGCTTTGCAAAGATCCCTGTACCTGAACCGATGTCAGCTATTCTACTATTCGATCGCAAACCTATGAAGTCGTACAAATAATCAACAGCCTCTTTCGGATAGCTCGGGCGGTACTTCAAATAGGAATCAACCCGGTCCGAAAACCTTTCTTCATTGTTCATCTTTCGCCACTCTCCTTTTCTTTATTTACACTTTCAGCGACTGGAGAACAGGGTGGGTATCTATTCAGCATGCTTGTATTCTTCTGGTCTCAGTGGCTTACGAACTTATTCTCGGTACAATTTTACCATATATCGGGACTTCCCAGTCCGTTAATTGAATTTTATCTACCTAACCCATTTCTTTCAGAATCTTAACTCAGATGCAATATGGAATATTTTAGGTAGATATGTTCGCGGATAAATGGTACATTATCTTGGCAGCAGCAGAGCGGGCGTTCGTATTGTTGGGATCTTCGCTTAAGCTCATATTATTCTAATGGGAGATGGTATCGGTATGGTCAAGGAATCGGTGTATCGAACAAATGTTATAGGTGCTGGCGCAGTTGGTAGCGCTGTCACAGTCGAGATGGACAAACATTCTATACATAAAACAAATAGCATCTTTTGGGATACAAAAGGTAATGAAATCCTAGGAGCAACCGCGCTTCCTTTGTATGGAGCATATGTTTCCGAAGAGAAGTGCCAGCTTTTTGGCGATGTCTCAGGAAAAAAGGTGCTGGAAATAGGCTGTGGAAGCGGGCAGTCCTTGCTTTATCTGGGGGAACGCAAAGCATCTGAACTATGGGGTACCGATATATCAGCAAAACAAATCGAAAAGACATCACAACTTTTGACGTCCTCCGGTCTTTCAGCCCAATTGATCTGTTCTCCCATGGAAGATGAATGTGAGATTCCGGAGAATTATTTTGACTTCGTTTATTCGGTTTATGCCATCGGCTGGACCACCGACCTTGAGGGTACTTTTAGCCGGATTGCTTCTTACCTGAAAAAGGACGGCGTCTTTATTTTCAGCTGGTCTCATCCTATTCACAAATGTGTTGTTGCAGAGAATAACATGCTTGCTTTTAAAAAATCCTATTTCGATGAATCCTGGTATACGGCATCCCTTGATGAAGGTACGTTAACCTTATCGGACCGTAAACTATCGACCTATTTGAACGCGCTCGCAAAAGCGGGATTTGTCCTTGAGCAATTAATTGAGGAATCAGATGATGACATTATGCATTCGCGGGACGATAACAGTGATTTTGCAAAAAAAGCAAAAATGCTGCCAGTAACTTTCGTAGTCAAAGCAAGAAAGCTATAATATCCAATTGCTTAAATTCAATATCTTTTACGATAGTCTAGTTATTTCAGAGGATTCTTTATAATGTGCTGCCAATTAGGAGGGAGTTTATAACTCTTTAAGTGAACATAGTTAATCAGTTTTACTTCAGGTCCTGCTGAGATTTCAAACGTTAACCTGTCTTCACCGACTGAAATATGTGGTCCGACAACAGGCGTCACATCGAGCGTTATGGATAACATGAAACCACGAAACCCATTCATCCTCTTGGAATCGACTACTTCAACGAAATACGGATATACTAGCGGTGGTTCCAGCAATAAAGATTGATAATAACCCCAAATAGCATCATTGATATATGGAGTTAAAAAATTCATAAGCATATCCTGCAATTTCAGCTCTTTTGAGTCTGCCTGAGGAATGCGATAACTAGCTTCGGTGTTTGATTGCATAAGGGATGACAAGCTCAATGTCAAAGTAAGAAAGACAGCTATAATGATTCTTATCATAATCATTGAATACACCTCATTAAAGTTTACAGATAGGGTGTCCAAATCTTGTATTGGAATGCATAATTGCCCGATACTATTCTATTGTTTCCGGCCTATTAGTTTGTATCAACATATATCTTATATTGTTTAGTTAGAAAAGAACCTGAATCCTCGTATTGGAGGACTCAGGTTCTTTTGTAGTGATCCGGACAAGTGTACCGAGAACAATGTTGCTCAGGTGCTATTGCCGTTTTGCAAATTCATAGAATGCCAAGGCCTGCTCCCAGGTAGGAAAGCCTGCTTGAGCCATCTTGTCACTGCCTCCGCCTTTTCCCTGGAACTCGCCTAAGTTGGCTTTGAAAAAGGCTCCGCAGGACAGCCTGGCACTTCCGCTATGGGCAAACACCACTTTATTCTCAGCAGCTGACAACAGAAGCACCGGCAAGTCCGTGAGCGCCGTCAGCTTAACCGCCAGACTCTGCAGATCTTTAAGTGACCTCTGCTCAAAAACCTGCGCGACGATCACGCTCCCTGGCTCCTGCGCTGATAACAGCTCAGCCGCGACATAGCCGTCGTACTGCTCTTTAAGGGCCGTGAGCTCCGCTTGAAGCAGCTTCTGCTCCTGCTCCCACTTCTCAATCCGGTCCATAATTTCATCCTTGCCGGTATTGAATTTCACGGACAAGGCGTTAAGGATGCGGGCATTGCTATTGAATTCCTCCAGTGCACGCCCTCCGCACTTAAAGGTAACACGAATATTACCCTTCTGTTTCTCAGATCTAAGCAGCTTAATCATGCCGATGGCGCCTGTAGAGGAGACATGAGTTCCCCCGCAGGCGTTATACTCAATCCCTTCGATCTTCACGATCCGGATGTTCTCCGTTACTTTGGGCTGTTTCACCAGCGGCAGGCGGGCTAATTCTTCCTCATTGACTATATAACTGGTGATGCTGCGGTTCAGATAGATTTGCCGGTTAACATCTGCCTCTACCTCAAGCATCCGTTCCGCAGACAGCTCCGGAAGTTCGATATCGATTGTCGCATAATCGTTCCCCAGGTGGAAGCTCAAGGTCATCGCCTGACATAGCTCAAGGAACATGGCTGATAACAGATGCTGGCCGCTGTGCTGCTGCATGTGATCCAATCTCTTCTCCCAGTCGATCCGGCAGCTTACCCCATCCCCCGCAGGCAGGCTCTCAACCTTATGGAGTACTTCTTCATCCTCCAAAATGACATCCAGCACAGGAATATCATTAATAAATCCTGTATCGCAGGGTTGCCCACCGCCATGCGGATAGAAAGCTGTATCCTTCAAAATCAGGTAGAGCCCGTCCTCCTTCTCCACGATCCGGCTGACCTCGGTCTCCCATTCCCTGATATATGCAGATTCGTAATATAACTTATTAGTCATTTATCTGTTTCACTCCGTTTCTCTCTACCTCTCCGGATGCACCGAAGAAACGTTCCATAATAATATAGTCTTTTCCGCCTTTAGTGAAAGTCCGGTCTGTAATAGTCAATCCGAACCTATGATAAAAGGCTGCTTTATGGCTTCTGGCGTTACAATAAATCCGCTTCACCCCAGAGCTTGCCGCTTCGTTCAGCACATGCTGCAGCAGTCTGCTCCCGTACCCTTTGCCTTGCTGTGATTCCAGGGTGGCAAATTTGCGGAATTGAGCTTCGTCACCGCATATAAACAGTGAGACTACAGATATCAGCTGTTCACCTTCGAACAGTCCGTAATGTAACCCGGCATCGTCATCCTCCAGCTTCACGTAGTCCAGCTCACGCTCCGGCCACATGACCTGGTGTCTTAGCAGCCAGGCCGCTTCTTTATGTATTAGCGTGATCTTCATTCTATCCATCACCTCAGCTAGAGTGTGTCTTTAGTGAATCGTATCCCAAATTTGCTTGCCGATCAAGATTACAGTCACTGTTATGAACAGCGGCCTGATGTAGCCGGCTCCCTTGCGGATCGCTACCTTCGACCCAATAACCGCACCAGCTACCATTGGAACACCCAGCAGCAAACCATAATAAAAGCTGACAGAACCTAGCGCGATAAACGTGAGCAGACTGGAGATATTACTGGCAAAGTTCAGAACCTTGGCATTGCCTGCAGCAGTTACAAACTCAAAGCCCAGCATCAGAAAAGCAAAGATCAGAAACGATCCGGTACCCGGACCAAAAAATCCGTCATAAAACCCGATAACGAGCGCCACAACAACACCGGTCAAGCGTGTTTTTTTGCTGCTGCCGGAGAAGGTGGACACATCACCCCATGATTTTTTGAATAGCGTGTAGATCGTAATCACAACGAGCATAATAATGACGAGCGGCTTCAGAAACTCCGAGGGTACTTGCCTAACGGTAAATGAGCCTGCCACTGCCCCAATTATTGAAAAGGGAATGAGCAGCTTAAGCAGCTGAAAGTTGATTTTCCCCGAACGGACAAACGAAGCGGTGCTGGTAAACGAACACAACGTACCGGCCAATTTGTTGCTGCCAAGCAGCAGATGAAGGGGAATGCCTGCGGACAGCAAGGCCGGAATTGAGATCAGCCCTCCGCCCCCTACTACAGAATCTATGAATCCGGCCAAAAAACCGCAAACCACCAGAACAATGATCATATCTGTACTTATATGGTCCATGCTTACTTAAATCCTCCTGCTATGTATTTTCCAGCCTCAATAAAAAAGCAGCAGGATCATCTCCTGCCGCTCTCTTACTCCCTCTATAGCGGAAGTGTCACTTATAAGTGTTCTGTTCATTCTTCTTATAAGTCGTCTTATCATCCATTAGAGCTTCCTTGCGGACATCGAGCTTCTTCTGCTCCATTTGCTGGGCCTGCTGGTTGGTAACCGGCGTTTGATCCAGCTCCTCGACGGTGTTGATCAGGTTCTTGTCCGGTTTATAGTCATTTGTCACTGTGCTGCCTCCTTAAGTGTAAACTTAATGGTTCAGCTTATTGTGGCAATCCGCAGCCAGAATTATTCTCTCTATTCTTCGGAATCGACGTTGTGATATACCTGCTGTACATCATCGAGTTCTTCCAGAGCATCGATCAGCTTCTCGAATTGGGCTTCGGCATCTTCCGGAAGGGTTACATAGTTCTGCGGCAGCATTGTCAGTTCTGCTACGGTGAAGTCGGTAATACCGGCTCCGCGCAAGACTTCCTGAACCGCATGGAACTGGTCAGGCTCGGCATAAACGATAACCGCCTCATCCTCTTCCAGCACATCGCGCACATCTACGTCCGCTTCGATCAGCAGTTCCATAACTTCTTCGGCAGATTTGCCTTCAAGTCCGATAACAGCCGTGGTGTCAAACATATACGTTACTGAACCGCTGACTCCCATGTTTCCGCCGTTTTTGCTGAATGCGGAACGCACAAGCGGTGCTGTACGGTTCACATTATTGGTCAATGCATCGATGATGATCATCGAACCGCTTGGACCGAAGCCTTCATAACGCAGCTCAACATAATTTTCGTCGCCGCTGCCTTTGGCTTTCTCCAGCGCACGGTCGATGATAGCTTTAGGTACATTATACGTTTTGGCACGCTCCAGAACGACCTTAAGTGCACGGTTCGACTCCGGATCCGGCTCACCTTTCTTGGCTGCTACATAAATCTCAACACCAAACTTGGCATAGATCTTACTAGTATTGGCATCCTTGGATGCTTTCTTTTCTTTAATATTATTCCATTTACGACCCATAGTGTTCCGCTCACTTTCCAACATTAATTATAAACAGTCCGTTCTATTATACCTCTCCCGGGACGATCCCGTAAAGTCCAGCAGACTGAGCAGATGTTCCGTTCCTACAGCCTGGATCAGAGCAGGAATCCTCGGTCCTTCTGACTGATGCAGAACAAGCTGATATATCAGGGCAAACAGCCGTTTCTGATTGCTTCTCATCATCTTTTTGTCATCATGGTGACAAATGGCGTAAACTCGTCTCATGAACACCTCTTCCTCTAATTCTTCTTCTCTCAACAAGCCGCAAAAAGCGTTAATCCACTCTTGCTCAACAGCTTCAAGCGTATTATACAAAGCTGTGTCCGGGCTTTCGTTCACCGCAACTAACCTCTGCGGAACAAACTGTCTGATCCAATGTCCGGCCCGTGCTGCCGTTGCCTGAATGATCTCATCCGAGTAATCCTCACCGCCTTGCCGAAGCAGCTCCTGCAGGACTCTGCTGTCAAAATTAATCAGCGGCAGCAGACTGGATACCTGACTAAAGCTTGGTGCATGAGGTTCGGTAACCTGCATAAGTGAACGTTCCATGGCTGCGCGTAAATCATCGTCAGTCAGCGTTCCGGCATCATATGCTTTGCGGTATCTTTCGAATTCTGTGTAATTGCGCAGAACATCCTCATCAAGCCCAATACTAAAAGCGGTATTCGGATGATATTTGGCAAACAGGAACATGATCGGCTCCGGCCCATACACCTCGAGCAGGTCGGCAGGCGTGTAATTATGGCCGGAAGAGCTGGACATTTTGGCATGACTGCCTTTGATGCTGATGAATTCATAAGGTACGTAATACGGTGGCTGATTCCCGAAGATTCTCTCCGAGATCACCTTGGCGACATTATAGCTGCCCGTTTCAGAGGAGTGGTCCCGGCCTCCCGGCTCGAACACGACCTGCTCCATTCCCCAGCGCATCGGCCAGTCGATTTTCCAGTGTAATTTGATATTCGCCGCTTCTGGAACGTACAGCGTATTATAACAGCCGCATTTGCAGCTATAGATAATGTTTTTTGAATCTTCGTCAAAAGCATGGACACTGGTTGTATCTTTACCGCAGCGCTCACAGTACACCTGTACCGGATAAAAGGCTGCCCGTGCCTCCTCCGTTGCTTTTCCGGTTTTGAACATCATCAGAATATCGTAAATTTCTGCTCTATTGCGCAGCGCGTGCAGAATAGCCGGATTATACCGGAGCGATTGATACTCGCGGCTCTGATAAATGAACTCGGGAACGATCCCGAAGGCTGCCAAAGCCTGTTCAAATTCCTGTTCATAATGCTCCGCATAAGAGGTATGACTTCCGCAGGGACAAGGAACCTTGGTATAAGGCAATCCGATATATTGTTCATAAGAAAGATCCAGCTGAGCCGGAACCTTGCGGAACCGGTCGAAATCATCCCAGGAGAAAATAAACCGCACCTCTTTGCCGGATTTCTTCAATGCCTGCGTGACGAAGTATGTTGTGACGATCTCCCGAAAGTTCCCGATATGCACCGAACCCGAAGGGCTGATCCCTGATGCGCATACAAAGGTCTGGCGCTCAGGATGGTTTTGGATTAAATCGTTTGCGTATTTTTGTGCCCAATGCATGTTAACGCTCCTCTGTCTTTAGTATTGGAAAAACAAAAAAGCTCCCGCCCTCAAGATTGTTATCTTGAGGACGAGAGCTATGAATAGCGTCGTGGTACCACCTCTGTTCACGAACATGTTGCCAGGCCCGCCTCTTCAGGTACGGCCATTACGCTTATACCCTATCTCTGTAACGGGAGATCCCGTCATACCATCCTTGAGCTATATTGCCTAGCCCAATTCCGTATGCAGCTCAGAGACTTTATTCGTTAAGCACATTGCTGCTCCATCTCACCACCCTGGAGCTCTCTGGGAACAACGTTATCTTAAGTACTCTTCTCTTCATCGCTTTTCATATACAATTAAAATCAATTAAGATTATTTAAACATGGATTTCCGGGCTTTTCAAGTTAAAGTTCGAAGAAGAATCTTTTGAATAGTCCCAGATACTTCTTCTCCGCCTGGATATCTGAAATAAATGTTTTACCGTCTTTGATGTCCGGGATACTGTAAACAGAGAACAAGATATAATTATCCCTTTCCGCAATCGAGTTCAGCAGTGGTCTGGCCAGCATATCTGTAGCCCCGCCCGGCAACCAGTCCCCCAGCTTGTCATGCAAGTCATCCGCAGCAAATTCGGAAAAGTCCTCTCTAGTCGGATTCAATACAGCAAGTGCCACCAGAAATAAGCCAAGAATAAGCAGGAAGTTCCTAAACCTTCTTTTTGTATAATTATGTACAGGCTGTCGTTCAACAATATTATCCATGTCATCCCTCCTGCTAAAACAATATATGATTTGGGACTTTATGTAAATAAAGTTTATTGTTTAGTGCGGTAGAAATCCAAACCTAGCCTATGCTTCCGAAGTGAGCTTTTCTGCGGAAAGCTTACAGGCGGACGCTAGCGCTCCGTAAGGAAGAGAATTTATCAAATTAGCTTTTATATTCAGTAATTCTTTTTTTTCTGCTAGACTAACTTCAAAATGTATAAAAGGAGTTACTAAGCTGATGCATCTACGGGAATATACCGCTTTATTCTTTTTACTTCTTTCTGTTATCTTCGTCTTCATATGGATCATCGGACTTATAAATCCGTCATTCATCCTCCGTTGGGACAATCCGGCCAAGAGAACCCGCAAGCGTGTAACCATGTACTCGCTTCTTGCTATAGTGGTTACTTTCGCTTTATTTGTTATTATAGTGCCCAAGACCTCAGCGTTAGAGGAAGTCTATGCCAAACTAGATTCTAACGATGATTACGATGTTATAGGCACCTTTATCTACAAAGCCATATTGCATATCGATGCCGAGGTCACCTCTGTAATCGACGGAGATACGTTCAGAATCAAAATGGAGGATGGCGAAACGGATAAGGTGCGGCTCCTTCTGATTGATACACCGGAAATTGGGCAGCACCCTGAGCCATACGGTCAGAAAGCTCGTGAATACGCTAATGAGCTTCTCCAAAACCAAAAGGTACACCTGGAATTTGACAAGTCGGAACGCGATCAATATGGCCGTCTGCTGGCTTATGCCTATGTAGGAGACAAGATGATCAATGAGCTGTTGCTGGAAAAGGGGTTTGCCAGAGTTGCTGTTTTTCCGCCGGATATTGAGTTCGAAAATGAATTCAAGGCTATAGAGAAGAAAGCACGGGAAACCAAGCTGGGGATATGGAGCATTGAGAATTATGTAACAGATAGAGGATGCGATGAAAACGCAGCGTCTGAGGCTTCACAGTAGCGGGTGCAAACAAAAGCTTTGCTAACTATTGAAAGGAGTGATGTGGTATGAAGAATAGCCGAACTATGTTGGTGATAAGAGGTTTACAAAGTTAACCGTAGAGGATTAATTCCTCTACGAATGAGATTCGGAGGAATTAATAATGACAATTGCTATAAGTCCCATTACTGTTGACAATTGGTACGCATGTACACAGCTTAAAGTTAACCCGGAGCAGCTAAGTGTTTTTCCGGCACCGGTGGTCTATTGGATTGCAGAATCTAAATATGCGGATGAGTTTGAACTGCGTGCGATTTATTGGAAGGATGAATTGGTCGGATTTATCGTATATTGTACGAAGCCGGATAATGATGGCAACTACTGGATTCCAGCCCTAATGATTGATGAGATACATCAGGGTAAAGGTTACGGCAAGGCAGCATTGAAGATGCTGATTGAATTCATGCAGCAGTTTTGCTGCACAAGAATAATGATTGGACACCGTCCCAATAACCATATTGCTGATAGGCTGTATGCATCCTTGGGCTTCAAAAAGGTCAGTGAAGAACTAATAGATGGCGAAGTCATAAGACTGCTTGAAATCTGCCTTGCAACACGTACTTCATAGAATAAGCTTTAAAGCCTAAGATGAAGAAAAGGAGTGACGGAGAGGAATTTTGGAACTGTAGGAGCGCCAGCGTCCGCCTTTGTCTTCGGATTTCAACCGCAGCAGCAGTATAAATCAAGAAATCGGAAGACAACAGCGGCCGGAAGTCCAAACATTCCTCGCAGTAGCGACTGACACTGAATCTAAACTAATAGTTTATTCTCTCTAAACCCAAACTTCATTCGCCGTCTCAACGACCAGCCGGATCTTATCCCACTGCTCTTCCTCCGTCAGGATGTTCCCTTCCTCCGTCGAAGCAAAACCGCATTGCGGGCTGAGGCACAGCTTCTCGATATTCACATATTGGGCAGCTTCGGCAATCCTCAGCTTTAGCTGCTCCTTGCTCTCCAGCCCCCCATGTTTGGTGGTAACCAGGCCAAGCACTACAAACTGGTCACGGATATACCGCAGCGGAGCGAAGTCTCCGGAACGTTCATTGTCATATTCAAGGAAAAAAGCATCGACCTGCGTCTCGCCGAACAGCACTTCGGCAACCGGCTCATAACCGCCCGCTGCAAACCAGGTAGACCGGAAGTTGCCGCGGCACACATGCAGCGCGATCGTCATATCCTCTGGTCTGACGGCAATACTCTCGTTAATGAGACGCACATAATCCTTAGCAAGCTGCTCCGGATCGACTCCCCTGCTGCGGAGATGGGCCCGGTGTCTGCCGCTGGAAAGTGTACCCCAGGTGGTATCATCCAGCTGCAGGTAACGGCACCCTGCATCATAGAAGGCTTGAATTGCAGCCTTATATACCGTAATAATGTCCTGATACAGCAGCTGCTGATCGGGATATATTTCATTACCGTTATAATCCTGCACGAAATGGAATAAGGACGGGGCCGGAATCGTCATTTTGGCCAGCGTCTCTCCTGCCATCTGCTGCAGCTGCATAAAATGGGCAATCATCGGATGATCTTCAAACGCGATTTTGCCGGTGATCTTAAAGCTCTCGGCCCGCTGAGTACTTTCCTTGGAGCCGCTGCCCTGATTGAGGATGATTTTTTGAGTCCCTTTTATCCCCAGGAAGAAATCAAGATGCCACCACGAACGGCGGAATTCCCCATCGGTAACTGCCTTGAGGCCCAAAGCCTTTTCATGCTTTAGCAGCTCAGCAATTTCCCTGTCCTCTATTTCCTGAAGCTGTACAGTTGTAATCTCGCCCTGTTCATACCTGCTGCGGGCTGCCTTGATTTCGTCACTGCGCAGGAAGCTGCCGACGATGTCATAACGAAAGGGCGGAGCATTTCTGGCGGAACCGGTTATTGGACTGATCATACGTCCCTCCTGCTGTTATAATAAGAATTGATTCAAGTCGAAGTAATTGCTAGCGACCAGATCATTTAATAGTTCGATATAGCTCGACATGATTTCACTCGGTTTGCGGTCCTTATGAGTAATCCAGCCGACGGTAAACACTTCATTACTGTCATAAGGAATGGTCACCAGCCCGTTGCCGTTCAATTCAGAAGCCATGATACCTGTACCTATTGTATATGAATCGGTGCCTAGCAGCAGGTTCGTAAGTGTTGCCCGGTCGGTTACCTTTATATTCTTCTCAATCTGGGTAAAGCTAAGCATTTCCTCTGAATAGTGCAAAGAATTGTTATCTCCCTGTTCAAAGGTAATATACGGAAACGGGAGTATGTCATCCAGGATAAGGGTTTCCTTAGCGGCCAGCGGATGTCCGGCTCTAACGTAAACATGTGGATTCGTGTTGAACAGCGGGGTGAATTTGAGGTTCCCGTCGCTGAACAGCTTATTCATTACTTTATAGTTGCTTTCGTTAATATACAGAATCCCGAGATCACTGCGGAGTGTCCGTACATCCTCAATAACTTCGTAGGTTTGTGTCTCCCGCAGGCTGAAATTATATTCCGACACATTGCGTTCCTTCATCAGGCGCACAAAAGCATCGACGACAAAAGCATAATGCTGGGTGGACACGGAAAAATACACCGGGCTGCGTTTCTTGCCGGTATACCGGTTCTCCATGAACTCGGTCTGCTCAATAATTTGCCTTGCATAGCCCAAGAACTCCATACCTTCCGCTGAAATGCTGATTCCCCGGTTGGTCCGTTCAAAAATCGTGATTCCCAGCTCGCTCTCCAGTTCCTTGATGGCATTGGAGAGACTGGGCTGTGACACAAAAAGCCGTTTGGCCGCTTCGTTCATAGAGCCGCTGTTGGCAATCTCAATGGCGTAGCGGAGCTGCTGCAATGTCAATCCTGTTCCCCCTCTAATCAAAGGCTGTGGCCCTGTGTGTATCTAGTTATTTTATTAGCATATCCTTACTTGCTGTACTACGTCTACTGCTCTCTTAAAATCTATTGTTACTGTGTCCGCTTCTTGGCAGCATCGATCTGCGAAGGATCAAGCCCTTCCCAAATATTCGCAATCTGTGCCTGCTCCGGATGCTCAAAAACGAGAAATGCAGTAGGCAGATAGCGTTCGCCATATTTCGAAGAAGGTTTATTAACAATTTCATTATCCTTGACCAGTACCGTCGATGATCCGCCGTCCAAATTTGCGGCAATTACCGCACCATGCTTCAGCATTATCTGTTGGACATCATAGAGGTTCGCACCAATGCTATAGCCGGGCTGTCGGCCGTCGATGACAACAAACAGCAGCGCCCCATCCTCACGCTGGCCCATAGCTGTTCTTGGGGCAATTCCCCAGCCTTCGGCTGCATTCTTGATCAAGCCCTTGCCATTGACGATAATCCGCGGCTGAAAAGATACGGCTTCCTGCACGCCAAGCTTACTCAGCTCTTCCAGCGAATAGTTACCTGCGATCATTTTGCCCTGCTTATCCAGGCCTACAATCTGTGTCGATTTCTTTCCGCCAAGGCTATTATAGAATAACTTCCCCTGCGAAACGACCAGCCCGATCGGTTTAAATCCGTTACCCTTCCAGTTCGGGTCGGCAAAACCTCCGCCATTCACTCCGGCAATAGCCCCGGTACGCTTCACCATACTGGATACTTTCTCGCCGGAGCCGATTTTGCCCGGAACACCTAACCGGACCTTCGTAGGATCGTTGACCGTCATTACATAACCTGTATAACTAGTCCCTGACACCTTCTCAATCTCGACCAACGGCTTTTCTGCTTCAACTTCAGGTGCAGGGGTTGCAATCGTATGGGTATCCTTCTCGTCGCCCATATGTACAAAACGTTGATTGTACTCGGCCACCCGATTCTTCAGCTCATCTTCACCAATAATATATTTCGCCATATAGCGGTGTTGTGTCGTAATCAATGTGTCTGCGATCAAATAACGGAGATTATGCGCAGAGGGTGCAAAATAGAGCCAGCCTCCGGCTGCAATCATCAACAGTATAAAGAACATGAAGACTCTTGTGAGTCTGCGCAGAAAGCTTTTTTTCTTGCGTTTGCGGACAGGTTTTTTGTTCTTTCGTACGTTTGAACGCTGGGGTAATGATGAAGTACTCACTTCTTTCTTCCTCCCTGGGAATGCATATAATGGAAATCATGATAGAATCATATCTTCCCATGATAGACGATATCTCGGAAGTAAAGGTTTCAGTTTTTTAACTCTGTGATCCATAACTTGTAAAATAAAGTAAACCCTCTTAGAAAAGAGGGTTCTGATGCTCTAGTTATATTGGTTGCGGCGTGACACCGCTGTGGCGATCAATACGATAAGGATTAGGAATAATGCGATAATCGTCAGCCCCTTACTTAATGAGGCCGGCTTCGTTACCGATATAGCAGCTGCCGACACCGCCGGTTTATCAGTTCCGTTGTTTAAGGGATTATCTGACGACGCTGTAACAGCTGTAACGGAGGCTGTTGTAGCTATTTCCGGACTGTGATCTGCTCTGGCGAGAAAAAAGCTGTAAAATTCATTTGCCGTTGCTGTGACACCTGCAGCGTATTTTTTGCTGGCAAATTGCGGTTCCAGCAGCTTGTCCAGAATACCTCTAATAAGCTCATTCGTCAGCGTCATGTCTACATTTCTTCCCTGCAGCACATGATAGTTGTCGCCTTCGATATCCAGCACCAGAAGCACATCCCTGGAACCGGCACCTATGGATGCAAATTTCGCGTATGTGTAATCCTGCAGGCTGAGCCCCCCGGAATTCTTCACCGTTACGATGTAAATGCCGCTTCCGGTCGTGGTTTTATAAAGGTTACTGGACTGGTTGAGATACAGCCTGGTTACCTGCGGAAGTACTCTGGCGTTGTCGGCCACATAATTCCCGCTCCCGAGCGGCTCTTTCCAAACCCCGCCCAGATGTTCAATAAGTGCACCATAGGTTTTCCGCGCGCCGGCAGCGTAATTTTTGTCCGCAAAGTCAGGCTCTAGTGACTCCGAGAGAATCTGTGACAAGGCGCTATCCGTTAAGGTGCTCTCTAGCCCGTCGCCCCGCAGTGCCCAATATTTATTATCTTTGACCGAGAGCAGTAGCAGGACTCCGTTGTTCTTATCCACCGCACCAATGCCCCAGCTGTTGAACAGCATGGTCGCATACTCTTCCATTGAAGCCCCTCCCGTGGAATCAACCGTAACCAGCACCACCTGTGCTCCGGTCTCCTGGTGCAGCTTTACTCCGTAATTGACCATATAGTTCTCGGCCTTAATGTCAATTACATTGGCAAAATCATTGACGTAGAACGATTCCGTAGGCTCCGGTACAGCTGGTTTTGCCCAGCTCAGCACCGGCAGCAGCATACTCAGCAGCATGGTGATAAATACTATTTTGATAATCTTCTGATTCATCTGAATCCCCCTGCCCGATGTTATTACTTGATTAGCTAGATAATAGATTCTATGCGATGAAGAACACTAGTATGAGTTAATAGTCTCCCGAATGATCTAAAATCACATCCATAAAAAATAGAACCCGCCTGCCAGGTATGAGCCTGGTAGACTGGTTCTATTTGATATTTTGTATATGTTAAATTTAGAACAGCGAAGCCGGGATCAGCTTTCTTCCGCCTTTCACGAGTGTGGACTCCAGCATTTCTCCCTTATCGCCGCCAAAATACAGCTGCCAGTATACGCCGAAACGAACACTGACATCATTCTTAACCAGCTCCGGCGGCGTGACAATCAGCCACTGGAACCTCAAAGCTTTGGAGATCTCAAATACCGGATCAAGCACGTTGTTAGAGACCATCTCGCCGAACGGATTGTCATATAAGAAAACCGTCCAGCCTTTGTTCTCTCGGTTAACCCGTTTATGCGTCATGATCATCATCGCTACCAGAAGCTGCACGGATTGGCGCTGACCGCCGCTGCCGACAGCTTCATCCAGTGCTCCGCGGTTAATAACCTCCCAGTCAGAGTAGTGGAATTCTTCCGGGGCCGCATAGAGGAAGTAGTTCTCGGTAACCGGCTTATACACCTGAAGCACCGGGAAGCGGTTCTGCATCGCGGCATACACGATTTTCCCGTCATTTATCAGATCCTTGACTGCAGCTGCCGGAACCTGCTCAATCTTCGGATATTTCTCCAGCAAGCTGCTGATGCAGCGGTTAAAATAGTCGCTGACCAGCGGTTCGATATCCTCAGTAGTCTTAGGAACGGTGATATTCTTATAATTCAGCCGTACCAGCGGAAAAGCATGTCCATTCTCATTGTGAATGATCATCCGCCGTTCCATACGCTTCAGAATATCAACGATTTGCACGACCCGTTTGGCGGCGCGTCCGACCCATAGCTTCCGGGACAGCTCCATCCCTTCCTTGTCGCTGCGGATGCTCTCAATCTGATCCTGCGAGCTCTGCAGCATAGAATCCAGCACTTGGCGGGCAATAAAGAAATCATCCCAGTGAACGGTATTAAGGCGCTCCTGAATCTTGGTCTCCAGTTCGTTGTTCCATCCGCATTTGGCTAGCTTACTGCTTAAAGAAGATTTCTCTTCTTTCACTTTGCGGGAGATTTCGGTCCGCTCTCCGCGGCTTTTCTTGCTGTGCAGCAGCCAATCGACTACCAGCGGCTCACAATCTTCTCTCACGCGCAGCTGTATTTCTTCCGGCACTTCCCGCAGCTGCGTGCGGCCTTCAACATGCGTGTCCATTATCTTGCTCTGATTACCCAGCGTTTGAATCCACTGATCCATTGAAGATAAGGCCTGCTTGCAGCTGTTCAGCAGATGTTCGTTTTCGCGGTTGCGCGTATTAACCTCTGCTTCTTTAGCATCGAGGGATTCATGCCAGATTTCCACCGGGCGTTCGTGTTTTTCTTTAATTGTTTTTTCGGTTTTGCGCAGATCCTTCTGCAGGTTCTCCAGAATCGTCTGGCAGCGGATGAAGGATTCGCGAATGTTCTGGTAATCTTCATCCAGATTAGCCGTCTCATTCTTTTGGCGTGCTCTCGCTGTCATAATGGTTTCCGGAGAATCGGAAGGCTCCGTTATATGCTTCCATTGATTATCTACCTGATTGACGGCGGATTCCAGCTCAGCAAGCTGTTCACCGGCCCGTTTGATATTTCCCGCCCGTGTACGGATTTCCAGCTCATTCTGCGTTAAGGATTGCTGCAGACTTTCCACAGTGCTGAGCAGCTGCTGGAGTAAATTTTGAGCTTCAGGATCAAGCGCCTCCTCTTCCAAACCGGAACCCTCTGAAGGAAGAAGTTCACCCGGGAAAATAATCTCCGGGAACCATCTTTGCAGCCTCGGGAACAAGGAGTAGCGGGTATCTCCAATCCAATTCACGCGCTGTTGTGCGGTGCTGTCCATTTCCGCTTTCAGCTGGACAATCCCCTGCTCTTTGGCGGCAATCTCTTTGCTGAGAACCTGTTTGCGTTCCACAGCGCTCTGCTTGTCCCTGTAGTCCTGCTCCTGCTTCTTCGTCCGTTCTTCCCACTGGCGCAGCGCCAGCACCCTTTGTTCAAGTCCGGTCCGCTCCAGCTCATTCTGAACCAGTTCTTTCTGAATGCCTGCCAGAGCCTCTTCATTGCTGCTGATCTCATGGTTCAGGCTGTGTAGCTTCCGGCCAAGCTCATCGCTGAGTTGTGCAAGTGTGCTCAGCTTAACTCTGAGATTCATCGTATGCTCGCCTTGGTACAGCCGCTCGAACTCCTGGCGGGCAGATCTCAGCTTGGAGAGATAATTTTCTGCGTCCTGCAGCTCTTCCTCCTGCTCCTTCAGCCGGGAAGCGATACCGCGCTTCCAGTCTTGGAAACGCTCAGGTTGCAGAACCATCTGCGGTCCCTGATTGGATAACAGCCGGAAGGGCTCGACTGCCGACCCTGCCATTTCTTCACGGATAAAGACAGGCACAGCAGATTTGAGGATGATTTCCTTCATTGCGTCTGGCGGGATTTTATCCGCCTCACGCTGCGTAACAATAAGTCCGTACGGGAGCAGCGGATGGCGTTCCAGTTCTTCCTCGCGGTTCAAATAAGACAGGTCATTGAGAAAAGAACTGCCGAGCATGGAGGTAATCTTTAGCGCATCCAACGTATCTTTCACGGTAAGAACGTCTGCATTTGGCAGCCAATACGCTTCCTGTTGCAGCTCAACATCCATCTGCTGATGGTAATACGCTCTTCTAAGCCGTTTCGTCTGCTGCTCCGCATCATCCAGTCTGCGGATAAACCGTTCCTGGATCACTGCTTTGGCCTCAAACAATGCTGCCACGCCCATTACCTGATGCTCTTCATATAGCTCAAGGAGCACGACCAGTTGTGACCATAGCTGTGATTCTTTGTTCATCTGCACTTCAAGCTGATTGTTCAGCTCATCACTTTGCTGATTCTGGGCACTCAGTTGTACGCTAAGCTCTGCATGAGCTTTGTGCAGGCTGAACCGCTGGGCCTCGGCAAGCTTGCGTTGTTCCTGGAGTCCGCCGATACTGCCTTCAATCCCGTTTATAGCTATTAACGTCCGCTGAAGTGCTGCGCCTGGAGCGGATGCAGCTTCTTGTCCATGACGCGAGGTGAAGATGCCCGTTTCCTCTGTAAATTGCCGGATAGCGCTAGTAAGCTCATTAATCCGGTTATCCAGACCGCCCAGCTCCAGCAGGAAGCTTTCTCTTTCTTTCTGCAGTCCCGCCTCTTCTGTCGACAAGGCGTGCTGGCGGGCAGCAAAGATGGAAATTTGCTTCTGCCACAGCAGGGATACCTTATCCCACTGGATACGCAGCTCTTCCTTGGCGCTCTTAATTACCTCTTGCCGTTCCTTCATCTCAAGCGACCCTTCGATCGCTTCTATTTCCTTCTGCCACTGCTCGATCTGACGGAGATGAACCTTGCGTTTGGCTAAGTAGTACGCCACTTCCAGATGCTTTTCCTTCTCCTTCGATTCATCCAGCCGCGCGCGTGCTCTTGCCTGATTGTCACTGATTCCCTTGAACTCATCCTGCTTCCGGTCATGTTCATCTTTGCTGCGAAGATAGTTCAGATTGTCCGCCTCAAACCGCAGCTGGCGGGCTTCCTGATGCAGGCGGACCAGTTCATCTGCTTGCTCACGCCGCTTGTCCTCGGCAATCTTAAGCTCATCATGGATGACCGTAAAAATCTGCCGCCCCTGCAGCTCAGACTCCTGATAACTCCGCTCGGCCTCCGTTCCTTGCTTCACCAGCTCATAGAGCGGCGCAGCCAGCGAAGTGAATTCGGCAAAAGCCTTCTCCCGCTGTTCCAGCATCGGCAGCCGCTGGGCGACCGTCGCCGCGTCGAGGAACATCCGCTGCAGCGAACCGTCTTCCTCGCGAAGGCCTTCGTTTAGGCTGGAGCCGATCTCGGGAATAATCAGCTTCTCGAACAGATTCTGGTTCGTGAAGGCATCATTTTTTTGAAAATAGCCCTTGATTCCCCCCTCTTCACCGTTAATTTTCTTCATATTACGCCACTCACCGATATGAATGTCCCGTTCCTGCAGATAGTTGTAATATTTCTTGAGTTCCGAATTGCTGCTGCCGAACGGGACAATCTCCCCGCGGTGCTCGCGCACAAACTGCTGAATCGCTTCAAAACTCGCCGGTCCGTCTTCTGACTGATTATAGAGCGGCAGGGTCGAAAGGGTGAGCTCCGCATGCTCGTCATAATCCATAAGGGTGTAGAGCAAATAGTCTACTTTGATCTCCAGCTGATCTACGGAACTGTGGGCAGTCATGGCAATAGCAGTCGTCATATATTCATTGCGTTCTTCGTTATCCAGCCTCCACTCGATAGCGACATGGAAGGTATATGGCTTAAGCTGCTTTTTATGGTTATGAAAGAAAGCCTCTACCTGGTTCTCGTTATCTTTACCCCAAGCGGCTTTGGGAATCAGCAATTGAAAAATAGACTGCAGCAGTACGCCCTTTCCGCCGCCGTTCATCAGGGTGATCAGGGTGTTGGCCGGTCCTTCCTCGTTGCAGAGGTCAAGGACCATATCATCATACTTCTTCAGCATCTTCTCATACTTCAGTCCGGCGATACGGATACGCTCAATGCGTGGCATGGGCTTCCCCTTCTTTCTCCGTCAAGGTCCGGCCGATCAAAGCTTTCAGTTCCTTATAACGGTCAACATCGTGATACAGGTACCGCATTCGTTCATATAATTCTTCGCGCGGGAAAATCCGCTTCTCATTCTCGGAAATGAACACCAGATGCTCATCCTCCAGCAGCTTCATCCCTTCATGGATCAGACCGATCCGCGAGCCGTACCCTCTGGATAAAGAGTCTCCGTCCTCCTGGCTCTTGGTCTGCATATAAAGACTGGTCCATACCTTGTACATCGCCTGTATATCCAGACGCCACTGTTTGCTGAATGTCCCTTCTTCATCCATGTCATTCCACGACTGAAACAAGGAAGATACCTGGTCAGCAATCTGTATATAGGACATGCTGTCCTGCCCGGGCTTGAAATGCTGCTCATCCTGATCCATTTCTGCCAGAAATACCAGAATAATAACGTTAATTATATGTAGATGGGTTTTACGCTCAACCCTGGAGTATTTGTTCCGCAGCTGGGTGAAGTTGGTGGCAAATCCCGAGCCGAGCGGATTCACCAGCAGATGCAGGCGGTGTCCGGAATTCATGATCCGGCAGCCTCCCTCCTTAGCCAGGTACTGCAGGGCATCGTACGCCCCGGTATCTTGCAGGCATTCTGCTGCGGCGGGATCATCAAGTGAAATTACTTTCCGGCGAAGCAGATCAAAAAACAGCCGCGAGGCCATCTGTAATTGTTCCAATGAATAGCTCATGCTCTAACCTCTCATCTCTGTACTATAGTAATGGTATAAGGGCTCATTTCCAGCCCCGGCCATCTGATGGTTTCATTCCGCTGTTCTCCGGCAATTGTTGTTCGTAGTGTTTGACCACGCAGTATCTCCAGCTCAGGATGTTCTGCGAGCAGCAGCTGGATTAACCGCTGGCACTCGTCCGTCCCGCCCGGGCTATCTGCGGCAGGTTCCTGAACCCTAATCTCCGTGTGAAAAAATTGCACCCAGAGGTCAACGGCATCCGGCGTCCGGGCCCATTTTAGCTTTACATCCTCTGGAAAGGCGTCTGCTGCAAACGTAAACCGCCCCGCTTCAGCCAGCTTCGTAAATACAGGAAGCCACAGCTCCGCGACCTCAGGCCATGGGATCGACTTCGGAACATAAGGAGCCTCCGGTTCTTCTCCCTCATCCTCCGGCTCATCAAACAAATCTTCCGGCAAAAAGCCGACATCCTGCTCCTCCCAAGCCCAGGCGAGAGGATAGATGAAGTCCTGATTCGGTGCAAACAGTCCGCTGACCAGAAGTTCCAGGCTGTCCCCTCCGGGAAGGCCCTCACTCTTAACCCATTCCTCCCAGACATTCGTCCGGAAATTAAAGCCTGCAGCTCCCCAGAACAGCTCCGGGAAATTCAGTCTTAAGTTCGTCTCGGCTTCAAAAATACTCAGGACGACCTCAGCCAGCTCATCATGCACTTTACGCGACAGCTCCACCCGTTCTGACAGCAGACGCAGCTCGTTAAAGTCGATGACATCCTTCTCGTCATTAGCCAGCCGGGCCAGGGAGCGGTGAATATTATCGAAGTGCTTACGTTCCTCGTCAAACTGCTGGTGAATCTCCTCCAGCCGCTGATGCCGCATCACGCCGTATTCGCTGAAGATATGCTTCGGATTGCGGCGTAAAGCGCTGCGGTATTCCTGCTGCTGCTGGGTCATCTTCCGTACACGCGAAATGAGTTCATTCACATCCTGCATCGCCCGGGTTACACGTCCATGCTTAATATGCATCTGTATTTCCAGCAGCTTAATGCTGATCTGAAATTCATCGATGATCTCATGGCTCATGAAGATCAGCTCCATCGCGTATTCGGAGAGCCTGTAAATGGTAGTACCATTCTCTTCCCAGCTGCTGCGGGTTGCATCCTCATCTACCGTGAAATACTTGTATTTCTGCACCGTCATCTGCCTAGTGTGATCATCATAATATACCGCTTCAAAATCACCACCGCTACCGCTCCACAGCAGCCCGTCGACCAGCCGTTCCACGGATTCAGTCGTACCTAGTCTGGTAATATTGAAGCGTTCCAATGAACTCCATGCAAGAGCGATAATATCTTCTTTAGACCGCTGCTCGTTTGATTCCAGCTCCAGGTAGTAGACCTGCAGCAGCACGCTGAGCGCAATCATCTCCTTATAGGGCTGCAGTTCACCGAGATTCATGCCTGCACCAAGGCTCCATAGGGGATTGAGCCGTTTATTCCGTTCACCAAAATCCGTCCAGTTCATGTCTAATGCCTACCTCGCCATCACTTCGTAGTCTAGCTTCATCTCAGGAATCCCAAGTAAATAACATAAACCCATATTTGCCCCATGCAGGGTGAAATATGGGCTAGGTGATACTGATAAGTTAAAGTTATCGGGGAATATATGTTTCTATTATATCAATCAAATAGAATTCTGGCTATTTGTAATAATAGATTGATTACATACAGTCACAATAAAAAAGAGCCGATCTACGGCTCTTGCTTCTATTATAAAATGCAGCCTAAATTACTGGTTGTTGTATTTCTCATGCAGCAGAAAATGCAAATTCGCCTTAACCGCGGGCCAGTCTTCATCAATGATGCTGTACAGCACATTATCCAGCATAGCCCCTCCCGAAGTGATCCGGTGTTTGCGCAGGACGCCTTCTTTCACCGCACCAATCCGCTCGATGGCTCTCTGGGATCTCAGGTTGTCTCCGACGATCGTGAAGTTGACCCGGATCAGCTCCAGGTGCTCGAAGCAGTACTGCAGCAGCAGCGCTTTAGCCTCCGTATTAACAGGCGTTCTCCAGTAGTCTGGAGAGATCCAAGTACAGCCGATTTCCGCATTCCGGTGAGTCCGGTCGATATGCATTATCCGTGAGGTGCCGGCGATTCTGCCTGTCGACAGATCGATCATCACAAAAGGCAGGTCATGCCCCTTCTCTTTGTCTGTAAGTGCCGTCTCAATCAGCTGCTCTACTTCTCCGGCGGAGGATATTTTCCTCCAGGTGAACTCCCAAATTCGCGGATTGTTCAGTATGGCGGTCAACTCTGCCTTATGTACTGCTTCCATAGGAACCATTTTAATAAAAGTGCCGTTGAGCTGTCTGATGTTGTCCGAGATCACGAAGCTGCCTCCTTATAGAACGTGAGCTTTAAGAATGTTAACAATCATTCTTTAGTTCATCTTCATATATACTGATTAACCGCGCTGTAATTATTAGCTCCAGCTGCTGTTTAAGTGTACTTCCTAATAGATTATAAGATACCCCGCCCTCTCTGTCTGCCATATTTCTATAAAAAAACAGCCCCGTTTATGTAAAAACGGAGCTGTTCAGCTGGATACCCTTTAATGAAGAAACGTTTAACTTCTATCCGCAATCTCAGCAGAGATTAGCCGTACAATCTCTTCGATACTCATTGCTCCGGCATCCCCCGAAGCACGTTTTCTCACGGAAACTGTAGCGGATTTCTGCTCATTTTCACCGAGGACGAGCATATAAGGAACCTTTTCAAGCTGGGCTTCACGGATCTTCAGACCAAGCTTCTCGTTGCGGTCATCCACCTCAGCCCTGATTCCTGCGGACGCCAGTGCCTGCTTCACTTGAAAGGCATAGTCTGCATGATTCCCGGAAACGGGCAGCAGCTTGGCTTGCACCGGAGACAACCATACCGGAAAAGCCCCGCTGAAATGCTCTGTGAGAATTCCGATGAACCGGTCGATCGAACCGTACACCGCCCGGTGAATAACGACTGGCCGGTGTTTCTGGCCGTCTTCACCGATGTAAGTCAGGTCAAATTTCTCCGGCATCTGGAAATCCAGCTGTACCGTTCCGCACTGCCAGCTTCTCTTTAACGCATCCAGAATATGAAAATCAATCTTCGGCCCGTAGAAGGCGCCGTCTCCCGGATTAATCCGGTAAGGGATGCCACGGTTCTGAAGCACCATTTCCAGTGCCGCTTCCGCCTGATCCCAGAGAGTCTCTTCTCCCATATAATCCTCCGGACGAGTGGATAACTCGACCTTGTATTCAAAACCGAATACGTTGTAGATATGGTCGATTAAATCCAGCACCTGACCGATTTCAGCTTCAATCTGCTCCGGCAGGACGAATAAATGGGCATCATCCTGACAGAAAGTGCGGACCCGCATCATCCCGTTCAAAGAGCCGGAAGATTCATTGCGGTGCACCTGCCCGAATTCGGCAAGGCGGATCGGCAGCTCCCGGTAGGAGTGGCGGCTGTTTTTGAAGATCAGCATATGTCCGGGACAGTTCATCGGCTTCAGCGCAAACTTTGCCTCATCCACATGTGTGAAATACATATCGTCCTTGTAATGATCGTAGTGTCCGGACTGCTCCCACAGCCGGTTGTTCATCATCAGCGGTGTGCGGACTTCGCTGTAGGCCCGTTCCCGCTGGAGTCCGCGGCTGAAATCCTCCAGCTCTGTGCGGATGATCATCCCTTTTGGCAGGTAGAACGGCATTCCCGGGGATTCTTCGGAAAACATGAACAGCTCCAGCTCTTTACCCAGCTTGCGGTGATCGCGTTTCTTCGCTTCTTCGAGCATATGCAAATGCTCTTCGAGCTGCGCTTTTTTCAGGAACGAGACGCCATAAATCCGCTGAAGCATCTTGTTATTCGAATCCCCGCGCCAGTAGGCTCCGGCTACGCTCATGAGCTTAAAAACTTTAATTTGGCCAGTTGAAGCCAGATGCGGTCCCCGGCACAGATCCGAGAATTCACCCTGGTCATAAATACTGATAACAGCATCATCGGGCAGATCGCGAATCAGCTCCAGCTTAAGCGGCTCCTCAAGGTCTTCGAATAGGGCAACCGCCTCTTCCCGGCGCACTTCCCGGCGGACAATCGGCAGATTCTCATGAATGATCCGGTGCATCTCCAGTTCTATAGCTGCCAAATCCTCGCTCGACAATGGTTGCTCGATATCCACATCGTAGTAGAACCCGTCCTCAATCACCGGGCCGATGCCAAGCTTAACATTCTTTCCGCCATATATGCGTTTAATAGCCTGAGCCATCAGATGGGCTGTACTGTGTCTGTGAATATCCTGGCCCTCTTTGCTATCCAGAAGCACAATTTCAAGCCGGCTGTCCTGTGCAACCGGATAATGAAGGTCCTCTAGTTTGCCGTTTATTTTACCTGCAACCGCATTTTTCTTCAGACTGGGACTTATCGATTCAGCTATTGCACTAATATCGATGTTATGCGAATACCTCTTAACGTTTCCATCCGGCAGTGTTACATTGATCTCCATGATTGTGGCCTCCATCTCTTCAAGTGTAATTGAACGCAAAAAAACGCATCTCTCCCGTAAAGGGACGAGTGCGTTCAGCTCGTGGTTCCACCCTAATTTGACCTGCGCTGTTACAACCCCCTGCTGTTAGACGGAAGTAAAGTCGCATAATCCTCATGGTATCCGGTATCGGGGATAAGACGGTGGCATTTACAGCCGCCCTAACAGCAGGGAGGGTTCAGTGCCACGGCTGCAAAGGGGTAACATCCGGCCGGTCTCTGTAAGAAGCTCTCACCAATCACTTCTCTCTCTGGTCAGTCCTTGAAGGATATCATGTCTTTGGTCAATGCCTTGGATATGGTGTTGCTGGTTACATAATACTGAACCGCCATCCAAAAAGTCAAGGGCAAATGTAAAAAATAGGCTTCATTCAGATTTTTGTGTGGCATAAAATCGCTTACCAGTTTCAACGTCGTCACAATCTGCTAAAGCGTAAACTCCATCTACTAGGTTTATAGTTTTACAGGAAGTGCTTACCTTTTCCTTTTCCCCATTCTCATCTTGTCTGCTGTCGTAGGTATACGTAATAGTAGCCTTTTTATTGTTATATTCAAGGTAGTGGAATATGGGGTCCCCTTCTATGGTATAAATTGCAAATTTAACCGCTGCATTTTCATTACTGGTTACTTTATCCAGGAATCCTTCGAATAAATCGTAGTTTAATATATCCCTTTGACCATAGACAACATAACCTTTTTTGGCAGCTTCATTAGAACTCATAGACTTAGAGCAGGCGACAGTAAAAAGCGTAAGTAACAGCATAACAACACAGATTCTAAGCATCTTCATGTCATCCGCCAGCCAATGCACCAATACGTGAAATGATCTCGTTAATCTCCTCTACGGTGGAAGCAATGTAATCCGCGCCGCTACTGGACAATTCCTCCTCCGAACCATAGCCGAATAATACACCGACAGAGGCTACGCCGCAGCCTTTTGCCCCGATAATATCATGCTCCCGGTCGCCGATCATCAGAGCCTCTTCGGGAGGGATGGCGTTCTGGTCCAGTACATACTGGATCACCTCACGCTTCTTGGAGCGTGTACCATCGAGATTGCTGCCTGCGACAAGCTTAAAATAACCGTCCAGCCTGTAATGCCGGAGAATTTCTTCGGCGAATACTGTTGGTTTCGAAGTAGCAACGTATAACGTATATCCCATTCCCTGAAGTGCTTCCAGCAGCTGTGGAATACCAGGAATGACACTATTTTCGAACATCCCTATGGTGCTGTAACGTTCACGGTAATAAACTACCGCCTGAGCCGCCTGTTCCTCGGACAATCCCTGAATTTGTACAAACGAATCATACAGCGGCGGCCCGATATACGGGAGCAGCAGATCCAGATGATCTACCGCAATACCAAACTTGTTCAGTGCATATTCGACACATCTGGTAATTCCCTCTTTAGGGTCGGTTAAGGTACCGTCCAAATCAAATAAAATACTCTTCAGCCTTCCGTTCATTTCCCCTAGCTCCCCTCAAAATTCATAACTTTGAACTCCATCCTGCTTCACTTCACAGCTTGTTCAATCATACCCCCGTTTCTACATACTTTCCACATAGTTATCTACTAAGATCTGATTGTAAGCTATTTTGCTATTGGAGGATGTAACATGAATATGACACACTATATGTCCCTGCTTGCGGACAACCAGCCATGGAATCTGATTTTATTTATGGCGATTCCCGTTATTTTTGCAGAGACGATTACAGTCACTGAGTTTATTATTTTGTTCACCAAAAAACTAAACGGACCGCTGAGAGCATTCAACCGGGTATGCAGTATCCTGGCCGGTCTTTATTTTACCGGAGTGTTTCTTTACCTGTTCCCGACTGCATTTGTACCACTCACGGTGAACGGCGAATGGCACACCTGGGTCGATGTTGTCGCGGTAGGCTTTTACTTGAGCGGGGTGCTTTTCCTGCTGCCGTTAGCCCTGCTCGACCTGGGTCTGATCGCCCGTAAACGTTCGGAGGAGAGCAAGCTGAAGCTGCACTTTATGTTGATCAGCGGTTTCCTGGTAGTCGCACATATCGCAATGATTTTTGGTATGGTCAACCCGGAGATTATTAACGGAATGGCAGGCATGAACCACTAATAACTCTATAAGAATCTTATATAAAAAGCAGGGCCTCTCCGGTTACAGGAAAAGCTCTGCTTTTTGCTGTTAATCCGTACGGAACAAAACGCACTGCGGCTAGCATTGCCCTCAAGTACAATTGACTTAATTATGCTGTCTGGGGGAAAAACAAGATGAATGAGCTGTTTATTGCAGATCGGATCAAGGAATTTAAAGATGACCCGGAATCGGTGTACAACACCTGGTTCCTCAATAATAATGATCGCTTGAAGGCTTTCCGCACAATCAGGAACGGACTAACAGATGTAATTGACCATATTGAGCAGCGGACCTTCGGCAATGATTATAAAGGCTCCACACTGGAATTTATCATGTCGGCTATCTGTGAACAAAAGCAGGTTTTTGACGGAGCTGCCCATGCCTTTTATTGGAAACCTAAACTTCGCATCCCTGATATTTATGAGAATGAGGCGAATCAGCTTGCATTTGGACGTTTTCTCAAAGCTGTACTGCATACCAGCCAAGAAAAACAACTGCTTGGGGAAATTCATAGGCTGGACAGCTTGCAAATTAAAGGCCTTGGACCGGCAGTTGCCAATATTCTGTATTTCCTGCATCCAACCCTCTTCCCTCCGTTCAATACTGCGATTGTTCGGGGATATAATGATCTGCTTGGCCAGAAGATCAAACTCGGATCATGGAGTGAATATCTTGATATGCGTGCAGGACTGATAGATATGAACGAATGCCAGCGGTCACTGTTATCAAAGGATTTGGGTGCCATAGGCGGCTTCATGTTCGAAATAGGTTCGGGACGACTGATTGTCAGCGGGAATGCCGAAAGGGTCCTTGAAACCGATGCAGCTAAACGGGAAAAAAGCAGCCTTAAACGCCATCAGGAGGTTTTGAGCGATTACCGAGAGGAATCAGAACATAGCGAAATGCAATATCATCTGGCGAAACTTGGCCGCTCGCTAGGATATAAAGTCTGGATAGCGCAAAATGATCATAAGAGACAATGGAACAACAAGACGCTCGGGGAATTGTCACTCCCTGCGCTGCCGCTGCTGAATGTGCCTAAAGCTGCCAGCGATACAATTTCATTTATAGATGTTCTCTGGCTGGATGCAAAAGACTGCATAATTTCCGCCTTTGAAGTCGAGAAAAGCACCTCTATCTATTCGGGGATTCTTAGGCTGCACGACCTGGCCTTATCTTTAAATCATCCCGAATGCCATCTCTTTCTGATTACTCCTGACAGCCGTGAAAAGGAAGTCCAGGCTCAGTTACTGCGTCCTTCTCTGCAGCAGGACAAGATACGCAACCTTTCTTATGTTCTCTTCTCGGATTTGCGCTGTGATTGTGATGCAATGTGCAAATACGGACGCTCCGTAGAGGTATTGGAGAAGATTACCAGAAGACCGGCGGCAGGTTGATCTTCATCAGATGTAAGTTAATCCCTGAAATGAAACAGCAGCAGTCACGGACCATAAACAGGTCCTGAGCTGCTGCTGTTTTATTGAGCTTAAAGAGTCTGCTTTACTTTCTTACCAGAACCGATAATTCCCCTTCAAATACTTTTTCATCGGATTGATTGAAGGTCGAGAGCCGAACCGTCACGATCCCGTTCTCATTCTTCTTCTCTATTACATCTATGACTTCAACTATCGTATGTAATTCATCTCCCGGGAACACCGGCTTAATAAATCTAATGTTATTCATCGCCGTTCCGGCAATAACATCGTCACCATAGCTGCCCGTTTCCACCCATAGTTTGAATGTAACCGCAAGGGTCTGAATTCCGGAGGCAATGATACCGTTAAATCTACCCTGCTTGGCTTTCTCTTCATCCAAATGCATATATTGCGGATCAAACTCGGCAGCGAAGCTTGTAATATTCTCTTTTGTTATGGATAAAGACTTCGTTATAAACACTTGTCCGTTATGAAATTCATGAAACCGCATGGATTCACCTCATAGTTGTAATGGTATATGAACTTCATATTAGTGCAACTTAATAGAACGAATCAAGCTAAACCTACCATCAGCCCTATATTTACTCAATACAACAGACCCGGAAAGGCTATGTGCCTCCCGGATCTGTTAAGTTTACTAGTTCAAAACATGAACTGAGTTACCAGGCAACACGGATGATCAGACCTTTAGGGTCACCGACCTCCAGATAAGCTGCCTGACCATTGACATCATCATACGGGAAGCCGTAAGCCAGGCCGCTGATGCTGTGGTCATGCCAGAACTTCGCATAGTAGTTGGCAGGTGCTGCATTATAATAATTCGCTACATTGTTCCAGTTGCTGGTAGTGTAGACATGTCGGTTGATCGCAGCGGCAGTTGCGGCATCGGTGAGTGCACCGTCACAGCGCAGAATATCCTGGGTGTTGTAGCTGGAATATCCGGCAAAATAATTGGCATTAGCCCCCCCAGCCGCAAAGGAACCATGAATCGGTGCAATAATGCGGTACGGGGCTTGATCCGTAGCCAGCGATTTAAAAGCGGCTGGCACTTCGTTCTGATATTTAGTGAAGATTCCCGCACGGGTCTCCGATTCCAGTTCACCCACTGTCTGATCATAGGAGCCGGACAGGCTCACCAGACGGTGCTGGATCGGGAAGCCAAAAGCATCTACTCGTGTTGTATTCCCATGGTATCCTGTTGCATCTACAGTAAATTCCACAAAATCAAAATAGATATTACGGTTCGGATCGGATGCATTGTTGATGTCCGGACCGGCGAAGCCGTCGTCATAGGTCTTGATGTACAGAGGGGTGCCGACACTGAGGAACATCCGCCCGGAGGTGATCTTAGGCATATTCACCCAAGAGGCCTGGCTGACGGTATGATAGATATTGGCGTAATTGATACCGTTTTTAGTCAGATGCCCGGAAGCGTCATTAAGTGCAGTGGAGATAGGTAGGAGATTGCCGTTCAGATCCAAATAACTCCATTTGCCGTTGGCCGGATTAATGCCTAGAACGCCCCAATAGACCTGGCTGTCTGAATAAGCGCCTCCGGTTCCGTTCATTACCTTAAGCGACAGTGAGCCGCTTGGTGCCGTTGGAATAGAAGAAGCGGCAATCGAATAGATCGAACCGGATGAACCCGGTGGTGTCGTAGGTGTAGCACCGGCAGCGGTGTAAGTAAACCAGCCTGTATCATATGCAGGATTTCCGTTGTTATAGGTATAAGAATAACTGATTACCGTGCCGCTGGCAACGCCAGTCACCACCTGCTCATAACGGGCAGTGCTGCTGTTGTAGGTCATACGGTAATTAAGCTGGGTCCCGTTGTTGATCTTGTAATGCGCATCTACCCATGTAGTACTGACGGTCGATTTGAACCAGATGGTTGCTGTGGTACCCGATAGACTCACACCTTGTGTGTAGTCAGCTGCTGCGGCTTTGGAACCAGACAGGGGGAAGCAGGAGATCAGCAGCAAAAGCGCGAGTACGGGCATTAGCCATTTTTTTCTCATGTCAATTCTCCTCCATTAAATGTATTAAAATCAATCACGCACCATAAATGTATGCGTTTTCAGGATTGATTATAGTCTTCCTTCAGCCCATTTAGTAGGAGCAGAATTTCGGTTTTCAGTCCTCATTTTTGGGGTGAAACGTTTTTATTATCACCTTTCCAGGCAACTTTGCTGCAAAAAAACCAAAAAGCCTTATTTCTCCAGAAGTCAAGAGATATAAGGCTTTTCAAGATTATTTTATATTTTACCAGTGCTTCGAAATAAACGTATCACGGCCGGACTGTTCACGGTCCTCTTTGTAATGCTTCGGATTCTTTTTATGGTAATCCTGATGATATTCTTCAGCCCGGTAGAATACTGGCGCAGGCAGAATTTCCGTCACGACCGGTCCTTCGAATCGGCCGCTGGCCGCAACCTGATCTTTGGAAGCTAAGGCCGCTAAACGCTGATTGTCGTTATAATAAAACACCGCTGTACGGTACTGGCTTCCCCGGTCCTGAAATTGTCCTCCATCGTCAGTCGGATCAATCTGCGGCCAGAACAGCTCCAGCAGCTTCTCATATGGAAATACTTCCGGATCAAAAGTGATCTGTACAACTTCGTAATGTCCGGTTGTTCCAGTCTTGACCTGTTCGTAGGTCGGATTCTCGATTGTACCTCCTGCATAGCCGGACACAATCCCGTGTATACCCGGCAGCTCCTCAAACGGAGTGACCATGCACCAGAAGCAGCCTCCAGCAAACATCGCCTGTTCCATCACTCAATTCCCTCTCTCTGTCTATCATTGTATAAGATTAAAGCGCATGATATGAAGATAAGGCTAAATGTCTATAAAGTCAATTTGAGTGAAGCCCCTTGGCGGTTGCGGGAATAATTCTCTGGCTTCCCGGGGAACTGTAGATACCAGCGATGACTTCCAGTGCTTTTATTCCTTCGCGGCCGTTCAGCCAGAACTCTCGTCTCTCCCGGATATGGTCATAAAAATCATGGATTAACCGCTGATGTCCTCTCCCCCAGTACGATTTACCACCGTTAGCTGCCGCACTAGGCTCACACAATAGCTCCTCACGGCCGTCTTTCCACAGATAAAGGCAGTCCCGGCGCTGCAGCAGGGTTCCATGTTCAAACACCAGCTCCAGCTCTACAGGTGAATTAACCGAGTAAGCATTAGTGCCATAGAAAAGCCCCCGCACCTGGTTACTAAAAGTGATGCAGGCATGGGCGCTGTCTTCCACCTCGATGATCCCGTCCAGCACATCCTTACTCACACTTCCGCTGACTGACGATATTTCACCGCCGAACCACTGCAGGAGATCCAGCGTATGGATGGTCTGATTAATCAGTACGCCGCCGCCTTCTGTCGCCCATCTGCCCCTCCAGCCGCTCTCCGTATAGTACTGCTCACTGCGGTTCCAAGTGACTATGCCCTTCATACAGAGCAGACGCCCAAGCGTCCCGCCATCTATTGTCTGCCTGATCTGCATGGAAGGCTCATTGTAACGGTTCTGGAATACGACGCCAAGCTGACCTTTGCTGTGATCCGCGGCTTCCAGCATCCGCCGTGCAGAAGGTACATCCATGGCCAAGGGTTTTTCAGTTAAGACATGCTTGCCGGCATTCAGGAAATCAATGGCCATCTGCGCATGCAGGTAATGGGGCGTACACAAATGCACGATGTCAATATCTGTTCTCCCCAGAAGCTCACGGTAGTCCTGCACAACCCCGCAGCCGTACTGCTCTCCGAAGGCTTTTGCCTGATCAGCATCGCTATCTGCCGCGGCCAGCAGTTGTGTACCTTCCATAGAGGCAATCGCCTTCGCATGGAGGGGAGCAATAGCCCCGCAGCCGATAATGGCTGCTCCAAGTGTAGTCATTGTTAGCACCATCCGTTTCTAATGTGCTTCCGCTAAGCTATTTCAGTGTTTCTGGTGTAAGATTCATTGCTTCAGCCTGTGCGATCAGGCACAGCTCTGCAGCTTTGAAGACATGCTCCTGGGTCATTGCAAGCTCGCTTCGCTGCAGACAATCCAGAATCAGCTCCCCAAAGAAGGGATAGCCCACCTTGCCTGCGACATGCTCATAATGCTCGCCCTGACCGTCTACCCAATAGACATGATCTCTGGCATCGGAACGGGCAATATCACTGTACTTGCGCAGCTCGATATAACCTTCGGTCCCCATAATAATCGTCCGGCCGTCACCCCAGGTTCCGAGTCCCTCCGGCGTAAACCAGTCCACGCGAAAATACTGTGTAGCCCCATTGTCCCCGACAAGCGTTGCATCGCCGAAATCTTCAAGTTCAGGGTAAGCAGCATTATTATAATTGGCAACTTTACTGTGCAGCACCTTAGCATCGCGGCAGCCCGCGTAAAAGAGAAACTGCTCGATCTGGTGGCTGCCGATGTCGCAGAGAATACCGCCGTAGTTCTCACGCTTGAAGAACCACTCCGGCCGGCTTGCCGCATTCAAGCGGTGCGGGCCCATGCCAATCACTTGAATGACACGGCCGATCGCGCCCTGCTCTACCATATGTCCGGCGTAAACAGCGCTTTCTACATGCAGCCGTTCGCTGAAATAAGTCATGTATTTGCGCTTGGTCTCTGCCGCCTGAATCCGCACATCCGCTAGCTGGGCAAGCGAAGTAAACGGTGTCTTGTCCGTAAAATAATCCTTCCCGTGCGCCATGACTCTAAGTCCCAGACCTGCCCGTTCAGAGGGAACAGCTGCAGCTGCAACCAGCCGGACTTCAGGATCCTCAAGAATCTCTTCGGCGTTGCGGGCGGCTCTGACCCCCGGATAGACGGCGGTGAAGGCTTTGACCTTGGCCTCATCTGGATCGTAGACCCATTTCAGCACTGCGCCAGCTTCCACAAGCCCGTTGCACATCCCGTAGATGTGGCCGTGATCCAATGCAATCGCTGCAAAAGTGAATTCTCCCGGCCCTACCACCGGACGAGCTTCATGTGTAGGTGCGTACATCATCCCATTTTTCCGGTTCATGCTTATCCTCCTCAGACTATAAAAGCTTCTGCAAATAGTTCAGGCTGATTGCCAGGCTCTCAAACGGATCACGGCGGCAGACATCCTGTTCCACAACGTACCACTCCACACCGGTCTCACGGCAGGCTTTAATAATGTCTTCATAGTTCATGTTCCCTTCGCCTATCTCGGCAAACACCTGTTTTCGGTCTACAACAGCCATATCCTTCAGATGCACCACCTGCATCCTGTCCTGTACCTTGCGGACCCAGTCTACCGGACTTCCCCCGCCGGCCTGAACCCAGTACAAATCCAGCTCAAAGCCGAGCGCATCAGCGTCACTTTCCTCCACCAGCACATCGATGCCAGTAACTCCGTCTACGCGCTCAAATTCAAAATCATGATTATGATAGATGAATTGCAAGCCATGCTCTTTTTGCAGGGTACGGGCGATTTCTGAAGCCAGCCGCGCGAATGTGCGGTAGCTCTCCTGACTGTCCTGATATTCGCCCGGTAGTGAGCCGAGACCAATGTATTTGCAATTCCACAGCTTATGTTCAGCAGCAAGAGCCTCCAGATCATTCACCAGCCGGTCCCAGGACACATGGGTCGCACAGATCGTAAGCCCTGCCTCATCGGCATACTGCTTGACCAGCTGCGGATCAATCTTGCCAATCCCGGAAATCTGCACCGCTTGATATCCGATATCTTTCAGTTTCAGAAAAGCCGCCCGTAAACCTTCCGGGGTTTGGGTAAATTCTCGCAATGTGTACATTTGTGCAGCGATCGTTGTCTGTTTCATGCAGCGAAGTCACTCCTTAATAGGTTTTAAAATCAGCTTGAATGCTGCTAATGGGATCCTGATACATCCAGGGTGCGGGGGCCGGCAGCCTCTTTACGGAAGGTGGAGTTCTGTACTTTCTCCATAAGCTGCTCATAGAATAAGTCCGCATCAATCGGCAGATCTACCCAGTTGTCCGTCCAGGCCGACAGATACATGGCATTGGAAAGCGTCAGGCCGTGTATCCCCTCTTCCCCTGGTGCTATAAGTGACTCACCTGTGAGAATCGCATTGGTGAAGTTGCGTAAAATGCCAACATGCTGTTCACCGCTACCTTTATCTACCGGTATTTCGCATTTCCAGCATTCCGGTTGTCCGAATCCTCCGGTATAGGCGGCATTGAACTCCGGCTCCGGTGTACGCAGCCGCCAGAAGGTCAGCTTTTCATCTTCAACGACGATTTTTCCGTTGTCACCGGTAATTTCAAAACGATTCGTTCCCGGCGCTTCCCCCGTTGTGGTGATGAACAGGCCGGTTGCCCCATTCTCGTACTCGACATAGGCGGTTACATCATCCTCGACTTCAATGTTGCGGTATTTGCCGAAATGGCAAAAGGCCCGTACACGCTTCGGCATCATCCCGGTCGTCCACTGCCAGAGATCCAGCTGATGCGGGTCCTGATTCAGCAGTACCCCGCCGCCTTCACCGGCCCAAGTTGCCCGCCAGCCGCCGGAGTTATAATAGCTCTGCGAACGGTACCAGTTGGTAATAATCCAGTTGGTACGGCGGATCTCGCCAAGCTCACCGGAAGCGATCAGCTCTCTCAGTTTTTGATAGAGCGGATTCGTCCGCTGGTTGTACATAATGCCGAATATGCGGTCACTCTGTGCGGCAGCATCGTTCATTTCCTGCACGGCCTTCGTATATACGCCCGCCGGTTTTTCGATCAGCACATGTATACCATGCTTAAAAGCCTGAATAGCCAGCGGCGGATGATCATAATGCGGTGTTGAGATTAAGACCGCATCAATACACCCTGATTCGAACAGCTCCTCACTGCTGCTAAACCGCTGTACATGCTCAGGCAGCTGCTCAGCAGCCCAATCCAGACGCTCCGGACTAATATCACAGACAGCTGTCAATTCGGCTCCTTTCACCTCTTTCAGCAGGTTATGAGCATGGGCCCGGCCCATGTTGCCAACGCCGATAATTCCAAATCGGACCTTCTTCATTATTCGGATCACTCCTGTAAATGTTTATGAAATGAGAATAACCCTAATCCCGGATGATGACCATGAGCGGAATTAAGGTGTTTTTGTATATAATTAAGATGTATTGAACAAATGAAAGCGATATAATGGTAAAATAATACACGCTTACAAAAAGGTTAACTAACTGGCGCAGTACGCAGCTGCGGGGAATGTTTGGACTTCCGGCCGCTGTTAGATTTGGATTTCTTGAATTTAACCGCTTCTCGCAGTAGAAATCCAAACCTAAAGGCGGACGCTATCGCTCCTACAGTTCCAAACTTCCCCTCCGCTGCTTCTGCCTTTAGACTAGAAATTTTTTCAGCAAAATAATTTAACCATTAAGGGGAGGAAGCAGGAAATGAATCATCCCGGCAATCTGACCGGACGGCTGCTGCAGAATCTGACGGTTAGAGTCACCCATGCCCAGCTCAGCAGCAAATATCCCGGTTGGGACCGCAGCAAGGAGACGCCCTCCTTCAACCGGCTGTATTTCATTGACAGCGGAGAAGGCAAAGTGATCATTAATGGGGAGACCTATCATCCGCATGCCGGCCATTTGATGATTATGCCGGCGGGAACAACCCAAACGACCATGACCTCTCCTCGCAATCCATATATCCGCTATTACTGTCATTTCGATGCTCAGATCGGAGAATGGCCTTTGTTTCACAGTGCAGGCAAGCTTTATATCAGCGAGGTTGCTGATCCGGATGCTGTGCGTGCTATTTTTAATGAGCTGATCGCTTTATTCGAGGATGACAGTTTTCTCTCAACCCTGCGGAGACAGGCGAGTCTGCTTCAATTGCTTGCCCTCTGCCTGGAAGGCGGCGGTTATGCCAATTTCCTCGATGATCTGGCGCATACCGGTGACCAGGGTAAACTCGCCAATGTCTTAGGATACATAGATGAGCATCTGAGTCAGCCGATGGAGGTCGAGGTGCTGGCTGAACTTGTGCATCTTCACCCAAATTACTTTATACCCTACTTCAAGAAATTCATGGGTATGCCCCCGATGCAGTATGTTCAGCTCAAGCGGATGGAGCTGGCCAAACGGCTGCTTTCAGGTTCAAAGTTCAGCATCGGCGGCATTGCTGAGCAGGTAGGCATGGAATTGACCCACTTCTCCAAGGTGTTCAAGAAAACCGCTGGTGTCTCTCCGTCTGCTTACCGCAGCAGTACCAGATAACATTCAGCATTAAGCAACCCCCAGAACATGTATGAGCAGAAATCCCAGCATTGAGAGCAGCAGCGAACCGGTGAGACCGGCGATAAACGGCTTCCGTCCCATCCTGCCGAATGTCTTGAGATCAATCCCAAGCCCGAGTCCGGCCATCGCCATTGCCAGCAGCAGATAGGCCAGTACGAGCAAATCTGCTGTAACCTTCTCAGGAATCCAGCCAAGGGTATTTACTCCGCTCATCAGCAGAAACCCGCCGATAAACCAGGGAACGGGCAGCTTCGTGTGTGCCCCTTTCTCACCTGTCACGCTTCCTGTTCTCACGCCACGCTGACCGGCTTGTTTGCGTTCTCTGCGGGCCTCCCAGACTCCAAACCCCAGCGCCACCGGTGCAAGCAGCGCTACCCGGGTCAGCTTGACGATGACCGCCAGATCTGCAGCCTGCTGCCCGACTGGAGCGGAAGCGGCGATGACATGCGCTACTTCATGGAGTGTTGCCCCGGCAAATATGCCATAGCCCGCTTCGCTGAGTCCAAGCCACGGATACGCCGCGACATAGATCAGTGTGAAAATCGTACCCAGAATCGCCACTGTTGCAGCGCTCACTGCCGTTTCATTGTCACTTGCCTTGATCTGGGGGGAAATAGCCGCTACAGCAGCCGCTCCGCAAATTGCAGTTCCACACGCAGTCAGAATGCCAAGTCTCCGGTCTATTTTCATCCATCTGCATAACCCGTAAACAGCAAGAAGTGTAAAGACAATATGGATTATGGCAATCAGAAGCACTTTGGGACCTGCCTCTACGATGGCGTATATATTCAGCCGTAAGCCAAGCAGAATAATACCGGCTCTGAGCAGTTTTTTGCTGGAGAATTGTATACCTGCCACCGCTCTGCTGGGCGCACCAGCTACTGCACGGAGCACAATTCCCAGCAGGATTGCCAGTACAAGCTGGCCCATAATGCTGAGAAAAGGAAGCTGGGCTATATATTTGGCGGCAACCGCCAGCAACAGGGTAAGCAGCAGACCTTCACTGAATCCGCGGACTCTGGCCAGCTTCCGTTCAAGCTTGTTATTGTTGAGCTGTTGGAATTTATTAATGTGCTGAAATAATTGAATATGCATAACTGCCACTCCCTGCTTACCGCTCTATCCCCGGCTCTTCTGTTATCACTATACGGTCAGGCATCAGAGAAGTGAAATACCGGTTTGCTATATTAATCATTAGTATTTCTTATGATTAATCGGATCACCTATGCTATTATGAAGAATATGGTCCGAATTCAGCAGATAAATTAATTATAAATGAGGGATTATAATGATTACTGATGCAATGCGGGTATTCGTAACGGTCGCAGAACAGCGTCATTTCTCACGGGCCGGTGAACTGCTCAATCTCTCCCAGCCGGGAGTAAGCCTGCATATCCGCAACCTGGAGAATGAGCTGGGCAGCAAGCTGCTGCACCGTTCCCCGAAGGAAGTACGGCTGACAGAGGCTGGTGCGATACTCTACAAACATGCCAAACAAATCCTGGCTCATTATGAGGAAGCCGGGCGTGAGATACAGCTGCTGCAGGATGAGGTTACTGGCAGCCTCCATCTGGGAGCCAGCTTTACAATCGGGGAGTATATCTTGCCGGGGAGGCTGGCTGAATTCGCCAAGCAATATCCGCAAGTGAATCTTCAGGTCACAATCGGCAATACGGAGGAGATTATTGCAGCCGTAAAAGCTAATGTGCTGGATATGGGCTTCATCGAAGGCGAAACCGGTGATGCTGAACTGGATATTATTCCTTATATGAAGGATGAGATGATCCTCGTTGCCGCTTCTGGACATCCGCTCGCCGGAGCGCTCACCACTGATTATGACCTGCTGCAGAATCAGATCTGGGTGCTGCGTGAGCCCGGCTCCGGGACCCGTGCTTACAGCGATCATTTCCTGCAGGAAGGCAGCCTTTCAGCTAAACGTGCTTACGTATTTAACAGCAGCCAGGGAATCAAAGAAGCCGTTGCCGCCGGTCTCGGAATTACGCTGATCTCACGCTGGATTGTACGCAAAGAACTGGCCAGCGGAGAAATAGCAGAACTGCGGGTCCGGCAGAAGCTTCCAGACAGAGATTTCCTGATCATCCGCCGCAAGGAGAATACCGTTGCGATGGCCAACCGTGTATTTATGGAGAAGCTGCTTTTGTCAAAAGAAAATAAATTTTCAGAGTGAACAATAAAGTGTTAGACTGCCGATGCTTCATGAAGCTAACAGGCGGGATAATAAAGTAAACATACAACCAAATGATAAGCTCTCAAATACACCTATACTAATAGCGAACAGGATTAAACCCCGCCCCCGTCACTCTCCGCTCTACAGAAAAACGCGCTAAAAAGTAATGGGAAATATCACCTTTTAGCGCGCTTATGTATCGTCAATAGTGGCGGGAATTACAATTTTTGCACAACATAGATGATATTCATTCCACAATCAAGAGTGCCCTGTAATTTGGTAAACGCAATCTCTTTTTCAACAATTAGCTTCCAAAATTCTTTATCGTTGCGGGCATTTTCCAAGGCAGAATCTCCTGCTTGCGTAAATAAACCAGCGGAGCTTCTCTCTCGAACTCTTACAGGAAACTGAGCAAATAAAGCATCCATTTCGGTGCTTCTCATCATATGGACGTAATGCTTGCTTTCAACTGGATAATGCTCTTCGTCTTGAACACCTGTATCAAAGATCCACCTTGTCGCTTCAAGCCCGAACTGGTCTTTTTCATACCTTATACCATCAAGATAATAAAGCGAAGCGCCAATGAAGCTCATGGACCCAACAATCAATACGCCATCAGGTTTTAATACTCTTAGCATTTCTTGTATTCCATCTTTCTCTTTGTCCAAAAGATAATTGATTACACCACCGATACAGACAACGCAATCGAAAGAAGAATCTTCAAAAATACTCATATCAAGAACATCTAAAACATGGTATGCCTTTATTCTGTCAATCAGTGATAGCTCGCGCATTTTGGACTTATTGAACTCCATTTGATGACTAGATATATCTGTAACGGTCAATTCAGCACACATTGCAACAATATCCTTTGTATATCTTCCTGAACCCGCACCAATCTCTAAAACTTTATCGGTTAGATTAATATAGCGCTTCAAAATATCAAGATGTACCTGATATAAAAGTTCGCCATGCCCATCCTTTTCAAGACGTGTCCATTCACGGTCACCATAGTTATCATAGCGGCTTCTTGGAATTTCGGGGTTGTAACTCATAAAAGCATCTCCTTAGAAAATAAATTTTCTCCGCTTGTAACCTATTATACTAAGACATGTCCCGATTTTTAACCCACAATTTTCCAAACTTTATTTGTCCCCTTTCACACACTTAAATACCATGTTATGGTAATATAAGCTGGATTTATAAGAAGTAAATAATACGTTTTATTGTTAAGAATGGATGAATGTAAATTATACATATGGAGGTAATTAAGTTTGAGTACTCACTACTATCTCAGTTGGTTTAATGAATTTTTTCCAGAGAAGCTGGTTAAGTGGTTGCATGAGGATATACAAGACAGAAAATCGCTTGTTATGATTAGCGCTGACCCGTCTGGTTATACAGATGAGCAAATTAACTTTGATGATATTTCTGAATGGACATGGTTGAATCAGGCTAACATTATTTTTAATGAATATCATTTCATTGATTACCGCATGCAGAAGGAAGATGCCCAGCGGTTCATTCAAAACGCTTCTGTCATTTTTTTATGCGGCGGATATCCTGTTTTGCAGAACGAATTTTTGGCGGAATATGAATTGTCGGATGTGATTAAGAACAGCAATGCCGTAATAATAGGTGCAAGCGCCGGTGCGTTAAACATGGCTACAAAATGGTTAAGCTTGATAAACACTGGCTATGAAGTTGAAACAAGTACTATTTATGATGGTATTGGCTTTGATCATTTTGCCTATGAATCTCATTCTAAACGCGACTACGCCACGTTTGTTCAAGGCTACCTGTTCCCCTTGTCTGAAGAGATTGATGTTTATGCGGCAGAACAGGAGAGCGCTATACGTGTAAAGGACGGCAAAATAGAAATAATGGGTCCTGTATATTTAATTTCCCACTCAAAGATTCAGAAATTGGTTGAGACGCTCTAATTAGTCTGAGCGGCTGTGACCTTACATAAGTAATTCCTGTTGAAGTATAAAATCAAGCCTTACAGCCCAAAAAGCCTGATCCCTCACTTTTCAGGGATCAGGCTTACTATATAGCAGAATTATTTGTGTTCTACCAAAATCCCGTCTTCCAAATGCAGTACACGGTCGCACCATTCCAGCATCCGTTCATCATGGGTGACCATAACCGCGGCTTTGCCTTCGCTTTTGACTTCATCGGCGATCATCCGCACGACCTCTTTGCCGCGCTGGAAATCCAGACTCGCTGTCGGCTCGTCCGCGAACAGAATGGCCGGCTTGTTCATCCAGGCTCTGGCAATCGCTACACGCTGCTTCTCTCCCCCGGACAGCTGTTCGGGATAGTGATTGCGCCGTTCCCATATTTCGAGCCGCTTCATTAAGTAAGTAGCCCGAACTTTGGCCTCCTTCATCCCCAGCTTCGCCAGCTTGGCGACATAGAGCAGCTGTTCCTCCACCTTCAGATAAGGCAGCAGCTGTGCGCTCTGGAACATAAACCCGATTTTTTGCAGTCGCAGCTCGGTCAACTCACTTTTGTCCTTGTTGCTAAGCGGCTCGCCATCGATATAAATCTCGCCGCTGGTCGGTGTCAGCAGTGCCCCAGCCGCAGAGAGAAAGGTACTTTTGCCTGATCCGGAAGGTCCCAGCACAGCTACGAACTCACCTTCATTCACAGTAAGATCAAGTTTATTGAGTACAGACATCGTCTGGCCGCCATCCCCATAGGTTTTGGTTACCTGCTTCATCATCAACATAGCACTCATGCTCCAGCCCTCCCAATCGCCTCTAAGGCATCTACCTTCGCTACTCTCGCTACAGAAATCAGGGATCCAAGCAGTGACATCCCAATAAACAGCACGCTGGTCAGAATCATCGTCGAGCCTTCAAGCTGAAACGGCATTGTATCCGGCAGGCTCATTGTCATCCCGAAGGTCAGCAGCAGGCTGATCGCCAGACTCCCCACGGACAGAATCATCACTTGACCAACGACACTCCAGGCCAGATAAGACATCTTGGTACCCATAGCTTTCAGGATGCCGAACTGGCTCGTCTTCTGGATCGTGATCACATAGAAGAAGACTGCGAGTACAAATGCTGCTATGACGAACAGGAACACAATCATCATGAGCAGGGAATTTTGCTCCGCAGAATAGCCGGGGATGCTGGCAATCGCCTGCTTTTGCGTAATGGTTTCTACATGATCTAATTTACCAGTGATTTCAGCAGCCTGAGCGGAAGAAGCCTTCAGTGCTATTACATTGTAAGGAGCCGCCTGCTGCCCTGCACTATCCTGTACAGATCCGCCCTTCATAGTCTGCCAATCCGCTTGCGTAATATAGACGACAGGCGTGTGACTGTATGAGCTATCGTTCACAAAACCGGTCACTTTCCACCTCATCCCGGAAGCCTGATCACGGATCGAGCTGCCGATAGTCACACCGGACTGCTCCAGCTTAGAATCAACGATCGCACTTCCTTGTGAAGCATTAGCAATGGAATCGCCCTGCACCACTTTAGGAGCAAGCATTCCTGTCATATCCACTGCAAAAATGGTGATATCAGCTTTAACATCAGCATCATCTGCTGTTATCGTGGTTGTCTGTACCGCTAATGTGGTGGCGTTAGCTGCGCCGACAACAGACTGTGCTGCTGCAAGCTCTTTATCACTTAACTGGGAACGTCTAAACGCATGATCGGCATCAGCTTGAACAGCGAAATAGTTCGCCGGCATATTCTCTACTGCGGAAATATTGGCATAGGCCAGTCCTCGGGCCAGGCCGGTTACGAACAGTACCAAAAAGGAAACCAGCAGCATGATCACCATAATGAGGCTGTATCTTGCCTTGGAGTGCCTCATCTCCCTTAAAGCCAAAAACATATTACCACTCCCTCATCTCTGTATGGATACAGTGTAGAGGGCGAAAATGAACGGAGTATGAATAAACAATTACAAATACGGCAGCGTAACAGTAAAGGTCGTGCCTTCACCTGTCGTACTGGAGACTTCAATCGTCCCATTATGTGCCTGTACAATCTTTTGGGCAATCGAAAGGCCTAGTCCGCTGCTGTTGCTGTCACGGGTACGTGCGCGGTCGACTTTATAGAACCGGTCAAAAATCATCGGCAGCTCTGCGGCGGAAATACCTTCTCCGGTGTCAGCTACCTTGACCGTGCAGATTCCATTCGTAGCTGCCGCTGACAGGGTAATCGTACCGCCTGGCGGGGTATATTTGACCGCATTGGATACGAGATTCATCCACACCTGATAGAGCAGATTTGAATCGGCATGCAGTGTAATATCCTCCACATGCAGCCGTACAGCCAATTCTTTCTCTGTCAGCCGCCATTCCATAATTTGCACCACCTGGCGCAGCTGTGCCCGCAGGTCCACCTTTTGCTTATGCAGCGCATTCTCATCATAATCCAGGGTAGACAACGTCAGCAGCTGCTTGCTGAGCATCGACAGCCGGCGGCTCTCCTGATCGATAATCGAGAGATATTCCAGCCGCTGGCCCTCCGGCAGCTCATGATCCTTAAGAGCATGGGCGAAGCCCTGAATGGAGGTCAGCGGCGATTCGATCTCATGGGAGACATTGGCGACAAACTCCTGCCGTGCCCGGTTGGTCCGCTCCAGCTCCCGGCTCATAATCATAAAGTGAGAGGCCAGCTGTCCGATTTCATCGCGGCGCCTCGTGTTCAGCCGGATATCATATCTTCCGCTCGATATGCGCTGCGTAGCCGCTGTAAGCCGGGTGATCGGTTTGACCACATGCAGTACGGCAACTACAACAAACCATAAGCTGAACAGGACACTGACACCGAGCAGCACAGCAAAAAAGATCCGCAGCTCACCGAACTGCACCTCTGCATCCGGACGCATAAACAGGGCGTACGTATGTCCGCTCATCTGCACCGGAACACCGATCGTATTGCTTAGCTGGTTATCAAAAAAACCGGTAATAAACGCCTTGCTCGGAAATTCCGCCACCCCATGGTAGATACTGCCGGCTAGTACCTGCTGTAGCTTCTCCTCCGGAAGATCATTTTTACGGAAAGGCAGACCGTAGAAACGTTCATCACCTTGACCGTCGGACAGATACAGCTTATAGCCGAGTGAGGCTGTGCTCAGCAGATATTCCCCCGCTCCATCGGGATGATCCTGGATGAACCCCTGGAGGCCGATAGCCATTTTCGTCAGCTTGGCATCGTTTTGCGGCTTGATTTTGGCCTGATAATACAGATTGGATACAAGAAAGCCGAGAAAGCTGCTCATGACGATCATGGAGCAAAACAGCAGGCACATTCTAACATACAATGATTTCATGTGTTCACCATTTCCACTTTATAGCCGATCCCGCGCACGGTCCGGATCATAAAATCATTCTGATATCCGGCGAACCGTTGACGCAGACGCTTAATGTGCACGTCCACCGTCCGCTCATCCCCTTCATAATCTGCTCCCCAGACCAGCTCAATCAGTTCGCTGCGCGAAAACAGGCGTCCCGGATACTGTGCCAGCTGTGCCAGAAGCTCGAACTCTTTGACCGGCAGCAGCAATACATCATTTCCGTCGCTGATCTCATAATTTTTACGGTCAATTACGAGGGAGTTGAGGCGGATTTTATCATCCGATGCTACAGAATAACGCCGGAACAAAGCTTTGATGCGGAACAGCAGCTCTTCCGGCTCAAAGGGTTTGGTCACATAATCATCCGTCCCGCTCAAATAACCCTGTTCCTTATCACTGAGCTGCTGACGCGCAGTTAACAGAATAACCGGAATGTCGTAGGTTTCCCTAATGTATTGGCACAGCTCCAGCCCGTCCATTTGCGGCATCATTACATCCACAACCGCCAGATCTACCGTGCTCTCCTTCATCAGTGCTACGGCTTCCCGCCCGTCCCCTGCTTCAATCGTAAGATAGCCCTCTCTCGTCAACACATGCCGCAGCAGCGTACGAATATGGACATCATCATCGGCAACCAAAATTTTTTTCATCAGAATCTCACTCCCATAATCCAATATAGCTGTCCTCTATCGTAGCAACATTGCTTCCGGATGACAACTGAGTGTAAAGATACTGGTGAAGAAAAGACCGTTTGGCAAAATAGTGTTGATAAAGTAACTGCATTCCGTTGTTTTTCGCATAAAAGTCCAAATTAATCCTAAAACGTCTGCGTCTGCTGTGGTCCGATAAAAGGCAATATACTCTCTTTAAGCGGGGTAACTTTCCGCCCCATCCATCTCTCCAGATCAGTAGTGGTCGAAACAGTGTCTATTGTTGACAGGAAGTTATAGAACCAATGCTGCATTTCGGGATCCTCGCGGTGGATTACAGGTTTACCCGCCAAACCGGCCAGAGCTCCAGCAAGATCATCAAAGGTCCAGGTCTGTGAAGCGGTTAACTCATAGCTTTGATTTTCTTGTCCGCTTTGTGTAAGAATAGCCGCCGTCGCCAGGGCCAGATCACTGCGTGAAACCGCATTAAACCGCCAATTCCCCGGAAGTGTTGTTAGCACGCCGCTGCGGATCGCTTCCTTCAAATCAAGCACATTTACGAAATCAATATAAAGGGCGTTACGCAAAAAAGTATACCTTAGCCCGCTATCCTGAACCGCCTGCTCCGTAAGGGAATGGACATTATCAGAATTTCCTTTCTGGGAAAAAGCAAAGCTGGTATAGAGAATATGATCAACGCCAGCTCTCTGCGCTGCATCAATTACCCTTAGATGCTGGGCAAGCCGGACCTGATCATCGGAATTCGAACTAGAGATTAACAGCAGCTTAGTAACACCAGCAAAAGCTTTATCCAGCGTTTCCGGGGCATCGTAATCCACGATCCGTGTCTCAAGGCCAAGTTGATGCAGTTCTGAAGTTTTACCAGGATTACGCACACCAGCGATGATCTGCCCGGCAGGCATCTTCTGCAGCAGATTCTCTAAAATCAAACCTCCCAGCTGTCCCGTCGCTCCAGTAATCATTATTTGCATAAGAGGATTCCCTTCTAACTTGTATTTTTTTAGGGGATTAGTCGTGGCTACTGAGAATGTTTGGACTTACGGCCGCTATTGTCTTCAGATTTCTTGATTTTAACCGTCCTTCACGGCAGAAATCCGAAGACAAAGGCGGATGCTACCGCTCCTACAGTTCCAAAATTCTCCTCCGCCACTTTTCCCTAAATGTTTTTTAAGTTCAGTCAATATTAGTTAAGTTATTAACTAAATGAACATAAAACATCAGTTCCCTTAGTGCGCTCCCTCCTATCTATAAGGGGCGGTTCAGCTTATGCAGCAGCGACATCAGCTGAACAAGCTCCTGTTCGTCCAGTCTGTTCATCCGCTCTGCTACCGCCTGCCGGTTGTGGGGCAGATGCTCCAGCAGCAAGGATTGACCCTCACCGGTGATAGAAATCACCGTCTTGCGGCCGTCTTCGGCGTGGTCAGCTCTTACGATGTAACCTTCCTTCTCTAGCGGTGAGAGCAGCAAGCTTATATTAGCTTTGGTTACACCGATTTTCTCTGCAAGAATCGAAGGCAGAATACTGCCGCCATGTTTGGCGATCTCCACCAGAATCCGGATTCTCGCTCCATTCAGTCCATGTGCCTGCCAATATCTTTCCGAGACAGCTACAACATTCGCCGTCGTCTCCACCAGGGTGAAAAAAGCCTCGGTAGGCAACGGCTGCTCCAGCACAAGCTTCTGTAAATCGTCCATCATTCCGGTTCAGCTCCAATTAGTTAATACCTTAACTACTTTAATGTACCCGCTTATTCACCCGCTGTCAAAGATTATTCATCCAAGTAACTGCTGACACCAAATATCAGTTTGAATGTTTTCCGGTTTTTGCGGATTTTTTTAAAGCCCGATCTGACGTCAAATATCCAGACTGTTTTTCCTACCCAACATCTTATGTATAAGGAATGCAGGTTTACCGGACCGGCGATTCCTTTCACCTCAAATTCAGTTCCATCCGCCAATTCTGTCTCGGTCCGGACAAACCAGCGGTTTCCGATGCCAAACTCGATATATTTCAGAATTCCCACTCCTTCAACAGGGTTAACCCCCCGCTCTCAACTAAGGAGTGCAGGGGGTTGTGCTGACTTCAGACCAATACCGTCTTGGCAGACAGCGGTTCTTCACTGTAGCTCTTGCTGCCTTCCAGCAGCACCTCCAGCTTGATCAGCTCGGAGCGGCTGGCGAGACGGATTGGAGGTCCCCAGGTTCCGTACCCCGAGGAGACGACCACATGCAATTTATCCTTGAGCAGATAACCCCAGTCCAGTTCAAACAGCCGTTTTGTAATCCAGTGATTCGGTGCAATCTGCCCGCGGTGGGTGTGACCGGACAACAGAACATCAACTCCGGCTTTGGCGGCGATATCGAATCCTGTCGGCTGATGGTCCATCATTATAATCGGGCGGGAAAGTTCAAGACCTTCCAGCAGTGCAGATACACTTAATCTGCCGCCTTCCATGGACTCCGCTGTTTTGTCTTTGCGGCCTACAATATATACACCCGCAGTTTCCACCACTTCGTCCTGCAGCACGCGGATGCCGTTGCGGGCCATGAGCTCGGTATATTGACCGATAGAACCTCCGTAATACTCATGGTTGCCAAGAACGGCAAACACACCGTGCCGGGCCTTGAGCTGCTTCAGATGTTCAATCATTCCGTTGCGGATAAACGGCTCGATACTGTCATCTAGTACATCCCCGGCCAAAAGAATGATATCCGGCTTCATCCCGTTGATTTCGGCTACCATTTTGCGCAGATGACGGTTACCGACGATATTGCCCAAATGCAGATCCGACGCAACAGCAACAGTTAACGGGCTGCTCGTCCCGATGGATTTATCAATCCGGATAGGATGCGTTCGCACGATCGTGCTCCAGGCATTCCGCGAACCCCACAGCAGGAACACCGCGAGCAGCAGCGTAAGTGTGACCCCCGCCTCAGCAGTGAACGCGGTCCGTTCAAAGCCCGCCAGACCCAGCACCCAGTAAAGCAGATCGGTCAGCGGCAGCATAATAACGGCGAACTCCATACAGGCCAAATAGTAAGAGCCAACCACCTTAAATAGTCTGGCGGCTGGCTTTACAGCCTTCGGCCACGGCACCATACCGATCATATAAGCAAACGCAATGACCATGAATACCGTCCAGTATACACCTTCTGAAATACCCGGCAGCAGGTTCTCCAGCAGAACCCAGAGATGATAGCCAATGTAGAAGTTTACAAGTCCCAATACCAGCAGCATTACAGTGCCTGAAATGAGCATGCGCAGATTTCTCATCATCCAACTCCTTTAGCTTAAAGCTTTTCTATACGTTCTACTTCAAATCATAGCACAAAGTATTTGCGAGGTATAAATTCTGCCTCTGCTTAACATCAACAGAGCTAGGTCCGCCCTAAAAATGGGGTTAAAAAAAGAAGATACCTTACAGCATCTTCGCTTCACATTATGTAGTTATACCGCTTTATTTTTGCTGGCGATGCAATCCCCGATCAGTTGATCGCATTTGCTGATGTGGCTCAGGAGCCAGTCTGTCAGCGTACGGTTCAGCTTAATCGTCGACAGTACGGATACTCCCTTGGTCTTCACACTCTCTTCAAGTTCCAGAACGGTCTGTACAAATTCAGCATGTGTCTTCTGGTGCTCGGCAAGTTCAGGAAAGTCGATATCTGCCATCAGCTGCTCTTCGCTGCCAAAATGCTCAATCGTATATTCCTTAAGGAACCTCAGTGTTTCTTCGATCTTCTCTTTGCCCTTCTGGTTAGTACATGCATCAAAAAATTCATTCAGCTTCAGCAGCAGCTGTCTGTGCTGGCAATCGATCTTTTCTACACCGATGTTATAGGATTCCTTCCAATCGATCATAACTCACCTTGCCCTTTTCCAAAAATTTATGCAAAAATACATATACTTTATTTTCCACATTTGCGGAGGAAAGTTCTGTTAACAACATCACACGACAATATTCAGCAAATAACTGCACCAGCTTAATTAGCTATAACGTAAAAAAAAACCGCAAGATCATCTCTTGCGTCTGAGAGTTATTGCAGTTTAATTGAAATTGGTGAATACTCAGAATAGCATCGTATTTCTAACCTATATCACCCAATGACAGGAGCATAAAATATGTTTCGTAAAAATCCATCAAAAACCCCAATCCTTGTCCCTAAATCATCAGGTCTCGGCTGGACCTTGAACCCGCGGCACCCGCTGGGCTGGATCGTCCTGGGAGCTTTATTTATACTGGCGGTCTTTAAACTGATCATTAATTAGCCTATTATTAAGCCGTTAAGTTGCTCAACGTATTATAGCAATGTCCGCCGGAAGGCACTGATTACCCCTTGGTGCGGCGACAGGTCCAGAACAGCAAATACGATTGTGTCAAAAAGGTTCTGGTAGCCCTCTTCCATCAGCACCTGACGGAAGTACCCGGCAACCTCAAGAGGGTCATTGCGGAATACACCACAGCCGTAAGCTCCCAGCACAACGGCAGAATGGCCATGCACTGCAGCAACTGTCAGGATATAGCGGATCCGTTCCAGCATCACTTCGGCAATCCGCGGTAACTCATGGAGTTCCCGCTCCTTAACCACCCCAGCGTTCACAGCAGGTGCTGTAATCATCGAAACCGCAAAGGGTTTGGCGAGCAGGACGTCCTGCCTGTCTCTGAACACAGGAACGCCTGGTGAATGAATCATGTAATGCGAATACAGGCAGGTTTTCCGGCTGCGGTTATAGTCATACATTTCTTTCATTTGTGAGATGCAGGGATAAAGGGCAGAAGCTCTGGCTAAGCTCTCCTCCTGTGCTTGGCTTCCACCAAGGAAGCCGCCGCCGGGGTTCTTGGCGGAAGCAAAGTTAAGACACACTGTGTGCTTAATTCCCTCTTGTTCTACAAGCCGCTGCGCTGCCTGCAGTGTGGTTTCACCGCTGACCTCAATAACCGTCTTATGCTGCGGTTGATGATGGATACGCTCAATAATGTCCCCGTTAAGCGTTGTCAGCTGCTCCGGTGAGTACAGCTGGGAACCGGCAATTGCCGACCGGACGAATTCTGCAATATCTACCACCTGTCCAGAGCTGTTCATATAGCTGCCATTTGTAATTATATCCAAAGTCTCTTGAGCAATTGCGGCTCTTTTATCTCTTGGATTGCTTTTAGCGTTCATAAGTTCTCACTCCATTCTAATCATGATGCCGGTTACGATCCGTCAATAAGATCATCCCGCAGTTTTGTCAGAACCTCACCCAGCCAGTTTGTACCGCGCCAAGTGCTTCTGCTGCGGATGGCCGGATCATCCTCGGTTAATCCGACACCCCAGATCCGGTCTGTTGGACTTGCTTCCACAAGAGTTGTACCTCTGGTATCTAACAGCAACTGCAGCAGCTCCTGGTTCTGAATAAACTTTTCTTTATTTCCTTCATAGACGATGGTTTTGCAGTGGCGTTCCCATTCGGTATGCACGAACCCCCGTACCCTCTTGCCGAGCTCCTTCTGCTCCCTCGGTGTCCGGGCCAGCAGAATCTTCCGGCTTATCTCCTCGTCCCCGAACAATAGCGCCTTCCCGTACATCATATACTGCTCAGCACAGTTAAAGCGGATATCATCGACCGTAAAACAGCACGGATACCACTGTGAAAACGGTGAATGGCTCCGGTAAAAATACGTGAATTTCTCCATTTCTCTACTCCCCTTTACTCCCTTAACCATTATTCCCTGTTCATATTGTACCTGTACAGCTTGGATGGCCGGTGTCCGGCATCCTTCGTATATTCCTCAGTCTCCGTTACACGATCGGCAATCTTCCGGCGGAACGCCGCTGCCAGCAGCTCTTTGCCGAGAATGATCTCATAGACCCGCTGGAGCTCAGATAAGGTAAACAGCGGAGGCATCAGATTAAAAATAATATCCGTATACTCCACCTTTCCCCGCAGCCGTTCAATTGCGTATTGAACCATCAGCAGGTGATCAAAGGCTAAGCCTTCGCTTTCGATAATCTGGCTATGCGTTTTTCGGACATGGCCCTGAACCGTCTCCACATGTTTGACTACACCTGAAAGTGTTGTCCTCTCATTCTGCAAGGTAATACGGATCAGCTTCACCAGTTCAAAGCCCTGCTCCAGCTCCCTGCGGCTGCTCTCAATTAGCTGATGTGATACCTCGAACCAGGCTGCATCAGCTGCATCATCCCCAGCCTGAACATTAAGCGTTGTACGGTCAACCAAAGCCATATAGGAGCAGCTGATGACACGCATCCGCGGATCACGCTCCACTTCTCCCCAGGTATACAGCTGCTCCATGTAGATGTTGTCTATATTCGTCTCTGTGAACAGCTCCCTGCGTGCAGCCTCCTCAATGCTCTCATGGACCGACACGAATCCTCCGGGCAGCGCCCATTGCCCCAGGTAGGGATGCTGTCCCCGCTGAATTAGCAAAAGCTGCAGCGATTTATCAGACAGCTTACGGTAGTTATCCTGTTCCCGTTCCATTACAGTAAAAATCAGCATGTCCACGGTCACGGACGGACGCTCATACTCACCGGCATCATAGGTCTGGAGAAACTGCTCTTCGGTTAATCCCTGAGCATCGGTTAAGGCTCGTTTATTCATCTTACTGCTCCTTTTAAGGTCATTTTTATGTTTATATTTTTATTATTATCCTTTTGTTAATATCATATTGTTATTATATACCGATGGTTCATACAACTGTCAAGCAAGAATTGGATGATTGTGGATTCCCGCTCAAAAGCAAACACAAAAAAAGCCTGATTGCTCAGGCTTGCTTCTGTATCAGAACCGGCTTCATACCGGCTCAATATGTACCAACACATCAGCTACCTGATGGCGGCCCTTCAGCTGATCCTCAATTTCTTCCGTGATATCATGGCTCTGCACAACATTCAGCCTGGAATCCACAAGCACAGTAGTATCTACCAGCACATTGTTGCCATGAACTCTCGCTTTAATATCTTTAATCGATTCTACGCCCTCAATTTCAGCCACCGTCTGCTTCATCAGCTCCAGCTCACCGGCATCGAAGCCGTCTGTCAGATCATGTGTAGCCTTGCTGAAGATTTGAATGGCTGTCTTACAGATCAGCAGACCGACAATCACTGCCGTTACCGGGTCCAGCCAAGGCAGCCCGAACTGTGAACCGATAATTCCTATGAATGCACCCATGCTGACCATGGCATCCGAGCGGTTATCCTGGGCTACTGCCTGCATAGCATTACTGTTTAGCGAACGGGCCAGCCTGATGTTATACAGATATACGGCGATCATCACCACTGCACAGCCCGCGGCTGTCCAGGCGGCAAGCAGATCTGGCGTTTCCAGCGACGGCTGAATAAACTTGTTCACACCTTGGTACAGAACTTGAATACCTACAGCAATCATGATAAAAGAAGCAATCAGTGCGGCCACTGTCTCCGCTCTGAAATGCCCGTAGCTGTGATTGGAATCAGGGGGTCTTCTGGATATCTTAAGTCCGATTAGAATAGCTATAGAAGCAATAATATCAGTACTATTATTAAGACCATCGGCTAAAAGTGCCTGGGATCCCGAGACATTCCCGATGAACAGTTTGATTGCTGATAAAAGGATATATGCAATTAGACTGAGCCAGGCCCCTTTTTCACTTTGTTTGATGTCGCTGTAGTTTTCCAACAAAAAGAACCTCCAAAGAATAGTATTGTTCTATACTACACGCTGACAAACGGGTGGGTCTAGAGAAACAGTGTTGCCGGATGGCGTAATAGTTAACCCTGCCAAATAGAGTTGGCGGGCCGGAAGTGTTTTGCCGGACGCAACATTGTTTGCCTCTGAACAACATTTCACAAGAAGTATTCCGGCAGGCTACTGCATTTTAGTAAAATTATGTAACTTTTTTCGAAAATAGGAGTCTATAAAGTGTGATGATAATCCGCAGCGTCTATTTATTCATTTTCTATAAGGAGAGATGTCCAATGTTACATTCACGAATCCGCAAAATAGTCTCCGCTGCTGCCGCAGCCGCTATTTTGCTGCCGCTTGGCGGGAGCTGGCTTGTACCCAATGCTTCTGCTGAAACGGCTGAGGTAAGCACAGGAAATCCCTACTATACAAAAGTTTCCGCACCGGTCATTAAACCGCTCTGGAGCTTTACAACAGCGACAGTAAAGGATCCGCAAGCGAAGCAAGCCGTTACCGCACTGGCTGAGAATGGAACCGTATTTGCGCTCCAAAATAACTACAGGCTAATCGCACTCAAGGCGGCCACAGGCAAAAAATTATGGGAATACGGCAATGCGCTGGCCCCACTTTTCACTTACAGCAGCGGAAATATTTACGGTTTAACGCAAAAAGGCGCACTTTATGCCGTCAATCAAAACGGTAAAAAGCTGTGGTCAGCGGATCTCGCACTGCCTAATGCTTCCAGCATTCAGCGGATTGGCGAAACCGTATACGTTACACAGGGAATCTATCTTGCAGCGGTCGATGCAGCGAGCGGTAAGCTAAAATGGAAGCTTAATGAGAATTCCAGTTACTATGGCACCGATTCACTTGCTCAATCAGATGGCGTGGTATTGCGCGCTTATACTGCAGAAAGTGTCATCTCTCTCTCCACACTTGTTGCTTATGATGCCCAAACCGGTAAAAAGCTGTGGGAACAATACCGCCATTACATGCCTTTGGCTATCAAGGACGGAGTTCTGTACTCCGAGAAGAATTTGGCGATGCTGGATGATGATCCGGTCAACCGCAAAATCCATGTCTCAGTCATCAGCTTAAAAACCGGGCAAATCAAGGGTGAGCGGCTGTACCGCTGGACCGAAAAGGCTGATCCGGATATCGGATTCCGGTCAGGAGGCGCCTATGGCTCCGCTTTCCTGGATGGCAACAATCTCTATGTTCTCCGGGGGGAGACATTCGCACGTTATGACTTCTGGAACTATACGGCGGACGGTAAACCTGAGCAGGTGTGGCAGCAGTCTATTCTCGAGAGTGAATACCCGCTGGATAAAGTGCTGCAACAACGGATGTTATACTTCAACTATAGCGATCAGACGTTTGCTGCACTCAAATTAGCCAATGGACAGGTAATGCGTCTCTCACCAGGAGAAAATCCCACGGTTCAGTTCGATATCTTCGGCTCAACCATTTACACAGGGCAGTCTGACGGCCTATTCCATGCCTATGACCTGATCAGCTACAAGCCTCTGTTCACAGTAAATGCCGGTTCGCGTGATTTTGCGTCCACCCTGAAGACCGGAAATATCCTAATTGTACGTAATGGCGGTAAACTGCTGGGGATCAAACTGCCGGCCTCAATTCAATAACAGCACTCCTGTTCAAAATAAAAGACACGGAGAGTATCCTCGCAGGATAAACTCCGTGTCTGTCTGTTCCAATGGATTGACTGCATGATTAGCCAGCAGGCGGTTATTCAGCAGGCGGTGTGAATGAACGGGCGGCAAACTCCGCATCCAGCATGTAGAACGCGTTGCTGTCCGTCTCAATGCGTTTCAGCTTGGCAATAATATTGCTGAACAGCGCCTCTTCCTCTACCTGCTCATCAATAAACCATTTGAGGAAATAGATTGTTGCATGCTCACGTTCATCCAGTGCCAGATCGGCCAGATGATAGAACTTCTTGGTGTTCTGCTGCTCATGGGCAAAAGCATGCTCAAACGCATCCAGCATGGAAGTATAGTTATTATTCGGCTCCGGCAATGCAGCAAGCGTGACGCGGTAATCGCGGTCATTTAGGAACTTGTAAATCTTCATCGCGTGAAAACGTTCTTCTTCGGCCTGCACCAGGAAAAAGTTGGCAAACCCGTCTAAGCTTTCACCGGAACAATAAGCGGCCATTGCAAGGTATACATGGGCGGAATAAAACTCAAAATTCATCTGTTCATTGAGTGTCTTCATTAATTCTTCCTTCATTAGCACGTCACCTCATCCTTATAAGTTGTAAATAAGTTCAACCATATGTAATACCTTCTGTTCCTTTTCATCTTATCATCAGTGCCAGTGAATCCGCAAACGAAAGGACGACCGAATTTTGATGAACCGACATTGCTTTCCCTGCTTCAAGCTCAGCACATTCTATCGAAATTCAATGGTTATCGCCGCCCTTGCTACGGTACTCCTGATTGCAGGCTGCAGCGAAGGTAATACTACAGCTGTTGTTCAGCCTTCTCCTGAGGTAACTGCAATGCCGGGAGCAAGCACAGCGCCGGACAAGACAGCAGGCATACAGCCAACGCCAGACAGCCCGGTTTCACCGTCGGCTGCTCCCACAGCATCTCCGGACACCGCCATTAATGACGATCCGCTCGCTAGAGAGGTCGCCGGAATGACGCTGGAAGCCAAAATCGGCCAGATGCTGCTGGTCGGGATTAACGGCACGAAGCTGGAGGAGAGCGCCAAGAGAATGATCTCCGAGGATGAAATTGGCGGGATCATCCTTTATAAAGACAACATTCATAACTTGAAGAGCATGCTTACTCTCATCAATGATCTCAAGAAGAGCAACAGCGGAAATACTGTCCCCCTGTTCATGAGTGTAGACCAGGAAGGCGGCAAGGTCAGCCGGATGCCTGCAGACTATACTGCTATTCCCTCTAACGCCAAGGTCGGAAGATCAGGCAATGCCGATACAGCCGGAACGATGGGCAGGCTGCTGGCCAGAGAAGTACTGTCAGCGGGCTTCAACATGGACTTCGCCCCTGTACTCGATATTAACAGTAATCCCGATAACCCGGTCATCGGAGAGCGGTCTTTCGGCAGTAATGCTGATATCGTTACCCGTCTGGGCATTGCCGAAATGAAAGGGATGTCCGAAGAAGGTGCCATTCCGGTCATTAAGCATTTCCCCGGCCACGGCGATACCTCCGTTGATTCCCATCTGGAGCTGCCGGTCGTGAACAAAACTGCCGCCCAGCTGGCTAAGCTGGAATGGCTGCCGTTCCAGGCAGCCATTCAGGAGAATGCGGATGCGGTGATGGTCGCCCATATCCTGTATCCCAAGCTTGACCCTGAGAAGCCCGCCTCCCTCTCCAAAACGATTATCGGCGGATTGCTCCGCGGTCAGATGGGCTTTGACGGGGTTGTCATCACCGACGATCTGACTATGGGGGCAATTACCGAGCATTACACCCTGCCGGCAGCAGCAGTCGATACGGTACTTGCAGGCAGTGACGTACTGCTCATAGCCCATGAATACGCCAACGAGCAGCTGGTACGGAAAGCACTATTAGAAGCGGTCAAGAAAGGTACAATATCCGAGTCAAGGATCAACGATAGTGTCTACCGGATCCTTGCATTGAAGGAAAAGTATCATCTTAGCGATAAGCCTCTGTCTGTTCCTAATTTGACGGCACTCAACAACGATATAAAGGCTTGGCTTCAAACGATCAAGAAATAAAAACAGGAGTTCCGGTTAAGTTTGCCGGAACTCCTGTTTGTTATTGAAGAACTACCGTATCTCCTGGCTTAAGACCGGAAAGAACTTCAGTTTTCTCCGTAGTCTCCAGTCCGATTTTGATTTCCTGACGCTCATATTGCCCGTTTCCTTTATCCAGCATGACAAAGGTTTGTTCCCCTTCATGCATAACTGCCATGCTGGAGACTACAACCGCATTTTCTTTACGGATAGTCTCTATATCCCCGCTAAGGCTTAAGCCCCCTATCAGATGCTCGTCCGGCTGCAGGGAGATGACGACCTCAAATTGCGGTATCTGCCCGGCTGTGTTTTGCCCGGTCGTTGTGGTAGCGAACTTCGAGACCTCAGTCACTTCCCCGTTCAGCGTCAGTTCCTTCATCGCAGTCATCTTGACCTTCACCTTCATCCCCTGCTTAATGCGGAATATATCCTGCTCCCCGACAGAGGCAATGAACTCAAGCTTGTTCAGATCCACGATTTTGCCGATGTATTGATTGTCCGTAACGGTCTGCGGCCGTTCGCTGCTGCTGTCATACAGGAAGATGCCGGTAGCCGGGGCATGGTATACGGCTGTTCTCAGCCTAGCCTTCTTATCAGCCAGCTCCTGTTCCTGAATTTGCGTATTAACCTGATTCAGCTCATTATTCAGCCGCGTTGCCTCTTCTGCAGCAAGGGCCTTCAGACGTTCGGCCTCCGTACCGATAGGCGCTGCACTTTCGTCCTCCTGCTGGCTGACAAAAGCGTTAAGCTCTGACTCCAGCTCCGCTTTGCGGATGGCCGCTTCTGCCGTCGCGATCTCATTCTTCAGGGATGACTGGTCCAGCGTGAACAGCACATCCCCCTTCTTCACCTGCCCGCCGTTCTCTACCTTCCAGCCGGTTACTTTGGAGGCGAACGGTGCATAGACAAGCGTTTCTTCCTGGTATTGCGATCGTCCCTTGACCTGGACAGAGCTGGTTACAGTCTCTTGGGTCACCGGGAAGCTGATCACCTGCGGAGGCTCCATGACCACTTCCGATTCACCGTCCTTAAATACTTTCCCGTACAGCATATAACCTGCACCTATCACAATAACCGCGATAATAATCCACTTAAGGCTGCGCTTAATCATCCTTTTCATTGTCGGGCTTCCTTTCAGCTTGAATTGCTAATATACGTTGCGCGGCACGCTAATCCCGTTTGATGGCTGTAAGCGCATCAGTTCTGGAGGCACTGATCGCCGGATAGATTCCGGACAGCACACCGGTCATAATGGCAAACGCCAGTCCGACCGGAATCGTCATCAGCGGGATAAAGAAGGTTAACCCGTCACCGGCTGTGCCGACCAGTTTGTTAAGTCCCATAATAATCAGATAGGAGAAGACAACACCTAAAACTCCTCCAAGCAGCCCCAGCAAGGCAGCTTCTGTGATGAACATATTGCGGATCTGCCCCATGTTCGCGCCAAGCACCTTCATGATCCCGATCTGCCGCCTGCGTTGATGTGTGGACATCGTCATCGCTACGATAATAGAGATCGAGGCGATAACCAGAATGAATACCCCGATGCCCAGTGCTGCCATTTTCATCATATCAAAGGTTTGTTTGAGCTGTTCCTGCTGATACAGATTGTCACTGGCTGAGAGACTCAGCTTCTGAATCATTTCTTCCACCTGTTTAATACGGTCGACACTGTCAACTTTGACCGTTACTGATTTGTAGGTGTCCTCTTCCGGCTCTGCAGTCATACTGGTATCCGTGAAAGACAATTCCTTCGCGAGCTGTGCAGCCGTTTCAAGGGAGACATAGACGATCTTCTCGTAGGAAGCCCTCAGATCGTCAGTCCCTTCCGGGCTAGCCAGAATGCCGCCTACCTGGAGCGGTGAACTGAGTTTGATATTCCCCGCCGGATTGGAATAATCGGTAGCCTGCATCTGGATCTGCTGCCGGTACATCTCTGTAGGCAGGATTGCCATGCTGTTATACTGATCCATTAGTTCCTGGTTAAACGGTTCTGCGCCAAGCCGCTCGTACAGCTTCTGGCGGGTCTCATTATCAATCAGGCCAAGCGTCGCCCCATAGTTCAGCACGACCATTCCCGGCAGATCCGTAACCCCGCCTTGTTTGAACTTATGGCCGAATTTGGTCAGCATCCGTAAATCCGTGGCTTTGATCTGGACATCGGCAATTTTATTGTCAATGGTCAGCATTTGCATATAGCCTGCATCTTCAAAGGGCGCAGCGGCAACAACATGATTGAGCCCCTGGATAATCTTCAGCTTTTGGGCAGTCAGCTTGCCGGGATTCAGGTTATCATTACTCTCTGCAGGTGCCCCGCTTCCGTTCCCTTGAGAAGGAATCCCTCCGCCTGGAGATACAATAATTTCATCCATTTTGAAATTGCGGTTCACTTCATCGGTCACATAGACCTGGGCGGATTGGCCGATGCTTAGCGCCACAATAATCGCCGCACAGCCAATTGATATTCCTGTCATACACAAACCGGTAACCACTTTACGGCGTTTGACCTGATCCCAGGCCATTCTGGATATATCTCTTATCTTCATCCTGCACCTCCCGGTGCGGGTACTATATCCGCCTCAGAGTTCAGATCATGAATTAAGTACCCGTCGCGCAGCGAGAACGTTCGCTGCATTTGCTCAGCCACCTCATGCTCGTGTGTTACTACTATGAAGGTTGTCTTCATCGTCTGGTTCAGTTTCAGCAGAATCGCGATGATCTCTTCCTCCGTCTTGGAATCCAGATTCCCTGTCGGTTCATCTGCGAAGATCACGGACGGCTCTGTAATCAGCGAACGGGCGATACTGACCCGCTGCTGCTGGCCGCCTGACAACTGCGAAGGGAATAAATCCGCCTTATCGGGAATCCCGACCTGCTCCAGCAGTGCCAGCGCTTTTTCCTTGCGGACAGACGGTGAGACGGATTGGAATACGAGCGGTAGCTCGACATTCTCACGCACTGTAAGACTGGTAATCAGCTCATAGGCTTGAAAGATAAAGCCGATATGCTTCCGGCGGAATTCCGCCAGCTTGTTCTCACCCATCTGCACAATATCGTGGTCAGCAATGTAAATGTGCCCTTCGGTCGGCTTCATTAGGCCCGCCATCAGGTTGAGCAGGGTGGATTTACCGGAGCCGGAGCTGCCGAGCAGCGCTACCATCTCTCCTTCTTTCACCGCGAAGCTAATATCGTGCAATACTGTGGTCCAATCATTGCCGGTTTTGAACGCATGTTTAATATTTTCAACTCGCAACATGGAAGCTGCTCCTTTGTGCACTTAGGATGTAGAAAGTTTATTTCTCCTCTTTTTCCGGTTTCGGCAGCATGTCAAAGAGGATGGTGTATACCTGGCTTCCCAGCTCCTGCCGCTCGCCTTGGAATTCATCGTATAACGTTAGTCTGTAAGTCCCGCCAGTCATCTGCTTATACAGGCTTTTGCTGAAGGACATGGAGTACATATTGTTATTCCCCTCGGTCAGATCAGTACCGAAAACTACCACTTTATCCTGGGATTGTCCGTAAGGGTCCGTCATTCTGAGGATAAGCTTGTGTTCGGAGTCTCCGGAATCAAGACTGTTATCCCGTGACAAGTTGTAGCTCATATTCATGGTTACGGTATCGCTGGCCTCCAAGTGTCTGCCTTCCGAGGCAAACACTGTTAAGGTGTACGGATATAGAGCAATTTTTTGCAGATTGGCTGCCGGAGTAACGGCCTGCGGGGTAAGGAGAAGTGAAGCTACATGAATAAACCCTGTCGGTTCTTCCCCGCTTTCGCTAAGCTTGCTGCCCGTCACCCCTGTTCCTAAATACAAGGAGACATCTGCAGTAGCAGCAGTTTTGGGCAGCTTGGCCCAGAACGTAATCAGCTGTTTGCCTCCGGGTGTCGCCGCATTATTTGTCTGATTCACTTTGGCTTCATAGAACTGTCCATCCGCTGTCTTGTAATAGGCTTGCAGCCGGGCCATTTTACTCTGGCGCTTCTCACCGCTGCTCATCAGCAGCTCGGTGTATACGATGTTGGCATTACTGCCTGGATAAACTGTAGTTCTGCTCTCCTGAATAGTGGCGTTTTTACCTTTTCCGGTAATTGTATAGGTATCACCACGCTTCAGATTGTCTATGGCACTTATGAAGCTGTTCGTGCTCAGATCGAGAAACGGAATATTCTCTGTATCCGATTTGACGGATAAATTAATTCTGACATTCTCGAACTCGTCCGTATAAGGGATTTTGGTCATCAGCGAAAGCTCAGCAGACTTACCGGGAGCAAGCACCGACGACTCTTTGTCCATCAGGAGATCGGTAGTTGAGGCCAGATTATCGGTATCCAGCTTCAGAGCCCCCTTCAATTCAGGAATGGTGAGGTTTACAGCCTGGGTATTTGTAATTCTCAGCTTGGCGATGACAATATCATCATCCTTCCAGGGATAACGCTGCAGAGATTGCAGACTGTATGAGAAAGAGCCGTATTGGTTAGTAGCCCCATATTCCTGGCCGCTGTGCACATCGGCACGCAAGGTGTACGGAATTGTAAAATAAGCTACCGGAAAAATCAGCTTTGCAGAAGGCTCGGCCGTCTCTGCTGTTCCAGACGGTTCTGACGGTCCTGACCCGGTTCCGGCTGCTGCGGTGACAGCTTCGATCATTTGCAGCTGCAGGCTGGACTGCTCCACCTCAAGCGGAATTTCAACCGTCAGCGGGACAACCTTCGTTTCCAGCGGCTTCAGTATAAGTCCACTTAACCCCTTGGAATTCACCGGGAAAGCCGTCCCTTTGGCCGATTTGACCGCCAGCTCATAAACAGGCAGCGTGACCGCCTTGTTCCCGGTGTTTTTTAATTGCAGCTGGAACGACCATACCGCTTTGGCGTCCTCCGCATACACTGAGGCGCCGGTAAGCTTCGTATCAACGGTGTTGCTGCTTATGACAAGCTTTTTAACGGCCCCGCTGGCTACAATCAGATCCGGGGTGGTTGCTGCCGGAAGCTTATAGGAGGTTTTCGGGAGCTCTAGCTTCAGCGCCTCATCCTTTTGGGTGAATTGCAGCTTCATATTGGCCGTTTTCAGATAAGCAGGAATTTCCGTCAGATAATAAATGCTTTTTTTCTCCTGCGGCTGAATCTTATAGCCTGTTTGGGAACTGCTTAATGCAAGTTCAAACGAAGTCCCGCTCGCTGTAACCAGGTAGGCTGAATAACCCGGATCACTGAGCACTTTGTTGCCTTTATTGGTAAGATTAATCCCCACCTTGGCATAGACCTTACCGGCGTACTTATACAGCTGAAGTGTGTCTGCACTTGCTGTAACCGGGATGTCATTCATCTTCGTATTAAGACTCTTCCCCAGCTCCACAGTCGTGGAATAATTAGCTGGCACTGCAATAGATCCCGCATGCTTTAAGTAGCCCTTAGTCTTCGTGTCCCACACATACATGGCGATCTTAACGCCTTTCAGTGACGTGGTTTGTCCTACATTCACGTAATATGTAATACTCATACTGTCCTTTGCAGGTACCTTCTTCTTCGTCACGTCTGCGGTTACAGGATTACCGGGTATCACAGATCCGCCCGGTGTAACCACACGAGAGAAGTAGCGCTGCAGATTTGCACTAGAACCGCTATTATTTGTAATCTTCAGTGTGTAAGCCAAAATGTTACCTCCGGACTGTGTCCAAATGTTAACGTCTTCTAGCGTTGCTGTAACACCTGCCGCAAGTGTAATTGGATTCACCTTGGCTGCTGCAGTAACTGAAGCTGCCGGCCCGGTTGTCCCTGCGGCCAGGACGGCCGGAGCAGCCGTACTTCCTGCCAACTGGGCTATAGCAAAGCTGCTTAGGAGCAGTGCAATAGTTTTTTTATTGATCGGTCTCATGGATTTCCTCCCAGGAATATTTGCTAGAGTTATTATAGTTGCTAGCCCACAGGGAATTGTATCCAATTTGTAACTCTTCCAGTCTGCTTGTAACTTTTTATCCCATTTACGTGAAAAAACAGCACCATTAGCGCTGTTTTTAGAAAAGGTTTTGTTAATATTTGTTCCACAGTGACTCTAAATCTATGAACTGAATGACCGCCGGTACTGGCTTGGAGGCAATCCTTCGGCCAGTTTGAACACCTTTATGAAGTAACTGGACTGATGAAAGCCGGTCTGAAGGGCGATCTGTTCGACAGGCAGTTCTGTTGAGACAAGTAGCAGCTTGGCTCTTGCCAGACGGCAATCGCTTAAATAACGGTTCGGCGTCTTCCCCATAATGGAGCGGAACAGCCGTAAAAAGTGGTAGCTGCTGTACCCTGCGAGCCTCGACATGCTTTCAAGCGTCCAGGGACGCTCACATTCCTGATGTATGAGGTCTGCCGTGCGGCGGATAGAATGTCTGATCTCCAGCGGCACGGAGCCATGCAGCGGTTCAGAGTTTTGCAGCAGTGTAACCAGAATTTCATAGAGTACTGATGAGAGCCGCGGTTCAATGCGTGTCTCGTAGGCAGCGCTAAGCCGGTAAATCTCCTCGAATCTGGACGCAAGGCCAGCGTTTAGATCAAATGTAAAGAAATAACCGCGTGACTGGTCTGCTTCCTCCAAAAGGGGCAGGGATATGGCCGTATTAAAGTGAACCCAGCGCACCTCCCAAGGCTGCGACGGATCAGAACCGTACTGCTGATAGGCTCCTCCAGGATAAAGAAAGCCGCTTCCTTTGCCCATTGGAATCCGTTCGCCCTCCTGAAATACATAGCCGGAACCGCCAAAAACCAAATGCAGATTATAGCTGTTCAGCATCCCTTCACTTCTTCGCTCCGCATGCTGCGGGAAATCGCTGTAATGTCCCAGAAATTCCGGATAACAGACATAATGGGCATAGGCGGGGGCTGGTAATACCCATTGCTGCTTCATACAATCCCCTCCTTAATCATTCTAAATATCCAGCACGCAAGATAATAATATAAAAGCAATATTATGTTATATGAGATTCCTATGAGCTGATATTACAATAGATTTGTAGCGTTCACAAAGCATATTTTTACACTTGGAGGTTAAGATGAAGAAACCAGTCGCAGATAAACAGTTTGAGCTTGGCGTGTGCTATTACCCGGAGCATTGGCCGGAGGACATGTGGGACGACGATTACCGCCGGATGGTGGAGACAGGCTTTACCATTGTCCGGATGGGTGAATTTGCCTGGTCCATTTTTGAACCCGAGGAAGGCAGCTATCAATTCGGGCTGTTTGACCGCGCCATCGATTTGGCCCATCGCCATGGGCTCAAAGTAGTGCTCGGTACGCCTACGGCAACTCCCCCTGCCTGGCTCACCGAGAAGTATCCTGAGGTTCTGAATGTAACTTATGAAGGTGTTACCCTGCAGCATGGCATGCGCCGCCATTATAATTATAGCAGCCCTAAATACCGTGAGCTGTGTGCTGCGATCGTATCGCAGATGGCATCACATTACGGCAGCCATCCCGGTGTGGCCGGCTGGCAGATTGATAATGAGCTAAATTGTGAGATCAATGAATTCTACTCTGAAAGCGATCACACCGCCTTCCGTGAGTGGCTTCAACGCAAATATGTAACCTTGGAGAAGTTAAATGAGGCCTGGGGAGCAGTCTTCTGGAACCAGAGCTATACCAGCTGGTCACAGGTGTATTTGCCGCGACCTACTCCAGTGCCGAAGCAGCCTAATCCCCACCAGGCGCTGGATGAGAAACGCTTCATCTCTGACAACACCATCTCTTTCGCCAAAATACAGGCGGATATTATTCGTGCCCAGGCGCCGGATCAGTGGGTAACGACGAACGGATTGTTCGGGCATCTCGACAGCCATGAACTGCAGGATGAGCTGCTGGATTTCTTCAGCTATGATTCCTATCCGCAATTCTCCAGTATTAATTATGACCCGAACGAAAAAAATCCGCTCGGCGACCGGAGCTGGAGCCTGTCCCTGTCCGTTGTCCGCTCGATCAGCTCTAACTACTGTATTATGGAGCAGCAATCAGGTCCCGGCGGCTGGGTCAACCGGATGGATATGCCCTCTCCGAAACCCGGACAGATGCGGCTCTGGACATACCAGTCCATTGCCCACGGTGCCGATATGGTACTCTACTTCCGCTGGCGGACAGCCACAATGGGCAATGAAATTTACTGGCATGGCCTTAACGATTACCATAACCTGCCTAACCGCAGAGTCAGAGAAGCCGCGGGCATCGGCCAAGAGCTGGCGGCAGCGGGCAAAGTGATTATCGGAACCCGGGCAGAGGCTTCGGTAGCTATTCTGCGCGATTATGATAATGAATGGGATGGTGAGTACGATATTTGGCACGGGCCGTTTATGTGGACCAGCAATAAAGAATGGTTCAAGGCCCTGCAGCGGCAGCATATTCCAACAGATATTGTCTACTTGCGCAGCAAGACAACGGCTAAGGAACTGGCACGGTATCAGGTGCTGGTCTATCCTCATCCGGCGATTATGACGGACGACACGGCAGCGGTGCTTGACGAGTATGTACAGCAAGGAGGCACGCTTATCTTCGGCTGCCGCACAGGATATAAGGATTCGCGCGGTCAATGCTACATGCGTGCATTTCCCGGAGCTGCCAAGGAACTCTGCGGAATAACCGTCGAAGAATTTACAATGGTCAAAGGTAATCGTGCACCTACATCGATTAGATGGACTCATGGTGGCGAAGCGCTTACCGGAGCAGATGCCTTTAATGATATCCTGCAGGTGGAACAGGACAGCGTGGAAGTTATGGGCCGTTACGCTACCGATTATTATGCCGGCAAACCGGCGGTTACCCGGAACAAACGCGGCAGGGGCGAGGTATGGTATTACGGTGCGGTCTTCAATGAGGAAGCTGCGCTAAGAATCATCGGCAGCTTGAATATTAGCTCTCCGGCTGCGGAGTGGCTTGAGCTGCCCGCCGAGGTTGAACTGCAGATCCGCCGCAGCGATACCACCAGCCTGACGTTCCTCTTGAATTATAATGAAGCATCTGCGGAAATTGTGCTCAAAGAACCGCGGACGGATTTGCTGACAGGTAAAGAATTGCATGGAAAGTGCACTATGGAAGGATTTGGTGTCTTAGTGCTGGAATAAAATCAGAAGAGGAGCGCTACGCTAATGGAACTCTGTTCCGTTCACGGTGTGTTTTTTCTGAATAAATTGAAACAGCGACAATCAAGGATGTTAGTACAAAGTCCTTGGCTGTCGCTGTTTTATTACACTAATGTTTGCCGATAGTTTAACAATTATGATCATTTAGTATTTCCCAGTTAATCATTCCATTCGTTATTCCAGTTCTCGTCATCTTTAATTTCTCTAGAACTTTAATAGAAGGAAGGTTATCGATAAGACACTCTGCCACAATTTTTTTTACTTTTCTAGAAGATAATGCCCATTCAATAATTGCTCCAACTGACTCTGTAGCTATCCCCTTGTTATGCATTTCCGGAATGATTCCAAACCCAACTTCTACAGTTCCTTGACTATCAGGCGTTCCCTTAAATCCAATGTCGCCAATAACTTGGTTATTTTCAATTAAAGATACAAACCACACTCCCCAGCCCAACAATTCAGGATCTTCCTTAAGGTTATCTAAATAATTGACGATATGTTTTCCAATAGAATACGTTTCAGATACCTTCTTGTAATTTTCTTGATTAAAAGCAGTAATGATTAGACGTTCTGTTATGACTTGCAAAAATTCATTCCTCCTCGTGATCGATCTTTCGTATCGAGTTATTCCAATCATTTTCTGACACTCGTATGAAGTTTCCCCCTTGCCAACCGCCGAAAATTGTTAGATATTAAGATAATCTGCATGTACTGCAGCGCGGTAAACAAAGACAGGCTGAAAGGAGTCCGATTCATGAAGACAGAATCCGTACAGGCTGATTTCCCTGCAGCCCAGATCAGCGAAGACAGCTTTTGGCTAGGGGTTAAAGATTGCATACCGACACTATTAGGCTACTTAAGTATCGGATTTGCTGCCGGGGTTGTCGAAAAAACTGCAGGCCTCTCACTGGCTGAAATATCATTAATATCGATTATTTTGTATGCCGGTTCTGCCCAGTTTATAGCAGCGGGAATGATCGCCGCAGGGAGTACGGCCACCAGTATCATCATTACGATCCTACTCGTTAATCTCCGGCACCTGCTGCTTAGTGCAGCCATATCGCCCTACTTCCGACATCTGACACCTCTTAGGAATCTTCTGATTGGTACGTTGCTTACGGATGAGACGTTTGGTGTCGCCATCCAGAAGAGTGCCGCCAAAAAAGCAATCAGTGAGAAATGGATGCACGGCCTCAACATCACGGCCTACTTGAATTGGTTCCTTGCCAACATCGCAGGCGCAGTTCTCGGACAATGGATCTCAAGTCCGGAAGAATGGGGATTGGACTTCGCCCTGCCGGCCATGTTCATCGGCCTGCTGGTGCTTACCCTCATTAGCAGAAGCAAATACGCACTGGATATAGCTACAGGCCTTGTAGCCATGATCATTGCTGTTAGCGTGTCTATTTTGTGGTCACCCAGTATTGGCGTCATTGCCGCAGCAGTTATAGCCTCAACGATTGGAGCCGTGATGGAAAAATGGAAGTAAGACCGGATATATTCCTGATTATTCTCGGTGCCGCCCTGGTCACCTTCATTCCGCGTGTACTCCCGCTGATGCTGCTAAGCCGGATCACTATTCCTGAATGGGGAATGCGCTGGTTAAATTATATGCCCATCGCCGTCATGTCTGCTTTGGTTGCACAAGAGCTGTTCGTCGACGAAGGGCGGTTTGCCGCTCTGTCTACTAATGTGGAGCTGATCGCCGCGCTGCCTACCTTCTGGGTTGCGGTTAAAACGCGCAGCCTGCTTGGCACGGTAGTTACCGGCGTGCTGTCCCTGATGCTGCTGCGCTTGCTGTTCTGACAAATTCTCCGATGCTGACAATGGCCTGCTCCCCCTCAACCAGGAGGCCGGCCATGAATTGAAAGACACTCCACATCTGCTCCCATATTTCCAGCTTCACTTCAGACCCCGCAGCCCGGAGTTGTACGGCCAGACGTTCTGCATCGCTCAGCAGAACCTCCTGGTCTCCCGCCTGAATTAGGATGGGAGGCAGACCATGCAGATCAAGACGCAGCGGGGAGAGCAGTGCCGGTAACTCTCCCTCATACCCGCCTAAATAATCTTCTATAATCTTCTGGTTCCCTTCAAGGCTACCTGTAGGGTCCGTCATGGCCCTGCTGGTATAGGACTCACCGTCCAAATGAACAAGATCGCTGTGCGGAGAGAGCAGAATGGCTGCAGCAGGCAGCGTTTCACCTGCATCTCTAAGCGAAATCATAGTCATCAGCGCAAGTGTAGCGCCAACCGAATCCCCGCCAAGAATGATATTCTCCGGCAAAAAACCCTGCCCTCGCAGCCAGGAAAAGGCGTACAGGCAATCTTCGTTAGCTGCGGGATACCGGTGCTCCGGTGCCAGCCGGTATTCAACGGTCAATACTTTACTACCGCATGCTGCCGATAGCCGGGCTGCAAGATCGCGGTACATTTCGCAAGTGCCTGCAATAAACCCTCCTCCGTGGAAGTAGAGGAATGCACTCTCTGCAGCAACCGTTATACCTTCTATACTGACCCACTCGCCATATAGTTCCCCTATATTAACAGGTTCTGCCTTTATATCCGGTCGTCTTGGAAGCTGTCTTGCCGCCTCCGCCATTTCGCTGCGGATTAGCTCTGCTGTTTTTCCTATTGGGCTGCCGCTTTGACGCAGAAACGTTTTGATTGCTTCAAGCTGATGAATTGGGGTTGGCATGTCGGTATCTCCTCCTGCAAGGTTTGATACCTGCATCATAAACCCTGTAGTTAAGTACGGAGTCAAGCATGCCCCCAAGCTAAAAATTCATGGATTACGAATCCATCTGAAGAATTCCCAGAACCTCCCGGACACCCGGATGTTTGTCTTTAGCCTGAAGTTCACCTTTCAGCTGACCAAGCATTGCCTTGGTCTGTTCCCGCTTCGCAATCTCTACATCTATCGCAATCATTTTCCGTTCAATGACTGCCACAAAATCAGCTATTCCGATGCTTCCAGCCGCAGATTTAACCAGCGCCTTCTTGATTTCCTTCAGTGTAAATCCGCATCGTTTGGCATTCTGGACAAACAAAAGTCTCTGCAGGGTCTCTTCGTTATACAGACGGTAACCCGATTCTGAACGCTGCGGTTCGGGAAGCAGTCCGTGCTTCTCATAATATCTCAACGTCTCAATATTCACCTTTGCCGCCTTGGCCATTTCACCGCTTAAATATTGCCCCATGTCTCTGCTCCTCTCACCTGTCTGCAGAATTCATAGCTTCAGCTGCTTCTTGAGCTGCTCCAGGTCCTTACCTGAAGCTTCATCGTTACCATACCTGGCTTGATTATATAGTTGAAGCAGTTCGTCCGGGGAGACTTCGCTGCCCCCGCCACTTTTACGCATGTGCTTCCTTTTCTCAGCCCACTCCGTTACGTCTTCTCCGGTCTCCGACGGTGTCAGGAAGCCTTTAACCTCATAGCCCTCGGCTTGTTTCGCGCCTAGCCAATGACGGTATAGCCAGCGAATGCGCTCACGGCTGCCGTTCATTGACTCCCAGCGGTCCCTGCGGCCACCCGGCTTCAGCCGGTTCAGCCAGTATTCCCGGACGCCCTGGACCGTCTTCTCCCAGGCGAAGATATTCTCCTCTTCATCCTGAAAAGCAGCATGCTCCTGAGGGGTCTCTCTGCGCAGCATGGACAGGAGGGCATCGATCGCTCTGCGGAATATACCTCCCGTATTTCGGTACAGCCAGCGCAAGGCCAGATACAGCAGTACAAGCAGGACAGCTGCTCCAAGGCCATAGAAGATGATTTCGAAAATCATCGACAGGAGACCGGGCTCGTGAACATCAGACTGCGGAAGCTCCGGAGGCGCTGCCGGGGGTACTGTCTCGATAGGCGTGGCTTCCTCAGAACCGGACAGCAGACGGGACAACCAGCCGATGATCTGACGGGCTGTATCCCATATTAGCAATCCGAGTGCTTTACCTGCACCTGCAGCCAGAAGTCCAGCCGCTATAACAAACATCAGTACAAACAAGCGGTTATGCCGCCGCATGCCTGACGGCAAACTTGCAGTATCAGCTGCAAGTGAGCTGTAACGCAGAAAACTGATATTGGAATCAAGCAGTGCGAGGATAAGAGACAGGCTGCCGCTCCAGGTCAACAGCTTTAGATTAGGCAGAAGCTCAGGTACCCTGGCATAAATGATTGCCGAAGTAAAATATACCGTGATTCCGGCAACATAAGTCTTCTGCCTGTGATTGCGCGAAGCTGCATTCATTCCGAGATAGGCAAATAGGGCACTAACGGCAATCAGCGGAAGGACGCTTATATTCATTCCTCCGTATAATAAACCCGCTGCGGCTCCGATTGGCAGCGCCGCCAGCAGCTGCTTCCATCTGCGGCTACATACCTGCCGCAGCAGTACACCAGCTAATGACAGGACTGGCAGCGTAAAAGTCCATGGGATTAATACTCCCTGCTCCGGCAGTAAGTACACTTCAAGCAGCACCCAAAGAGGGAGAAACAGCAGCCATTCCAACACACAGCTTAACCATAATCTAACCGAAACCTTCATGTGGTCCCCAGATCCGCTGCTCATGCGCGTTCCCCCTCCTCTCCCGGAATATCCAGCCAGGCTACGCCGTTGCCCAGCAGTCCCAGTTCCTCAGCAGCCTGCTGCAGTTCCTTCCCCCGGTGACAGGTAATGATCAGATAATCATTGCCCTCAGGATATCTCTCCGCTTCAAGCTCCAGGAGCCGGGACATCGGTATTGTCCGGTCCAGCTGCAGACGGGCCAGCAGTCCGAGTACCTCTTCCAGGTTTCCGAGCGGCCCGGATGTCACATGATCACGTTCCCCTCCACCATCAAGCTTTCCGTTGCACAGGAGACCCGTCTCCAGACCATGGCCTACTGCGTAATCAGCTGCCGTAGCTGCATAACGGATACCCAGCTCGATCCGCGCAGCATCCGTTACGTTTCTCCACATTGAATCGCTGATCTCCACATTCAGACAGATGACCAGCCGCGAGTCGGCCGTATGATCCTTTTGGTGCACCTGCATCCTGCCGGTCCGTGCCGTAGCTTTCCAGTTCATGGCGTTAAGTGAATCCCCCGGGCTGTATTCACGCGTACCCGCGGTCAGAAAAGGATCTTCGACAATCCAGCGTTTCACCGGCAGCTCGCCCAGCCAGCTGTGAACCGGCAGCGGAAGCTCATGAATGTCTACCAGACCGGGGTACACCAGCAATTCCAGCTGCAGCGGGAATGTCTTGGTCCTCCGGCTAAGTCCAAAATGATCACCGGTCGTCATTGTAACGGATTCGAGCCGGAACATGCCCCTCTTTTCACAGCGGACCAGATGACGGCGTTTGATGTGGCGGTAGGACCGCAGATAAAACAAACTGATATGATTCTGATAGATTTCACCGCTGCTGACACCAAGATTCTCCTGCCTGCCGAATTCCAGGCCCCGGGCGATGCTGGATTCAAGACGCAGCCAGGGCAGCGGCAGCAGCTTGCGGTTGGTGATCTCTTCGACCATCTCCACCTGCTCCCCTTCATAGGCTGCAGCCGCAGAGAAATAACGGGTGTAGCTCACACTTTTAAGCGCACTTCGCTGATAAATAACTGAGATGAACAGCAGCAGCAGAAGAGTACTGAGAATAAACCAGGGAAGCGACATGGCTTACTCCACCCTTCCGCCTCTTGCCGCCGGAGACGGCTCGGCCGGAACCTCCACTTCGCGCAGAATCTGCAGCAATGCGTCGGCAGCCAGGCCTTCCTTGGAGCCCGGGCCGCGCTGCAATAGCAGGCGATGGGCAAGGACCGGTACAGCAACGGCCTTGATATCATCCGGGATGACATAATCCCTGCCTTGAATTAACGCATATCCTTGAGAAGCACGCAGCAGCGCAAAGCCTGCCCGCGGACTGGCTCCAAGCTTGACAACAGCCGCCTTCCGGGTAGCTTCGACAATCCGGATCATATAGCCCAATAGGTCATCACTGACATTCACGGCCGCCGTCAGCCGCTGCGCAGCTTGAATCTGCTGGGCGGTAGCAACCGCAGCCGTATCTTCCAGCGGGTTACTCTGGCGGAACCGCTTCAGGATATGTACTCCTTCTTCAAAGGAAGGATAACCTGTCGTTATCCGCATTAAGAAACGGTCCAGCTGCGCTTCCGGCAGCGGGAACGTTCCTTGACTGTCCACCGGGTTCTGTGTAGCAATAACAAGAAACGGTGCTTCCAGCTCATGGGTTACACCGTCTATCGTAATTTGCCGTTCCTCCATACATTCCAGCAGGCTCGACTGGGTCCGCGGCGTCGCCCGGTTGATCTCATCCGCCAGCAGAATGCTGGCAAATACAGGACCCGGCCGGAACTCGAACTCTCCGCTCTTCTGATTATAGTAATTGATCCCGCTTAAATCTGAGGGCAGTAAGTCCGGAGTAAACTGTATACGCTTGAACGCACAGTCAAGTGAGCGGGCCAGTGTTTTGGCCAGCAGTGTTTTCCCGGTACCGGGCACATCCTCCAGCAGCACATGGCCGTTTGCGAGCAGTGCTGTCAGCAGCAGATCCACCCCTGTCTCTTTTCCGACAATAACTTTTGAGAGATTCATCCGGATCGAGCTGATTAGCACGCTGGCCTCTTGTAGATTCATAAAGAATAACACCATCCTATCGCTTATAAGGTAAGTTCCAAAGCTTAATCATACCAGAAAGCGCATCCATTTTATAATAAATAAGTCGCAGCCTCAGCCTGCGGGCTTACTTATTTTGGATCGGATGAAGGCTGCAATATAGTAATACACCGGGATACACTCGACACATAACCAGAGAAGGATTGTTATATAGGAGGTGAAATCTCTGTAATACCGGGTTATACTGCGTGAATACAGATAGGCAATGAATACGGAACAGAATACCAGAAACGGGATGATATATTTCTTTACTTTTTGCTTCGTGAGGTACAAGGAGCATTTATACGCGACATAAATTAAAAATGAGCTGTGCATGAACATAGAGGCAGACCAGATGCCGATCAGGAGCGGATCCAGATTGCCTAATATATCATCATGTGAAGAGCTGCGGACCATCTCCAGATAAGGATATTGCAGATCTTTTCCTAAATGCGGGCCGAAGTTGAGCAGCGTCATCACCCACCCGACCAGCACGAAAAAGGTAAGCACTACTTCCGAGATCAGGAGTTTTTTAAGCAGCTTGTTGTTAATCTTCAATTCCGGAGCCATAAACAAAAACACAACCCACTCCGCAAACCAGGAAGTCGCTGTGACCGTTTCGTGGAAGATAAGACACGGTTCATGATAGTGGATGAAAGCCGGAAGCATCTCAAACTCCGCGTTTGGCAAAAACAAATAAAATGTAAAAAAAGTAGTCGCAATAAGCAGCAGAAAAATCCCGTCCGACATATACACCAGCGTGGAGAGTCCCCGCGAAGCCGTAAAAATGATAACCCCACCTAGTACCAGCTGAATAAATAGCTGCGGAGTTCCCCTCATATAATTGGATCCGAAGAACAGAACAAAATTCTCAATATCTAAGGAGGCATAGTACACACACCAGCAGAGCAGTATAAATACAATTGCACCATGCATCCATTTGCCCATAACCTCCTTGCCGAAGTCAACCCAGGCCCGGTTTGCGCTTAGCTTCCCAACCTGAATGGTTACGAATAACAAGATCATAGACACAACGCTTCCCAGCACAATCGAGATCCAACCTTGATAACCGGAGCTGCTAACGATAACAGGGATGATAAAAATCGATGTCTGGGAGTTGAAGTAAACCAGGCTGAAGCGGAACATTTGCCAGTTCGTTGTGCGCATAGTGTCTCCTTTCATAATTTCGCTATTTACTCGCCCCAAAATCATCGATACTGAAATCCGCAGTTACCCTAATCTCTGCTTCCTTGGCATAATAGTCGTCCCATTTATCCTTTAGCTTTCGCCACTCTTTAGGATGATTCCATTCGAGCAGCATCCCAAGCTGCAGGACATCCGCTCCCGCCTCCTGAGTTTTATGTATGGCCCTGCTTACATCTGCTGTGACCCTTTCCTCCAGTTTTCCTTTAATAGTTCCACTGTAATCAATAGCATTCTCGGCGCCATTATCCCTAAATAATGTGATGCTCGCTTTACCCTTCAATTTGATGTAAAAGACAGGGCCTTCCCCTGTCATCTTTACGGAATGAGACACTGAATTGTTATAGAAAAGCGCACTGGCCCTCCCTTTACCGTGTTCCTCCCACTTTACCGTATACATAGGTAGCGCTATATGACCGGCCAAATCTCCGGCTGCCCACGAAAGCGCCCTGCTGTCCGCACCGCTCAGTGTATCCTTCATTTTCATTTTATTGAACAACATGACGCCCTGCACTCCTGCCCATTGTACCGGTTTCCCCTGCGCCATCTCGTCCGGGTTCTCTCCAAAGGACAGATAATTCATCGCATAACCCATGTTGTTAGCTTCGGCCTGCAGACAATTCCTGATTGTTGTGGCATAGGTCAGATTAAGCTCTGAAAAATTCCTCAATACCTGGTCAGGCAATTGTTCAAAGATCGCAGATAATCCGGCAATTTCCTTCGCTTTGCCGGGAGCGGCCATAACATAGGTTCCTATTGGGAGTTCAGGCTGCCGTTTGGTCCATTCCAACAATTCATAAACACCCCGTGCGGCATATTCCTTTCCGATAACTATGACTTTAATATGTGAAATGACCAGGCGTCTGGATAAATCTTTCTGAATCAGGATGATGGCATCTGTAATGGTTGAAGCGGTTTTTGTTACCAGCGAGTAGTTTTTCCCCTGCGAGCTTCCGGCTTGTGAGCTGGACATCAGACGATTGGGCAGCGGGGCATTGATGGAAACCTCCACAGTTCCGGGTTCCTTCCCGACATCAATATACATGCCGAAAATAAACGTTAATTGATCCAATTCGATCTTGGACCAGCAGCCGGACAGATTGAGGAGCAGCAGGAGAACGACCCCAAGCTTGAGCGGTTTCATTGCTTTTTCTGCCTCCTGTCATTCTTTTGATCGGTAAACGAGGTGCTCCGCTTAGTCATGAACGGGTTCGGGACACGCAGTAAAGTGTCTTTCCAATCCTCTAATATAAGCGGCGCAACAGGCTGCAGATATGGAGTACCAAAGGATCGAAGATGCGCCAGATGCCCATAGATAACGAAAACAGCGACAATCACTCCAAGCAGCCCCATTGTGCCTCCAAGCACAAGCAGGACAAAGCGCAGCAGCCGGAAGGTCAAACCCAGCTCCAAATGCGGAATGATATACGAGGCGATCCCGGTGATGGAGACGACAATGACCATAGGTGCAGAAACTATACCCGCCTGAACTGCTGCCTGTCCAATGACAATCCCGCCAATGATGGAGACCGTCTGCCCTACAGGTTTGGGAATACGGGTACCGGCTTCTCTAAGCGCTTCAAAGGTAAGCTCCATAATGAGCGCCTCCGTCAAGGCGGTAAAAGGGATATTCTCCCTGGCAGAGGCGATCGTAAGCAGCAGGTCCGAAGGAATAATCTGCGGATGAAAAGTAGTTATTGCCACATAAAATGCCGGAAGCAGCATCGAAATCAGCGAAAAAAAGAACCGGACCATGCGGATCCAGCTGCCGGCATAAAAGTTCTGATAATAGTCCTCCGAAGACTGCAGCAGCGAGAAAAAGGTTACCGGCGTAAGCAAAGCGGACGGAGTTCCGTCCTGAAGTATCCCCACGCGGCCTTCCATGAGGGAAGCGGCAACGGAGTCGGGACGTTCCGTATATTGGAATACGGGAAACGGTGAGAAATGACCCTGCTTCATGTGTTCTGTAAGATAACTGATCCCTAGCGCACCGTCTATACTGAGGCCTTGCAATACGCCTTCTATTTCAGCCAGAATCTCCGGCTTGTAAAGTCCTTCAATGTATACCAGATATACATCCGTCTTCGTATATTTTCCGATGGAGAAGTGCTTTGTCTTCAAATCCGCATGTTTGATTTTATGGCGCAATAGCGAGAGATTCGTGGCAACATCTTCGATGAAAGCTTCCTGCGGCCCGATAACAACCAGTTCATTCTGCGATTCCGATACCGCTCTTTTCTGATAATGGGTAATCTCAAAATAATATAGATAAGGTAATCCTTCGATATAAAGCACCGCATTGCCGCTGACTGCAAGCTCAACTGCTCTATCTGTGTCATACACTTTAATATAGGGAATAGCAAAGGCAGAGCCATGATCCAGACGCTCCAGAAAACGCGGCCAATCCGGCTCCGAATTCGCCTCCGATTTCAGTGGTGTGGAGACGAATTCCTGCAGACTGAGCGTGTCCACGATGGAAGGAATATAAATCAGCATGCAGGAATGACCATAAACATCGATAGATTGGTATACCGCATCGCTGCAGCCCGCAAGCTGCTCCTGTATACCGTCAAGTATGCTCTTAGTCATCCGTCTTACCTCCTTCAGGAATGCTGGAGAATCTGACTTAGTTTGCCAAGATATACTGGAAATATACACCGAACCGCAGCTTACAGACAGCAAAGAGGACCAGCTCTCCAGCCGGTCCCCTCCATCTATAATGTTTATTGATTCGAAGCTCCAATGTTAGTCCCGCTCGGTGTGCCCGATCCGATAAGGTCGCTGCCGGCAGCCAGCTTCAGGAAGTTGCCGAGGGAGAACGAACCGTCCGCATTCCGCACAACCGAAGGTGTCAGGCTGACAAAGTCGGCGCTGCTGGCCACAAGTCCCTTGGCGTTCGTGCTGGCTCCGCTTTTCCACCATACATTGGTGCCGGAAACATCGGTTCCGCTTGTTTTGTCGCTGGAGGCTCCAGAATAGCTCAGATTATTCGTGAATACATGTGTTCCTGTATCAAAGGCGAAATTGCTGGCACCGTTGCTCCAGGAGGTATTGTTAGTCATCTGGATCGAACCGGGATTGCTATTGTAGGTGAAGCCGTGCTTCTTATTCTGGAAGGCAACACTATTCTGAACAATATGGTTGACTGGAATACTTTCACCGCCGAGCTTGAAGCCGTTACCATCACTGTTAGCGGTGCTGGTGCCATCTGATGTTTGACCATTCTTATAGGCAATGCTGTTCTTTATTGTTACAACCCCAATAGGTCCGGTATCCGATTTCGTATATAAATCCCAGCCGTCATCTGTATTCCAGGCGGAGATGCATTTGTCGAACACATTACCCGGTCCGATGGTCAGCTTGGCTGCAAAACCGTCAGCATCCTCCCCGTTGTCCGGGTCAAAGTTGTCATGTGAGTATACTCCAATTATCTGGTTGTAGCTCGGCCATTCACTCATACTGGCTGCCGAAGAGGCGTAACGGCTGATTTGCAGCCCCGAATCCCGGTTATGATGGGTTTCGACATTTTGGATAATATTATAGTTGCCGCCGATGAAAATCCCGTTATCCCCGGCGCCCTTCACTTCAAGCCCGTTAATATTCCAGTAGTGGCCAAAGATTTGGAGTCCACGTTCTGATGAGGCAAAGGTTTCGGAGTAGAAATCCAGCACCGGTTTTTCACTTCCGTATGCTACTATATTTTTGCGTAGTCCAGAGCTGCCGCTATTGTCGCGTTCAATTGTGACTGGACCGCTGAAGGTATATGTCCCGCCGCGCATATAGATCGTACCTCCAGGGGCAATTTTGGTGATAGCCGAGGCAAGAGTGGTTGGGCTTCCCAGCGCTCCGCTATTAGAAGCCGAGCCATTCGGCGAGACGTAAAGCGCTCCGGTAACAGGAGCCGTTGTAGCAGTAGGTGTTGCAGTAGGCGATGCAGTAGCAGTTGCCGTTGGTGCCGAAGTCGGACTTGCCGTTGGCGTTGCGGTTGCTGCTGGTGTTGGTGCAGCCGTTGCTGTAGCAGTTGCCGTCGGTGCCGGAGTAGCTGTGCCGGCGCTGGAAACCACAACATTATCAAACTTTGCGGCAGTCTTGTAAGCAACAAAACCAATCCCGCCGGAGGTCAAAATGTTATCGTGTGCATTTAACTGCAGCACATTATTCACGTACATGTTGATCGTACTACCGCTTAATTCAAGCTTTATCGTATATACGGTTCCTGCGGTGATCGGAAAGTCTGTCTTCGTGGCGAGTGTGCTGCTGGATCCAGCTGCTTTTTTGCGGATTTCCAGTGTTCCTCCGTTGCTGTTAGAGATGGAAGCGGCATAATAGTTATTGCCGTCGGTATAACGGCCGCAGAGATAAGTCCGGTTGCTTCCGTTGAAATTATCCACTTTAACATCAGCCTGGACGCTATAATCACTCCACGTACTGCTGCCTGCGGAGGTACGGCCTTCGCTGCTGCTTGACTGATAGAACACTTTGGAGCTGCCATCCTGTACCACTGACCACGTACCGGTTGTACTGTTCCAGCTGCCGGCACTGCCTGACTCAAAATCATCACTAAACAGACTGGCCGCCTGTACAGTAGGAATCCCAAATTGCAGACCGCCAAGAGCAAGCACAGCCGAAAGCGCAATCATTGCGGTGTAAGCAAAACGCTTTTTAATTTTCACGTTAACATTAACCTCCAGTATAATGTATTATTACGGAGCAAGTTACTGTATCACCGATTTCATCTGCCGCTTCACTGCCATGAATCTGAAAACCGCATTTCCCGCATCGCATCCCTCCGCTGTTCATAGGATAAGGCTGTCAAAAAATCTCAGAACTGCTCTTTTGCAGCAGTCAGCCTAATTTCAACTATAATTATTTATTTCAAAATGTACAGCATTATTTATTCCTTTTTATTACACTTATGTGAATTGTTTTGCCATTACTCTAATCAACAGCATTAAGAACACATCCGCTCTGCTGAACAATGTAAGGCCAACAAAAACCATTCGGCTTTTGTTGGCCTGCTTGTACACACTCAATTCTGGATAAAAGGCTTTAAGGATTGCAGCAGCTTCTGGAGCTTGCCCGAGCAATCCTCGTACAACTGCTTGGCGTCCTGGTTTTTGGTGGAAAGACTGAACAACTCAAGATCAGCTTCACATTTTTTTAATAGCGCATAGAGCTGCGGTTTATCCTGCGGCGGCTGAAGCTGCACACTATCGGCGTATAAATCTACCGTCAGCTCCCCATATGAATCAACCTGACCGAGAAAGACATTCTCTACGGTAAGCCCCTGCTTTTCAAGCTCACCATTCAGCCATCCTCGGGATAGATTCAGGGTATCGAGCGGCTCGTCCAGGATTTTCCCGTCCATGATAACCGCCTGCGTCTCCTGCTCCGGTGCTACCTTGATCCCCAGATGCTTCGGAGTCAGCGGTTGATTCTCACGCGTAAGCAGCACATTAATCGCTCCATCCGACTCCATTATGGCAAATTCGACATCAGCCACTTTGAAGACATCCTTCTTCCGGAGCTCCTCTAGCAGCTCATCCGTCGACAACTTTTCCTTTTTCATATTCTCTTCAAGAATTTTGCCGTCCTTGATTAGCACCGTCGATTTGAAATCGATGAAGTCCCTGGCTTTCTTACTCTTGATCTGCAGCCACTCAATACTAAATGAGCATGCGACCCAGACAGCCAGCGCGATCACGCCCAAATGCCAGGTTTTATCGGTATCCAATGAAACGTAAGCTGCGATGCTTCCCAGAGTGATACCTGTTATATACTCGAAAAAGGATAACTGCGAAACCTGTCTTTTACCAAGCAGTTTTGTCAATAAGAATAACATAACTACAGCAAATAATGTTCTTATGATCACTTCAAGCCATTCCGGCATGTTGAACCCTCCATTTGATTTTTAATGCATGCGGACATTACGTACCAACATTATTTGTCAAAAAAGGCTGGCTTAGACTAGCAATAATTTCTTGCAGCACGCTGCTGAAGAAACCTAAACCATTAATGGTAACTGTTACCTGAATGACTGTAAGCATGTAGTCAGATACTAGATAACGATCATTTACTCAACGATTAGGAGGATATAAGAGATGACTGTTGCCTCACAAGTGAAGACATGCCTGTCTTCTTTAAAAAGCGCACAAGCAAGTCTGGAGCAGTTCGCCATGGAAACCCAAAATGAAGAAGCCAAAACCCTGTTTACTAACGCTGCTGAACAGACACAGCAGATTGTTCAACAGGTCGAAGGCCGCGTTACACAGCTTGAACAAGAGGAACCGCAATATAAAGGTTTCTAGTATTATGTATACGTAAAGAATCAGCCCCAACCCGCAGAATGTGGCGGATTGGGGCTGATTTTTTTGGTTCATAAGATTCACGGAGCTAAGTCTCCTGCTTCAACGGTTGTACGGAACGGTTCATCATTTCGGCAATATCCAGCTTGCGGCCGGTCCGGGCACTTTCCAGAGCTCCAAACACCATAGCCATACTGTAGATATTATCCCGGCAATCCGTTTCGGCGGGGCGCTGTTCACTTAGAGACAGGAACATTTCCCGGAGGCAGCCATGATGGAACGTCTCCTCCATATCAGCCGCTGCTCCTTCCACCCGTACATAATCGTTCATGAACTTGCCTGCGTGCTCATTTGTGTCCAATACTTCGGCATATGGCATGCCTAGACCATCCCAGATGATGGCGCCCTTCTCACCCTGAACCCGCCAGGAAGATTCCCACGAGGTAGGCGCACCTTCGGCACACCATGAGCCCTGATAACTGAATACCGAACCGTCTGACATTTCAAAAATGCAGACAGCTGCCGCATTACCGGCATACCACGACCCCGGTGGATTAAATTCCTGGCAGTACACAGTAACCGGGTCTGCTCCGCTGATGAACCGGGCCTGGTCGAAGGTATGAATCGCCATATCCAGGAGCAGCGGACTGTCCATCACATCGCGAAATCCTCCGAAATGCGGTGCCAGGAAAAAGCTCGCCCCGACATAGCCTACCCGGCCGATCGTCCCGGTTTTAATCTGTTCCCGCAGGGCGCGGATACGAGGATCATACCGGCGGTTCTGCATTACGGTATGGGAGCGCCCGGTACGTTCAGCAATTGCAACGATCTCAGTACACTGCTCCAGCGTTTCAGCCAGCGGCTTTTCACTGAACACATTGCAGCCCAGCTCAAGTGACGTACGGGCAATGTTGAAATGGCTTGATGGAACTGTCACATCAAATACCAGATTCGCACCGGTCTGTTCTATAGCTTGTTTGATATCGGTAAAAACCGGAACAGTAAGCCCATGCTTAACTGCCATATTTTCAGCCGATTCCACGCGGATATCCACCAGTGCAACAATCTCGGCATCCTGCCGCTTCAAGACATAGCCAAGCCACTCATTCGCCATCCCTCCGCAGCCGGCTAGAGCTATGCGGTATTCTGCTGTCATACTTTATTCTCCCCCATCTGGTTTAGCGCGGATTGGGCACAAAGCTTCCGCCCCGGCAAGTTTTTAAATAATTCAGTGCATGGACCTGGCCGGTCATTTCAAGCTCATCACGGTAGACCGGATCGTGCCAACCTTCAATGTCGATTGTGCCTTTGTATCCGGCTTGACGAAGAATGCTGATAACATCTGTCCAATTGGTATCTCCGAAACCTGGCGTACGATGCCATACATACTCTTTTGGACCATGGATACCGTACTCTTTGACGATATCCCAGGCAATCGTAGCATCCTTGCCATGTACATGGAATATTTTGTCCGTCCATTTCCGCAGCTGCGGAATAGGATCTATAAGCGCTACCATCTGGTGGCACGGTTCCCACTCCAGCCCCAGATTGTCCGCAGGGACAGCATTGAACATCTTTTCCCAGGCTGTAGGATTGTGTGCGATATTCCAATCCCCGGTCTGCCAGTTCCCGCCCATCGAGCAGTTTTCAAAGGCGATTTTGACTCCTTTATCGGCGGCTCTTCTGGATAGCTCTCCGAATACTTCCGCGAACTTAGGTAAGGATTCATCAATGGAGCAGTCGGTCAGACGTCCCGTGAAACCGTTTACGATATCAGTGCCGAAGAGATGGGCGTGATCGATCAGCCGTTCCCAGCTGGCCAAGGTGTCGGCGTTGTCACCGGTACCTGTTAACGGATTGCCGAATACACCAACTGCAGAGATCACAAAATGATGCTCAGCAGCCAGTTCGCGCACCCGTGCAGCTGTTTCCGCCAGATTGGTAGCTCCCGTAGTCTGCCAGAAGGTCAGGCTGAAGGATTCGAAGCCGTGTTTAACGATTTGCGGAATGACGCTTACGGCATCTCCGCCGCCGACCAGGGTACCGATTCTCAAATGTTCTTCCATCTTGTGCACCACTCCAATATTGGTTTATATTAAGTTCAATAAACCAAGTATAAAGCCGATCTTAAGTGAAATCTCTTCTTATCTTGTGCTAATATAGCAGAATCTTGTGGGAGTTGATGATGCAGTGACCTATCCGGAGGAGCTCATGGAATATCCCGAGCTTGAAGAGAAAACTTACCCCTTCCGGCTTTTTTTCAATGAATGCAAAGGGGCCAAAGCAGAACAGAATATCCTGTTCATGCACTGGCATGAACATTTCGAGATTATCGTGATGCAGCAGGGAAGCGCTATCTTTCATGTGGACAGCAAGCCCTATTACGCGGCACCGGGAGACGTAATCATCGTCCCTTCCGGTGGGCTGCACGTCGGATATAGCCTGATACAAGGAGATATCGCTTACGTCTCAATCGTATTTCATGCCTCCCTGTTTAAAGACCGGAATCAGGACTCACAGCATGAGCAGTTTGTGGCTCCTTATTTAAATAACCGGTATCAGTTCCCGGTAAAGCCGGCAGATCACCATTCCGGGTGTTCCGCATACTTCCATCTGCTCGAATCCATTATTTCTGAAGTGATGCAGCAAGGCCCGGCTTTTCAGCTTGTAGTAAAGAATCAGCTGCATTTATTCTTCACCCTGCTGGCCCGCACCTTCCCGCCGCAGCAGATGAGTGATAGGCACCAGAACGAACGGTATTCCCAGAGCAGGGAACGCTTCAAACCGCTGCTGGAATATCTGGAAAGCCATATCGATGAGAAAATCAGCATTGAGTTTGCTGCCAAGTTTGTGAATCTGAATCCCTACCACTTCTGTAAAACATTCAAAAAACTGACCGGCCGCACCTTTATAGACTATGTGAACTTGTGCCGGGTAAATGAAGCCGAGCGGCTGCTGCTGGAGACAAATGATTCGGTGACTGAAATTGCCGGCAAGGTGGGTTGTGACAATCCTAATTATTTCACAAAGCTCTACAAACAATATAAAGGGCTTACACCATCCGGAGCCAGGCGTTAATTACAGCAAAAGAGCACCCTTCACGGCATGTGAGCGGTGCTCTTCTTCATCTATGACACTATTTCGTAATCAGCTCAAGCCGTCGCACCGTCGCCTGTGCAGGCAGAGAGTCTTCAACCATACCGGTGCTCCAAAGGTGGACCTGCTGTCCGGGCTTCAGATCCGTCCACCCGGCCTTTTGGCCCTGAGCATTATACAGCTCCGAACGCTGATTTATAGAGAACCAGTAGGTCGGGTCCTCTTTGCCCGGCTCCAGGATCAGGATCCGCTTCACCGGATCAGCTTCAAGCTGAACAATGGTGCCGGTCACATGCGGCTCCCCGAGTTCACGAATCTCATAAGATAGCATACCGGGATCTATTTGCTGTTCCAGTATTTTTCGGGCAGATGCCAAATAATCATCCGGTACAGAAATCCAAATCTTATTCTGCTTAACATCAATCCATGAACCGTATAAATTAAGCTGGTTGAAGAGTTCCGGATCGGACAGCATAGTATATGCCGACTCCAGCTCACCTGAAGTGTAGGTTACATTATGAAGAACATAGCTGGTTGGGGTGAACTTTCCGGCAAAACGTTCTGCCACCTCTCTGCCTAGCCCGACTATATTGATATGGACTTTATTATCCTCCAGATAAATGTCTCCATTTGTGATAGCTTGATCAGCTAAAAAATGACGGACATCATACGGGTTAGCCGAGATCAGGGCTGCTTCGGGCCCATCCCCTGAATCCCGCGCTTCCGAACAGCCGCCAAGCAGCAAAATTGCCGCGGTGATCCAAATGTAAGCAACCTTGATCCTGAACATCATCAGCCACTCCCCCGAAATTTCTACTCTCTCAAACGGCAAATTCGGGGTAAATGTTGCAGCAAGATTACATTTCCGATATTTCGACCCATCGCCGCTCTGTGATCGAGCGTTCTACCGCTTCCAGCACTGCCTGGCATTTCACACCGTCGTTAAAGTTCGGTTCCGGCTGGCGTCCTTCGGAGATTGCGGAGGACAGCTCCAGCATTTCGTGAATAAACGTATGCTCGAAGCCGATCGTATGCCCCGGCGGCCACCAGGCTTCGGCATAATCATGAGCAGGGTCTGTGGCCAGGACACGGCGAAAGCCCTGCACATCCTCAGCGTCAGAGGTCAGATACACTTCCAGCTCATTCATCCGCTCAAAATCAAATTTCACACTGCCCAGACTGCCGTTGATTTCAAAGGAATTTGTCGAACGGTGACCGGCGGCAAACCGTGTAGCTTCAAAGCTGCCGAGTGCACCGTTCGCAAAACGGGCCAGGAATAAAGTGGCATCGTCAACCGTAACAGCTCCCCTTGGCGCGTCTTTCCCCGCCCGGGCGCTTAGCCCGGTCATTTCTGCTGCTAGAGGACGCTCTTTGATGAACGTCTCACTCATGCCGATTACTTCCTGCACATCCCCTACCAGAAAATGAGCCAAATCAATTAAATGCGCTCCCAGATCCCCATGGGAACCGGAGCCGGCGACCTCCTTCTGCAGCCTCCAGACGAGCGGAAACTCAGGGTCCAGAATCCAGTCCTGAAGAAACCAGGCGCGAAAATGATAAATCTTCCCGAGCCGGCCGCTCTCCACCAGCCGCTTCGCCAGCCTCACTGCAGGAGAAAACCGGTAATTGAAACCAATCATATGCTTAATTCCTGCAGCATTGGCAGCATCCAGCATTTCGCGGGAATCTGCCAGATTCAGCGCCAGCGGCTTCTCACAGAAAATATGCTTGCCAGCCTTAGCCGCCGCCAGGGCAATCTCTTTATGCGCATTGCTCGGAGCGTTGATATCGATTAGATCGATATCATCACGGTTGATCAGCTCCTGCCAGTCGGTTACACTTTCCGCCCAGCCCAGCTGATCCGCTGCGGCTCCCACCGCTTCAGCATTCCGGCCGCAGATAACGGACATCTCCGGCTTCAAAACCTGCGGGAAGAACATCGGAAGACTGCGGTAGGCATTGCTGTGGGCCTTGCCCATAAATTTGTAGCCGATCATTCCAATACGAAGCTGTTTCATCTTACTCCTCCTTGAGATCCGTTGTAGTTAAGCTGCCTGAAGCAAATTTGTAAACGCTTAATATATCGCGTACATTTTCTCATGGGGACTGGCGCCCGTCAACCGTACATTCAACTGCCGAGTCTTATTCTGAAGAATCCTTCAGCCAGGCCTGCACATGCGCCAGAAACCGCCGGGCAGCCGGTGAAGCATATTTTAGCGAATTCACAGCTATACCCAGCGAACGGAAGCTGCGTTCTTCCAGCTCCAGCATGGCTACGTTGTGGTTCTGGCGGGTGATGACCATTTCCGGAAGAATGCTGATCCCCAAACCGTTCTCAACCATCGCGATAATCGCCGAGTCATCCCCTGCAGTAAATTTGATATTCGGATGGATTCCGGCCTTTTCCAGTACCCGCCGGGCATCATAGTCCGAACCCGCCTTCTGGATAATGAAATCCTCATGCGCAATTTGCGCCAGCGGCATATAAGGAGCCTGAGAGAGCGGATGATCCTGGGAGAGGATCGCAAGCATCCGGTCCTTTTTCAAGGGGAACACTTCAAATTTATCCCGTGTAGGCAGGGAGATGAAGCCGCAGTCAATCACCCCGGATTCAATCCACTGCTCAATTTCAAGATATCCGCCCTCCATCAGCTTGAATTCAATATAAGGATACTCCCGGCGGAACTCTTTAATCATCCCCGGGAGCCAATGCACGGATACACTCGTGAAGGTTCCGATGGTAATCGTCCCCGTCTCCAGCCCGTGAATATCTGCAACCTGCTGCTTCAGCTGCTCGTTCCACTTGAGAATCTCACGCATCGCCGGCACAACCTGTTCCCCGTTGACCGTCAGCTTGACTCCTGAGCGGTTCCTCAGCAGCAGGGAAAATCCAAACTCCATTTCCAGACTGCTGATGGTATGGCTGATTCCTGATTGCGTGAACCCCAGCACTTCTGCTGCTTTCGTTAAACTGCCCAGCTCCACCACTTTCAGAAAGACCTCATACTTATTCAGACTCAACTTCCCTTCTCCTTTCTTAACATGAATTTTTCTCATGTAAGCTATGATAAACATTCAGTTAACTTATGTAATTGACCGTATTATACTATAAACACAAGATAAGAAAAAGGAAGATGATACCAACGATGAAGCCGCTCAAGGCCGAGCTACTGCTCCTGGTTGTAACAATGTTCTGGGGTTCCTCTTATATATTTATGAAGATGGGGCTGGGCACTCTCGGGGAATTCAACCTGATTGCCCTCCGCTTCGGACTTGCTTTTATTTTAGCAGCAATTCTGTTTCACAGACGGCTGCGCAGCATCAATCTCAGAACATTGAGATACGGGGCATTGCTCGGGTTTTTATTGCTCGGCGTATTCACCTGCATTACGTTTGGCCTGCAGACAACGACGACTTCCAACGCAGGTTTTCTGGTCGCCTTGACTGTTATTTTTGTCCCGATGCTCGATGTCCTGGTCTTCCGTAAGAAAGTCGCCGCTGCGCAAGTATTTGGTGCAATACTGGCCATAGCCGGCATCGGACTGCTTACGCTAAATTCTACATTACACATTCAACCGGGTGATTTCCTCTGTATTCTGTCAGCCCTGTTTTATGCCGTTCAAATCCTTGTCACCGGCAAGGCGGTAAAAAGCTGTGATTCGCTGAACATCGGAATTCTCCAGCTCGGGTTCGTGAGTGGCTATGCATTTGTGCTGTCTGCCATATTCGAAACTCCCCGCCTCCCGTCCAACATGCCAGGCTGGATCGCGATTCTGGCACTCGGCATTCTGTGCAGCGCCTGCGGTTTCATCCTGCAGCCGGTTGCACAGAAATTCACCACGCCGACACGTACCGGGCTGATTTTTTCACTGGAGCCCGTATTCGCCGCTTTCTTCGGTTACTGGTTCGCCGGAGAACAGCTGTCGATGCAGGGTTATGCGGGAGCTGCTCTGGTGATGCTGGGCATTGTCGCTTCCGAGCTGCTCGGCAAAATGTCCCCAGCTTCCCATTTCCCCCGATATCTCAAGAAACGCAGAGCGGATATCTAAAGAGCCCAAGCGCAAAAAGCCGCTGCAGCACTGTGGTACTACCACAGGCTGCAGCGGCTTTTTGCCAAGCTTAGCGTTAATGTCCCATCATCATGGCCGGGTCAGGGTTCTGCCCATCCGCAGAAGCCTTCTGCTGAAGCTGCTTAGGCTTGCGCAGGATTAGACTGATCACCACTCCCGCTACAGCGATACATGCCGAGAGAAAGAACACATCATTAAATCCAAGAACCGCAGCTGTCAGCGGATTGCCGCCTTCGCTCAATTCTTTGGTGTGAACCGAAATCTGACTCGTTAAATAACCGGTCATGCCCGCAACGGCAAAGGAGACTACCACCTGCTGTGCAGCAGCTGTGAGGGGAGTAACCCGGCCAACCCATTCACGGGGTGCGGAATTCAGTACATGTGTGTTCACAGGCATCATCGATAAGCCCATTCCCAGGCCCATCAGAAACAGCCAGAACATAATTAGCGGAAGTCCCGTATCGGTGGTAATCCCAGATAACATGAACAGCGCTGTTGAAATGATGCTTAGCCCCACAAACAATAGCGGCCGGGCGCCGATTTTGTCAAACAGCCGTCCCCCGATCGGCATTCCGATACCCGAAGCCAAAGCTTGCGGAAGCAGAATCAGACCGGTTTCCAGTGGGGTGTAATTACGGATTTGCTGCAGATAGAGAGGGACGAACAGCATGGAACCAAATAATGCAGCCTGGGTGACCCAGGAGAGCAGAATTCCGCGGGAGAAGTCCGATGAACGGAATACACGCAGTTCCAGCAGCGGATGCTTGTGGAGCAGTTCTACGATAACAAAGAGCACTAGCGCCACACCGCCTACAGACAGTCCAACAATGGTTCCGGTAGCTGACCAGCTGTTGCTTCCGCCTTCATTGACACCGTAAGCCAGCATCGAGAAGGCTACCGGAGCCAGGATGATACCGAGAACATCAAGATGTGCTTTGCCTTTCTTCTCCGTGGTCGGCAAATATTTGATGCCCAGAATGATGCCCACAATGCCGATCGGCACATTAATCAGAAAAATCCAATGCCAGCTTACATACTCCACCAGCCACCCCGACAGCACCGGACCCAGTGCAGGAGCTAGCAGCATCGGAATGCCCAGCATCCCCATAATGGAGCCTCTGCGTTCCGGAGGGGCCAGCCTGAATACCATTGCCATCCCGATTGGGGCAACCATTCCCCCGCCAAGACCTTGAATGACGCGGAAAACAACCAGCTGTGTAGATGTCTGCGCAAGAGAGCATAGCATCGAACCCAGCACGAACATTGCTACGGTCGCAACAAACACTTGTTTGGAACCGAACCGGTCCGTCATGTAACCCGCCAGCGGAATCACGGCAGCCAAGGCTAAGGTGTAGCCTGTAATTGCCCACTGGACGGTTTTCAGATCCGTATTGAAATATTCAACCAGTTTAGGTACTGCCACATTGACAACTGTACCGTCCAGGATAACCATAATCATCCCGACTATAATTGCCAGCAATGGCGGCAGTATGGCTTTTAGCGAGAAGGGCTGCTCAGCTGCAGCAGGATTCCCATTCGTCATCGTTGGCATTTTTTTCTCCACTCTTTTCTCTAATTATGATTTGGTTTGGTAAAAAAACGGTCAAACAATCCGTCAATCTGATCTCCAATCGCAGGAAGCTGAAAGACCGGGAGTACACCTTCCTGATCTTGGGGTAAACTCGATGCCATGACTACTGGAAATACCATCGCACCATAAAGCTGAAAAAGCATCGTCATCTGCTGATCTTTGTCTTGTTCTCCGGTAATTTCCTGCAACGCAGCAAGAATTTTTTCAATTCTCATCATCTTGCAATACCTTGCATATTCATCATGGGAGCCGAGAATTACATGCCGCTGATCAAGCATCTGTTTCGCCAGTCCCGGATAACGTTCAAGGTTAGTGATATACCGGATAAAAAACTCCTTAAGCCTCTCTCTCGGCGGCAATAGATCATCCTCCAGCACTTGAAAGGCATCGTTAAAAGTGGACACGAGTACTCTTACCGCAGCCCCAAGCAGATGATCCTTTGAACCAAAATAATAATTCACCAGTGCAAGGTTGATATCCGCCTTAGCGGCTATGTTGCGGAGTGTGGCGCAGCCGAATCCATTTTCCCGGATCAGTTCTACTGTAGCATCAAGAATCGTCTGCTTCGTATCCTTCTCTGAAGAATCTGCGTAGTTAGTGGCTTTGGTCATAATAAAATGAATATCACCCCTTTGAAAGCAATTCTAAACGCCGTTTTAAACACTGTTTAATCCAAATTTAATCTATACTGTTTTCCCCGTGATGTCAATAGCCTATATGATTACAGATACATAAAAAGAAGACGATCCGCCCCATCCAGGAGTCCGGTCGCCTTCTTACTTGTTAGCTATGAGATTCGTCTGCAGCAGCCACGGGTTCCAGCTTCAGACCGGTGATCTTGCCGGCACTGTCCAATGACAGCGTTAGTACAGCTTCGGCTTCTGTAAAAGACAAAATGCTTTGAATAGTGAGCGTCTCCCCGCCCCAATCACTGGCTGTAGATTTCACTCCAAAATATTTCCCCGCCGGAACTGCGATCTGTTCCCAATTCTTTTGAATGAGCGGTAAATCAGGCATCTGCCCGGATTTATCGTTAAAATACCGGGTCTGCAGCTCCTGATATTGGCCTGTTGCCAGCAACATTGATACCGCTCCAGCCGCCACCTCAGGCGTATATATCTCTAATTGATTCGTATCCGTGCTATATCCGGCGATTAAGCCAATCGAGTTCAGAAAAGATAGCGGGACATAAAGCCGTTTATCTCTGGTTTCAATTGCACCTTTGAAAGAAACCTTCTTCTTGTCCTTTTCTCCCATTACAATCTCATGACCGCCAACCTGGAACTCAATGATTTCGTTGACCCTGCTTAATTGAACTTTTCCGGTACTCCCTTGATAGGAAATCTTGTACTTCAGAGCCTCGGCAACCTCACGAAGGGGCACCATCACGGCAGCTCCGCTCTTGTATACCGTCGAATCTGCGAGCGAAAGAGCTTGTCCGTTCACAATAACACTCATGTTCGGCGCGGCTTTAACCTCTTGTGCTGTAAAAGTCCCTGTTCCGGCTGCCACTAACAGAATACTAAGGATAACGGCTGCGATTCTGTTCTTCAAATCGATTCCACCTCTCCTGTATTAGAATTAGTATACACAGAGTCTGAAGGGAATAGTCTTACATTAAACAATAACCGATTTTCTCAAGAATATAACCAGTTTTTCGTAAAAAAGATCTGCCTAACATCATTTCAGTACATTTGTTATTCTACATCAAAATTAAAATAGAGTGATGGGTATGGCTCACTCTTCAGCGTAAAATGCCACCACTCTTTGGTATAAGGCTTGAAGCCCTGTTTGACCATTGCATCTTTCAGGATCTTACGGTTCTGATGCTGGGTCTTGCTCACAAGCACCGTATTATAATAAGAGATCTCTCCGAAGAAATCATACGGGCTGCCCATATCCACCAGGGCTCCTGTTTTCTTGTCAGCCAGTGTTAAGTCGATGGTGCTGCCTCTGGAGTGCCCGGATTTCTTGGCAATAAAGCCCAGCTTAAACAGATTGCGTTTATCGAGCTGCGGGTAATAGAGCTGTTTGTTCTTGGTATCCGAAGAATCCTGGGACCAAGCCACAAACCGGGTTACCGCTTTCTGCGGACGGTAGGCATCATAGATTCTCAGAATATAACCCTTGCCGGCCAAATCGGTACTGACCTTCTTCAAGGCAGTTGCCGCCGTACGGGTGAAGATTGCCAGTGGCGCCTTGTACCCGTTGACTGGTGCTCCGGTAAAATTATTTTTGCCGTAGTAGCAGATCTGATACTGCGCTTCCGGAATAACTTCATCAAGATAAACAAATCCCACCGGCAGATTATTTTTCTTGACCACGCTGTTTTTCGCCGGTATTCCGAGTGTATCCTGACCTGTTACAGCTGCCTGTGCTGAGCCGTAGTTCTCTGCATGCAATGCACCCATCCCTGCAAGCAGAAGGATTACTAAACTCATTCTTGCCACTCTAGACCGCTTCTTCATATCATCGTTATTTTCTTGTTCAGCCCGCTGCGACATCCTTAACCTCCTTCGCCTTAGTATCCGGAAATATTTACGCTGTATAAGTTACATTATCCCCCTTAGGAAGTCCAGCACAAAAAGGCATACCCGAAGTGCGGATATGCCTTTCCGGCAGTGGACAGCCAGGATTGCTTAACAGAAGGATTAATGCATAGGTGCTTGTGATTTATGTTGAATAATAACCCGTTTGAGGAAGAATGCAACAATCAGACCGATAACAGCCATTATCATTCCGAAAATAAACGCGTTCTGCACCCCATGGGTAAATGCCGCCAGCACATTCGACGGATCTGCAGCGTCAGTTACTGTCTTCATATAATTCTTCGTGCCAGAGGTCATGATGCTTACAGCCAGCGCAGTGCCGATAGCACCAGCTACCTGCTGCAGCGTGTTCATGATCGCTGTGCCGTCAGGATAATACTCCAGTGGCAACTGGTTGATCCCGTTCGTCTGGGCAGGCATCATAATCATCGAAATTCCGATCATCAGGGCGCTGTGCAGAACGATAACAAAAATGACTGTAGACGTAGCAGTGATGCTGGAGAAGAACCAGAGTGATACTGCCACAACCACGAGACCCGGAATAACAAGCCATTTCGGACCGTATTTATCAAACAAACGTCCCATCAGCGGTGACATCAAGCCGTTGATAATCCCGCCGGGCAAGAGCAGCAGACCCGCTTTGAATGCACTATAGCCTTGACCCTGCTGGAGATACATTGGAAGAATCAGCATCGAAGACAGAATAACCATCATGCAGATGAAGATCATCAGCACCCCTACTGTAAACATAGGGAACTTGAAGGCACGCAGATTAATCATCGGCTGCTTCATCGTCAGCTGGCGGATGGCGAATAGAACAAGGGCTACAACGCCTATAGCAATCGCAATGATCACTTTGGGACTGCTCCAGCCGCTCTCTTCACCCGCGCTGCTGAATCCGTACACGATGCCGCCGAAGCCAAACGATGATAGCACAATGGAAAGAACATCGATCTTCGGCTTGGTGACCTCAGATACATTCTGCATGAACAGGATTCCGCAGATCAGTGCAATGACCAGGAAAGGCAGCGACAGCCAGAAAATCCAGTGCCAGCTTAAATTTGAGATCAGCAGGCCGGCAATTGTCGGTCCTACAGCAGGCGCGACCATAATGACCAGCCCGATGAGGCCCATTGCCGCTCCTCTTTTCTCAGGAGGAATAATAACCAGAATCGTATTGAACATCAGCGGCAGGAGCAGTGCTGTTCCCATGGCCTGAACAATACGGGCCAGCAGCAAAAATTCGAAGCTCGGCGACATGGCCGCAATAAAGGTTCCTGCAATCGAGAAGCTTAACGCAGCTACAAATAGCTGTCTGGTCGTGAACCATTGGAGCAGCAATCCGGAAATAGGCACGAGGATGCCCAGTGTTAGCAGATAAGCGGTTGTCAGCCACTGCGCTGTCGTAGGAGTAATGTTCAGTACGGTCATCAAATCGGTAAGTGCCACATTCAGTGCCGTTTCACTGAACATCCCGATGAATCCGGCGAGCAGTAAAGAAACAAGAATCGGGATTGTTTTGAACTGTTTTGCTTGGGGTTGTTGCTTGCCTTGCATGGTTGCTTCCACTCTTGTATCCTCCTGATAATCGATAATTTTTTCTCTCTAGCTTTCTGTTTGTTAACCCAGTATGGCGGGTATACTCTGTGCCGCAGCAAGCAGCGGCTGGGTGCTCTTGTGCGTCAGCGCCTGGAGAAGTGCACCTTCGTACAGCGAGATGACGACTGAAGCCTTATTGGCAGCAGTTGTGCTCTCAACGCCTTCCTGAAGCAGACTCTGCATAATAACATCCTGCCAGTCGTTGAACACCGATTGACAAGCCGAGCGCAGCTCATCACTGACACAGGAGGTTTCAACAGCAACCCAGAAGCTGAACGGAACTAACCCTTCAAAAGAAGTCTCCTCAGCCTTCCTGGCTACCTCCAGAATGAAATCCTGTATCATTACGGATGTACCCAGTTGTTTTTCTGCGTAGTACCGGAGCAGCTGGGCAACAATTTCACTTGTCCGGCTGATGCAGGTTAAGGCCAGTTCTTCTTTGCCCCGGGGAAAATAATAATAAAGCGATCCCTTCGGCGATTCACTATCCTTAATGATCTGATTCAAGCCGGTCGCGTGATAACCTTGTGTGAAAAACAATCTTGAAGCGGTGTCCACAATCGCCTCACGTGCATTGTGCTTGTTCGACAAGCTCAACACTTCCTTTTCTTTTATAACAATCGGTCTATATAATAAAACCATAAATTTTAACTATATGTCAAGATTTAATTGTTTCAAATTTAATTTCTGTCCCGGTCTTAATCATTCTTAAGAATAGAAAGTAACATTCCAATTGTTAATCTTATGTCCGATAAAGTATAATATTATTATTCCAATCCGAAAGGTGTGTATTATAGTGGGAGAAATCCGTACAACCAAAGGGATTCCCAGACCTCTAGTCAAAATCAATCAGGCTTTTATCGTCATCTCTGTACTGCTGGCCTGGATCACAGGCATCGATTTGCTTCTTGCGCTCCCGCTGGCCGCCGGACTGTCCGGTCTGCTGTTTGGATATAATCCGGTCATAAAGCTAGCTGCTAATTTCTTGAGGAAAGAGCCTTCCTCTTACCTGCAGGAAGACTGGGATCAGCAGCAGTTCAATCAGAGCATTGCTGTTTTTTGCCTTACAGTCGGACTGGTAAGCTTTTTAGCGGGCTGGACGGCACTTGGGTATGTTTTCACTGCACTGGTAGCCGCTGCCGCAACTGTTGCCATCCTTGGCTTTTGCATCGGCTGCTTTATCCATTATCAATGGAAAATGTACAGTTACAGACGCAAACAGGCAGCATCGGGCAAATAATTACCGTGCCGATGCTGCCATGTGAAAGTCTATAGAGTTCATTTCAAAATGTAGGGAGTCAGGATCTTCTCTACAGAAGAGGCGAAGCTTTTGCCTGCTCCCCAATCGAATTTAAAGACCTTACTGTTTGAGCTTCCCGCCGAAATGAGACGGACATTACTAACACCCCGAAAATTATCCACAATCATCACTAGCGCAGCCTGATTGCCGGAGCGCAGGAAATAACGTTCATACACCAGTGTTCCAATCATCAGGCCGTCTCCAAGATCATGCAGCTCCTGATGCAGCAGCTCCGATTGTTCCGATAGACCGTTCCTCACCAGTGTTATTGCTGCATCAGGCTGCAGACTGATATCAAATCTAAAAACTTCATTCATCCAAACCTGCCTCCCCCATAGTTGAAGCACGCCTACTTATTCTACTGTGTTATTCCTCCCGGTCTGCCCCGGCGACATCCCAGCGGTGGCGGAATTTTGCCAGGCGGGGGTGAATCTGGGCAGGTTCTTCTGACAGGAGCAGCCGCAGCTTGACAATCCACTCTTCAAAAGAAGAATAGGATGCAAACAAATTGGCCATTTCCGGAGTCAGATACAGAAAATACGGCGCTGGATATACATCGCTGATATGACGAAGCGCCGAATCCAGCGGCGTGTATTTCTTCCGCTTTCCTTCCAGACTCTCCACGGTGACGAATGGGAGTCCCTGCTCTCTTTTCCACTCATGAAGACGGTCTTCCCGCTTGTAGTAAGCCTGTACGGGCTCTTTCGTCATACGTCTCACCGTTTCCTCATGCAGCGGATAAAGCACCAGCTTAGTGAATTTGCGATCTACCGCAGTCCTCGCAGCTATTTCCAGCTCCTGATCCGTGATACGCTCAAATGAATCATAGAAAATTAAGCTTCCCTTACGTTCCTTGGCCGGTGGTTCATAACCATAAGGCACATGCTGAATGTCTCGTTTCATCATTACCCTCCTGCTTAATCGATAACTACAGCATATCATGCTAAGCTGATCTTTCAAAAAAGCAGCAGAGCTTTATCCCTTAAATTTCTGATGGGCATATGCTGCAGCGCCCAAAGTACCCGCACGGCTGCCCAGCTCGGCCTGTACGATGCTGCATCTGCCGCTGGACAGCTTCAAGGCATGGCCGTTCACGGTTTCGCGCACAACGCCCAGCAGCCTGTCTCCTGCCGCCGCCATTCCCCCGCCGATTATGATCCGCTCAGGGTTCAGCAGATTAATCACATTCGCCAGCCCGAAACCAAGCAGTCTCCCTGTCTCATGCATCAATTCTAGCGCCAGTTCATCTCCATGGTCATAAGCCTCTGAGATCATCAGCGCGGTAATCTGTCCGTCGTCGCCGTTTGTCCAGGACTGAATGACACTGGATTTGCCTGCTGCCAGCTTTTCTATGAAGGTATTGACCATGCCTACAGCAGAAACATACCGCCCGAGACAGCCGGAGCTGCCGCAGCGGCAGGGCCTGCCGTCTCTGTACATATTCATATGCCCGATTTCTCCTGCACTATAGGTCGTCCCGTACAGCACCTTACCGTCATGCACAATTCCCGATCCCAGACCTGTACCTAGTGTCAGCAGCACCAGATTTCTGCAGTTTTTACCGGCACCATGCAGCCACTCTCCATACAGGTTGACCCGCACATCATTATCAATATAAACAGGGAAATCGTAATGCTGCTTCATTTCATTCACAATATGTATTTGCTCCCACCCCGGAAAGTTCGGGGAGAAGATAGACAGCCCTTCTTCCGGGTCCAAAAGGCCCGGTATTCCCATCCCCATACATTCAATCTGCTGAAGATCAATCCCGTTCCCTTCCGTCAGCTGCTTCACAGCAAGTCTGATCCGCTCGAGTACATGTGCCGGCCCTTCCGCTGCCTCAGTTAAAATAGATAATTCCTCTACGGCGGTGAATCCGGCATCGAACAACCCGGCCTTGATATTCGTTCCGCCTAAATCGACACCTATGATGTAGCTGTTCATCATATCCCGTCCTTCTATTGCTTGATCGTCCTGTTACTATCCTTATTATGAGATTTCAGACAAAGAGAGGTTAGGATTTTTATCGCATATTTATAGTATTTTCTTAGGGATTTCCCAAGGCAAAAAAAAAAGCAAACGGAGATGTCTCATCCGCCTGCCTCAAATAACTAACTTATCTTTGTTAAGAGCCTGCTCCCTTATACCGTTTGACTCCGTAATTCCAGCTTAGAAGTCCAATACCCAGGAACACTGCGCCGACTACCGGCGTTAGTAAAGCCATGCTTCTCATCTCATCCCTGTGCAGGAACAGTGCTGCCGGATAGATTCCGACAAAAGCAAACGGAACAATCCAGGTGAGCAATACCTGAATCGCCCGGTTGTAGATCGTCACCGGATAACGGCCATAAGTCTGAATATTATACATGAGCGGCAAAATGCCGGTCGGCGCATCGGAATAGAACGACAAGGAAGTAAGGGTCGTATAGATCCCGGTGTATATAGCAACCGCACTTAACGTCAGGACAAGCAATGCCGGAATTGTCCACCATTCAAAAGGCAGGCCGAGATTTGCGCCGCTGATCGCCATAATAATCAGTCCGATGAACGAACCGACCAGAGACGGCGGATCGACATTTTCCAGGAAAATCTGAAACAGATTATGCGCCGGCCGCGTCAGGACACGGTCCATCTCGCCTTTAACAATGTATCGCTCACTGAAGCCCCACATATTCACAAAGCAGCTGAAGACACCAAAGGGCACCATAAAGAAGCCGTAGACAAACACTACTTCATTCTGATTCCAGCCGCCGAGACTGTCCGTATGCATGAAGATAACCAGAATAAAGATAAAGTTGGTCGCCTGAAACAGCAGATCCGATATGACCTCCACCCAAAAATCGGCACGGTAGGTTAACCGGGTTTTCATATAATTTTTCAAATATTCAAATAATAATCCCAAGTAATACATATCATCAACCTCCCTGCACGAACAGCCGCTTACGCGCCGCATGGTATAGCCAGACAATAGGAATGATCAGCGCCAGGAACCAGAAGACCTGGACACCGAGCACATTCCAGATGCCTACCCCTTGTACCCGGCCCGTAAATACGGAGCCCGGCAGGTAAGTAATGGCTTGAAAAGGCAACACGTGAAGCACAGAAGACAGCCAGCCCGGAAACAAGGTGATCGGCACAATCAGACCGGAGAACAGGTCCACGATTACCCGCTTCATCCGCATTACGCCTTCATTGTTCTCGACAAAAAAAGCAGTCAGGCCTGTGATTACATTAATCTGTGAGCTGATCAGGAAGCTGAAGAAGAGCATGACCAGGAAACCGATCCAGGCCGAAAGCTCCGTAGGCAACTGCACAGGAAACAGTAGTACCGCTATAATCATCCCCGGAATCATCAGCATCATGAACCGGAACAGCCCTTCACCGAGTCCCTGCATCATTTTGACCAGCACGTAATTATAGGGGCGGATGAACTGGATCGCGATGCTGCCGTCACGGATATCCGTAGAAATCTCACGGTCCAGATTGTTGAAATAAAAGGCCCTCGCCATCCAGGAGACAGCAACATAAGTTGTCATTTGTGCCCCTGTAAAGCCGCCTAAAGATTCACCGCCGCCATATATGGCCTTCCAGGTGAAATAATTCACCCCGATATTCAGGGTATAAATCAGAATACCAGAATAATAATTGATCCGGTAAGCCAGCATAGTCAGAAAGCGGATGCGGATAAAATCAAAGTAAGCACCAAGCAGCAGCCGTCGCCCGTTTTCCGGGGAATGGCCTGACGAAGAGCCTCCACCTGAGGTGGAGACAGCAGTCTTTAAAGCTTTAGACATGAGTGGCCTCTTTCTCATCCTGCAGGCCCGCGATCATCTCTTCCGGCTTCTCGGCAGATCCGGACTGATAAATGCTGCGTACAATCTCATCCGTATTCGTTTCGATAATTTTGATGTCGGTTATGTCGGCTTGACCGACAACCCGGGCCAGCACATCGGATACGTTCAGCTCCAGCGGAATCCATACCTTGGCTCCCAGCTCATTCTCAGCCGACCAGGACACGGGCATCCCGTCCGTCCACTGCACCAGCTGCGCAAGCTTAGTCGCTGTCCCAAACTGGAACTGCACCTCGCGTCCGGTTCCCCAGCGCTGCTTCAGCTCCTCAAGCCCGCCATCATAGATAATTCGTCCGTCATCCAGCATAATTACCCGTGAACACAGGGCTTCGATATCCTGCAGATCATGGGTTGTCAGCAGAATGGTAGTGCCATGCTCACGGTTCATGTCTTTAAGAAAATCGCGGATCTCTGACTTCACGACGATATCAAGTCCAATGGTCGGCTCGTCCAGGAATATAATCGACGGATTATGCAGGAGCGCAGCCACAAGCTCACAGCGCATCCGCTGGCCAAGACTTAGCTTGCGGACCGGACGGTTAAGCAGCTCCTGCAGCTCCAGCCGCTCGACCAGCTCGTCCAGCCTTTTTTTGAAATCCTGCTCGGATACCCGGTACACTTTACGCAGCAGCTGAAAAGATTCAATAACACCGATATCCCACCAGAGCTGGCTGCGCTGGCCAAACACAACACCGATATTCTGCACGAATTTCTCGCGTTCCTCATAAGGAACAAAGCCGCCCACAGACACACTGCCTGAGGAAGGAACCAAAATTCCCGAGAGCATTTTGATCGTCGTTGATTTGCCTGCTCCATTCTCGCCGATATAGCCGCAGATTTCCCCTTGGGGAATAGTAAAAGAAATATCCTTCACAGCTGTAACTTCAGAATATTGCCGTTTAAACAAATCAGCGAAGGCCCCTTTGAGGCCCTCGCGGTTTTTTTGGACTTTGAAGGTTTTGCGCAAGTCCTGCACTTCAATTGCGTTCATAGAGTACCTCGCTAAGCTAATAGTATGGTTCAGTTCTCCATTATAATGTACGGAATGGAAAAGCACTACCCTCTTTATTTGGCGACGCGGCCTTCAAAGAATTCCGGGGACTTCACAGCTTCCAGATGGCCGGAGCGTGTTACTTTAGTCCGCAGGTACTTTTCATTGAAGACAGAGACATCACCCCAGAGCGGAATTCGCTTGCCGGTGTTCATCCCTGCAGCCTTCAGAGCTTCCATCTTCTTAGGATTGTTGGTGATCAGAGTTACAGGTTTGCTGCGCAGATGCTGAAGTACGCTGATCGCATCCGTATAGTCTCTGGAATCATCGGCAAAACCCAGCTCCAGATTAGCTTCCACAGTATCATAGCCTTCTTCTTGAAGAATATAGGCCATAGCTTTGCTGAACAGGCCGATCCCTCTTCCTTCATGGTTGGCCAGATAGAACAGCGCCCCGGAGCCATGCTGGGCAATCATCTTCATGGACTGGCGGAGCTGGAATCCGCAATCGCAGCGTTTGCTGCCAAAAATATCGCCGGTATGGCAAATGCTGTGCATCCGGATGAGCGCTTCGTCCGAATATTCAAAGTCACCATAGACGAGGACACTCGACTGCTGCCCGTCCGCAAGCTTCATGGACGACAACCGCGAAATAAGCAGTTCAGTAGCCTCCTTGGAGTCCCCTTGAAGCAGGTCAGCATCTGTCGCTTTGATCCAGCTGTACCATTTATAAGTGACGGTCTCTCCGTCCAGATTAACAGGCAAAGTAATCGGTCCAACTAATATGTTAGTGTTGTCATCGTTAGTGATCCATTTGATTTTATTCTGCAATATAGAAATGATATCCGGTTTGATCATAATTGCACCGTCCTAAATTTTAATAATTTAATTTCTTACTAGTAACTATTTGTAAGTTAGTTTATCATTGTAATATAACTTCGTCAAGTTATAATATATATTTAAATAATTATAATTACTTATTGTAAGTTTGTGATATAATGAATGCAGAGGTGATCTAAATGAATGAATTCGAGATGTGTCCACGCTTTGAGAAAGCGGTAGACGTGCTTAGCAAACGCTGGGTCGCATTGATCGTATTTGTATTGATGCAAGGCCCCCGCCGTTTCGGTGAAATCGAAAGCTGTCTCTCCAATCTCAGCGGCAAGGTTCTTTCCGACCGCTTGAAAGAAATGGAGAACGAAGGCATCATTCAACGGACAGTGTATCCTGAAATGCCAGTGCGCATTGAATATTCGCTTACCCCGAAAGGAACAGCTCTTGCTCCTATTCTGGGGGAAATCGGAAACTGGTCTTCGGATTGGATTGAGCTCGGTGTGAAACAGTGACGGCCGTCCCGCTAGCAAACAAGCGCCCTTTTTGAACCGGCTTCCGGATCAAATGGGCGCTTATTTGTTGTTATAATCATTTTAAATATTCATTTAATTTTTTTCTGTTGAAGTCAGCAGGAAAATATAGTAATTTAAAAGCGTAATCTATTATAAATTGAGAGGTGGAGCTAACAATGGAAAAAATGTGCATGGAAATGATGATGAACATGTGTATGGAAGACATGATGGCTAAGATGAACTCAATGAAGATGTGTATGGAAATGATGTCCGAAATGAAAATGATGGACATGAACATGGACATGATGATGAAGAAAATGCAAGACTGCGATGAAATGATGACCATGTGTATGACTATGATGCGCGAAGGAATGCAAATGTCTAAGTAATCATGAATTCATAGGTTACCGTGAATCCGTTAAATTCACATTAACCGGATATTCGCAAGTCTTGGCAGAGCAGACCAACTGCATGCCATTTTTTATATCTAGTCTGCTTGTTTTATCTAATCTTGATGTACCGCTCCTGAATCTGCTTCGCTATTGTAATCCGCTCCATCTTCAGCTCCCAGATCTGCTCTTTCCACCGGTAACTATCCTCTGAACCATCATTCGCTCTTAGCTTGTCAAACAATACCAGCAAATTACGATTAATATCATCGAACCGGTTCCACAGCTCCCGGACATTCTCTTCTCTTCTGTATTCTTCCGAGGCTCCCTTAAAATTCTTCAAACTCTCAATGATGTCAGCCTGCCACTGTCCATCGTTAATTGCTTTGGCATAGTTTAGAAGATCCAGATAATCATCGACTGACATGTGTACCGACTCCTTAATCCATTTATACCAAGTATTATACTCGGTATTATAGATATTGCAATAGTTCTTAAGGAGAAAAAAGCCATTCTGCATAAAAAAAAGCGGACATCTAAATGCCCGCAGTGGTCTGGTCTATGGATGTTACCTTTAAGCTGGCTGCTTTATCCCCGAAAGCACCTGTAATGCTCCAATCAGTTCATCCAAACGCTCAAATCCTGCAACCACCTGATCCACAATCGTCTTTTGTTCTTCAACACTGGCAAGTATTTCCCGCGAGGCAGCCCTGGACTCCTTTGTCACCGCTGATATGGAGTCGACTTCGCCAATGATTACACTTGAAGAGTTAGCCACATCCATCGATTTCTCCGCTGCTTCCTCTGCCTGCTTAACCACCTTCACAGCAATATTCGACAGCTCACGGAAGACTTCCTCCGATTGCTTGACCGTAGATTCACTGGACTCAATCATAAGCTTACCCTGCTCTATCTGGTTTGTCATCTGCATAACTTTTACTCTAAGATTGCCTAGACGCCCGGATATTTCCTCTGCGGATTGATTAGAATGCTCTGCCAGCTTACTTACTTGGGCGGTAATTACATCCAAACTCTGTCCATGATCGGTAGCGCCAGCTGCCTCCTTCGCAGTATTGATTGCGAGCCGGTTTGTCTCGGAAGCAATCGATTGAATCGTCTCAACAATGGAGCCAATGCTGTTATTTTGTTCATTAAGCTCGTCCATCACAGAGGTTATATTATCAATCATCGCACTGATTTCCAGTATGCTCTGTGATAACAAGGTTACCTGCTCATTGCCGCGTTCAACGGTCCGTGCAGAAGCATTCGACAGCTCGCGCATCATGCTGGAATTATCCGCCACTGTTTGAAGGGCCGTACCTGCAGCGCTAATGGCTTCTGAGATATCTCCGACGCTGGCTGCCTGGCTTTCAATCCCTTTGGTCATCTCGGCAAAGCCCATTGTCAGTTCGCTTGTAATGTACCCCGTGGTTATTACATTTCTTTGCAGCTTCTGTTTAAAAGCTCCCATCTCTTGAATCGAGTTTCTCATTTGATCCAACAGTGTCTCCATCCTTGCATTAGCCGCTTCAGATTCCGATGTTTGTCTGAATACATTCATGTTAAGCTGGCGGAAGAGTATGGAGAGCACAAATACTACCACAAGCGGAATAAACAGCTTTAGATTATCTCCCCATTGGTACGGAGGCGAATCGGAGACAGCAGGATGTATCCTGAAAACATTTAATTGGATGAAGCTGACTATACTGTAGACCAGCAGCGGGCCATATGTTGGATATAATAAAAGCAGCAGCGCAAACGTGAGTATCGTAATTAATTCCGGCTGCGTTAGGTTAGCATACAGGACCAGGAAGGATGAAAAGACAGCAATGAAATAGGGAATCTGCCGGGTGGCAATCTTTATCTTAACTGCACCGAACAGGAGTACATTCACAACTACACTAAGCGTGACAGCGATAAGTCCAGTTATCATCCCTTCCGATACCATGAGGAATATTGAGGCCAGTACAGAGATGAGTAATATAAGGTAGGCCATCATCAGATTCCGCCTGGCAATTAGATCGGTCTCAAATATACTATAATTGGATGAGGTGCTTAATGTCTGCACTGATTGTTTGTGACGTTCCCCCGGAATTCCCATATCCATTTTCTCTCACCCCTTCATCTTTATACAAAATGCATACAATTTTATATCGGTAAAAGGAGCCGTCCAATTTAGCTGACAAGCCGGAAGACAACAAAAAAGCAAGGACGGATGTAATGGATCCGCCCTTGCTTTACGTTAATTTATGAACTTCTGATGATGTATTACATTAATTTCTTAATATCATCCTTGATCTGTTCGGATTGGGGTCCAAAGACAATTTGCACTGCACCTTGCCCCAGTCTCATCACCCCGGATGCGCCTAGCTGCTTCAACGCGGCATCCTTGACTGCTTTTTCATCGTTCACGTTCAGCCGCAGTCGTGTAATACAGGCATCAATGGTGCGGATGTTGGAGGGCCCGCCGATATTCTCCAGTATCTTTGCGGCTCTTGATGACGAGGCTCCGCTTGTTCCCCCAACGCTAACTTCTTCAAATGTATCGTCCAGATCATCTTCGCGTCCTGGTGTCTTCAGGTTGAACTTCACAATAATGAAGCGGAACAACACATAATAGAGGACGAAGAAAGCAAGACCGACCGGGATAAGCATCCACGCATTGGTAGACTGCTTCATATTCAGAAGGTAGTCCAACAGACCGGCTGAGAACCCAAAACCGAGTTTGACCTCAAGCACGTACATCAGCAAACCTGCCAGACCTGTGAGAACGGCATGCACCAGATAGAGCAGCGGCGCCACGAACATGAAGGAGAATTCCAGCGGTTCGGTTATCCCTGTCAGGAAGGAAGCGATCGCCGAGCCGATGAAGATAGATGCAACCAGCTTACGTTTATCAGGCTTGGCGGTATGGATGAATGCCAGGGCTGCACCAGGCAATGCGAACATCATAATCGGGAAGAAGCCTGTCATGAACATCCCTGCAGTTTTGTCTCCGGCGAAGAACCGGGTAAGGTCACCATGCACCACTTCTCCTGCAGCATTCGTAAAGTCACCGATCTGGAACCAGGCAATTGTATTGATGACATGGTGCAGGCCGATTGGAATCAGCAAACGGTTGGCCGTACCGAAAGCGAACGCGCCGATTGCCCCGAGGCCTACTACCCAGTTTCCGAAATCACTGATAACGTCCTGAACCGGACTCCAGATCATTCCGATAAAGACGGCCAGGACCATCGTTGAAGCTGCGGTAATAATTGGAACGAATCGCTTGCCGGCAAAAAATCCGAGCCAGTCAGGCATTTTTACATTATGATATTTCTCGTAAAGGAATGCTGCCCACGCGCCGGCAAAGATCCCGCCAAGCACGCCCATATTTAGCACTACATCGTCATTAATGAAGGAAAATTGTAAGGGAACAATCTTCAGTACATTATTGAGCACCATATAAGCAATCAGCGCTGACAAGGCAGCAACAGCATCACCGGCAAATCCGATGGCTACCCCAATCGCGAAGATTAAGGCCAAATTTGAGAAGATGGCACCTGCGCCGGCATTTAGGAAAGGTCCAACATACTGATTCAAAAATCCGCCAACGGCACTCCCCAAATGGAAGTCCTTTTCGTAGTCAATTAATCCGAATCCTTGCAGAATAGCTGCCGCAGGCAAGGTTGCTACCGGAAGCATCAGGGACTTGCCTAACTTTTGTAAAAAAGCCAACATAATAAAATCATCTCCTCGATTTCATAATTGATAGTCGTGATTATTGTGCAGCTACTTTTAAAATGAGACCCGCTCCTGCGGTAACCTGCCCGTATAGGCATTCAACCTCTGGCGGAGTTTCCTCCATGCTCGTTACAATGACCGGCGAGATTGCGGATAACCCCGCAGACTTTATAGCCTCAAGATCAAACTCAATTAAAATCTGACCGGCTCGTACTGTGTCTCCCGTAGCCACATGACTCTTAAATCCGCTGCCCTTCAGGCTGACCGTATCGATCCCGATATGCAGCAGCAGCTGCAATCCGGAAGCGTGTTCAAGAATTAGTGCATGACCCGATTTGACAATATGGGCAACCTTACCGTCAAAAGGCGCCAATAGCTTGCCTTCCGCAGGCTCTATAGCGAGTCCTTTACCCATGTGCCCTCCGGCAAAGGTCTCATCGGGAACTTCCATTAACGGGACAGCCTGCCCGCTGATAGGCGCTGCAATTTCGATTATATGTCCAGTACGCTGCTCTTCTTTTTTGGATCTCCATTTGGAAAACATCCGCACCACTCCTCCCGGGCTGCTATTTATTTTTTTCTAAGGTTTGGAATAGCCGGTGCAAGTGCATAGCCAGGAAGCATAATTCCTCTTCAGGAACCTCCACGTCAAGTTTGCTCTGCATGACCTTTCCGAGTTTTTGCGCCAGCTTATATTCCGCTTTAAATTCTTTTTTAATATGCTTCACGAACGGATTGTCAATGAGCGATCCTTGCAAAATCCGTTCCAGGCTAAACCGCAGATGGATCATCAGCCGCACATGGTTCATACTGCCTTGCGCAAAAGTGATCTTACGCTCTGTCCGGATCAGATCAAGCAGTTCGTTAACAATGTTCGAAGCCTTCACCACCTGGCCCACAGGTACATTGCTCACCGCGGAATAGACATGATAGGTGAGAAAACCTATCTCATCTTCAGGAATCTGCACTTTGAATTCAGTGCTGATCTTCTCTGCCGCATTGGAAGCGATCTCAAATTCTTTGGGAAACGTCATTTTGGTTTCCTGTAGAAATGGATTAATGATATCCATTCCGCTTCTCAACCGGTAGATGGTAAATTGGATATGACTCGGGAGCGCCAAATAGATCTTGTCGTTTAACTTGCCGGGAAACTGAGAGGTGATATCCCCAATAATCTCATCCGTAATTCTCATTACTTTTGGATCAATGTCCTCCAGCAAAATCTGATACTGGCTCCATTCCTCCCGGTCTTCCAGGCGGAACAGTTTTTCGATCCGGTGATCATTGCTTTCAATCACTCCGGCATCTTTCACCGCAAAACCGATGCCTTTGCCGATAATGACATATTCCTTGCCGTTCTTGCTTCCCTGAACCATAACCACATTATTCCCGATCACCCGTAGTACTTGAAATTGTTCGATTTCCCGCGACAAGTTCTCCCTCCTCTCCTTAATTCAAAGATTTTTGCATTAAAAAGAGCCAAGAACCGTTCCATATGATTAATGGAGACAATCCTTGGCTCATGCCCTTTTACGGTAACACGCCATTTGTTTGTTGTATAAATGATCATTTATGAGACCATCATAAATCATAGCCCATATTTGAGTCAATGGTAAATTTAGAAAAGTCAAGGCGAGCCCATGTCCTATCCTTCCGCCGGTCTGATTAATCTGCACATCCGGGTTACAACATCCTGCAAGATAACCGGTTTACTCATGAAATCGGTGGCTCCAGCAGCCAGACATTTCTCCCGGTCTTCCTTCATGGTCTTGGCAGACACCGCTATAATCGGCAGCTCTGTCAGCAGCAGCTCTTCACGGATAATGGAGAGTGTGTCATAACCGTCCAGGTTCGGCATCATAATATCCAGCAGCACAATATCCACCTCAGGCTGCTCTCTGACAATTTGCAGGCATTCAAAGCCGGTCTGTGCTGTAAGAATGTTCATATCATAGGGGGCAAGCCCGTTCTGCAGAGCAAAAATATTACGTGAGTCATCATCTACGATCAGCACCGTCCGGCCATGCAGCTTGAGATGCTCCTTCTCGAACATGATGTTGTCATTTAATACTGCATCCTGCTCAACCGCTGCTGCAACCGGGGACAATGCTCCCAGCGGAATTAGAGGGATATCCGTCTCCTCTTGCAGATAAGGGAGGTAAAGTGTAAAGGTGCTCCCTTTCCCTTCTTCACTTTGCAGTGTGATATGTCCGCCCAGCAGCCTGGCCAGCTGAAGTGAAATGGACAGCCCAAGTCCTGTTCCTCCGTATTTACGTGCGGTTGTTCCGTCTGCCTGCCTGAAAGCTTCAAAAACGAGTTCACGGTTTGCTTCGGAAATACCGATACCACTATCTATTACCGCAAAAGCCAGCATCCGTTCCTGCTGGTAGTCTTGCGAAGCGAAGGGATTCTCCGCACAGCTTATCTTCACTTGAACAAAGCCATGCTCTGTAAATTTAAAAGCATTGGACAGCAAATTACGTAAAATCTGATGCATCCGCATCTCATCGGTGAAGAATAAGTCAGGTACATCCTCTTCAACCTGGACCGAAAATTCCAAGTTCCGTTTCGCTGCTGTTTTGTCAAAGTAGCCTGTGAGCAGCGCCGGAAGTTCAGTGAGATTAACCGCGTCCATCTCCACCTGCATTTTGCCGGCTTCAACTTTGGAATAATCAAGAATGTCATTAATCATGGCGAGTAAATCACTCCCGGAGGAATGAATCACAGATACATACCCCAGTTCTTCTTCGCTTAATGTGTTACTGCGGTTCTCGATAAGCAGCTGGGACAGAATCAGCATACTATTAAGCGGTGTGCGCAGTTCATGGGACATGTTAGCCAAAAATTCGCTTTTATAGCGCGAGCTTAGTTCCAGCTGCTTGTTATATCTATCCAGTTCAACAGCAGCATTCTCAGCTACAGATTTCTGGATTTCAAGCTCTCTGTTCAGAACAAGCAGTTCGTTCGTATGGTTCTGCAGTTCTTCTGCTTGAACCTGCAATTCCTCAGACTGCACCTGCAATTCCTCAGATTGTACCTGAAGCTCCTCATTCATCACCTGAGAATCATGATAGAGTGATTGAATCTCGCTGCGGGTGATCACAGAATTTAACGAGACGCTCATGGTCTTAAGGAGCTCTTCCAGAAGCTTCAAATGATATGGAGCCCACTTCGTGAGTGATGCAATTTCCAGAACGGCTAATGTCTTGTTCTCAAAAATGACCGGTGCAATCACCGCAAACCTCGGCGCGGTTCTGCCGAGTCCTGAATTGATACTAATATAGTCCTCCGGCAAATTCTCGATGAACTTGACTGACTTATCAAGGGCACTCTGTCCGACAAGTCCTTCACCCGGGTGAATTCGATCAGCACCGAACGAGGCATCTTTATCGCTGCTGCCTGCATAGGCGTACATCCGCTTATATACTTCTTCCTCATGATTCAGAACATAGATAGCACTATATTGGATCTCGAAAATTTTCGAAAGCTTATTCATAAAGACTTGACTCATTACTGAAAGATCGGTTGTTTCCTGCAGTATGAGAGACATCGCAGCCAGCTGTTCCGCACTCCATTGATCCTGCTGAATCTTATCGAGCAGCCCGTTAGTCGCTTCACCAAGATCATAAACTTCATCTACGGTCCTTACTTTAATCCGTTCAGACATGTTACCGCCGCCGGCAATATTGTTAATGGCCTGAATCACATGCTGTAATGGCCTTACGATGCTTGATGAGAGCAGATGTGTTATAAGGTAGGCCAACAGCGCTACTAGAGCCCACAAAATATACATCGTGTTAATGAGCTTATGATTCCCGTTCTTAAGACTCTTAATGCGTTCACTGGTAAGCGTCCGTTCTTTATCCCGGAAATAATCGGATTGTGTGCGGATTGAATCTATAATGGTTTTGCCGGAATCTTCCCGAAAGAACGCAGCGACTTCTGCATCCCGGCCGTTTTTCTTGAGGTTGACCACATATTGGCCAGCCAGCGAAAACCATTTTTCGATACCCGCTTTGATATTGTCCAGATTGTGCAATTGCTCCGGATTATCTGCAATCAGGGGCTTCAGTTTCGAGTAATTCACATCCCACTCGGATAGACCATCGTTATAGGGCTCCAGATAAGTGCTGTTTCCGGTGAGCGCATACCCTCTTTGTCCCGTTTCCATATCCAGTACATTTTTTTCTATCTGATATGTAAGCTCGTGAACCTTAATATCGTGATCGCTCAGGTAAACTGTTTCCTTCTCTAACTCAGAGATCCGATTCGAAACAATGATCAAAAACAGGCCTAACATTACTAAAATTACGACATAGCCAAGCGCGATTTTGCCTCGAATATTCAAGCTCCTAGCCTGTTTATTAAGCAAAGGTTCAACCTCCATCTTGCTTGCCAATATATACTGCCCCTCTAATTGTAAACCATGAAAATAATGTCAACAAGCCTCCGCTTGTCCGTGCTTATAAGTACCCTTCAGTGCGGGGAAGCTTGTCCTTTAACTGGCGCAGGTTACTCTCCAGCCTGATGATAATATCCTCCAGCTCAAGCGGATCAATGCCTCTGACAACAGGTGCCGGGGCTGCCGCTGCCGCCTTCGATTCTGCTCTCAATTCCCGCATCTCTATTTGCTGCTCCTGCCATTTATCCATCAAATCGGCAATCGTTGCATAAAAACGTTCGTAGTCCTTAATTACGCTATCCAGAAAGGTATCCACTTCCTCTGCATCGTAACCGCGCAGCTTCATACTGAACTCTTTCTCGTGAATGGTGAGTGCATCAAGTGTGATGCCGAGCTGGCTGAACAGCTTTCTTTGCTTATCCAGCCGGCGTTTCATATGTTCGTCCATGGTTGTGTCCTCCAAGCTTTATCTGTGTTTATTGGCAGTTCTCATTATAGCAGGCTGAAAGCAGCCTGAAAATATCACTAAAGTTGCAGTTTCCCGCTACAGGGCTCTGTTGATTGTCTGCCCGGTGAATAGGGTAAGGAGAAGAATACACTAACAAAAATACTCTAACTACTGAAAGGATGAGGGTACTATGAGTCATTTAACAGATTCACAGCTGGCCAAGCTTAAAGCGGCCTTGGAGCAGCATAAACAGGAACTTGAGCAGCATTTTAAAGATAACGGCGAAGAAAACAGCCTAATTGGCGACTCCCTAAAAATGTCTACCGGTGAACTCTCCTCTGTCGATAATCACCCGGCAGATTCAGGTACGGAGACCTTTGAAAGAAGTCGGGATCTCGGGATAAACCTCGCATTAAACGATGAATTGGCCGAAATCGATGCTGCGCTGCAGCGGATGGAAGACGGTACCTATGGCATCTGCATTGTAAGTAAACAGAATATCCCTTATGATCGTCTCGAAGCCATCCCGCATACCGCTTATGCAGTAGATTATTCTCCCGAACGTTCGAACTCCGGTGAACGCCCTGTCGAAGAACAGGTCATGACACCTCCGCCAGCCGGAGCAGGCCAGGGCCGCGAAGAGCAAAGCGGTCGCTTCGATGACGCAGGAGCATGGGACTCTGTAGAGGATTACGGCAGTGCTAGTTCCCCTGTCACACCTCCCGGACAAGACAACGGAGAAGGGGATTCCTGAGTCTAATAATTGTCTGTGACGGCTTTGTTTAATATGCCCAGGCAGCGGTCCAGATCCGTCTTCACCTGTTTTTTGTACAGTCTGGCTTTCTCCTCCCCGTCAGCCGTAAAATGATAAAGTACGATTTCCTGAAAATCGACCTTGGGATCATTCCCTTTCAGCTGCTTGGTGCGGTACAGTATTCCCTGCTGCACAAGTTCATGAAGGGCACGGTAAACCTCACTTTGGGGAGGTGAATAGCCATACGCCTTGAAATCTCTCCGCAAGTCCTCCAGCATCTGATACCCATACCCCTTATGCTGCTCAACCATCGTAATCAAATACACTTTAATAAAAGCCCGCTGGGCAATCATAAACGCCATGGAATCCCTCCTGATTGAACTTTGGTATAGTCAGTCATATTGTATAAAAACACCAAAACTTTCGGCACAACTCTAGTATAAACTCTATTTACCAACTTTCATAATTTGAATATACCAAGCTATTTTTGCGGAGCAGGGCCCACTTTTTCGCATCGGTTAGTAGATAGATAATACCAATGTTGGAATTTGATCGCAGGATGTAGAGAGGATTGTTTTAGTTGTTTTTCTATTGTGAATTTCTCATATGTTGTAATATGGTTATTAGTGTGCAGGTGTTTAAGGTAAAGTGGCGGAAGGGCGTCGGCCGAAAGTCCAAAAATACACTGTAATCAGTCTATCTCTACCTCTTTTTTGTTGATGCTCCTGCTGCCTAAGAATACCTGCCATTTATCGTAAAAAAAGACTGCATCCCGGGCATCAGCCCGAAAATGCAGTCTTTGTATTCAGAAATTTAAATGTATGGAATATCCTCAGTTATTCCGTTACATTCTGTTGCGGTTATACAGATCCGGGTCGCTGTCAGCGTTCATCGAACCCCGGTTGCCCAGTGTATTTCCGACGGTAGTGTCTTCCGGAATTAGGTCTGGATTCGTTGAGCCGTTGTTAGCGTACAAAGAGTCGTACCTGCTGGTGTTCAATGAGCGGTTGCCGCGGAAAACATCATGAATATCATGTCCTCTTCCGTTATCATCAACCAGGACGAGAATCTTACCGTTGTCGACATAACCCTCATATTCGCGTGCTTCATCTTCAGGAATGCCCATCCCGATCAATCCGCCGACGAGTCCGCCGGCACCGGCGCCGATAGCTGCGCCTGTCAGCGTCGCCACGATCGGTCCGGCAGCAAGAATCGGCCCGATACCCGGAATAGCCAACGCTCCGATACCGGCCAGCAGTCCGGCTACCCCGCCGACCACACCGCCTGTAGCTGCTCCGGTAGCTACTCCTTCCGGAGCCATGGTACCTGTATCATCAGAAATGTTTTTGAGTTCATCACGGTCTCTTGTGATAACCGAGATCTCATCATTACTAATCCCTTGTCTGTGCAGTCCTTCAATTGCTCTGGTCGCTTCTTGTTCCGTTTCGAAGATGCCTACGATTTTGTTAGTCACTTGAAGCCCTCCTTCGTAATTGTGGTTCGCTACATTATTACCCTATAACGGGTGAATCAAACAAGGTCATGCATTCAGATGAAATTATTTTATTTGGCCGGGCGCGTCCGGCTTGTCGGTTCAGCCTGTAACGGATCATCCGGCCAATAATGTTTGGGATAACGCCCTTTCAGATCCTTCTTCACCTCAAAATAAGTGCTCCGCCAGAAGCTGGCCAAATCAGAGGTGACCTGCATCGGCCGCCGTGCCGGAGAGAGCAGGTGCAGAAGCACAGGAACCTTTCCAAGCCCAATCCGCGGTGTATCCACCTGGCCGAACATCTCCTGCAGCCTTACCGCCAGTACTGGCGTCCCCGGATTTCCGTAGTCTAACGGTATACGTGATCCGCTGGGCACTGTAATATGTGTAGGCGCTTCTTTATCCAAGGTCTGGCGGCCGTTCCAATCGAGCATTCCTTCCAGCGCCTTGGATAAAGGCAGCCGCTGCAGATCCCGGAGATTGCGCATTCCCTGAATATACGGCCTCAGCCACTCCTGCAGGGATAGCAATAGAGCTTCGTCCGATACATCCGGCCAATCTGTCCGTACGGCATGCATGAAGGCCATCCGCTGCCGCAGCTGGATAGTGCCTTTATCCCACGGCAGCACTCCCAAGCCTTCCGCTGAGATTACAGACAGGAGCACTTCCTCCGTCTCTTCTGCGGTGGGGCGTTCATGGGTAGTTTCCTTTAGAGCCAGAGCACCAAACAGGGTCCTCCGGCGTGCTTTGACGCTTCCGCTCTCTTTATCCCAATAGACCTCCCGTTCCTCGGTCAGGCTGTCTGCGTGCTCCTTCAGCAGCTCGGCTTCCGGCAGGTCCGCAGCCAGGATAATCCGTCCCTGTCCGGCGCGGTCATCCACGCCGGCGGCAACAATATAGGGCGAGCGCGCGAGCGGCTGCCCTTCACGCATGGCTGCCCCCCGGCCGCCGGAGAGCAGAAACGCGCCATCGCCGCGTTTCTGCCCGACCCGGTCGGGATAGGCAAACGACAGCAGCAGGCCTATGCGGCTGAGGTCGCCGGGCACTTCCCCCGGCGCGGCCTGCAGCTGCGCCAGGAGGTTACGGCTCTCGCGCTGCACCGCGCGCAAGATTGCCGGGTCCGCGCCTCCGCTGTCGCCGGAGCGCTCGTACCTCAGCAGCGCCTCCACGCGCAGCGTGAGGTCGCTGCTCTGATTCGCGGGACCCTTGAAGAGGTCCCGCTCCTGCAGCAGCGCCGCCAGCCGGCAGGCGAGCGGCGCTTCGCCAAGCGTTGCCGCGCGCAGCAGCATATGCGCGGCACGCGGGTGCGCGCCAAGCGCGGCCATGCTGCGGCCGTGCGGCGTGATTGCGCCGCCGGCGTCCAGCGCGCCGAGCTGGCGCAGCAGCGCCACGCCCTGCGCGTAAGGCGCGGCAGGCGGCGCGTCCAGCCAGGGCAGCGCGGCTGGATCACGCACACCCCACAGCGCCAGTTCCAGGGCGAGCTGCGCCAGGTCGGTTTCCATGATTTCCGGCACATTGTCATCCGGAAGACGGGCATGCTCCTCCCTGCTCCACAGCCTGTAGCAGACACCCGGTGCCGTCCGGCCCGCCCGGCCGCGCCGCTGGTCGGCCGATGCCTTCGATACCGGCACCGTTGTCAGCCGCGGCATGCCGGTACGCGGCGAGAATACCTGGGTGCGCCTCAGGCCAGTATCAATTACCGTACGCACCCCTTCGATCGTTAAGCTCGTTTCGGCGATGGAAGTCGCCAGCACGACCTTGCGCTCGCCGGGTACAGCCGCGGCCACCGCAGCATCCTGCTTTGCCTGCGGAAGCTGGCCGTACAGCGGCCGCACCACCGTTCCAGCCGGAAGCCGGCTCCCTTCAAGCTCGCGTTCGGTCCGGCGGATCTCCCGTTCACCGGGCAGAAACACAAGCACATCCCCAGGCTGCTCAGCGAGTGCGCGCAAGACAGCCGCTGCAGCAGCTTGCTCCAGCGGAGTATCGCGCTGTGGAGGAGCATAGAACGTCTCTACCGGATAGGTCCGACCCGGACAATCCACCAAGGCAGCGCCGCCCAGCAGCGCCGAAACACGCTCACCGTCCAGCGTAGCCGACATGATCAGAATCCGCAGGTCCTCACGCAGAACAGACTGTGCCTCAAGTGTCAGGGCAAGCCCCAAATCGGCATGGAGACTGCGCTCATGAAATTCATCAAAGATAACAAGCCCGACATCCCCAAGTGAAGGATCGCTCTGCAGCATCCGTGTCAGCACGCCTTCAGTAACTACAACAATCCGTGTCTGCTTGCCGACCTTACTGTCCATTCTCATCAGGTAACCGACAGTCTGCCCGACTTGCTCCCCGAGGCAAGCAGCCATGTACACAGCCGCTGAACGGGCGGCGAGCCGTCTGGGCTCCAGCATCAGAATCGTTTTGCCGTCCATCCAGGGCTCGTCCAGAAAAGCCGGAGGCGTACCGGTCGTTTTTCCTGCTCCGGGTTCGGCAATCAGCACAGCGGCTTTACTGCTTTCTAGTATTTTTTTCAGGTCAGGGAGCACCTGCATAATTGGAAGCTGCTTCATCATTTCTCTCCATAACTATTATAGTCTCAGGAACATTTGGACACCCTGGTCTCCAAACTCTTCACTTTATAATCATGGGCGAAACTGTGCCGGATTTCAAGATGCTGTTATTCCACAAAAAAAAGCATTCAATCCAAACGGATTCGAATGCTCTGCACTACTCTATTTCTCATCATTCAGTAAATGCTGGCGGACTTGTTCGCCATATTCTATGAATACGCTGCTGCTCTCCAAACCGCGTTCACGCAGCAGCTCCTGCAGCCTCATCCGTTTTGCAGTCAATTTAGTACGAAGCGACTTCATCTCACCGGGATCCCCGCTGCTGTGGCAGGCCGCGAGCAATCCCTCCAGTGTTACACATTCGCTCCGCAGGATGATTTCTTCCGGCAGGATACCGGCGTTTTTCATAATTTTGAACGACATCCGCAGATCTTCAGGAACTCCGGACAGGTCCTCCAGCTCCAGCGGCTTCCCATGGCCCGGCAAATCTTCAAATTCACCGTTCCTCATCGCTTCCTGGATCCGCTGTTCCGCCAGCCATGACAGGTTTGCCATGTTTACCACTCCTTCTTCGTTTACAGTCCAGCCGAAGCTTGACTGAGCAGCTCCGCGAAGAGCTCAAAATTTACCGGTTTACCTTCCAGCAATTTGGCTGTAATCCGTTCCGGTTTGCCGGGCTCAAACACTCCCTCCGGTACTTCGAGCTCCTCCGCATTAAAGATCGTAAAGGTGACCCATCCCTTAGCTGTTGTAATCACTGCCGCATATTTCCCGTTCTTGAGAAAATGCGGTTTGCCGTATTGCAGCCGCTCCTGCACTTCCGGGATGGATTCATGAATCAGCTGGCGGAGTTTATTGCAGATTTCAATTTGCCAGGGCTGTTTGACACTGTTTATAAAATCCGTAACCTGTTCATTCATGGGATCACCTTTTCTCTATAGTATATGATGATTTACATCCTACTGCCTGGCTGCGGCGGCGATATCACGGCTCTCCAGAATCTCCCGGTCAAACCCCCGGCTGGCTACATGAATCATGGCTTGTCCGATCTCTCTCAGCGTAACCGCATAGTTAGGAAACAGCAGCCGGAGCAGGGGATACAGCCATTGTATTGCATAGTAATACCTGTGGGTCCGGGTCAGCCCCGGTGTAGGACGGATAAATGCCGGACGGAAAAAATATGTTCTGGCAAAAGGCAGCTTGTTTAGTGCATTCTCCGTCTTCCCCTTTACTCGGGCCCACATGCTGCGCCCCTGTTCAGTTCGGTCCGTTCCGTAGGCAGTTACATAACAGAAAACCATTCCCGGATTCTGCTCCGCAAAAAACGTTGCCATATATAGCGTGAGATCATGTGTCAGTCGGGTATATGCTGCCTCGCTTACTCCTGCCGAGGTGGAACCCAGACAAAAAAAGCAGGCATTATATCCGCGCAGCTGCTCTTGAATTCCGGAAAGATCAAAAAAATCTGTAAGCAAAATTTCAGTCAGTTTGTAATGGGTAATCCCGCAGGTCCTCCGGTTTATAACCAGAACCTCTTCGACATCCGGATGAGCTAAGCATTCGTGCAGCACACCTTCGCCTACCATTCCCGTTGATCCGGTGATTAGCACGCGAATAGCTTGAGCTGATGATGTTGACAGAGTAGACATGATATCGTTCCTACTTTCTGCTTCAGGCTATGCAGAGATTTTACCATAACTTGTATCTTTTACAACCCTATATAGACGCGAAGCAGCCCTACTCCTGATCTAAGACCACAGAGTAAGGCTGCCAGCTTAAAATGTAGTATAACATTGTCTTTACTGCGTTTTATCAGATTAACTTAACAGCGATTCTGCACCATCAATCACGATCTGCGCTCCAGTGATATGAATCGATTCATCGGAAGCAAGGAAAGAGACAAGATCAGCGACATTCTCCGCTTTACCCGGCCCGTCCGCGAGCGGCTGGGCACCTTCGGGGAACTCAATCGGGATGACGATTTCCTCCACATCCTCATTGAATTCTGTCGTTTCATCGATGTTCGTTGAAATCGCACCCGGACAGATTACATTCACGCGGATTTTGAACTTCGCCAGCTCCAGCGCAGCCATTTTGGCAAATGCCACCTGTCCCGCTTTGGTCGTGCTGTAGGGCGACCAGCCGAAGCTGGTAAACCGCGTGTTTCCGTTGATCGAGCTCGTAATGATGATGCTGCCCTTGCCTTTTTCCTTAAGGTGGGGAATGGTATATTTAAGCGTCAGAAATGTTCCGGTCAGATTGACCGACATCGTACGCTCCCAATCGCTTAGGCTCAGCTCCTCAATCGGACCAACGGCACCATTAATTCCTGCATTGGCAAACACAATATCCAGACTCCCGAAATGCTCGATTGTTTTCCGTACCGCCTCTTCCATCCGCTCTGCATCGGAAGTATCGACATCAATGGCCAGTGCACAGTCCTTGCGCAGCTTATTCAGCTTCTGCTCCAGTACTGAGGTACGTTCATTCACCAGGTCAAAAAGAGCTACATTAGCGCCTTCACGCGCCATCTGGATGGCCGTCGCCCGGCCGATCCCCGAGCCCGCACCTGTAATTATGGCTGTTTTACCGACGAATCGCTGTTTTTTAGCTATATTTGGGCTCATATGTACACTCTCCTTCCACATTATCCATATTCATGGCTCTGTTTCAAGATTACCCAAATGTACCTTGTTTATAATCACTTTGTGCAAAAGTTGCACAAAATGAGACTATTATTTTTTTATCATTTTTTTAAACGGACAGCATTAGTGATTTGTGATTCCAGATCCTTTAATGTTTTACCTGTAATCGTATCAATGGCTTCAATATCAACGCCTTCGATTGAAAATACTATCTTTTCTTTTCTGCTCTCAGTCAGTACTTCCTTCTCCGTATTTTTATTGCTATTGAATTTTAGTGTACCTTTATTGGTTTGATCAATTTCAATTTGAAATGGTACAGAAGCTGGAGTGAAAATATTCTTCGGCTCAACTTTTTTTAGAAACAAAATATATTTTCGCCCTTTTTCAGGTTGTGTATAATTGGGCAGATCAATCTTAGCCTCATATTGCTGACCTTCCACAACCGTGCTTAGCTGTTGATAATGAGGTATCGCAACCTCTATTTGCCCGCTTACATCACCATAGTTTACTTTATCAATAACAAATTGATAGACATCACTGATATATTTTTCACCCATATCCCAGTTGTCGATGAATTCTTCGTAGTGTCCGGTTACAATATAATCCGCAAAACCCACAAGACCGCTCAGATCACCGCTTACTGCATAATCCGGATGACTGGTTACGGCAATAATTTCAGGTTCACCTGTGGCAGAACTCTCAGCGAAGTTGTTTATTAATATTAGCGCTATAGCTGCTATTAGAGCCACTGTGAAGATGAGTGTTATTACCATGCGTTTTCCTTTAATGATCACAGATATTCCTCCCGCAACAAATAATCCATTATATCCCATAAGTATAACGCATAATCTGTTTGGGAGTTGCAGCTATCCCTGATTCAACACAAACAGCGCGCACCAATAAATTCGGGCACGCGCTGTCTCATTCTATTTTGTACTAACCCATCTAATTCTCCAGTTTGCGAACATCCACTTTGACCGTCAATGTCCCGGATACACCACGGTATACGCCTTTTACCGGCACGATATCCTTGTAATCCCGGCCATGCCCGAGCTTAATGTACCGCCAGTTCACTTCCACGTTATTCGTCGGATCAAAGCCCAGCCATCCCGTACCGGGAATATGAGTCTCTACCCAGGCATGCGAGGCCTGCTCGAAATCCGCATTTCCGCCCTGCAGGTCACCGACAAAATGGTACCCGCTGACGTATCTGGAAGGCAAGCCGACACTGCGGCAGACCGCAATCATCAAATGGGCATAATCCTGACAGACACCGCGTTTAAGCTTTAGTGCCTTTTTTACCGTGGTATTTACACTCGTAGCCTCGGGATCATAAGTAAACTGTTCATAGATCGTTGAGGATAGCTTCTTGGTCCATTCATACATATCGTCCGCTTCGTCAAAAGGATGCTGTGAAGCAAACTCAACCAGTTCAGGCGTCACTTCCGTATAGCGTGTCGGTAAAATGAACTCAATATACCGGTTCTGGAACTTCTCATCATTCAGCAGCCTGACCTGTTCTTCCAGCGGAAGATGCGGCAGATCTGCACCCTGGGCTTTATCAAGCGTAACAACGGTCGCCTTGGTATGAATAATCATTTCCGTATGCGGCTTATTGACGGAATAGGCATGCACCCGGTTACCGAAAAAATCCTCATAGGTCAGCAGGTTAGCGGCTGGAGTTACCTCTACCTCGTGATGATAACAGGACTGCCGGTAGTTTGTGCGCGGGGTCAGCCTGACTTCATTGACACTGTCCGTAACCGGTTCGGGATATGTGTAGGTTGTCGTATGGTTGATCTGTATTTTCATACACGTACTCCTTCACGCCGAAAAAAAGCGCCCTCCATCGTTTTCCCTAATCTTTGGCAGGATATCTTCAGTGAATTCAGTACATCATCGACGAGATCGCCGGACATTTCTTCTTTTTCCATATAATCGAGATCGGCTTTGATTTTACCGGCTTGGCGGATTACCTTCTCATGTCCCGAACCTTTCTCGGAGGTATCCAGCTCAAGTTTGGCTAAATGCTCCTCCAGCTTATGGAATGAGAAGCGGATCGAACGCGGGAAATAGGCATTTACAATCAGGAACTCCAGAATGCATTCCGGTGACATATCATCCGCATAATAACGCCGGAAAGCCTGGTAGCCGCTCACGGATTTCAACACTGCCTGCAGCTGGGTGTATATAGAGTTGATCTCCTTCGATTTGCAGGATACGGTAACGGCCTGCAGAATCCGCGTCGTATTCTCGGCCCGTTCGAGGAACCGCCCGCTTTCAATAAAATGCCATTCGTTGCCTCTCAGCATCACTGACTGCTCTGCCCCCAGGAACATTGCCGTGCGCTCCTTGATTTGCTGGTAGAACTGATGCGGCCCGCTCATGATATCCGCCACCGACTGTTCCCCAAGCCAGAGATTGAAGCCATTGGCAATATCCCAGAGCTCGCTGGGCAGATGCTGGCGCAGCGTGCGCAGATTATTCCGTGCTTGATGCACGCAAGAAAATAAGGAATTAGCATTGCCGAGGTCCAGCGTGATAAAGGACAATACATCTTGTTCAGCAAAGCTCTCGAATTGCTGCAGGTATTCATTTCTGACACCGAGGGCATCGATCAGCCGTGACCATTTATGTCCCTCCGCCTGAAAATCCTCTTCCTGCTGAATGTGATAATGAACATCGATTAGCCGCGCATGATTCTCCGCCCGTTCAATATACCGTCCAATCCAAAACAAAGCTTCCGCATTGCGATTCAGCATCGTTACCACTCCTCCACCTAACCCATATTGATGCCGCAATTTGTTCATTCATAAGCTTATTCTCCGGCCCTATGCCATAACCCAGGTGTCCTTGACCCCGCCGCCTTGGGAAGAGTTGACGACCAGCGAGCCTTCTTTCATGGCTACCCGGGTCAGTCCGCCTGGAATCACATGAGGCTTACGGTCTGCCCCCATCAGCACAAATGCCCTCAGATCGATATGACGCGGTGCCATCGTTGCGCCGGACAGTACAGGTGCTCTGGATAATGACATAATCGGCTGCGCGATATATCGGGCCGGATCAGCCAGAATTTTCAGCCGGAAGTCTACCAGTTCTTCCTTTGTAGCCTCACTTCCGATCAACATACCGTATCCGCCGGACAACGAGGTTTCCTTGACCACCATCTCGGACAGATTATCGAGTACGTACTGGCGTTCCTGCGGCCGGGACAGCAGATAGGTGGGCACGTTGCCCAAAATCGGCTCCTCGTTAAGGTAATAACGGATCATATCCGGAACAAAGACGTACATGGCTTTGTCATCGGCGACTCCCGTTCCCGGAGCGTTAGCGATGGCGATGTTGCCTGCCCGGTACGCATTCATGAGACCGGCGACACCCAGAAGTGAGCTGGGCTGAAAGGCCAGAGGATCGATAAAATCATCATCCAAACGGCGGTATAGCACATCCACCCGGCGCAAGCCGTTCATTTCCTTTAAATAAATCTTGTGATCCTGTGCTACCAGATCGCGTCCTTCTACCAGATGAATGCCCATTTGCTGAGCCAGATAAGCATGTTCATAGTAAGCTGAGTTATATTCCCCGGGTGTCAAGAGCGCAATTACCGGATCTTTTGTCCGCGACGGGGACAGGCTGCGCAGCACAGACAGGAATCGGTTCAAGCTGTGATCCACATCTCTAATCGAACTGGCAAAAGACAATTCCGGGAACAGCTGATTCATAAGTGATCTGCCTTTAAATAGGTAGGAGAAGCCTGAAGGAGTTCGCAGATTGTCTTCAAGCACGTAATATTCACCGTCATGATGGCGGATCAGATCAATGCCGGAAGTGGTGACATATGCGCCGCCCGGGACTCTCAGTCCCGCCATTTCCGGACGGAAATACACATTGGAGATAATCATTCGCCGCGGTACAATTCCATCCTTAACAATGTACTGCTCATGGTAAATATCATGTATGAATAAATTAAGAGCCGTAATCCGCTGGACAATTCCAGCCTCAAGTCTTTCCCATTCGCCCTTTGGAATAATCCGCGGAATCATATCGAAAGGAATCGTACGCTCCATCGGTTGATCCTGAGCCGGGTTGTACAGTGTAAAGGTAATTCCCTCTTCCATCATCCGGCGCTGCATCAGTCTTTGCTTGCCTTGCAGCTCTTCGGGGCTCATTCCGGAAAACATGCGGCCCACATGTTTGTAATGCGGCCGGATACTCCGTTCATCGGCAAACATTTCATCAAAAAAATGCTGCAGCGGATACGGGGAAATACCGGGCAAAGGATCTAATTTGGACATGAGCCCGACTCCTTTCGGATCATCAAAATGTGTGAAGTTTGTTGACAAGAATCCTTATATTTTAAGGATTTTACTCGAAAATATAAAATACTACTTTAATAATACGTAAATGCTAATCTTTATGTCAATATATATAACAGCAATATGGAGTTTATGAACCATCCCTCATAAATGGAATCGCTTCCTTTCTCACATGGTTATTTAGAGGGAGCTGAGATGTGAATTATACATAGAATTGTATGCAGGAGCGTTGACAAGCAGTACTATTATGAATTTTTCATATGTTGTATTTTTTATGTGTTTATTGTTCAATTGCCTGAATCGTTTTTTCTTCTACTAAAAAGACGCATTCGCGGCTGTCCCTTCAAACGTAAAAAAGGCCCGATCTCCAGTTAAAACTGGAAACGGGCCTTTTGATGTTCGTTCTGGAGCTGGTTATGCTAAATCCTGTTGTCTTATCGATAATCGTATATGGGGGAGAGTCTGTTTACTCCTGGTCTTCAGCCTGCTCTTCCTCGCTGATCATCCCTGCAAATAAGGCATGCACGAATTGGCTGGAATCAAAGGTCTGCAAATCGTCCATCTTTTCACCGAGCCCGACAAGCTTCACCGGCAAATTCATTTCCTGGCGGATGGCTACGACAATACCGCCTTTGGCGGTGCCATCCAGTTTGGTAAGCACGAGTCCGGTTACACCGCTTTTTTCACCAAATAGCTTGGCCTGGCTCAAAGCATTCTGCCCGGTGGTTGCATCCAGCACCATCAGCACCTCATGCGGTGCACTCGGAATTTCACGCTGAATGACCCGGAAAATCTTGTTCAGCTCTTCCATCAGATTGCTCTTATTCTGCAGTCTGCCTGCTGTATCGCAGATCAGCACATCCACGTTCCGCTGCTTCGCTGCCTGTACGGCATCGAACATCACCGCAGCCGGGTCGGACCCCGCCTGCTGTTTAATAACATCTACGCCAGCCCGCTGACCCCAGACTTCCAGCTGCTCAATCGCTCCGGCACGGAACGTATCACCTGCAGCCAGGAGAACCTTTTTACCTTCTTGTTTGTAGCGGTGCGCCAGCTTGCCGATTGTCGTAGTCTTTCCGACACCGTTGACTCCAACAAACAAAATAACGGTGATACCGTCAGGATTCTCCTTCAGGCTATTGTCGTCATCACCGCGCAGCAGCTCCATCAGCTTGCGGGAGAGAATCGGCTGCAGCTCCGCTGCATCCTCAATTCGCTTCTGCTTCACTTCGGTTCGCAGCTCTTCTACGAGCGTCATTACCGTGTTTACGCCTACGTCTGCACCGATCAGAATTTCTTCCAGTTCCTCGTAAAACTCTTCATCTATCTTTTTGCGGCGGATGATCAGATCTGAGACCTTCTCGACGAAGCCCTTGCGGGTCTTCTCCAGTCCGTCGCGGAAGCTTTTGGTCACACTTTCCGTTTTACCGGAAATGCTTTCTTTCAATTTTTTAAAAAAGCTCATATGGTTCCTCCTAAAAATTTTATGGAGCGTTCCTTCTTCGAATTCATTCACAATAAAACTCGCTTCTTATTAAGCAATTTCCGCTTCTTCATCCTCCAGCTTCACGGAGACGAGCTTAGACACGCCGCCTTCCTCCATTGTCACACCATAAAGCACATCCGCTTCCTCCATCGTACCCTTGCGGTGGGTAACCACGATGAATTGCGTCTGCTCAGAGAACTCCCGCAAATACTGGGCGAACCGGACTACGTTTGCTTCATCAAGCGCAGCTTCAACCTCATCCAGTACGCAGAACGGAACCGGCTTCACCTGTAAAATAGCAAACAGCAGTGCCATCGCAGTCAAAGCGCGCTCGCCGCCGGACAGCAGCTGCAGATTTTGCAGTTTTTTGCCGGGAGGCTGGGCCACGATATCAATGCCTGTCTCAAGCATATGCTCCGGATCTAATAGCTGCAAATCCGCGCGGCCGCCGCCGAACAGCTTCGAGAATACCGTCCCGAATTCCCGACGGATCGCATCGAAGGTCTGTTTGAAGCGTTTGGACATCTCTTCTTCCATCTCATGAATCACATGGTAGAGTGTTGTCTTAGCTTCTACCAGATCATCCTTCTGTCCGCTGAGGAAGGTGTAACGCTCATGAACACGCTGGTATTCCTCTATAGCCCCCAAGCTAACTTCACCCAGGGCGGAGATGCTGCGTTTGAGCCGCTGCACCTCGGCCTGGGCTGCCGGCACATCCTCGGGAACAGGATAACGCTGCTTCGCCAGCTCATAGCTCAGCTCATAGTCATCGCTTAGCTTGCGCAGGATATTATCCAGTTCGACATCCAGCCGTCCAACAGACACTTCAGTTGTACGGAGCTTGTCCTCTACAGACTTAAGGGCCTGGCGCTGGTCTTTGGTTTCCCCTTCGGCCAGCTCAAGCTTGCGTGTCAGAGCCGTGCGGTCAGCCCGTGCCAAATCCAGCGCTGCCGCTGTTTCATCTTTTTTGAGCCGGTAAGTATTGAGGTTCTCCTTCTGCTTCACAGCTTCCCGCGCATTCTCTTCCAGATCCTGTTCAATCGTCATGAGCAGGCTGCGGCTCTGGCGCAGCTCTTTCTCCTGCGATCCGGCATCCTGTCTCATACGGCGCAGCTGTTCTTCCAGTGAGAAAATCTCCTGATCCAGCTTGCCCTCCGTTACCTTCATCCCGGTCAGTTTACCTTGAAGCTCTTCCTTGGCGGATTCGCTCGCTTTACGCTCTGATTCAGCATTGCGGATCGCCTCATGGGCATCCTTCTCTTCCTGCTCCAGACGCGCAAGCTCCTTGACTGCCTGGACCCGGCTTTCTTCCAGTGCTTTGACTTCACTTTCAAAGCCGCTGCGCTCCGCCCCTGCACCATCCACCTGCTCCTGGACATGGCGCAA